>JAMFSU010000127.1 GCA_026225475.1 Duganella sp.
ACGCCGCATACTTTCTTTCAACATTTCAGCACGACCCAAGCCGCCAGCTTTTTTACATACGCCATCGTATGCGCCGGACTGCTGGAGGGCAAAAGCACAATTCGATACTGATCTGCACGGTTCTTTAAGGCGTCAGAATGCATAGGCGCGTTCCTTGGTCAACTAAAAACTGTCTTGTTTCTTTATTTACGCATTACGACAAAACATTTGATTTGTAAAAATAATGCGCAGTATGTTTTTTGTCTTTGCATTCATTCGCTTTTTCCTTCAATTAAATTTAATAAAAAATTGTTGGAAAATAGAAAAAGAGATCGAACGATTATTTACAGGCTGCGTGAAAAGCCATAAGATTCTTAACGAAAATTAATCGTTAAAAAGAATAAACACGAGCTGATTACTAACTACCTAAAGAATAAGAATAAGGGGAATCCAGGCCTACTTCAGAGACATCTCAAAGCGGCTGAACGTCGCGTTCTAGCTGGCATGTCACTGCATACCAAGTCATTAATTCACGTCGCTGTTTGTAGCGTTGATATCTGGTTTCCAGCTGTTGATGCGGGTAGACACGTATCTGCTTGACGCAGCTATGCAGGTCGAATTGAAATCTGGTGTGTATAAATGGAATCGGGACATTGAACAAGTTGGCGTGAGCCACGATTGATTCGATGCAGGAGTCGTTGGGGCCAATGATTGATGGAGTATCAAGGCCGGATGTTGAGGTTGGCAGTGATGACCATAGTCAAAGGTGGGCGGTGGCCGGAGTAGCTTTGCCGGTATGTTAAAAATTAAAATAAGAGGTTCTGATGTTTAAACGTGCATTGACGTTGTTAATGGTTTGTTCCTTCGCCGCAGCTCTTTCCGGGTGTATCAGCTTACATGCTTATGTCGACAATTCGCTTGGCGATCCACACTACGCCGATTTGAAAAAGCCAGCAGATCCACAACCCGTTCAACTGTTGTTCGAATTCCAGTCAAAGAGCGTTGCTAACGCCCGCGCAACTGCTACGCTACGTCCGAAAGTATATGAAGAGGTTGCGCAGTCAGGTCTCTTTAGCAAGGTCTCCTATGAACCGGTTGCATCCGGACGCACGCTTTCAGTCATGATCAATAATGTTCCATTAACTGAAAACGCCGGTGCCAAGGGCTTCGCCACCGGGCTGACGTTTGGATTGGCGGGTAGCACAGTGTCTGACGGTTATGTATGCACTATCAGCTACGTGGAGCCCGGTCATGATGTTGTGACAAAAGAAGTCAAACACACGATTGTCTCGACCATTGGGAACGCCTCTGGACCACAAGGATTAGTGGCAATGTCGCTGACTGAAGCGGTTGATAAAGTCGTCAGACAAATGGTCGGAAAAGGTTTGGCCGAACTTGACGAGACGTCGGATCTGTCAAAATGATCGGAAGCAAATACGCGGTGGGTCATCGAATGCAGTATTTGCTGTCCATCATACTGCTGTCCGCCTTGTTGGCTCTGGGCGGCTGTGTTTCACAGCCGCTGCCTGAATATCAGGTAGGCATTGCGAATCAAATCTCTTTATCCCGCTTGACATCAGGAGTGAAGTTTCAGGTCTCACATGGCGATGATATAGAGGCTGGAAGCGCTGGTGTCAGAGCACTCACGACAACGCCACCGGGAGGATCGTGGTCAGCCTTTCTGGCCGGTGCCTTGCAACAGGAATTAGTGTCTTCCGGCCATTATGTCGGTGGCAGCGGGAACGCTATCGACGTCACTGTCGTGAAGCTTATGCTGATGGATGGGCAAGCGCATGTGTCAGTGCATTTCGTTGTTAGAGAGGCTGGTGTTGTTGTCTACGACAAGGTATTGGAGGTCCGTACCAAGTGGGATTCCCACTTCATCGGCGTGATTGCCGCGCGTGACGGTGTGGCGAATTTTGGTGCAATATTTCAGCAGGTATTGAAGAAATTGTTTGATGACCCGGATTTCATCAGGCTTGGCTGAACAATTGAAGCGAGAAGAAGCAAGACAATCTCTTTCTTCGCTCTCGCCTCTTTTGAAACAAGTAAACTTGCTCATCAGGTAATAGATAGCAATGCGTGCAAGTTGTGGAGCGCCGTTTCCCTCGTTCTCTCCTCGCTGACTTCCGTGCTACTGAATTGGCATTGCGATTTAATCTTCGTTACGAGGGCAATTCGGTTTCACCTCAAACCGTGCATAACTGGCTTGCCGGTAGAACGATTCCTCCCGTTCCTAAGATTTCTGCTTTAGCGACTTGGCTGAAGGTCGATGAACATTGGTTGCACTATGGGCCGCCACCAGCAAAGAAATCTGCGGAATCTCTGAAAAAGAACGCAAAGAATAGTGAAAAGCCAAGTGCAGATGCTCTTCATTTAGCCTTGCGAATTGAAGAATTACCGGCGAGCTGGCGGTATATGTTGGAAGAGTTTGTCGAACGATTACATCAAGATTTGTCTTGATCTGGGACCGCAATGGTCAGTCCGCTTCTAATTGAATGCCACTGTATTAGTTTTTCAGCATAGGGCCTTGTGTAAGCAGGGCTGCTGGACGGTAACCTAATAAGTTGGTAATCATCGGCCTTTTCTTTCAAAGCTTTTAATCCAAGCCGTTCGGCTGTCCCTCCATTGAATGCAATCGTTCGAAGTTTTGGTAGCGTGTTCAGCAGACTAATTAAATCATTGTGAACATGCCCTCGGATATTGCTGTCCAAACTTCCGGTTCTCGTCGCTTCGGCAACTACATCCCACAAACCAATGCCGTTTTTCAGAAGTGTGTCCAGACGTGCTTGATAGGGAAGGGCCACTAAATCGACATTGATTACTTCTGCGACCAACATCCAAAATCGATTTTGCGGATGCGCATAATACTGACTCTGCGCCAGTGACACATCGCCGGGCAGGCTGCCCAGGATTAATGTTCTGGTATCAGCATTGGTAACAGGGGGAAAGCTGCGTTTGTGCGACATATAAAAACTGGAGTGAGTCTGAATTAAGAGCGGTCGTGGAGGGGAGCGCGCAGGCGCATAAATAAGGCTACACTATTTACAGTAGGGCGGCGTTCGGCCGACCTGAAAAAATCATAACGACAATAAAGGGACAATGCCATGAAACAAGCTGTCATGCTGGTCACCGGCGGTAGTCGCGGCATCGGCGCGGCCGTGGCGCAGACTGCTGCGGCGCAGGGCTATGCCGTGTGCATCAATTACGTTAATAACCAGGCGGCTGCCGATGCCCTGGTGCAAAGCATTCAACAGGCCGGTGGCCGTGCCATTGCGGTGCGTGCCGATGTGGCGGTCGAGGCAGATATTTTGCGCATGTTCGCCACCGTCGACCAGGAACTGGGTGTTATCACCGCGCTGGTCAACAATGCCGGCATTCTGGAGCATCAGACGCGTGTCGACGAAATGAGCGCCGAGCGCATCAACCGTGTGCTGTTGACCAATATCACCGGCAGCTTTCTGTGTGCGCGTGAAGCGGTGCGGCGCATGTCGACTCGCCATGGCGGGCAGGGCGGTGCGATTGTCAATTTGTCGTCGATGGCGGCCAAGTTGGGCGGGCCTGGCGAATATGTCGACTACGCGGCGTCGAAAGGCGCAATTGACGCTTTTACGATTGGCCTGGCCAAGGAAGTGGCTGCTGAAGGGATACGTGTCAATGCCGTGCGGCCGGGATTGATCTACACCGAGATCCACGCCAGCGGTGGCGAAGCCGGGCGTGTCGATCGGCTCAAGGATGCCGTGCCGATGAAACGCGGCGGTACGGCACAGGAAGTCGCCAATGCCGTCCTGTGGCTGTTGTCGGCAGAGGCATCCTATGCCACCGGAACCTTCATCGATGTGTCGGGCGGGCGCTGACGATTCAGGCGCGCTGCCATTTTCCATGAGGAATAACATGCCTTCCATCATCCATCGGCGCATTGACATGCTGTTGACGCGCTATGCCGAGAGTCATTGTAATCCGGTCAATGAACGTATTCATTGTCTATGCGTGCCAGCCATCATGCTGGCGCTGCTGGGGATGATCTGGGCCGCATCGCCGGCATTGACCGTGCTGCTGGTAGCGGTCACGCTCACCTATTACGTCACCTTGTCCCCGGCATTTGCTGCGGGTATGCTGCTCATGGCGCTGGCCATGCTGCTGCTGTTGTCGCACTTGCCGGCACCGAGTGTGTTGCCGCTGTCGTTGGTGCTCTTTGTGGGCGCCTGGATCGGCCAGTTTATCGGTCACAAGATCGAAGGTAAGAAGCCCTCGTTTTTCGAGGACCTGCGGTTTTTGCTGATTGGTCCCTTGTTTGTGCTGAGTCTTTTGTACCGGCGGTTGCATGTGCGCTATTGATCTCAGATCGGATCGGCGGGAACAAATGTGTTGAGTTTATGTCAAGAGGCGGTAGGCCATGCCTCGTCATTTGCGATAATCCGGCGCATCAACGTAGGTCCAGTAAAAACATGCCCGGTTGTTGCACAACACCACCCTGAGAATGGGTGCATTCTTTCTGGAGCCCTTGATGAAAAAAATCATATTGATCGCCGCCGTCAGTGCCGTTGTCGCCGGTTGTGCCGTCACACCAAATTCTGCCAATGTCTACAACGCCCGGCAAGCGCAAGGTGAGCAAACAGTGCGCATGGGAGTGGTAGAGTCGATTCGCAATGTCACCATTGATAAAGGCGCCAGTGGCGTCGGCACACTGGCCGGTGGCGCACTCGGCGGCATCGCCGCTGGTTCCACGATCGGTCGCGGCAATGGCGCGTTGGCCGCCGGTATCGTTGGTGCGCTGGCCGGTGGCGTGGCCGGTAATCAGATCGAGTCGCGCATGGCCAATCGTCCTGGCCTGGAAATCACAGTACGTCTTGATAACGGAGAATTGCGCGCGATTACGCAGGATGCCGATGAGCCTTTCCGGGTCGGAGATCGGGTGCGTTTGTTGTCCTCCGGCGGAACCACCCGTGTCACGCACTAAGCGTCTGTTCTAGGCTACTTGCCCGGCCAGCCATTCGGCGCGCTGCAATCGATACAGCAGATGCACGCGCAACGGATCGCCAGCCGGCAGCCGTGGATGTTCAAAGTTATCGCGCGCCCGGGTATGCATGCCGAGCCGCCGCATCACCGCTTGCGAGCGATTGTTGGCCGGCACAGTAAATGACACGACCTGTTTGAGATGCAGCTCAGTAAACGCATAGTGCAGGATGCGTTGTGCTGCTTCCGTGGCGAAACCGCGGTCCCAGGCCGGGCGTGCCAGGCGCCAGCCGATTTCAACCGCCGGCGTGAAATGCGCATCGAACGCGACCTGCAGCAAGCCAACATAACCGGCGAACGGTATTTCTCCCGGAATCTCCAAGACCCACAATCCGAATCCATATTGATTGATATGTGCCTGGATGCGTTCGACCAACTGGTCACTGGCAGCGCGCGTGAGCGTGCTCGGGAAATGGCGCATGACTTCGCTGTCGGCATTCATGGCCGCGCAAGCGGCCAGATCACTGACGCGCCACGGACGCAGCAGCAGGCGCGGGGTGCTCAGTGTGACCAGGCCCGCCACGGTCACGACGTCAGGCATCGCGTTGCAGGCGATGGACCACGCCGATATAGATCACCGTCTGCAACAGCGCAACGGTGCTGCCGGTGATGACTTCGGTGACGCGCAACAAGGCCAGTCCCAGCTCTTGGTGCAAGCCGCCACCGGCAAAGGCAGCAGACATCAGAATCACCACGGTGGCCGGTCCCAGGCGCCAGTTGCTGGGGTAGTTTTGCCATAGCATGGCGACGATCACGGCCAGCGTCAGTGCAATCAACATCGAGAAAAAAGTAGCACCGAAGACAACCAGGCAGAGGCAGGCAATGATGGCGCCGGAGATGGTGTTGATCAGGCGCGCGCGGAAGTTGGCCTTGGCCACCGTCATGTCTGGCTCGGTGACGATGATCAGGGAGATCATGGCCCAATAAGGTTCGGGAAAACCCAGTGCACGCAAGCCGTACCAAAGAATCAGCGAGCCGGACAGGATCTTGATGATGTAGACCAGCGCATTTTTGCGCGGATTGATGAAGTGAAATTCCATGTGTCTAGGTCAGCGCGGTGGTTGCATTGCACTGTAACGGAAATCAGCGACGAAAGCGACAACGGCGATCACCAGGATCGCCGTCGCCACGTTGTTGCTTGGTGATGCTGCCGAAAGGATCGAACAGCAGCAGGACATCATCTTACTTTGATGCCATACCCAGCAGCATGTCATTCAAACGCTTGACGAAGCCGGAAGGATCGGCCAAGGCGCCGCCTTCTGCCAGCACTGCCTGATCGAACAGGATGTGCGACCAGTCATCGAACTTGGCTTCTTCATACTTGAGACGTTGTACCAGCGGATGCTCGGGATTGATTTCCAGAATCGGCTTGGCATCAGGTGCATCCTGACCAGCCGCCTTGAGCATGCGCACCAGATTGCCGGACAATTCATTTTCGTCGGCCACCAGGCAGGCCGGCGAATCGGTCAGGCGGAACGTCACGCGCACGTCTTTGGCTTTGTCGCTCAAGCTGGTCTTGATCTTGTCGACCAATTCCTTGAATTGCGTTTCGGTTTCTTCGTGCAGCTTTTTCTCGGCTTCGTTTTCCAGCGCGCCGAGATCGAGGCCACCCTTGGCCACCGACGCCAATTCCTTGCCGTCGAAATCCTGCAGGAAAGACAGCATCCATTCATCAACACGATCAGTCAACAGCAGCACTTCGACACCCTTCTTGCGGAAGATTTCCAGATGTGGGCTGTTCTTGGCGGCATGGTAGTTTTCGCCAGTGACGTAGTAAATCTTGGTCTGGCCTTCCTTCATGCGGCTAATGTAGTCAGCGAAGGACACTGTTTGTGCGTCGCTGTCGCTATTGGTGGAGGCAAAACGCAGCAGCTTGGCAATCCGTTCCTTGTTGGGTGCATCTTCGCCGATGCCTTCCTTGAGCGCCTGGCCGAATTCGGTCCAGAAGCCGACGTACTTGTCCTTTTGCGCCTGTTCGTCGCTATTGGCCAGTTCTTCCAGCAAGCTCAGCACGCGCTTGGTCGAACCTTCTCGGATTGCCTTGACGTCGCGCGACTCTTGCAGGATTTCACGCGACACGTTCAGTGGCAGGTCAGCTGAATCGATCACACCCTTGACGAAGCGCAGGTAGACCGGCATCAGTTGCTCGGCATCGTCCATGATGAAGACGCGCTTGACGTACAGCTTGATGCCACCGCGCTTGTTGCGGTCCCACATGTCGAATGGTGCGCGCGTCGGGATATACAGCAACTGGGTATATTCGCTGCGACCTTCAACGCGGTTGTGGGTGTAGGCCAGCGGTGCGCCGAAATCATGTGAAATGTGTTTGTAGAATTCTTCGTATTGCTCCGGCGTGATGTCGGACTTGCTGCGTGTCCACAGTGCGCTGGCCTGATTGACGGTTTCCAGTTCATCCTTGAGGACGGTCTCCTTCTTTTCTTCGTCCCATTCTTCCTTTTGCATCAGGATGGGCAGGGAGATGTGGTCCGAGTACTTGCGAATCACCGTCTTCAGTTGCCACGACGACAGGAATTCGTCTTCGCCTTCGCGCAGATGCAGGATGACGTCGCTGCCGCGTGTGGCCTTGTCGATTGCTTCGATCGAGAATTCGCCAGCGCCTTCGGATTCCCAGCGTACGCCTTCATTGGCGGGAGCGCCGGCACGGCGGGTTTCGACCGTAATGCGGTCGGCGATGATGAAGCCGGAGTAGAAGCCGACGCCGAACTGGCCAATCAGTGCTGCATCCTTTTGCTGGTCACCCGACAGTTTCGAGAAAAATTCCTTGGTGCCCGATTTGGCGATCGTACCCAGATGCGAAATCGCTTCGTCACGGCTCATGCCGATGCCGTTGTCGGAAATCGTGATGGTGCGTGCCGCCTTGTCGAACGTGACCTTGATCTTCAGTTCCGGGTCGTCTTCAAACAGGGCGCTATTGTTGATTGCTTCAAAACGCAGCTTGTCGGACGCATCTGATGCATTGGAGATCAACTCGCGCAGGAAGATTTCCTTGTTGGAATACAAGGAATGAATCATCAATTGCAGTAACTGTTTGACTTCGGCCTGGAAGCCAAGGGTCTGTTTCTCGGGTGCTGCCATATTTATTACCTCTTCAATAAGAAAGATTTCTTGTAAAACACCATCAGAATTTCCCTGACTGTCTTTGCGCCGTATTTTAAGGACAATATGGTTGATTGGGCAGATTTCAATGTGGTGCAGGAAAAATTCCCCCAAAAGAAATAATGACAAAAAACATTGAAATGAGATTTGCTGCTGGGTTTTATGACATGACGTTGCCACATTTGGGCACTACACTCATAACCGCTAGCAATTGTTGTGAGACGGCATGGAAATAGCTGTTTTGAAAGGCGCTCATTTTGTTGTCCAAAAGACAATTAATTTCTTTACATGTTTTTTTGATAATGCGAGCAATTTGCCGTACTTGTGTCGCGTATAATTTTGCAACCATAAAAAGTGCCCTCCAACAATTACAAAAAAAAATAAGGCAGCCCGTGGGGACAAAAGAGGTGACTTTGTCCGCTGACTTGTTGATTTTCATTCGTATGATGGGGAGGAGGTCTGGCGTGATTGCCAGTCTGTTGTAGCCAATAATGACACTTAGAAACAGGAAGTTAGCCTTAGTAATATTGTTTTTCACGATCGCTGTCAATTCGGTCGCCTGGGCTGACGCTCTTAATTTTCAAGCACGACCATTCACAAAATTTCCAGGTGGAAATTTACCGCAGAATTTCCCTCTGCTGGCTCAGGCCGATACTGGCAAATTGCAGCTGGAACTACCACCGGAAATGCGAGTAACCGAAGCAAACGGTGAGTTTATCGGTTCCAAAAGCAGCGATGCTGTTGTCGCGGAGAGCGGTAATGCCAAAGATGAAATCATTTCAATGCTGCGCCAATCCGATCCCACCTTCGTTGGCAACGTTATCGAATTGCCGCCAGTTGAAGTCGAATCGGTCGAGCAGCAGTCTGTGCCTTTCCTGAATCTGGATCAGGTCATCGACCTGGCCTTGCAAAACAGTTACAGCTATGCCGCCACGGTGGCCCAGGCCGAGCAGGCGCGCTATGCGACCAAAGCCGCGCTGGGGCAGGTGATCGGACCGACGCTTGACATACGGACGCAAAAGGGCCGCGCCTATACCTCGCCGGCATCGATTCGCGACGAGAACGGCAATATCATTCCTGCCTATACCCATAGCCGTTGGGATGCCACCTTGATTGGTCGTCAGCCCATCTTCGCGCCGGGCTCCTATTTTGATTATAAGAAGCAGCGTGCCATATCGCAGGCCGCCGATCTGCGCCGCGACGATGCGCGCGAGTCACTGTATTACTCGACCATCAAGGCGTATTACGACGTGTTGCGGGCTTATGCTACGGTGTCGTTTGCACGCAGTTACGGCCAGCGCATGAATGACTTGCTCGATTACATGCGCAAACGCGTCGAAGGCGGCGGCGCCAGCAAGATCGACTTCGAACGCGTGCGCGGCCGTGCATTGACCGCGCAAGCTACTGTGGCCGAAGCGGAGGGGACGCTCGACAGTACGTTGGTGTCGCTGACCCAATTGATCGGCAAACGCGTCATGCAGGTGCAGGTTCCTGAACGCATGATGCCGGCGGTACCACCGACTTCGCGGCTGGCCTTGCAAGATATCTACGAATCCAATCCCGGCATTGTCGCGGCGCGGCGCGATACCGATGCAGCGCGTGAAGAACTGAAGTCGGCGCGCGCCAAGTTTTCACCGTCGCTGGCAATTGAATGGACGCAGGCCAAAACCCGTTACGCGGGTGGCGATCCAACGCTCGATACCGATCGCCGCTTGATGTTGGTACTGACCATGAATTTGCTCAACGGCGGCTCGGATGTCTATTACCAGAGCCAGATCGGCGCCAAGGTCGTAGAGAAGTCCAGTACCGCGGCCGACCTCGAACGCAAGCTCAAGGAACAGATCGAAATTAATTACCGCACGCTGGGTGCGGTGCAAAAGCGGATGGATATTTCGCGGCAGGCATATGAAACCAATGCCAATGTAGCCGATGTTTTCCTCGATCAACTCGGCACCGGCAGCAAACAATTGCTCGATGTGCTCGATGCCTATCAGCAGGCGTATCAGGCGCGCACGGATTTTGCATTACTACTGTTTCAGGAAGCAGATCTTTGCTATCAGATTTTGCGCAACACCGGACGGGCCTGGACGCCGCCCGCCAATCAATCGCGTAACAGACAATAAGAAGGGCTAGGCAGCGTCATGGACACGGGAAAAGAGCAGAATTTCTGGCCGGGATTTGTGGACGCACTGTCCAATGTAGTGCTGGTCATGATCTTCGTGGTCGTGGTGTTCGTGGTGACGCTGTTCTATTACTCACAGAAGCTGGCCGAGATGCGTGTCAACAAGCTGATTACCAAGGGCCAGGTACAAGTGCAGAGCGGCAGTACCCGCACCACGCCGGATCAGGTCAATGCGCCCGACGGCAGTGCGGCCGATACCGCGCAATTGCAAAGCGACAATCGCAGCAAGAGCGCCGAGATCGAAAAACTCAAACGCGAAGTGGCAAAACTGCAGTCGCAGCAACGCAGTGCGCCGCCGTTGCAAGCTGACGCCGGTAGTTTGCGCAGCGCTGCTGCGGCCAGTGGCGGCAACAACAATATTCAGGTACAGGTCGAGAGCGCCAAGGAAATCGCCCCTGGCTTGAGCGTTGAAGGTGGTGCCAAAGCCGTGGTGCTGCGTTTTGAAAACGATGCTACCGATCTCAGCGAGGCTGGTAGCAAATCGCTCGACGGCAGTATTGGCGACTGGGTGCAGCGAGTCAAGGGCAAACAGGGCAAGATCATTATCACCGGGGTAATCGGTTCGGCCGAATTCAGCGAAGCGCGTCGCCGTGCCTATTACCGCACGGTGGCAGTCCGCAATCATTTGATCGACAGCGGCGTGGACAAGGAACGCGTGGTCAGTCGTGTGGCGACCGGTGAGAACAGTGCCGAGAGCAATGCGCGCGTGATCATCCAATACCAGGAGGATGGAAAATGACCACCATGCCACAGACACCATTGCGTTGGGATTTGCGGCTGCGGCTGCAAATGTATCGTCGCAGCCGGCAATTGATGTCGCTGCTGGCGCCCCACATCGATGGCGCACTGGGCAATCATCGCCGGCTGGAGCGTCCGCGTGTGTTCATCCTGGCGCTGGTGAGCTTGTTGCTGGCCTTGCTGGTGTGGTCGTGGTTTGCATCGATCGACATGGTGGTGCGTGGCAGCGGCCGCATTGTCGCATCCGAACATAATCAGGTGATCCAGCATCTGGAAGGCGGCATTGTCTCGGCCATCCTGGTCCGCGAAGGCGCTGCCGTCAAAAAAGGCCAGGTCTTGATTTCCATCGCCGACGTGCGTGCCGATGCCGACCTCGGCGAAGGCCGCGTCAAGATCCTCGGTCTGCGCGCGCGCATAGCCCGTCTGCAGGCAGAGGCACTCGGCGCCGCTACGGTGACAATGCCGGCGGAGCTGCAACGCGATGATCCGGCGGTACAAAGTGAACTGGCCTCGTTCGCGGCGCGTCAGGCTAAGTTGACGCAGGAATTGAGCGTGCTGCGCGAACAGGCCTTGCAGCGTCAGGGCGAAGTTGCCGAAGCCGTGAGCCGGCAAAAAAGTCTGGCCTCGGAATTTGAGCTGGCGCAAAGGCAGTATCTGCTAGTGCATGGCATGTTCGTGCGCAATGCCGCCTCGCAACTGGAAGACATTCAGGCCCAGGCCAAGGCGCAGGATACTCAGAGCCGCCAGAGTGCCAACAATGCCATGATCCCGCGTCTGCAGGCCGCGATTGCCGAAGCGCAGGCCAAGACCGGTGAGGCCGCCACGCGGTTTCGTGCAGATGCGCGCAGTGACCTGACCACCAGTGAAACCGAACTGTCGCGTCTGATGCAGGAAATCAAATCACGCAATGACAGGGTATCGCGCTCGGAAGTGCGTGCGCCGATGGATGGCGTGGTCAACCGTGTGCTGATGAATACCGTCGGTGGCGTGGTCAAGCCGGGCGACGCCATCATTGAAATGACCCCCACCGATGACAAGCTGGTAATCGAAGCCAAGATATCGCCGACCGACCGCGCGCAATTGATGACCGGCGCGCCGGCGCGCGTGAAGGTTTCGGCTTACGATTATGGTGTCTACGGCTCGATGCAGGGCGTGGTCACTGAAATCAGCGCCGACACCGTGCCAGAGGAGCGCGGCGATCGTTATTTCCGGGTCAAGATTGAAGTCACGCGTGATCCCAAGAAGGTCGACCATGGCTTGCCGTTGATGCCGGGCATGACGGCCACGGCCGACATGATCGTCGGACGCCGTACGGTTTGGCAATACCTGATGTCGCCATTGAGCCGCTTTAGCCAGAGCGCGATGCGCGAGCCACGATGAATCCCATCACCATCCCTGTTACTGTTTATTTAGTCTCCTCTACTCGGAAGCGGTCCGTATGACAAATCTACGCAAATTCTATGCACTCGGCGCGATTCCCTCGCTGTTCCTGCTGTTCGGCGGTTTTATGTTCCGCGACTTCGTGTTGCATGCGATCCGGATCAACCCGTTTTTGAATCTGTTCATTTTTGCAGTGGCCATTTTCGGCGTCGCACTGATCATGTACAACGTGTGGCGCGTGAACTGGGAATACGACAAGCTGAACCTGTTCTATGCCCGTGTGGCCGCTGGCGAGTCGATGCAGGATCTGGTCTCGGCACCGGAATTCCAAGGCAGTGAAATCACCAAGGTGCTGGTCAATGTCGCCAACACCAAGGGGCGTTTGACCTCGCGTATCGAACAGGAAACCATCGAACGTTCGCTGGCCGACCTGACCGCGCATCTGGAAGCGAAGACCGAGTTTCCGCAATTCCTGACCGGTTTCATGATCGCCTTGGGTTTGCTGGGCACCTTTATCGGCCTGCTGGAAACCTTGGTGGGCACTGCTGCGCTGATTGATGGCTTTGGCAAGGCGACCCAGGGTGGCGATATGGATGCGTCGTTCATGCATCTGGTGGCCGATCTGCAAAAACCGTTGGCCAGTATGGGTACCGCGTTCAGCGCCTCGATGTTCGGCCTGATCGGTTCGCTGGCACTGGGCTTGACGCTCACGCCTTTGCGCGCAGCCGGCAAGAAGCTGGTGTCGCGCTCACGCGAATGCATCAGTGAAATGGTGCAGCATGTGATTCACGACATGGCTGGGCCAGCCGCAAGTACCCGCCAGGGCGTATCGGAGCAGTTCCTGGCCGAGTTCTTGCAGGATTTGATGGTGTTACAACGCGAATCGATCATGGCATCGCGCGCCAGTTCGGAAGCCTCAATGCAGGCCGGCATCAAGCTCGAAGGCATGAATGATCGGCTCAATAGTATCGTCCAGCTGTTCCATGAAAGCATGGACGAATCGAAGAGTCTGCGTCAGTTGGTCTCGTTCGGTCCGCGCATGCACGAAGTCGGCCAGCAGACGCTGGAAGAAATCCGCAATGTCGGTCAGATCATCAATCAAAAGATCACCTCGGCGCGCGACTTGACCGAGAGTCTGTCGCTGCTGGAAGAGCGTCTGTCCGTCAATGGCGACATCGCCTTGCGCAGCTTCGATGTGCTGCCCAAGATCGTGTCCACCATGGAGCGAGGACAGATGGCGCTGTCCTCGGCGCTGACGTCGCTGTTGTCACAGCAGACCGAGTCGTCTAACGTGGCTGAAAAATCGTCGCAGCATATTGCGCAGTTGCCAACCTTGCTCAATCAAATTTCGATCCGCATGGCTGACGAACTCGGCGCGATCCAGCATCAGGGTGAAATTCACGCCACCGTATCGAGCCGCCTGGGCGAACTGGGCAAGGCGATTGGCGAGAACTCCAGCAATATGTCGCGCGAAGCGTTGTCGGCACGGCAATTGCAGATTGATTTGGCCAAACACATGGCGACCATGAATGATCGCGTCAAGAATCTGGGGGCGATCCCGACCTCGATGACATCGATCACGGAAGCCTTGATGCGGCAGAACATCAATACCCAAACCGTGATCGAAGAAATACGTAGCGGCCGCCAAACCATGGTCAAGGACTTGCGTCTGGAAATCCGCGAAGCGATTCGCGAAATCACGTTGGCAAACAAGGAATCCAAGTGAGTTATACCCTTTGCCTGAGCCCATGACGAACCCGAGCCCCCTATGAACGATCGCGTCCACATTGAAGTCGACCAGCCGCAAGAGAATCTGCGTGCGCTGCGTCACGACCCGGTCTATCTGACGCTGCTGCGCGCCTATGGCAGCCGCTTTGTTGAGATCGTCTTGGCCGGGGTGCTGATCAATGTGTTCGGCCTGTTCATGCCGCTCTATTCACGCCTGGTGTATGACAAGGTCATCGGTAACCACATTCCTGAAACACTGTGGGCGCTGACCTTGGGCATGGTCTTGTTTGTTGCGCTGGAATTGGTGTTGCGCGTGATCCGTGTGTATTACATCGAACAACTGGCCAGCCGTTTCGATGTCGAGTTCGACACTGTGTCGGCGCGCCGGTTGCTGGAGTCGCGCGTGAACGCGCCGGTCGGCGTGGTCTTGGCGAAATACCGCGATCTGAGCAGTGCGCGCGATTTACTGTCGTCGAATTACATGCTGATGCTGATCGATTTGCCGTTCCTGCTGCTGTATCTGGTGGCACTGGGTGTGATCGGCGGTCATCTGGTGTGGGTCATGCTGGTCGGTGGTGGCCTGTTGGTGACGGCACAGTTGCTGTGCAAGATTCCTGCGACTGATTACGGCAATGCGGCGATGAAGTCCGGCATCGGCAAGATCGACAAACTAGCCAGCCTGGTATTCGGCATGGAAACGCTGCGCACGTCGCCCTTGCAGGGACGGCTGCTCAAGGCTTTTTTGCAGGACGCCAGCGACAATGCGATCAGCCAGGCCAAGAGCCGGTTCTGGATGAACACCGGCTATGCCGTATCGGCGGTCGCTTACACGGTGATATCGGTCGGCACGCTGGTGGTGGGCGTTTATCTGGTGGAAGACAACCTGCTTACCGTCGGCGCGCTGATTGCCAGTTCCATGCTGATTGGCCGGGCCACATCGATGGTGTCGTCGGTGACGCTGGTGCTGGGCCGCATGGAAATGTTCAAGCGTGCGCGCGCGGCGTTTGAAGAGATGTTCGAAGCGGAACCAGAACAAGTGATTGCCGACGTGCTGCGGCAAGACATGCTGGGGGTGATCCAGGTCGTCAATTTGACGCTGCACCTCGACAAGAATGAGCGAGCGGCGCTCGACGATGTGTCGCTAACGATACGTCCCGGTGAAAAAGTCGGTATCGTAGGGCGATCGGGATCCGGCAAGACCAGTTTGTTGCGGACACTGGCCGGATTATATCGGGTCGAAGCCGGCAAGGGCCAGGTCTTGATCGATGGCGTTGCGGTCTCTGCCTATGCCGCGCCGGTACGCATGCGCTGCATCGGTTACAAGCCGCAGGAACCGTTTTTGTTTGATGGCAGCCTGGCGGCCAATATCTTTGTCGGCGACAGTATCGATAGCCGCGTCTATGAAGCCGCATTGGCCGTCTCTGGCGTCGATGACCTGATTGCGCGCGGCGAACTGCGCCTCGATCAGATCATCAAGGCACCCGGCAATCTGTCGGGCGGACAACGGCAGATGCTGGCGCTGGCGCGTACGGTGGCGGGCATGCCCAAAGTGGTGCTGCTTGATGAACCGACCACCGGTATCGACCTGGCAACCGAGGCGCGCATCATCGAACGGCTGATGCAATTTGCCGCGCAACGTACCTTGGTAGTGGCGACCCATAGTACGGCCTTGCTTAAACGGATGGATCGCATCATTGTGCTCAATGACGGCAAAGTGATTGCGGACGGTCCGAGTGCGCAGATGTTGCAAGTGCAAGCGACTTAATCGAACTATTGAATAGACTTCCTCTGCGAGGTTTCACATGGCAACTCCAGTACCGCAAAAGACCAATGCAGCCAATGCGAGCGCTGCCGCAGCCGCCAATGGCGTAGGCCAGCCGATCAATGGTTCGGCGCAGGTGGTGATGCCGGATGCAGGCGGCAGCTTCAAGCTGAGTGTGCCGCATTCGGCCGTCAAGCATGTGCAGGTGGTTGATGTCGATATGGTGCTGGAGCTGCAGGATGGCAGCAAGGTGGTGCTGGCCGGCGGTGCGCTGGGTGCGATGGATGACAAGTCCAAGGTGGATTTTTCCGATGGCGCGCAAAGGACTGGTGGGCTATTCGATCAGGTCGGCAAGATCGCGCTGCAAAACCATGACCAGACGCCGACGCTCAATTCTGATCCAGGCAGTGCGCAGTCCAATAATGATGGGCCTGCAGACAGCCATTTCACCTCGAACAACAATTCAGCCCAGGTCAATCCGCAGGCGACCAGCCTGCTGGCCAAGATTATTCAGGACAATGCCGGCTCGCTGACCAGCAATGGCTTGCAAAATCTGGCGTTACCGTCGATTCCAGTGGCGCCGGCGCCGGCCGTGACGACGGGCGCCGATGCCTCGATCAAGATGCTGTCGCCAAGTGTGTCCGAACGTGCCGGGGCAGTATTGAGCGACATCGTGGTCGGACCGCAGACGCCAGCGATGAATCTTAATCTGCTCAATCTGACCACGACTACCCAGGTCGGCAGCGTGTTGTATGGCAGCGGCGGCTCGACCGCATCGGCCACGGATGGCTCCAATCAAGTACAGTTTGCGCCGCAGGTGATCATCGCCGGCAATGATGTGCATACCATTTATGCCACCGGCAGCGGTGCGCAGAGTGATTTCGTCAAGATTTTTGAAGTCAATATTACCGGCGACGGCACCGTTAGTTCGTTGACCATTTCCGGCGTGCCCACGAATCTGACGATCCTGAACGCGACCTATCTCGGCAATGGCGTCTATCAAGTGACGCCGACGACCGGACAAAAGACCTTCGATCTGCAGGTGCAGTACACCACCACTGCCGCCGATGCCAGCCAGACCGTGGAGCCGACGGCGACGTTGACCTTCGATACCAGCGTGGTCACCAGCAATGGTGCGGTGACCTTGTCGGATACCCGTATTGTGGTCATCAAGGATGCCAGCAGTTACACCGATCTGAGCTATCTCGATCCGGCCACCGGCAAGAGCGTCTGGGTGTTGCCGGCGCAGGGTGTGCCGCACGAAATCCATGCCGGCGATGGTGGCGTCACCATTTATGGCAGCAATGCCAATGACTTGCTGTATGGCGGCGCGGGTGCCGATACCATCATCGGCGGCAGCGGCAATACCTATTTTGAAGGTGGTGCCGGCGCCGATGTGCTCACCGGCGGCACCGCCGGTGTCAATACGGCCGGTTACAAGACCTCCACGACCGGCGTGACGGTCGACTTGAGCACCGGCCTGGGCAGCGGCGGCGACGCCCAGGGCGATGTGCTCAGCAATATCCAGAACCTGATCGGCAGCGCCTACGACGACACCTTTGTCGCCAACGACAAGGCCAACCGGCTCGATGGCGGCACGGGCGGTTCCGATACCGTCTCCTATGCGCCATCGACGGCCGGAGTGACGGTCAATCTGATCACCGGTCTCGGTGCCGGCGGCTATGCCGAAGGCGACACCTATGTAAATATCCAGAACGCCATCGGCAGCGCCTATGACGATACCTTCATCGCCAGCACCCAGGCCAATCATTTTGATGGCGGCAGCGGCGGTTCCGATACCGTGTCCTATGCCAATTCGACGGCGGCAGTGACGATCGATCTGAGTACCGGCATCGGCAGCGGCGGTTCGGCGGCAGGCGACACGTATACGCATATTGAAAATGTCATCGGCAGCGCCTATAGCGATACCTTCATCGCCAACAGCGATGCCAACAGTTTCGACGGTGGCAGCGGCGGCAGCGACACGGTCAGTTATGCCAATTCCACGGCCGGTGTGACGGTCAATTTCGTCAGTGGGCGCGGCACCGGCGGTGATGCAGAGGGCGATACCTATAGCCGGATTGTCAATGTGATCGGCAGCAGCAGCGATGACATCTTCGTGGCGGGCATCGATAGCGCCGTTTTCAATGGTGGCAGCGGTGGGTCCGACACCGTCAACTACGGTGCCTCCAGCGGCGGCGTGGTGGCCAATATGGTTACCATGAAAGGCAGCAGCTACGGCCTGACCGACAACAATACCTACATCAATATCCAGAATATCGTCGGCAGTTCGACCAACGATATCTTCATCTCTGGCGCGACCGCCAATCACTTCGACGGTGGCTCCGGTGGCTCTGATACGGTCAGCTATGTATATTCAACGAGCGGCGTGACGGTCGACCTGTTCAACGGTACCGCCAGCGGCGGCTATGCCGATGGCGATACGCTGCAACATATTCAGAACGTGATCGGCAGCAACTACGACGACTTGTTCTATGCCAGTGCCGACAGCAATCTGTTTGACGGCGGCCTCGGTTCCAATACGGTCAGTTACGTCTATTCGGTGGGTGGTGTCACCGTCGATCTGACCAATTCCATCGGCACCGGTACCGGCAGCACCTATGCCAATGGCGATTCATTCATCAATATCCAGAATCTGGTCGGCAGCATTTACGACGATGTGTTCATCGCCAGCGCCGATGCCAATACCTTGGATGGCGGCACCAGCACCTCGGGTTCGCATAACCGCGTCAGTTATGAAGACTCGACGGCGGGTGTGGTCGTTGATCTCAACTCGACCACCGGTGCTGGTACCAGCGGTGGTTACGCGCAGGGCGACAAGCTGATCAACATCCAGGATTTGACCGGCAGCTCCTACGACGATACCTTCGTCGCCAGTGCGGCGGCCAACAAATTCGACGGCGGCGCCGGATCCAACACGGTCAGTTACGCCAGTTCCAATGCTGGCGTCACTATCGATCTGGTGCTCGGTGGCGGTACTGGCGGTTACGCCGAGGGCGACACCTATGTGAATATTCAAAACATCATCGGCAGCGCCGGCGATGATATCTTCATCGCCAACAACGCCGCCAATACCTTCGACGGCCTAGCCGGCACCAACACCGTCAGTTATGCCAAAGCCAGCGACAGCATCGGCGTGACAGTCGATCTGGTCAATGGCGTTGGTAGCAACGGCTTCGCCGCTGGCGACAAGTACAGCAATATTCAGAATGTCATCGGCTCCAGCAACGACGATACCTTCATTGCCTCGTCGGCGACCAATGTGTTCGATGGCTTGCAGGGTTCGGATACGGTCAGTTATATCTATTCGAACGCGGGCGTCACGGTCAATCTGGTGACCGGTCTTGGCAGCGGCGGCTATGCTGCCAACGATACCTATGCCAACATTGAAAACGTCATCGGCTCTACCGCCAACGACGTGTTCGTCGCCAGTGTCGATGCCAACAGCTTCGACGGCACCGACAACACCAGTACGTCGCACAATCTGGTCAGCTATGCCAATTCGACGTCCGGCGTGACGGTCGACCTGACCCAGACTGATGGCACAGGGACCAGCGGCGGCTATGCGCAGGGTGACAAGCTGGTCAATATTCAGGATCTGACCGGTAGCCAGTATGACGACACCTTTGTTGCCAGCCTGGCGATCAATTATCTTGATGGTGGCGTCAGCAACACCAGTTCACACAATCGCGTCAGCTACGCCAACTCGACCGGGGCAGTGACGGTCAACCTGTTTACCGGCAACGGCACCGGCAGTTTCGCTGATGGTGATACCTATACCAACATCCAGGACGTCACCGGCAGTTCGTCCGACGATACCTTTGTTGCCAGTCTGGCGGCCAATTACTTCGATGGCGGCGTCAGCACCAGCACCTCGCATAACCGCGTCAGCTACGCCAACTCGACCTCGGCAGTAACGGTCAATCTGTTCACCGGCAACGGCACCGGCGGTTTCGCCGATGGCGATACCTATACCAACATCGAGGACGTCACCGGCAGTTCGGCTGACGATACCTTTGTTGCCAGCCTAGCGTCCAATTACTTTGATGGCGGCGTCAGCAACACCAGTTCGCACAATCGGGTCAGCTACGCCAACTCGACCGGCGCGGTGACGGTCGATTTGGTCAACGGCAACGGTACTGGCGGCTTTGCCGATGGCGATACCTATACCAATATCCAGGACGTCACCGGCAGTTCTTTCGACGATACCTTTATCGCCAATAACGCCACCAATTACTTTGATGGCGGCGTCAGTACCAATACTTCACACAACCGCGTCA
>JAMFSU010000128.1 GCA_026225475.1 Duganella sp.
CCGCTGCTGGAGCGCTTTGCCAATCAGGTCGAACGCGGTACCAGTCGTGCCATGCTGCTCAATGCCGACGGCTATTGGCTCTACAGTACCAATACTGGTGACGAATGGGCCTTCATGTTCAAGCGCGTCTACAACATGGGCACGCAATATGCCAAAGTGTGGCAAGTCATCGCGGCGCAGGCCAGCGGCAATCTGATGGATGACGGTATCTGGTCGTGGCAGCAGGTACGCCTCGACGAGGGTAACCGCTACCATATACGCCACCAGTCGCCGTGGACTGTAGCCTTGTACCTGCCGCAGCAGCGCATGCTGGTCAGCAGTTACACCATCATGACCCGCATTGGCATGTACGTTATCGCCATCTGGATCGGCCTGGCTTTGTTGAGCTGGCAATTGGCGATCAACCGGCGCAAGCGTGAAGCAGCCATACATGACCGCTTGCGCACCGAATCGCAACTGGCGGCCAGCGAAGAGCGTGTGGCTGACCTGGAGCGGCATCAGGAAACCCGCTCCATGCTGGCCTCGATTGTCGCGTCGTCAGATGACGCCATCATCGGCACCAGCCTGGATGACTTGATCAACAGTTGGAATCCCGGTGCCGAAAAGTTGTTCGGTTACCTCTCCTGGGAAGTCTTGAACCAGTCCGCTTTTGTGCTGGTGCCGCCGGAACGCACCGAGGAAGCGCGCGATATCGTGGCACAGATTGGCCAGGGCAAAACCGTGGTCAATTTTGAAACCGTGCGCTGGCACAAGGATGGCCGCTTGCTCGATATTTCGGTGACGGTGTCGCCGATCCGCGACGGCCAGAAAAAAATCATCGGCATTTCCTATATTGCGCGCGACATCACCGAACGCAAACTGCTGGAAAAAGAACTCAACCGCTACCGCGAACATCTGGAAGCGCTGGTCGAACAACAAACCGCCAATCTGCGCGACGTCAACCGCAACCTGGAACTGGCGTTGTCGAAGTCGGAATCAGCCACGCGCGCCAAGAGCAGCTTTCTGTCCAACATGAGTCATGAAATCCGTACGCCCATGAATGCCGTGCTGGGGTTGACCTATTTGATGGACAAAACTGCACTCGATGCCGATCAGCGCGACTTGGTACGCAAGATCATCGCTGCCGGCCAGTCGCTGCTGGGCATCATCAACGATATTCTCGACGTCTCCAAGATCGAAGCCGGCCGGCTGGAACTGGAAGAAGTGCCGTTCCGTCTCAGCGCGGTGCTGGAAAACGTCGTCAACGTCACCGCTCCCAACATTGCCAGCAAGGAGGTGGAATTGCTGGTCGGTTTCAACGATGTCGGCATCGAACATTTGCACGGCGATGCCTTGCGGCTGGAACAGATACTGACCAACCTGACCAGCAACGCCATCAAGTTCACCACGCATGGCGAGATATCGATACACGTCGCGGTGGTCAGTGAGGTGCAGGATCTGGCGACGTTGCGCTTCACCGTCAGCGACAGCGGCATTGGTATTGCGGCTGAGCGCCAGCATGACATCTTCCAGGCCTTCACCCAGGAAGATGTGTCAACTACGCGGCGCTATGGCGGCACCGGCTTGGGGCTGACGATCTGCCGTCATCTGGTGCAACTGATGAACGGCGAGATCGGCCTGCACAGCGAACCGGGCAAGGGCAGCCAGTTCTGGTTCACGCTGCCGTTCAAGCGCTTGCCGCCGGCCATCAGCAATCTGCCGGCAGATTTGCCGATGTCGATCTTGGTGGCAGATGACAACGATACCGCACGCGCCATGCTGGCCGACACCATCAAGGCAATGGGTTGGCAGGTCGATGTGGTCGAGTCGGGTGAAGATGCGGTGTCCAAGACGATGGTGCGCTTGCGTCATCAACTGAACTACGACATCTATCTACTCGACTGGCGCATGCCCGGCATGGATGGACTCAAGGCGGCGCGGGCGATCCGCGAAGCCTCGTCGGCGCATGTGCAGCCGCCCATTGTCATCATGGTGACGGCCTATGCCCGCGACGATGTGCTCAATGCACCAGGCGCCGAACTAGTCGATGCGGTCATCACCAAACCGGTGACACCATCGACGCTGTACAACACCATCATCCATGTGCGCCAGCGGCGCGGCAATCATCAAGTGCTGGCGGCGGACCTGTCAGTGGCGCTGGGCGAGGTACGCATCACCGGCGTGCGCGTGCTGGTGGTTGATGACAGCGAAATCAACCGCGAGGTAGCCAAGCGCATTCTCGAGGCAGAAGGTGCCGAAGTGTTCACGGTGGCCGATGGCAGTGAAGCGGTAGCCTGGTTGTGCGGCAAGCCTGATGGTGCCGATCTGGTCTTGATGGATATCCAGATGCCGGTCATGGATGGGTATAGCGCCACGCGCGAAATTCGTGAAACGCTGGAACTGCGCAGCTTGCCTATCATTGCGTTGACTGCGGGCGCCTTCAAAGCGCAACAGGAAGCTGCACTGGCGGCCGGCATGAATGGTTTTCTGTCCAAGCCTTACAACATCGAGCAGATTGTGTCGGTGGTGCGCCAACATATCGCCCACCTATTGCCGGCGGAACTCGAACAGCGCCGCAATGCCACGCCCGGCTATAGTTCGGCGGCGGCGCTGAGTACCTTCCCGATCGCCAATGAAACAACAAGGCCCAATCAATATGCCAGCATTGACATCGCCGTGGGTCTGGAAGCCTGGGGGAGCGTGGACCTGTACCGCAAGTTTTTGAGCAAGTTTGTCGAGCAATATAAATGCACCGGCAGCGACATCCTGGCGCACATTCAGGTCGATGATCCGACCCAGGCCAAGACGCTAGCGCACAAATTGCGCGGCAGTGCCGGCACCTTGGCGTTGACCGACGTGTATCGGCTGGCGACCGAGCTGGAAGCCTTGCTGATCAATGCACCAGCCTCGGATTGCCGGGTCAAGGCGGCTGAACTCGACGCCGCGCTGCAAATGGTGCAGAGGGACATTGCCGCGTATGTTGCCGACTAGGATCGGTGGCGGCGGGCAAACCGCCAAGCTGTGCCGAGATCGCCAACACATCGCCTCGGCTTTCAGTTAAGCTGGCACGCATCACAATGCATAGGTAAGCGGGAGCAGGCGATTGTCCGTCGATAAAGAATTAGAATTGCTGGCCGAGGTAGCGACGGTAGGCCGCATCGATGCGGTGCCGATGATCCTCGATGTCGTCTGTCGTTCCACCGGCATGGGTTACGCCGTAGTAGCGCGGGTTACCAAGGAACGCTGGATTGCCGCCAGCGTACTCGACAAGATCAAGTTTAATCTGCCGGTCGGGGGCGAACTCAAGGTCGACACGACGATCTGCGACGAAATTCTCGAAAGCGGTGAAATGGTCGTGATCGATAACGTCGCCACCGATGCGCGCTATTGCAACCATCACACTCCCAGGATGTACGGGCTGCAAAGCTATATCTCCGTGCCGATATTTTGGCGCAATGGTCAGTTTTTCGGCACGCTGTGTGCCATTGATCCGAATCCTGCCAGCATCAAGCGCCCCGAAATCATCGACATGTTCAGCCTGTTTGCGCAATTGATCGGCGTCCAGCTCGACAGTCAGGAGCGTGCCGCTGTAACCGAAGCGGCCTTGCTGAGTTCGCAGCAGGCAGCCGATTTGCGTGAACAATTCATTGCCATTCTGGGGCACGATCTGCGCAATCCGCTGACGTCGATTCTGCTGGGGGCACGGCTGTTACGCGAGCGCTCATCGGTGGAATTGCAAGGGACCGTGCAGCGCATCGAAAAAAGCGCACATCGGATTTCCGGGCTGGTTGATGATCTGATGGACTTTTCGCAGGTGCGTCTCGGTGGCGGTTTTATTTTGAACAAAACTACTGACAATCGACTGCATAAACAGTTGGAAGAAGTGGTCGCCGAACTACAGGTGAATTGGCCGGATCGCCACATCGATATCTTGATTGATCTGCGTGCACCGATCTTGTGTGATGGTCCGCGCATTGCGCAATTGCTATCGAATCTGTTGTCCAATGCACTCACCCATGGTGCCCGAAATGGCGAAGTGAGCCTGTTGGTGAGCGGTGATGAACAGCATTTCGAATTGCGGGTACGCAATCAGGGCGTACCGATTGCACCCGATATACAGCGTCGCCTGTTCCAGCCCTTCGTGCGCGGCGGTGAGCGCAGCGACAAGAACAGCTTCGGACTTGGTCTGGGTTTGTATATCGTCGATGAAATCGCCCGCGCCCATGGTGGCCAAATGCAGGTCGATTCTCAGGTGAGCCATACCACCTTCAGTTTTCGTATTGACTTCCACACGCCTGCAGCCGTCTGATACCGACGGCCTCAAAGCAGCATTTATTTTCAAAGGATTTCCGACCATGACCATTGCTTCCGGTTTGCGCACGCTCTATCCCTCCATCGATCCCTACGACAGCGGCATGCTTGATACCGGCGACGGTCATCAGGTGTATTGGGAGGTCTGCGGCAATCCGGCGGGCAAGCCCGTGGTGTTTTTGCATGGTGGTCCCGGCGGCGGTTGCGGGCCTTCGCACCGGCGATTGTTCAATCCGGAGAAATACCGCATTGTCTTGTTCGATCAGCGCGGTTGCGGCCGTTCGTTGCCGCATGCCAACCTCGACGCCAATACCACCTGGGACTTGGTGGCCGATATTGAACGCCTGCGTAGCTTGTTTGGTATCGAACGCTGGCAAGTGTTTGGCGGTTCCTGGGGCAGCACGCTGGCGCTGGCATATGCCGAAACTCATCCCGAGCGTGTCACCGAGCTGATTTTGCGTGGCGTGTTTTTGCTGCGTCAGCAAGAGTTGGACTGGTATTACCAGGAAGGTGCTTCCTGGCTTTGCCCGGATCGTTGGGAAGAGTTTCTGGCGCCGATTCCTGTGGCTGAACGTGGCGATATGGTCGGTGCTTACCGGCGTCGTCTTACCGGCACTGATGAGGCTGCCAAATTGCAGGCGGCGCGCGCCTGGAGCCGTTGGGAGGCCAGTACCATCACGTTGGCGCCTAATCTTGGCATGATTGCGCAATTCAATGACGCCCAGTTTGCACTGGCGTTTGCACGCATCGAAAATCACTATTTCGTCAACAAGGGTTTCATGGAAGAAGGCCGCTTGCTGACCAATGCGTCACGCCTCAAAGGCATCCCGGGTGTCATCGTGCAAGGCCGCTACGATCTGGCGACGCCGGCCAAGTCGGCTTGGGAACTGGCACAAGTCTGGCCCGATGCACAATTGCATCTGGTCGAAGGCGCTGGTCATGCTTATTCGGAGCCGGGCATATTGCATCAGTTGATTGAGGCGACGGATCGGTTTGCGGGGTGAGGTGATAGCAGGGGCGGGATTTGGCTCGGTTCAGTTCCTGTCCTGTCCGTTCAAAAAGCGGCTGTCTCTTTTCTTGGTTGCTGATGCTGTGTTTTCTTCGGACGACCTAGCCGGGGGCGGCCCGGCAGCCGCTCACTTTCTTTGGTCTCGCCCAAAGATAAGTAAGCAAAGAAAGGCGACCGCTACTACATCGCCCCTGCGGGGTTCCCGGCGCTGCGGCG
>JAMFSU010000129.1 GCA_026225475.1 Duganella sp.
AAAGGTTAAGTGCAATCCAGTCCCGGATAATTTTCTTTTGCATCGCCATCGGAATGGTTTCGTCCAGATGCGCGCCATAGTTCGCCGTGGCGCGTAGTAAATGTCTGGCCAGATCTGCGCGATATTCTTCATTGACGAGCGAAAACTCAATGGCTCCTTGCATCAGCATGCGCCGGGAAACATGGTGGTTGCCGGAATATTCGTAACGATGCTGTCCTAGTAAATTGAACACCTGTTGGTTGGCATCGAGAATCGTTCGCCGCGTCTCTTCACTGATATCCAGGAACGGTGATGGCTGGTGCCATTCTTCTGCGCCGTTTTCTTCGCTGTTGTCCCTTGCCTGCGTGATCTGCTGCGCTGGTGCAGCCGACTGAAACTGGACGATATCTTGCACGTCGGCGCGTATCGGCAGGACCCGCCGTGATAGTGCTGGCAGGTCGGCGCGCGCCAGATCTACTGAACGCAGGGATCTGCTCAGGCGGTTGGTGGTTGGGCTGTTCAAGCCAATTTGGCTGTCGGGATTGGCGTTGTTATCGGCCTGCTGTCGTGGTTCTGGTCCGCGATGTATTCTGGGCGGCGCGATGGTGGCCGCTAAAAAATACAAGGCCGTAAGCGGATGGATTTGCTGCGGGCTCAGTTGCGTGATTCTCGCAGCAGTCCGTTTCAGTCGTGACGGCGTCGCCTGGTAGTCCTTGAAATATGCTTTCCGTTGTTTGTACTGAAAGTTACCCACGGTCGCGTTAACACTTGCGGCATAAGCTGCCGATCGCTCTGGTCGCATGGTTCGCGCTCCTATAGGGGAGAGGTAATTTTCAAAATTATGTCGCCAAATTCACAATACTTATCGAATACTATTTCAACAAATATCGACACACTTTCAAAAAATAGACGTGATCCGGGGCGCGGCAAATTCAATGATTGCGCGATTAAACCTGCAGGCTTGGCATTCGACCGTGTGTGTTGGCGCTGATACAGCGATGCCGGCAGCATATGGCCGGCATCTTTTCCTGGCGGCTACGGTTTGGGAACTTGATTAATGGGCGGTAGCGGCACAAGCAGGCATTGCTCGTTGCGACAGCGCATTTTTCAGACAATTTTTTTATATTGCGCAGTGTGGTGCTAACAACGCAGGGGTCGCATCGGCAAGCAAATTGCCAATGGTATTCAATCCGCAACTACTTCGGCGTCGGACTCGCCACTGCGAATGTAGATCGTCATATGGCGGTGAGCAAGCTAGCTATGTTATCTAACCGCCCACGCACTACAATGTGCAAGGCCCCTGAAAACCAGCTCAGGGTCTTGCGCGCATTGCTTAGACAGCTTCGGCGCCGGTCTCACCAGTGCGAATGCGGATGACCTGCTCAATTTCCTGCACGAAAATCTTCCCATCGCCGATCTTGCCAGTGCGGGCAGCCTTGATGATGGCATCGACTACCGCTTCCACGACGCTTTCGTCGACCACGACTTCGATTTTGACCTTGGGCAGGAAGTCGACTACATATTCAGCGCCACGATACAGTTCGGTGTGCCCCTTTTGACGGCCAAAGCCTTTGACTTCGGTCACGGTCAGGCCGGTGACGCCGACTTCGGCCAGCGATTCGCGCACTTCATCCAGCTTGAACGGTTTGATGACAGCAGTGACTTGTTTCATGACAATTCCCTCCCTATAGAAATAACATAATGAATAAATCTGAATTTAGCAAAAAAATGCTTGGCTTGGGAAGCTGCAGAGCCCTCTGCGGGGCTTAACGATGTAAAGATCGTGTCGCCTTGACATGATCACTCACGAAACCGTGAAGTGATCGGATAGCGCCAGTCGCGTCCAAATGCGCGGTGCGTGATACGAATCCCGACCGGTGCCTGGCGCCGCTTGTATTCATTGATCTTGATCAGGCGCGTGATGCGCTCGATATCTTCGATGCGATAACCTGCGGCTTCAATGTCCGCGATGCTGCTGTTTTCTTCCATGTACATCTGCATGATGCCATCGAGCACTTCATACGGCGGCAGCGAATCCTGGTCAGTCTGATCGGGTCGCAATTCAGCTGAAGGCGCGCGCGTGAGGATACGCTCAGGAATCACGGGCGAGACGCTGTTGCGGTAAGTACATAAACGATAGACCAGGGTCTTGGCGATATCCTTGATCACGGCGAAACCACCAGCCATGTCGCCATACAAAGTACAATAGCCAACCGCCATCTCGCTTTTATTGCCTGTTGTCAACACAATCGAGCCATACTTGTTGGACATGGCCATAAGCAAGGTACCGCGAATCCGCGCCTGGATATTTTCTTCAGTGGTGTCCTCTTTCAAGCCCTTGAACTCGTCGGCGAGCGTATCGCGAAACGCCGAAAAACAGGCATTGATCGAAATTTCATCGTAGCGCACCTTGATCCGCTCAACCATGTCGCGCGAATCGAGCCAGGAAATGTCGGCGGTATAGGGCGATGGCATCATGATCGCGCGCACCTTGTCAGCACCCAGCGCATCAACCGCAATGGCCAGCGTCAAGGCCGAGTCGACACCACCGGACAAACCAATCAGCACGCAGGGAAAGCCGTTCTTGCCGACATAATCCTTTACGCCCAACACCAGCGCCTGATACACCTGCGCTTCGATCGACATGACCGGTGCCATGACGCCCGGCCGGACCGTGGCACCATCGAATTCAACCAGTTGCAGATCTTCCTGCGCATGTGCCAGCGTTGCCACCAATTGGCCGGCCGCATCCATGACAAATGAATTGCCGTCAAAAATCAATTCATCCTGACCGCCGACCAGATTGGCGAACACCAGCGGCAAGGCCTGGCTGGTCACGTTGGCGCGCATCACATCGAGGCGCAGCAACTGCTTGTTCATGTGGTAAGGCGAACCGTTCAAAATCAGCAATACCTCGGCACCGGCCTCCTTGGCCAGAGCCGGTGCGCGCGGGAACCAGGTGTCTTCGCAGATGTTGATACCGAATTTGGTGCCCTTGACGTCAAACACCAGCGCCTGCTCGCCGCTGCTGAAATAGCGTTTCTCGTCGAATACGCTGTCATTGGGCAATTCCAGCTTATGGTAACTACCAATGACCTGGCCATTGCGCAGTACAGACGCTGCATTGAAGCGGCGTCCCTCTTGCAGCGTCGGATGACCGACCACGACATACAGATCAGGCAAGGCGGCCAGCTCGATGGCCAGCGCTTGCAACGCTTCGGCAGTTTTTGCGTAGAATGCCTGACGCAGCAACAAATCTTCCGGCGGATAACCAACCAGCGACAATTCGGGCGTAAGCACAATATCGGCACCACGTTCGGCAGCACGGCGTGCAAATTCAGCAATGTTGCGGGAATTGCCCGCAATATCTCCGACGGTGCTGTTGATCTGGGCGATGGCGACTTTGACTGACATGATGGCGACAAGTAAGAAAATGACGAAGAGAAAAGACGGAACGCTGGCGCAACCGAGGCCTAAGCCGTGAACGCGGAACTTCACGCGGGGTCTCACGCAACGCGCCATTATCGCACGCGAATCATTTCTTCTCTGGCTGAAATTGGCGCTGCCGCCTGGGATGCCTTGGTCGCTCTGCAGGCCGATGCCACGCCATTTCTGTCCTACGCCTTCCTGCATGCGCTGCATGAAAGCGGCTCGGCGGCAAAGGAAACTGGCTGGGAACCGCAGTACTTGACGCTGTGGCAAGGCGAGGCTGATCAACAGCGTCTGGTGGCCGCGCTGCCGCTCTATCTCAAGTCCCACTCTTACGGCGAATATGTATTCGACTGGGCCTGGGCCGAAGCCTATGAGCGACACGGCCTGCCCTACTATCCCAAACTGTTGTCGGCAATTCCGTTTACACCGGTCAGCGGCGGCCGCTTGCTGGCGCACGATGACGACGCCCGCGCCGCGCTGGTGACAGCCTTGAGCGAGCTGCAAAGCGCCGCGCAAACCTCATCGACCCATGTGCTTTATCCCCCGGCTGCCGAAGCACAGACCTTGCATCAAGCCGGCTTCATGCTGCGCAGTGGTGTGCAATTCCATTGGCATAACGAAGGCTACCGCGATTTTGCCGAGTTTTTGTCGACACTGGAACGCAAGAAACGCAAGAATATTCTGGCCGAACGGCGCAAGGTGACAGAAGCCGGTGTCAGCTTCCGGCATCTACGCGGCAACCAGGCCAGCGAAGCGGACTGGCGTTTTTTTCATCGCTGCTATCGCCATACCTATTCAGCCCACCATTCCACGCCATACCTGAATCTGGATTTTTTCCTGCGGATTGCGGCCGACATGCCACAACACCTGCTGCTGACGGTAGCCCGTCGCGACGACAAACCAATTGCCGCTTCGCTAGTAATCCACGACGCTGACAGTCTGTATGGGCGTTATTGGGGCGCAATCGAAGAGGTGCCCTGCCTGCATTTCGAAACCGCTTATTACCAGCCGCTGGAATTCTGTATCGAACAAAAAATCAACTATTTCGAAGGCGGCGCCCAGGGCGAGCATAAGATGGCGCGCGGCTTCCTGCCGCAAAAAACCTGGTCGGCGCATTGGCTGGCGCATCCAGCATTTGCCGATGCGGTGGAACGCTTCCTCGAACGTGAAAGCGGCGGCATCGACGATTATCTAAGTGAGCTCGATGAGCGCAATCCATTTCGACCGTTCTGAAACTCGTCCGGCATAAAAGACGTATCAACCGGGGTTTGTGATGTTCCGTTGAAGAAATCGGGTGTGCTTTTTTTGGTTGCTGATGATGGGTTTTCTTCGGACGACCTAGCCGGGGGCGGCCCGGCAGCCGCTCACTTTCTTTGGTCTCGCCCAAAGATAAGTAAGCAAAGAAAGGCGACCGCTACTACGTCGCCCCTGCGGGGTTCCCGGCGCTGCGGCG
>JAMFSU010000130.1 GCA_026225475.1 Duganella sp.
CTGACACTGGTGCGGCAATACCGCGCCAGTCCCGTACTGGCTGATATTCCCATCATCGTGCTGTCGAGCAAGGAAGACGCCATGATCAAGCGCGACGCGTTTGCCACCGGCGTGAACGACTACATGGTGAAATTGCCAGATACGATCGAGTTGATTGCGCGAATTCGCTACCATTCACGTTCGTATAATAATCAGTTACAACGTGATGCGGCTTACCGTGCCTTGCGCGAAAGTCAGCAGCAATTGCAAAAGTCCAATTTCGAATTGCAGCGGCTGACCAATACCGATGGTTTGACTGGTATCGCTAATCGGCGCTACTTCGATGATTATCTTGGTGCCGAATGGAAGCGTGCTAAGCGCATGCAGGAAGAAATTGCGCTGCTGCTGATCGATGTCGATAATTTCAAACTGTATAACGACACCTACGGCCACGTCGCCGGTGACTTGGTGTTGAAGCAGGTCGCCAAGGCCATGGAAGCCAGTGTAGTGCGCTCGTCGGACCTCAGTGCGCGTTTCGGTGGTGAAGAATTCTCGGTGATCTTGCCGACCACCTCGATCGAAGGTGCGCGTGCGGCCGGCGAAAAGGTGCGTGAAATGGTGGAGTCGCTACAGATTGATCATGTGCATTCGGCCACCGGCACATTGACCGTGAGCATTGGCGCAGCTGCCATCATTCCGCAGGAAGAACATAATCGCAGCGATTTGATCCACCTGGCGGACCAGCGTTTGTATCGTGCCAAGCAAAGCGGCAAGAACAAAGTGGTTTGGACCGACGATTAGCATTCATTTCATATTAGTTAGCCGGTGTAGCGTTCGCGCATGACCCGTTTGTTGAGTTTGCCGACGCTGGTGCGTGCCAATTCGGTGACGAATTCAATGTGGTCGGGTACAGCGAATTTGGAGATGACACCATCCTGTGCAGCCGCTGCCACCAGTGCGCGAATCTCATCGGCACGGACCTGGCCGTCTTGATCTGGCTTGAGCACTACCAGCGCCACCGGACGCTCGCCCCATTTGGCATCCTTGACGGCAATCACGGCGGTCTCGGCTACCGCCGGGTGGCGCGCAATGATCTCCTCGATTTCCAGTGACGACACCCATTCACCACCGGTCTTGATCACATCCTTGATGCGGTCGGTCACCTGCAGATAACCCTGTGCGTCGATATGGCCGATGTCCTGGGTGTGCAGCCAGCCGCCTTCCCATAACGCCGCCGAGGCTTCGGCATTGTGCAGATAGCCTTGCGTGAGCCACGGTGCCCGTACTACCACTTCACCGGTACGATGGCCGTCGTGCGGGCAATCCTGCATGTCGCCATCAACCGTGCGTAGCGCCACCAGCGGCAAGGGCCGGCCGGTCTTGACGCGGATCGCTATGTCATTGGGGCCATCCAGTTCTGCCGTCGGCACATGGGCCAGCGACAGGATTGGACAGGTTTCCGACATGCCATAGCCGGTAAACACATCGATGCCGTGCGCGCGTGCCGTTTGCGCCAGCGTACTGGTCATGGCAGAGCCGCCGATGATCATTTTCCATTGCGACAAATCGACGTCACTGGCCAGCGGGGCGCTGAGCACCATGTGCAGTATGGTTGGCACGCAATGCGAAAACGTCACCTTCTCGGCGGCGATCAGACGCAGGATGGTGTCCGGCACATAGCGGCCCGGATACACCTGTTTCAGACCGGCCATGGTGGCCACATAGGGCAGACCCCAGGCATGCACATGGAACATCGGCGTGAGCGGCATATAGACATCGTCGCGATGCAGACGGCCTTGCTGAGGTGCCAGCGCCAGGCCAGCAGTGGTAGCCAGCGTATGCAGCACCAGTTGGCGATGACTGAAGTACACGCCCTTGGGCACGCCGGTGGTGCCGGTGGTGTAAAACGTGGTGGCGCGGGCGTTTTCGTCGAAGTCGGGGAACTCGTACTGCGGCGCTGCCTGCGCCAGCAGCGCTTCGTATTCACCGGCAAAGCCGGGGCCGCGCGGCGCCGGGGTGTCGTCATCGGTGAGCAGCACGCAGCGTGCCAAGGTAGTGAGATCGCCGCGTATCTGTTTGAGCACCGGCAGAAAATCGGAATGCACCAGCAATACATCGGCCTGGGCATGATTGAGGGTATAGGCGATCTGCTCAGGCGACAGTCGCACGTTGACGGTTTGCAGCACGCAGCCCAGCATCGGCACGGCAAAAAAACATTCCAGATAACGATGGCTGTCCCAATCCATCACCGCTACGGTATTGCCTGCTTGCAGCCCTAGTTCGCGCAGCGTATTGCCGAGCCGTTGGATGCGCTGGTTCAGTTCGCGATAGCTGTGACGCCGTTGCGGCTGCAATCCGGAGACGATTTCTTGATCGGGATGACTGGCCAGTGCGGCGTGCAGCAATTGTTTGATCAGCAGCGGATAGCCATAAGCTTGCGGGGTGCGGTCAATGGGGTGGACGCTCATGCTGTCTCCGATGTGATTGTTTTAACGACAGCAACGATGATAGCCGTTTTTGCTGTCGTTGCGCTTACACGCTACCCATCGATTGCGATTGCCGAATCATTTTGGCGCAATGCTGGTGACGGTCAATGCACCATCGATACGGTCGGCGGTGAATTGCACCAGATCGCCACTTTTTAGCTGCGCCAACATGGCTGGCGACGTGACGCGAAACACCATGGTCATGCCGGCCATGCCGAGGTTGGGGATGGCATCGTGATGGATGGTCAGCTTGCCTGTGTCGAGATCGACCTTACGGATTTCGCCATTGACCTTGGGTGTGTTCTGGGCGGCTGCCGACCCTGCCGACAGGGCGATGCCAGCCAGCAGAAAGAAGCGGGCGATGCGTTGTTGGGTGAACTTCATACTTTTTCCTTGTGTCGTGTTTTGGCGGGAGCGGTTAATGCTGATGCTGCTTGCGCGTGACATCGACGCTGATGCCGCCACTGGTATCGTCACCGCCGCTGGCTGGCGCCGATGCGGCCGGTTGCGTCGGGCCGCGCCATTCATAGGCCACCGTGCCTGGCGGTGGCCGGTACCAGCCGGGATCGCGATAATCATTGCGCGCCAGATTCTTGCGCACCTTGACCACGCTGAACATGCCGCCCATATCGAGTGAGCCATAGGGGCCGCTGCCACCCATCATCGGCAGGGTATTGGCCGGCAGCGGCATTTCCATGCCATCCATGCTGCCGCCCTTGTCGCCCATGACCATGTAATCGGGAATGAGGCGGTTGAGGCGCGCCACCAGATCGCCTTGCTCGACGCCGATCATGGTCGGCACCGTATGGCCCATGGCATTCATGGTGTGATGCGCCTTGTGGCAATGCAAGGCCCAGTCGCCTTCTTCGCTGGCGTCGAACTCAATGGCGCGCATCTGACCGACTGCGATGTCAGCGGTCACTTCGGGCCAGCGCGAAACGGGCGGGGTCCAGCCGCCATCGGTACCGGTGACGACGAATTCGTGGCCGTGCAGGTGAATCGGATGGTTGGTCATGGTCAGGTTGCCGACGCGGATGCGCACGCGATCATGCTGGCGTACCGGCAAGGCATCGATGCCGGGGAAGGCACGGCTGTTCCAGGTCCATAAATTGAAGTCGGTCATGGTGTTGACCTTGGGAGTGGCAGCGCCGGGCTCGATGTCATAAGCGTTGAGCAAGAACACAAAATCGCGATCGACCCGCATGAAGTCGGGATCTTTGGGATGGGTAATCCAAAAGCCCATCATGCCCATCGCCATTTGCAGCATTTCATCGGCATGCGGGTGATACATGAAGGTGCCGGCGCGCTTTGCGGTGAATTCATAGACGAAGGTCTTGCCCGGCGCAATGCCCGGTTGCGTCAACCCGGTAATGCCATCCATGCCGTTGGGCAGGCGCTGGCCATGCCAGTGCACCGACGTGTGTTCCGGCAAGCGGTTGGTGACGAAGATGCGCACTTGATCGCCTTCCACCACTTCAATGGTGGGGCCGGGGCTTTGACCGTTGTAGCCCCACAGATTAGCCTTCATGCCGGGCGCGATTTCGCGCACCACCGGCTCGGCCACCAGATGGAATTCCTTGACGCCGTGGTTCATGCGCCAGGGCAGCGACCAGCCATTGAGCGTGACCACCGGATGATAGGGGCGGCCAGTTGCTGGCGTCTGCGGCACCTGGGTGGCGGCGCTGGCTTGTGTGACGGCTTCCGGCAGGGAAGCGGCGCCGATGCGGCTGACCGTAGCGCCACTGACGGCCAGCGCACTACCTTGCAGAAAGGCGCGACGGCTAAGCTTACTCATGATGATTTCCTTGTGATGATGGTGCTTGTCGGGTGGCCCAGTCCGGTGTGCCGCCCAACGCCAGTTGCAGTTCGCAATCGGCGACCCAGTAGTCGCGTGCCGCATCGATGGTGGCATTGACGGCAGCGGCTTGTTCGCGGGCATCGCTCAGCAGGTCGAACACGCTGAGCAGCATGCCGTTGTAGCGCAGCAGGGTTTCTTCGGCGATGCGCTTGCGCAGCGGGATCACGACATCTTCATATTGCCGCGCCAGCCGATAGGCTTGCTGTTGCGTGGCATAGGCCAAGCGTACCTCGGATTGCGCCTGCAGGGCGGTGGCCGCCAGTTGGTGAGCGGCCTGCAGGTAGCGTGCTTCGGCTTTGGCAACGCGTGCCTGGCCCCAATCGAACAAGGGAATTTCCAGGCTGAGTTGATAACCTGTTTCGGCCGCCTTGCCGCTCTCGCGATTGCGTACGTAGCCGAGATCGAACACATTGACCAAGCGGGTGGTCCGGCTCAAGCCCAGAGACTGTTGCAATGCCGTCAGTTGCAGGCGTGCGCTCTGAACATCGAGCCTTTGCTGCATGGCGAAGCGTTCGACGTCGGTCAGTGTGGTGGCCTGTTGCGGCAAAGCTGGCAGGCGCGGCGGCAGTTGCATGGCACCGTCATCGGTGGCCAGGCCAAGCAGGCGCAGCAAGTTTTCACGCGCTTCCAGTGCGCGCAGCCGGGTACGTGTCAGTTGCGCATCGCTATCGAGTGAGAATGCCTGTTCACGCGCTGCATCGAGGGCACTGAAATTGCCGCGCGCGGCCATCCGGGCTGACAGTTCGTGGGCCAGTGCGGCGGCTTGTTGCACCTGTTCCTGATACTGCACGCTTTGGGCGGCGGCGATCGCCTGATAGTAAGCCTTGCGCGTGAGGGCAGCAGTGCGCAGCATGTGCTCGCCCAGACTGAGTTTGGTCTGCTCGAAACGGCCCGCTTCGATCTGCGCGGTGGCTGGCATGGTCAGCAGGCGCACCAGCGACATGGACAGCGAGCGTTCGATCTTGATGTCGTCGCCGCTGCGTGTGCGGCTGAAGCTAAAACCTGGATTAGGCAGGCGACCGGCTTGCACCAGGTCGGCTTCGGCAATGCCTAGTTCACTGTAAGCCGCTTGCAGTGTGCGATTGTTGATCAACGCAATGTACACGGCGGCGTCGGGGCTCAATGGTGTCGCCAACAGACTGCGCACTTCCTGGGTGACGCCATCGATATCGCTGGCCGAGCGGCTCCAGCGCGTGGTTTGTGCCAGCCGTTCTTGGGCGGTGTGGCTGACGGTATCGAAACCGCCGTCGGCGCTCAAGCTGGCGCAGCCACCGAGAAAAATAGCGAGCGACAGCGGCGCCATTGTTCGCAGGGGAAAAATAAAAATCATAGCAACCTCGTGCAAACGAGTTGGTCACCGGCTGTGCCGCATGCGCAGCATGTGCGGCAGTTGGCCGGACCTGGAGCGGGCGTGATTGCAGTCGCCGATCAATCAGTGATCAGCGTGCAAACAGTGCCGCGAGGAAGTCGATCAGATGGACAGCGAGGGAGGTCGATCAGGGTTTTCCGGCGTGTAGCCGACGAAGCCATGTTCAGGCGTGGCGATATGGATGTCTGCCGGCAAGGGCTGATTCAGCAGTTTGTCCAGCGCCAGCGGCAATATCGCGCCGATGGTGCAAACCGTGCAGGAACTGCAGGATGAGGCCTGGTGATGTGTCGGATCTTGGGGGGCGTGGGGTGCGTATTCGGGCATGCTGTGCATGGCGGCATGGTCCATGCCTGACATCGACATGGTGTGCATACCTGGATGCACGTTGGCGATGGTTTGATAGGTCGGTGCGCACGCAAGCTGGGTCACGGCCGCGAAACCCTGGACGGGAATCGCCAGGGCCAGCAACCAGAGCAGGAAGATTTTGGTGCGCGAGGTCATGGGGCGCTAGTGTAACACCGCCGCTGTAGCGTGTTCGATTTGTGCATAGCATGCAAGCTGCATGGCAAAAGAACCTATGCCCACTCAAATCAAATTTCATTTAAAAAATCAGAATTGTCTGATTGAAAAATATTGTTGTTTTGGTATTCAATATGCGCTTTCTTTCTTGTTGGCAAGGGGACGGGCATGTCGTTTGACCAGATTACCTCACTATTAAGCACAAGCGTACAACCAGCCTACACCCTCGAAGTCAAGCGTGCCGGGGTACTGGCGCAAGCGCTCAGCGTGGTCAGCTTCAGCGGTCACGAAGCCCTGGGAGAGTTGAGTCGCTTCGTCATCCGCCTGACCCACCCGCAA
>JAMFSU010000131.1 GCA_026225475.1 Duganella sp.
CCAGCGTTGTTTGGCGTAATCCAGTCCGGTCGATAGATTGACGCCTAGATAAGCCTGCGCTATCGCCCACTGCAGGCTCAGTATGACCAGCGTCGTCATCACGCTGAAGGCGCCCCAGGCCGTGTCGTAGCCGGAATAATAGAGATAGAGTTGGCGTTGCTTATCACTGCCTAGACCGATGCCGATGCGGCTGGCCACTACCTTGCCATCAATGCTGAGTTGGAAGATCTTGACCTGGTCGGTCTGTGCGGCCGCTTGTAGATAGGCCGCCAAAAAGCGGTGATTTTTGCCGGAACGGAAGACATCGGTATGCATCACGCCCTCGTCGGCTTTGGCGCGCAGCCGGTGCAACTGGAAGAAGGTTGCCAGCGCCTGCGCAAATTGCGCCGGTTGGTCGCGTTGATCAAGTACTTCTAGCTGTGCTTCGTGCTTGGCTTGTTTGAGCGTATTGAAACATTTGCGGATGGCTTGCTTCATATTGCGCGATAGCCCCGCCTTGAGTGTTTCCCATTGATCGGGCAAGGGCAGGTAGCAAATCACACGGGCTTTCGGCGATGCCACGCCGGGACTGGACAATTGCCACATTTGTGCCAAGTTGAGTCCTTGCCATTCGATCCAGTCCCAGCGGTGCTGCTGTTTTAGCAGATGGGTCTGTAGGCAAACCAAGGCTGCATCGGCATGTTCCTGTTGGCAAATCATGCCGCGGATTTCGGTGATGTTGGGATCGGCACCAAAGAATTGCAAGACCTTGATGCCATAGCCACCGAGTCCAGGGCGGATACTTGTCATCATGGGTGCCACTGCGCGCAATTGTCCTTGCTCATCGCGCAAGACAAACACATTGAGGCGATCATGGATCAGTAAACGCGAGGCATGCAGATGCTGCCACCAGAGGATATTCCATGCAGGGGTAATGAACGGTGACTGTAAGGGCAGTGCCGCGCTCAAGGCCTGCCATTCGGGCGCTAGTTCTAGCAGTGCGGCTATCGTGGTGATGGTGTGCAACTGCAACGGCGTACTCTCCACTGCTGGAAGGTAGAAATCGTGCCCGTTGTTGTCTAAGGTCGGGTCCAGACTCATTGTTGGTAAGTTAGCCATCAGTGCGGGGCCTGTGCAAGGAGCGAGGTACTGGTGTCAATGGTCTTTCAAGATACAAGACATCCCAATTCGGCCTGCAAGTCTCGCCTGGTCAGTGTTGGCCGGGCCGTTTGGTCAGCAGCGCATGCCTTTCCAGAGCGAAGTGCTGGCTCAGTGTAGTACCAGAAGCGTTGCCGAGCAATGTTTTGAGTTGTTCCAATGCGCCGTGCGGTGCGCTCGCCAGTTGCGCCGCCCAGGCTAGCGCCCGATCGAGCACGCTGCCATCGGTCACCAGTTTGTTGACCAGCCCCGCATGGTGCAAGCGCGCCGCCGGAATCGGCTGGGCATCGAGGAAAATTTCGGTCAGCCATTGCGCCGGCAGGGACTTGGGCAATAGCCAAGGTGCGCCGCCGATGGCCCAATTGCCAACTTGGGCGGATGAAATACCAAAACTGGCAGTTTGCCCGGCCACGACCAAATCGCACGTCAAGGCCAAAGAAAAGCCGCCGTCAATGGCCGCGCCTTCGACCGCCGCGATCACGGGTTTGGGAAAACTACGTAGCGTTTCGATCAGATTCTGCAAGTGTTCCAGCGCGGCTAGCTGTATTGCCAATTCCTTGCTGGCGTTGATGCCGGCGCAGAAGTCGCGGTCTGCGCCGGTAATGATGATGCTACGTATATCATCGTCGCGTTCGGCTTTCGACAGCGTTTCGATGGCAGCAGCCAACATGTCGCTGTCGAGTGCGTTGTGCAGGCCTGGATTGACCATTGTCAGAATCAGGGTCGAGTCGCTACGGCTGGCTTTGAGTTCGGCTGTCATGGGATAAGCGGGTAGGTCCTTGATTCTTGATTTTGTTAGACAACAGTTTATTGCTTACAGCTTGGACAGGCGTGCCAGCGCCAGCTTCAGGGTTTCATCCTTCTTGGCGAAGCAGAAGCGCACGATGCCTGATTCCTTGGGTGTATTGTAAAAGGCCGAGACTGGGATGGCGGCCACGCCAATTTCGCTGGTCAGCCATGTGGAAAATTCTGCCTCGGGCAGGTCAGAAATGGCACCGTATTCGACACATTGAAAATACGTTCCTTCCGATGGCAGCAATTTGAAACGCGTGTTGGCCAGGCCACTGCGGAACAGGTCGCGCTTGCGCTGATAGAACGCAGGCAATTCGACATAGGGGGCTGGATTGTTCATGTAGTCGGCCAGTCCGTATTGCACCGGCGTGTTGACGGTGAATACGTTGAACTGATGTACCTTGCGAAATTCGGCGGTCAGCGCAGCCGGCGCGGCGACGAAGCCGACCTTCCAGCCGGTCACATGATACGTCTTGCCGAAGCTGGAGTTGACGAAAGTACGCGCGGCCAACTCAGGATGACGGCATAGCGATTCGTGATATTGGCCATCGTAGACCATGTGTTCATAGACTTCATCAGCGAGCACCAGAATATCGGTGCCGCGCACGATATCGGCAAGTGCATCGACATCGGATTTGCGCAGGATGGAACCGGTTGGATTGTGCGGCGAATTGACCATGATCAGGCGCGTCTTGCTGGTGACTGCCGCGGCTACCTTGTCCCAGGGCACGCTGTAACCGGCGCTGCTGATGTTCATCTGGACAAAGACCGGGATGCCGCCGGCCAGTTCAATGGCAGGCACGTAGCAGTCGTAAGCCGGTTCAATCACGATCACTTCATCGCCAGCGTGCACGGCGCACAAAATCGAGGTCAGGATGCCTTGGGTAGCACCGGCCGTGACGGTGATTTCGCTGGCAGCGTCATACCGGTGCTGGTGCAGTGTTTCAATCTTGTCGGCGATTGCCTGCCTCAGTTGCGGCACGCCAGCCATCGGCGGGTATTGGTTCTGGCCTGATTTCATGGCCGCAGTGACAGCATCGACCAAGACCGGATCACAATTGAAATCGGGGAAGCCCTGGCCCAGATTGACTGCGCCTTTTTCGCTGGCAAGCGCCGACATGACAGTGAAAATTGTAGTGCCGACCTTGGGCAATTTAGAAACGATGTTGGTTGGCTGGGTCATTGCAAAATCTTGAATGTGGTTGACTGGTCAATGCGCCAGCGCACGTGGGCTGACGATCATGAAAACGCATTTTAGCCGGATTTTGGCCAGTACCGGGGCTGATGCCTGGATCGGCTCACCGCCGGTGTCAGAGGGCCGGCGTTGGGATTGCGTGCCACAACTGCGGTGTCATGATGGCAAACATGTTTTTGCGCGCGGTTTTTTTTGCCAGCTTCAACAAGGCTTTGTCTTTGGTGATCAAAACTTCGGCGCCGGCTTGCAGGCTTAATTCAAGAAATTTCTGATCGTCCGGGTCAGTGCAGATCGGCAGGCTAAAAGTGTTGACGGCAGCATTGGGCAGGCAGGTAATCAAGCGATCGAATTCGGCACGGATGGCGGGCTTGTCGGCGTCGGTCAGCGGCAAGTGCGGATAGTCTAATACGATCAGCCATTCCATGCGGCAATCCTCGCGCGTGACGGCCTCGACTTGTTGTGTTTGCAGGGCCTGCAGCAAGCCGTTCCAGCGGGGATCACGGAACACGAACAAGTCCAGGCAGACATTGGTGTCGAGCACGATCCGGCGACGTTGGGTTACGCCGTCGTTTGTTTCTTGATTAATTGTCAAAACCACGTGTTTTGCTACTTTCGCTTGCGGGTGTGTTATCCAGATTGTTGCTGCCATCGAGCACATCGTAGCCCTGGTCGGTGACGCGCCAGAATTGATGAATGTCGACCGCTGCCAGACCGCGGTCATGCAACAGACGCAGATGATGCAGGATCAGTTCAGGCGGTGTGTTCTGGGTGCTCAGGCTGGATTGGATTTTTTCGATATCACCATAGGTGGTGCCGAATGAGGACAGGGTCTTCAGTATATCTGCCATCAATGCTTTGTCGCGTTTCATATCTCCTCCTGTTGGTTCGATCATGCTTGGTTAGCTTGGCTATCAAGCAGGCACCGAAGCTGGCGTGCGAGGCTGGCGTTATGCGTCACCATGCCTGCACTCAGATACTAATCTATGTCTGCCGATTTTGCTTATCCGGAAATGGCTTTGTGTGGCTTCTTTTTGCCGAGGAATCATCCATGATCCATGGCAGGTGTATGGTCGCCTTGCGTTGGTGTGATGCTGGTGACGGCGCCGGGACGCGCGCGGCTGCTTTCGGTATGATGTCAAAAAAACCGAATGGAAGCCTTTATGCTGATTGTGTTATCTCCCGCAAAATCTCTCGATTACGATACGCCTGCCACTACTGAACTACATACCAAACCCGATTTCGTTGCGCGTTCAGCTGAGTTGATTGACGTACTCAAGCAAAAGTCCCCGGCGCAAATTTCTTCGCTGATGGGTATTTCCGACCAGTTGGCGGCATTGAACGTAGAGCGTTACGGCAGTTGGTCCAAGAAATTCACGACCAAGAACAGCAAGCAGGCGGTGCTGGCGTTCAATGGCGATGTTTATGAAGGACTGGATGCGGCGTCGTTGACGGCCAAGCAACTCGATTATGTGCAAAACCATGTACGTATTCTCTCGGGCCTATACGGGGCCTTGCGCCCACTTGATCTGATGCAGCCATATCGCTTGGAAATGGGGACCAAACTGACCAATCCGCATGGCAAGGATTTGTATGCATTCTGGGGCGAAGACGTGACCCGGGCGCTCAATGTCGAGCTGGCGCGTCACAAGGCGCCAGTGTTGGTGAATCTGGCGTCGGAAGAGTATTTCAAGGTGGTTAAGCCGAAAGTACTGGCCGCACGCGTGGTGGCACCGGTGTTTGAGGACTGGAAGGGCGGAAAATACAAGATCATTTCGTTCTACGCCAAGCGCGCACGCGGCTTGATGGCGCGTTATGCAGCCTTGCATGGCATTAACCAGCCGGAGCGTTTGAAGGCCTTCGACCTCGATGGATATACCTTCGATGAATCGGTATCGAGCGAGTCATCATGGGTGTTTCGCCGACGCATTGCCGACTGATCCTGCGCCAGTCACCGTTGGCAGGCCGTAAAAAAACCACCGTCATCGCTGAGGGTGGTTTTTTTTGTTAGTGCAGACGCTGGCTTACCAGATCTTCCACCAAGGCTTCTTCTTGGCGACTGGTCCGCCGTTGTAGTAGACGCTGTTGGGGTAGGTGGCCTGGATCACGCGTTCGGTATCGTCACGCAATTGCTTTTGGCCCATGGCTTCGTAGGAGCGCATCATCACGAACAGCGCTTCTTCGACGGCCGGCGTGTCTGGGTATTCCTTGATCGCCGCCTGGGCGCGGTTGACGGCAGAGACATAAGCGCCACGACGGTAGTAATAATTGGCAACGTGGACGTCATACTGAGCCATCGAGTTGACCAGATACTTCATGCGCGCCATCGCATCCGGCGTGTACTGGCTGTCCGGGAAGCGTTCTGCCAGCAGCTTGAACGAGTCGAAAGCGTCACGCACGGCCTTGGGATCGCGTTCGGTGTTGTCCTGATCGACGAAAGTATCGAAGATGCTGGTGCGGTCATTGAAATTGATCAAGCCGCGCAGGTAATACATGTAATCGACGTTGGGATGATTCGGGTGCAGCTTGATGAAGCGATCCACAGCGGCCAGACCTTGCGGCTGGTCATTCAAACGGTAGTAGGCATAGGCCACATCCATCTGTGCCTGTTGGGCGTAGGTGCCGAATGGGTAGCGAGATTCCAGCTTCTCAAAGTACTTGATGGACTTTTCGTAGCCGCCTCCATTCAGCTCATCTTTCGCTTCCGAGTATAATCGGGCGGCGGACCACCCAAGTGTCTCGTCTTTTTGTTCTGGCAGTAAGCCACACCCGGACAAGGACAGGATGAATGCGACGGTAAGCAACTTCAATAGGATTTTTTGCATGACGTATGAGCAGTTTGAGCGGGTGCAAAGAAACAAAAATAACGATTTCTGGTAATTTTCTGATTATAGCTGATGTCACGTGCCACTCCCCCTAAGGTTTCAAAAGGATTTGTCGTCCCCCCCGTTCAAGCAGGCGAGGGGGAAAACGCGTTCGACGAATTCATTGATGAATTTGCCGATGGCGCGGAAGAGTTGGATGGTGCCGATGAGGAACAGGAGGGCGAAGGCGCACCGATCATCCTCAAGATGGTCGATGCCGACTGTGGCGTGCGGCTCGACAAGGTGCTCTCGACGCTGGTGCCACAATACTCGCGCAGCCGTATTCAGCAATGGATAGAGGCCGGTCATGTGACGGTCGACGGCAAGCCGGCACGGACCAAAATGACGGTGCTCGGCGACGAGGCCGTGATCATTAATCCGCAAGCGGCGCCGGAAGATAAGGCGTTTCAACCGGAGCCGATGGATCTGGCGATCGTGCATGAAGACAAGGCGATTCTGGTCATCGATAAGCCGGCCGGGCTGGTGGTTCATCCAGCAGCCGGTAACTGGTCGGGAACACTTCTTAACGGTTTATTACACCACTGCCCAAGCTTGGCGGGCGTGCCGCGCGCCGGTATCGTACATCGACTCGACAAGGACACCAGCGGCCTGATGGTGGTGGCCAAGAATCTGGCTGCACAGACCGATCTGGTGCGGCAATTGCAGGCGCGTACGGTGCGCCGCCGCTATCTGGCGCTGGTGTGGGGCACGCCGCAGTTGTCCGGCACCATTGATGCGCCGATGGCGCGCCACCCGCGCGACCGCATCAAGATGGCGGTATCTGAAAGCATGACGGCCAAACCGGCTGTAACGCATTACCGCCGTCTTGCCACCGGTGCACTTGATGGTCGCGCCGTCAGCCTGATGTATTGCAAATTGGAAACGGGGCGTACTCATCAGATTCGCGTACATATGCAATCGCTCGGTTTTGCGCTGGTGGGCGATGCCTTGTATGGCAAAACCCATTTAGTGCCGTTCTTTCCGCGCCAAGCCTTGCAGGCCTGGCGTTTGGGGCTGGTGCATCCGGGCACGGGCAAGGCTTGTGAGTGGGAAGTCGCATTGCCGCCTGACTTCGCCGCCTTGCTGACGAGTGCTGGTATCGATCCGCAACTGGCAGCAATCAATGGTGAGGACGATTGACGCATGGAGTTGCTGATTCCAGATTGGCCCGGTTTGCCAGCCAATGTCGGTGCCATGACTACCATGCGCGCTGGTGGATCTAGCCAGGGAACTTATGGTGACGGCGTGGGCGGCGGCGGTCTGAATCTGGGTATGCATGTGCAGGATGAGCAACAACAGGTCCTGCATAATCGCCATTTGTTGCGCAGCATCTTGCCGGCACAACCGGCCTGGTTGACGCAAGTCCATGGCACCGTGGTGGTCGATGCCGAGCTGGTGTCGCAGCCGGTTGACGCCGATGGCAGTGTGGCAGCAACGCCCGGCACGGTGTGCGTGATGATGACGGCCGATTGTCTGCCGGTCTTGTTTTGCGACAGCGCCGGACGTGTGGTTGGTGCCGCTCATGCCGGTTGGCGTGGGCTGGCGGCGGGTATTCTGGAGCAGACAGTCGCTGCCATGCGTGCGCGTGGCGCTGGTGACATCCTGGCTTGGCTGGGGCCGGCGATCGGTCCGCAGCAATTCGAAGTCGGTCAGGATGTGCAGGACGCTTTTGTCGGCACCGATCCCTTATGCAGCAAGGCATTTGCGGCAATCGATGGCAGCCAGGGTAAATTTCTCGCCGATATCTATCAATTGGCACGCCGCCGCTTGCAACAAGTCGGCGTTGAGCGCGTCAGTGGCGGCGGTCTATGTACCGTCAGTGATCAGCGCTACTATTCTTATCGGCGTGACAAGATCACCGGCCGCATGGCATCGCTGATTTGGCTCAGATAGCGCCGTTTTGCAAATGCTGCAGCAACTGCCTGGTGTGTCCCGGCAATTCTTCCTGTTGACGCACGCAGATCAATAGTGCACGTTTGGCCCAGGCATCGCGCAAGGGAATCGATTTGATTGCCATGTTTTGTTGGCAACGTGCTGCCGCCGTGGCCGGAATGATGGCGATCCCCACCTGTTTTTCAACCATGCGGCAAATGCCGTCAAAGCTGCGCAGCCGCACGCGATATTGCAGCCGTTTGCCGGCACGCAGGGCATGTCCGGCCAGATGTTCTTGCAAGGCACTGCCATCGCTCAAACCGACGAAGTGCTGCTCAATGATTTCACTGAATTGTAATTGTTTGCGACGCGCCAGTGTGTGGCCGCGTGCAAGTACCACGACCAGATGATCGACGCGAAATGGCAGTGTCTGCAATGGACCGCTGTCGACCGAGTCGGCAATGATGCCGATGTCAGCATTGCCATCCACAATCGCCTGCACAATTTCGTGACTCAGACGTTCTTCCAGATCGATATTGAGGAAGGGATTTTGCGTCAAAAAACTGCCCAGAGCATCCGGTAAGAATTCGCTGATGGCTGCGGTATTGCCGAGCAGACGGATGTGACCTTTCATGCCTTGCGCGTACTCGTTTAATTCGTCGTGCATGCGTGCCATTTGCTGTTGCACGGTACGTGCGTGATGCAGCAGGGCGCGACCGGCATCGGTCAATTGCACGCCGCGCCGTTCGCGCAGCAGCAGCGCCACGCCGAGCGCGTCTTCCATGGTGCGGATGCGCTCGCTGGCAGAGGCCAGCGCCAGGTGCGCGCGTGCAGCGCCGGCGGTGATGCTGCCGGCTTCGGCAACCAGCAGGAATAGGCGAAGATCGCTGAAGTCAAGGCGTGCAAGCATGCGGTGGCATTTTCATCAAGGTCGGGCGGTGCAGCCTTCGTTGGCGCCGAAGGCTGGCTCAGTGTATTCCAGATTTGCGCGTTTGACGATCAATGGCAGACTGCCTAGGGCTTGATAACAAGGATTTTTCGCACGCGCAAATGCATTGTTATCAGGCGCTCATATTGCCAGGAGAAATCATGCAGACAGCCCTATCTTTCAATATCGCCAGCAATGGTTTGGTGCTGGCAGCAGCACTGATTTTTTTGCTGGCCGGCCTGGTCAAGGGCGTAGTTGGTTTGGGTTTGCCGACCGTGGCAGTCGGTTTGCTGGGTTTGTTCATGACGCCGTTGCAGGCGGCAGCATTGCTGATTGTGCCATCGCTGGTGACTAATGTCTGGCAACTGCTGGCTGGAGGACGTTTTGTCTGGCTGTTGCGCCGTTTATGGCTGATGCTGGCGGGCATCATTGTTGGCACCTTGCTGGGTGCTCGCATCTTGCCCGGTGATGGTGCACATGCCTATGCCAACGTGGCACTGGGTGCTGCCCTGGCGCTGTATGCAGTGTTGGGGTTGGCGGCGGTGAGGTTTGTCGTGGCGCCGCAGCGGGAGCGCTGGCTGGCACTGCTCATCGGGGTAGTCACCGGCATCATCACGGCCGCCACTGCCGTGTTCGTGATTCCTGCCGTGCCGTTTTTACAAGCCTTGCAACTGGACAAGGAAGAACTTATCCAGGCACTCGGTTTGTCGTTCACGGTATCGACCATCGCCATGGCGGCGGCATTGGCGCAAGGTGGTATGCTGCAAAGTGGGGTGGCGCTGTGGTCCTTGCTGGCACTGCTGCCGGCCTTGGCGGGCATGTTCATCGGGCAATGGCTGCGTGCGCGGATTTCGGCATTGGTATTTCGGCGCTGCTTCTTTTTCGGCTTGCTGCTGCTGGGCTTGCATCTGGTTTCAGGCATGTGGCGCTAAGTGCCTGCTTCAGTGCTCCTGCCTCACCCTCTCCGCTGATCCATCCTCTGCATTCGCTATTGCTGCTGGCATCGCGATTCTTTTTTTCTTCTGCTCTTGCCGTTGACGATTCCGCTTGCGTTGCGGTGTGCCCATCAGGTATAAAACAATTGTCAATGGAAATACGCCGTACAGTAAAAACGTCACGACTCCGGCAGTGGCGGATTGTGCGGTGATGGACATCATGAACACCACATATAACCATGCGATTGCGACGATAAGCATAGTGCGTTCCAGTTTTATTGACCAAGCAGCAAGGTGGGACGAGCAGCCGTAACGATACGCGAAAAATGTAGAAGCGAGCATGAATAAGTCGAATCCGCAGAACCCCCAGAATGTTCCTCCGGCCTTTTCAGCATGGTTAACCCAATTGTCTGATCCCAAGCTCTGGCAGTCGCTGCCGCTGAACATGCCGGCGATGCCAACTGCCGGTCAGCTCGATCTGGCGTCGATCCAGGCGCGACTCGGCGATCTCGGTGCCTTGCTTGATCCCGCTGAAATGATGCGATTGCAGCAAGATTATTCTGATCAGTTCGCAAAGTTGTGGCAAACCGTGATGAGTGCCCAAGCCCCCGCGTTCAGTGACCGCCGCATGGCAGCGCCAGCGTGGCATACCAATCCCTTCTTTGCATGGCAGGCGGCAGTCTATCAGCTCAATGCGCGCTTCCTGAATGCGTTAGTGGATGCAGTACAGGCCAGCGACAAGGTCAAGCAGAAATTGCGTTTTGCAGTGCAGCAAATCATTGATGCGCTGTCGCCTGCGAATTTCCTTGCCACCAATCCTGAAGCGCAACAAAAGATCCTCGATACCAACGGTGAGAGCTTGACCCGTGGTATTGCGCAGTTGTTTGCCGACCTGCAAAAAGGTCGGGTGTCGCAGACCGATGAAACGGCATTCGAGGTCGGCAAGGATGTTGCCACTACCGAGGGTGCGGTGGTGTTTGAAAATGCACTGTTCCAGTTGATCCAATACAAACCGTTGACCAAAACGGTGCATGCACGGCCTCTGCTGATCGTGCCACCGTGTATCAACAAGTTTTACATTCTCGATTTGCAGCCGCAAAATTCGCTGGTGCGTTATGCCGTCGAGCAGGGGCACACCGTGTTCCTTATTTCCTGGTGCAATGCCGATGCCGCGCTGGAAACAGCCACCTGGGATGACTATGTCGATGACGCCGTGGTGCGCGCCATTCATGTGGTGCAGGAGATCTCTGGTCAGGAGCAGATCAACGCGCTCGGGTTTTGTGTCGGTGGCACGCTGTTGTCATGCGCACTGGCGGTGCTGGCTGCGCGCGGCGAGGCGCCGGTGGCCAGTCTGACGCTGTTGACGGCCTTCCTCAATTTCCTCGATACCGGCGCTATCGATGTCTATATCGATGATGCGCAGATCAAGATGCGGGAGCAAATGATTGGTCAACGCGGTTTGATGGCGGGGCGTGATTTTTCGTCGGCATTTTCCAGCTTGCGGCCGAATGACTTGCTGTGGAATTACGTTGAATCGAACTACCTCAAGGGGGAAGCGCCGCAGGCGTTTGATCTGTTGTACTGGAATGCCGACAGCACCAATTTGCCGGGGCCGATGTTCTGCTATTACCTGCGCCATATGTACCTGGAAAATGCGCTCAAGGATCCGGGTCGTTTGACGATTGCCGGCGAAAAGATCGATCTGCGCAAGATCAATGTGCCGTCGTTCATCTATGCTTCGCGCGAAGATCATATCGTGCCGTGGACATCGGCCTTTGCCTCGACTGCGATCCTCAACCACAAGAAACCGTCGAACAATCGCTTCGTGCTCGGTGCTTCCGGTCACATCGCCGGCGTGATCAATCCGCCGGCCAAAAACAAGCGTAGTTACTGGACCAACGACAAGATTGGTGCCGATCCGGCCGGCTGGTTGGCCGGTGCCAAGGAGCATCCGGGCAGTTGGTGGGGCGACTGGGCCGGTTTCCTGTCCAAACATGCAGGTAAGCAGATCAGCGCACCGCGCAAGCCCGGCAACACAAGTTATCCGGCCATAGAGCCAGCACCAGGGAGGTATGTCAAAGTCAAAGCAGAATAAGCGAACTTCTCACCGACCCTCAAAACGCATTTAGTGAAGCAGTAAGAAGATGCCGGAACATGTCTGCGCCAGACAACTTGGGATCGCAGGCTAGCGGCAGCTTCGGTAATTATCCACCCGACACACACTAGGAGGCATGACATGGCAAAACGTATCGCTTATGTGACCGGCGGCATGGGGGGTATTGGTTCCTCCATCTGCGTCCGGCTCTGCAAGGAAGGTTATACCGTAGTGGCTGGTTGCGGACCGAATTCAACGCGCAAGGACAAATGGCTGGCAGACATGCGCGCGCAAGGTCTTGATATGCACGCATCCGAAGGCAACGTGGCCGATTGGGAGTCGACTAAGGCAGCGTTCGAAAAGATTCGTGCAGAAATCGGCGAAGTCGACATTCTAGTCAACAACGCTGGCATCACGCGTGATGGTCAATTTCGCAAGATGACCAAATTGGACTGGGATTCCGTCATCGACACCAATCTGAACTCGCTGTTCAATGTCACCAAGCAGGTCATCGACGGCATGGTTGATCGCACCTGGGGTCGCATCATCAATATTTCCTCGGTCAATGGCCAAAAAGGGCAGTTCGGTCAAACCAACTATTCCACCGCCAAGGCTGGTATTCACGGTTTCACCATGGCGCTGGCACAGGAAGTGGCAACCAAGGGCGTGACCGTCAATACCGTCTCGCCTGGTTATGTCGGTACCGACATGGTGCGGTCTATACGTCCTGAAGTGCTGGAAAAGATCGTCGCCGGGATCCCCGTCAAGCGTCTGGCAGAACCAGAAGAAATCGCTTCGATCGTGGCCTGGATTGCATCCGATGAAGGTGGTTATGCCACTGGCTCCGACTTCTCGCTGAATGGCGGTTTGCACATGGGGTAGTGGCTGTCCTTGGAATGGCGGAGAACCGCTGCGCAAGCAGCACGCCGCAGCGCTGTTCCAGGGAAGGATCATAGTGAGCCAATACGGGAAACCGCGTACTTGTATTTGTATCCGGTTTCCCGCCTATAATGCGATACGCTGGCGGGCTGCTTTTACCTCACGAGACGGGCCCGCTTCCTAGCTGAAAAACAGACTGGAATTTCAGATGACAAGTGCAAAAAACTCTGCAGAGCGGTTAATTAAAAAATATCCCAATCGCCGCCTGTACGATACACAAACAAGTTCTTACATCACCTTGGCCGATGTCAAGCAATTGGTGCTCGACAATGAAGAGTTCACGGTTGTGGATGCCAAGAATGGTGATGAACTGACGCGCAGCATTTTGCTGCAAATCATTCTGGAAGAAGAATCACACGGTGTGCCGATGTTTTCCAGTGGAGCACTGTCGCAGATCATTCGTTACTATGGCCATGCCATGCAAGGCATGATGGGTTCTTATCTGGAAAAGAACATTCAGGCGTTTATCGACATTCAGAACAAGCTGACCGAAAACTCCAAGGGTTTTATTGAAGGCAAGCCGTTCAGCCCGGAAATGTGGACCCAGTTCATGAATGTCCAGGGGCCAATGATGCAAGGAATGATGAGCAACTACATCGAGCAGAGCAAGAGCCTGTTCATCCAGATGCAGGAGCAGATGCAGAGTCAGACCAAAAACATGTTCGGCACTTTCCCGTTCGCGGCTACCGGGCCGATCGATCCGACCAAGAAATAGTCGCTCTGACAAGGTGGGCCTGAGGTTTCGGGCCTGCCTGGCTGGCAAACAGGTACAATAGCGGCTTCCTCCGAACTCCGCTCTCAAGGCCTCACGGCCGCATCTATCATGTCAAATGCTTCTATTGCCGCGCCTAAGGTTGCCCCCAAGGTCGGCTTCGTTTCACTGGGTTGCCCCAAAGCCCTGGTGGATTCCGAACAAATTCTGACGCAATTGCGCGCTGAAGGCTACGAAACTGCCAATTCCTACGACGGTGCCGATCTGGTCATCGTCAATACCTGTGGTTTTATTGATGCTGCCGTGCAAGAGTCGCTCGATGCCATCGGTGAAGCGCTGAGTGAAAACGGCAAGGTGATCGTTACCGGTTGCCTCGGTGCCAAGAAAGATGCTGCCGGCGACGACATCATCCAGAAAATTCATCCCAAAGTGCTGGAAGTGACCGGTCCGCATGCCGTCGGTGAAGTCATGCTGGCAGTGCACAAGCATTTGCCCAAGCCGCATGAGCCGTTCATCGATCTGGTGCCGGCGCAAGGCATCAAGCTCACGCCCAAGCATTTTGCCTATCTGAAGATATCCGAAGGCTGCAACCATCGCTGCAGCTTTTGCATCATTCCATCGATGCGTGGCGATCTGGTCTCGCGTCCGATCGCCGATATCATGCTGGAAGCAGAAAATCTGTTCAAGGCCGGTGTCAAGGAATTGCTGGTCATTTCGCAAGATACCAGCGCCTATGGTGTCGATGTCAAGTTCCGCATGGGTTTCTGGAACGGCAAGCCGGTCAAGACGCATATGACCCAACTGGTCCAGGCACTGGGAGAACTGGCTGCGCATTACGGCGCCTGGGTGCGCTTGCACTATGTTTACCCGTATCCGCACGTGGACCAGATCATCCCGATGATGGCCAATGGCACGATTCTGCCTTACCTGGATGTACCGCTGCAGCATGCCCACCCTGATGTGCTCAAGCGCATGAAGCGTCCTGCCAGTGGCGAAAAAAATATTGAACGGATTCAAGCCTGGCGTGCCATGAGCCCGGATTTGACGATCCGCTCCACATTCATTGCCGGTTTTCCCGGCGAAACTGAAGCCGAATTCCAGTATCTGCTCGACTTCCTCAAGGAAGCCGAAATCGATCGTCTCGGCTGCTTTGCCTATTCACCGGTCGAAGGCGCCACCGCTAATCTGCTTGACAATCCGGTGCCGGAAGAAGTGCGTGAAGAGCGGCGTGCGCGCGTCATGCAATTGCAGGAAGAAATTTCCAAGAAACGCCTGCAAGCCAAGATAGGAAAGACCTTGCGCGTGCTGATCGATGAAGTTGATCGCAACGGTGGTGTCGGTCGTTCTTACGCTGACGCGCCAGAGATCGATGGCGTGGTGTATGTCAAACCGCCATTTGAACCGCACAAAAAACTGGTGGCCGGTCAGTTTGTCGATGTCGTGGTCACCGCCGCCGATGCCCATGACCTGTGGGGTGCTGCAGAGTGAGTGGATTGATCTTGCGTAAATCAAGCCTGGTAAGACTGATGCTGGCTGCTGCCATGGCCATGATGGCGCTGGTTGCAGCGGCCCAGTCGGTTCCCGCTAGTGCCACGGCGTCAGCGAACCTGCAAGACCTGCTGCGCAAGCCGTTGACCTTGCGCGGTACGCTCGGCAGCGAGCAGATACAGATGAGCCTGCAACCGAAACCGAACGAGGACGGCACCAAAGGCACTTATTTCATTTTCGGTCAAAGCGCACAAATTCTGTTGGCCGGTGAGGCAGATCAAAATGCCATGATCATGGAAGAGTCCTACAACGGCAAGGATGTGTCAGGCGAGTGGGATGGCAGCTTCAAAGATGGCGTGTTGAGCGGCACCTGGTCTTCGCTTGATGATGCCGTGCATAAACCCTTTATGCTCAAACTGAGTACGCCCTAGTCGCAAGCCGGCAGCCCAGGGCATTTATCGTTCAAGATTTTCGAGGTATTTCGTGTCAGAAAAACTTTCACCACAAACTGCCTTGCTGCATAGCGACTACCAGGCTCCCGCTGCATTCGACGCGCTGCCGGTCGGCATTCACCATGCCTCAACCGTGCTATTTCCCAATGTCGCCGCCATGCGTGCACGTAACTGGAAAGAGAAGGGCGGCTATACCTATGGCTTGCACGGCACTCCCACTACATTCACGCTAGAAGCTCGGCTGGCGCAGATCGAGGGTGGGCGTCATTGCCGCGTCGTGCCGAGCGGCTTGGCGGCGATTGCGCTGGTCAATTTTGCCATCCTCAAAGCTGGCGACGATGTGCTTCTGCCGGAGAATGTCTATGGCCCCAATCGTGATCAAGTGGTCTGGCTGGAACGCGATTTCGGTATCACGGCGCGTTTCTACGATCCATTGGTCGGTAGTGGTATTGCCGATCTGATGCAAGAAAACACCCGTCTGATTTGGACCGAGGCGCCAGGATCAGTCTCGATGGAAGTGTCCGACGTGCCCGCCATTTGCGCCGCAGCGCGGGCGCGTGGCGTGCTGGTGGCAATGGATAATACCTGGTCGGCCGGTTTGGCGTTTAAAGCTTTCGAACATGGTGTCGATATAGTCATGCAGGCATTGACGAAATATCAATCCGGTGGCTCTGATGTCTTAATGGGAGCAGTCATTACGCAGGACGACGAGCTCAATCACAAGATTGAGTTGGCGCACATGCGCTTGGGTTTTGGCGTTGGCATGGATGATGTTTATCTGGTCTTGCGTAGTCTGCCCTCGATGCGTTTGCGCTTTGACGCGCATGATAGTGCCGCCCGCGAGATTGCGCAGTGGTTGCAACAGCGGCCGGAAATCAGCCAGGTGCTGCATCCGGCCTTGGCCGATTGTCCTGGGCATCTGATCTGGAAGCGAGACTTCAGTGGTGCCGGTGGACTGTTTTCGGTGATCTTCGATGCGCGCTACAGCGAAGCGCAGATTGACCGCTTCGTCGATGGGTTGGCGTTGTTCAAGATTGGCTTTAGCTGGGGCGGGGCACACAGCCTGTGTGTACCATATCGGATGCAGGCGATGCGTCAGTCCTGGCCGCATCGCGGCGGCTTGGTGCGCTTCAACATCGGCCTGGAATCGGTGGCAGATTTGATTGCTGATATTGCACAAAGCTTGGATGCAGCGAATGCTTCTGAGTAGGTTTTAAAAAGATCGAATTTTTTCTGTGATCCTGTGTGAATTTTTATAAAATGGCGTAGTCTATTGGCTGAATCCAGTAGTTGCGCCAAGAAAACTTTTGATGCCCTTGTTATTTTCTGTTGTTGATTAGGAAATTTTCTATTCCATTCTTAGTCGTATGGTGACAACAAATAGGAATTTATTACCAGGCTATATTGCTTCAAATATTGGCAAAAAACTAATTTTCATTGCTGTTTCCATCCGGAAATTTTTCGAATAATAGGGATTGAATATCACCGGAGACGCAAGCTGGATAGGCATCTAGTAATTTTTTCTTGATTTTTTGAAATTTTTTGCTGTATTTTTGTAGGATAAACTCCTACATTCAACTGCGGAATCCCCCTACAAAAAATACCGACAGCCACTAATTTCCTGCCTTCCGCCGCCCCATCAGAATCAACTTACCGGTAAGAAAAAGTAACCGGTTGTAAATCGATTGCTAGTTGGGGGTGAAATGGATTCAAACGATATGATGGCTGAAATTCGGGATGCGAACCTGAGCTATTTGATGTTGGCTCAGCAAATGATCCGATCCGATAAAGCGACTGCCATATTTCGTCTTGGCATCAGCGATGAGATTGCGGACATGATCCAGGGTCTCAGTAACGCCCAAATCCTCAAGCTTGCTGGCACCAACATGATGTTGACGCGTTTTCGCTTCGACGACTGTGCAATTCTCGGCATGCTCACCAACTACAACAAAGACAAAAATTTGGCGCAGTCACATGCAGCCATTCTGATGGCTTGCCAGCCAGTCGAGCAAATTTCCTGATTTCCATTCTTCGGGTACACAAGGGTTGATCAGGTCAACCCTTGAGAATGATTTGGCGTTGTTTGCAGGGTGTGGCAAGCCGGGGTGTCGTAATGAATTTTCAGGGGGTTGTTGATGGCTAAGAAAAGCGTGATTACCGAAGCGCAAGAGATTCAGTTGGCCATTGAGCTGATTAATTTGGGTGCGCGGCTTCAATTATTGGAGTCGGAGACCTCGCTTTCACGCGAACGTCTTCTGAAGCTGTATAAAGAACTCAAGGGCGTATCACCGCCGAAGGGGATGTTGCCGTTTTCGACCGATTGGTTCATTACCTGGCAACCGAACATTCATTCCTCGCTGTTCATCAATATTCATCGCTATCTGGTCGAATATGCCAAGATTTCTGGCATCGAAGCTGTGATGAAGGCCTATAAGCTGTATCTGGAGCAGGCTGGTCAGGTTGCTGATGGTGATGAGTCGGTGTTGTCGTTGACGCGCGCCTGGACACTGGTACGTTTCTTTGAGAGCAAGATGCTCACCACTACCGCCTGCAGCCGCTGCAGTGGACACTTTGTGGTGCACCGTCTGGATCTGCATCAGGATTACTTGTGCGGTCTATGTCATATGCCTTCACGCGCCGGTAAGACCAAGAAAGCCAAGGACGCAATCGCCTTGCCGCAACTCACTGCTGCCGTGCCTATGGTTGCGCTTGCCTGAAGCATTGTCGCAACAGAATACTTGTCGAACGCGTAGAACGCAGTTCATCCAAACATCGGCTTTTTGCATAAGGGCTTGGGAGCCGATATGAGTGTCGCGCCGCGCAGATCACTTCTGCAAGCCCCTGCAATTGAGGCTCTAATCATCTTGTGTTTCGCACTGCTGCTGGCCATTCTGGCGGGCAAGGCAGTTGATCACTTCAGTGGTATCCGCTTGTCTCCCCTCCCGTTTGCGTTCCTGCATGGTGCGTTGGCCGCTGCAATTGCGTATTGGCGTCGCATGGCATTCTGGTGGGTGCCAATATTGCTGCTGTTTTCACCTGCGGCGGCCTTGATGAACACCTTGCAGTTGCCGCCAACCTTGTTTCTAGCCATTTTCCTGTTTTTGTTGCTGCTGTTCTGGTCTACCTTTCGCAGTCAGGTGCCTTATTATCCGTCCGGACTGGCGGTATGGCAGGCAGTGGCCGCGTTGCTACCGCAAGATAGGCCAGTGCAGGCGATCGATATTGGTAGTGGCTTGGGCGGGGCTGTCATGTATCTGTCTCGTTTGCGTCCGGACAGCCGTTTCGTCGGTATTGAACTGGCACCATTGCCATGGCTGCTCAGCCATTTGCGCGCTCGGTTCAGTCGCAGTCGGGGGCAATTTGTGCGCGGTGACTATACCTTGCTCGATTTCGCCGAGTTTGATGCCATCTTTGCCTATCTGTCGCCGGCAGCGATGCTCGCGCTGTGGCAAAAGGCCAGGGCGGAGATGCGTCCAGGCAGCTTGTTGATGAGTTATGAATTCATCATTGAGGATGTGGCGCCAGATGTTGTCATTTATCCCAAGGTGGGTGGCCCAGCATTGTATGTTTGGCATATGTAACTAGAATCAAGTTGATAAATAGGCATGCTATTTATGAAATAAGTTCTAAAATAATCGTGTTACATTCCCCCCCGTTATCAAGTTTTTATCTTTGCTGTCGTAATTAGAAATGTAAGCGCTTTTTCGTTCATGTATTCCATCGTTTGTTTGTGATGTTTGCATGTAACCTGAACGCTGGAAAAACCATTGAACGCCACTGGGACGGGAGCAGGCACTTGCTAGTTATTATTGGATATATCATTGTTATGCTGTCCGTCTTCGGTGGCTTTGCCATGGCAGGCGGGCATCTCGGGGCATTGCTCCAGCCGATTGAGTTGTTGATGATCGGTGGCGCAGCGGGCGGCGCCTTTCTGGTCGGCAATAATGGCAAGGCGATCAGGGCCACTCTCAAGGCGTTGCCGACGGTCTTCAAAGGTTCTATGTACACCAAGGCGCTCTACATGGAGTTGATGTCCTTGTTGTTCGAGATCTTGACCAAGTCGCGTAAGGAAGGCTTGATGTCGATCGAAGGCGATATCGAGGAGCCTGAATCCAGCCCTATCTTCAGCAAGTATCCCGGCGTGCTGGCCAACCATCACTTGATCGAATTCATGACCGACTATCTGCGACTGATGGTGTCGGGCAACATGGATGCTTTTCAGATCGAAAACCTGATGGACAACGAAATCGAAACCCATCATCACGAAGGTGAAATTCCTGTCCATTGTATTGCCAAGCTGGGTGACGGTATGCCCGCGTTTGGTATTGTGGCTGCGGTGATGGGCGTGGTGCACACGATGGAGTCGGTGGGTATTCCGCCATCCGAACTGGGTATGCTGATTGCGCATGCGCTGGTCGGTACCTTCCTCGGTATTCTGCTGGCTTACGGCTTCGTTGGACCACTGTCGAGTTTGCTGGAACAAAAGCTGCACGAATCGACCAAGATTTACCAATGCGTCAAGGTGACCTTGCTGGCCAGCTTGAACGGATATGCCCCTGCCTTGTCGATCGAGTTTGGTCGTAAGGTGCTGTTCTCGACCGAACGTCCATCGTTCCTGGAGCTGGAAGAGCACGTCAAGCAAGCCAAGAGCAAGTAATCCGATATGACCAGTTACCAGCAGGAGTAAGGCATGGCCGACGAAGGGCTACGTCCCATAATTGTCAAACGCATCAAGAAGGGTGGCGGCGGCCACCATGGCGGCGCTTGGAAGATCGCTTATGCCGACTTCGTGACCGCGATGATGGCGTTCTTCTTGCTGATGTGGTTGCTCGGCTCGACCGCCAAGGGCGACCTCAACGGCATTGCCGAATATTTTAAAACGCCATTGAAGGTCGCCATGGCAGGTGGCTCCGGTAGCGGTGACGCCAATACGGTGTTGCCTGGTGGCGGCAAGGATCTGACCCGGCAGGAAGGGCAGTTGCGCAAGGGCGAGAATGATGTCGTCAACAAGCGCAGCGTGCGCGCTGCCCAGGCCGAGCTGGAAAAAGCCGAGCGCGCCAAACTGGATGAGCTCAAAAAGAAGATTGAAAAGGCCATTGACGCCAGTCCGACGCTCAAGCAATTCAAGAATCAGTTGTTGATCGACATCACTACCGAAGGTTTGCGGATTCAGATTGTTGATGAAAAGAACCGCCCAATGTTTGCGCTGGCCAGTGCCCAGTTGCAGCCTTATACGCGGGAAATTCTGCGCGAAATCGGCAAGACGCTCAACGATGTGCCGAACAAGATCAGCTTGTCGGGGCACACCGATGCCACGCCTTTTTCCAACGGTGAAAAAGGCTACAGCAACTGGGAATTGTCGGCTGACCGTGCCAATGCCTCGCGGCGCGAACTGATTTTGGGCGGCATGGACGAATCCAAGGTGTTGCGCGTGGTCGGTTTGTCGTCGGCGGTGCTGTTGGATAAGGAAGACCCGTTCAATCCTATCAATCGGCGTATCAGCATTATTGTGATGAACAAGAAGGCTGAGGAATTGGTGGAGAGCAATGGCAGTGCTTCGGCGATGGATGTGTCGTCGAACTCGGATGTTAAAGAAGGTTTGAGCGCTCCAGACAAGAAGTAACTGGATTTTCAACAACAGGCCCAATTGAGAAGGAGGGCTTTGTATGGCATCACAAAAAATGCTGCAAGAACTCAAGCGCTTGCTGCTCGATACGGCTAGTGGCGGTAGTCGGCAGTTGACGGAAGTGGAAGCGGATCTGGTGCAAACCAATATCCTGCTGGGCGAAGCCATCGAAAAGCTCGGATCGAGCTTCATGGAGTTGCACACGGCCGTGCTGGCACAGCAAAAGGAAATCGAATTGCTGATGGCGGGCAAGGGCTGCCTCGATGCCGATGACATTGCACGCCTCAAGACCATACAGGACGAAATTACGTCGCACGTCAATACCGCTGTGACCGGACTGCAGTTTCAGGATATGACCAGCCAATTGCTGGAGCGTATTGTGCGCCGTGTCATCGGCTTGCGCGATGCCTTGGGTGTACTGAGCGCCAATAGTTTTGAAATTACCCCAGACCATACGCAATCGGTGGAGGCGCTTGAAGGGCTGCTCAAGAATACCGTCGAATCGATGGAGGAGCGCCTTACCGCATTGGAAAATGGTCTGTGGAAAACCGTGAGGCAGACACGGATGGAAAGCGGTGATATCGAATTATTTTGATTGATCGCGTTCCAAAGCGCAGATTTGAATCTGATTATTTGATTCCAATCAGTCTAGGCTGATTTTAATTGCGCTTTAGTAATTTTTGATAATGGATGCGGCATAATGTTGTTTGACGCGTATCCGCATATGTAGAACAGGGAGTAATGATGTCTAAAACAATTCTTGCGGTAGACGATTCGGGGTCCTTGCGCCAGATGGTGGTGTTCAGCCTGAAGGCCGCCGGTTACCAAGTTACCGAAGCGGTAGATGGGCAAGATGCGCTGGACAAGGCAAAGCTGCAGACCTTTGATTTGGTGCTGACCGATCAGAACATGCCGCGTATGGATGGCTTGACCCTGATCCGCTCGCTACGCACGTTGACCAGCTATCAACGGGTTCCTATCCTGATGTTGACCACCGAATTCAGTGATGAAATGAAGGCTAAGGGCAAGGCTGCAGGTGCCAATGGCTGGCTGGTCAAACCATTTGATCCGCAACGGCTGACTGAAGTGGTCAAAAAAGTGATCGGCTAGTGTCCATCGCCCACGCTAAAAATATATCAAGAGCATCTATGATGGAGCCCAATCATGACCATTGATATGAGCCAGTTTTTCCAGGTGTTTTTCGACGAGGCCGAAGAAGGCCTGGCCGAAATGGAAAAGCTTCTGCTGGCCGTTGATGTGGCAGATCCTGACGACGAAGATCTGAACGCGATTTTTCGCGCTGCCCATTCAATCAAGGGTGGCTCGGCCACGTTTGGCCTGACCGATATCACGGAAGTCACACACGTCTTGGAGTCTTTGCTCGACCGCATTCGTCAGGGCCAGATGGCCTTGACGAGTCAACATGTCGACGCCTTTCTGGCTGCCAAGGATATTATCAAGTCGATGCTCGATGGCCATCGCCATGGTGCCACTGTTGACCTTGAGGCTGTTGCCGATGTGCGCATGCTGCTGCAATCGCTGTCCGAAGGTGGTGGCAAGAAGACTGCTGCGCCGCAGGCGCTGGTGGGACCTGGCGGTGTGAGCCGTTATCGCGTCGAGTTGCCGCAATTGGGCGAGCGCGAAACCGAGGCACTTCAGCAGGAACTGGGTTTGCTCGGCAAGGTCGAGAAGCTGGCCGCAGAAGGCAGTCTTTGCGTGTTCGTCGTTGACACTGCCAAGGGCGTTGACAGCATTATTGAAATTTGCTCATTTTTGGTCAGCACTGATGATCTCAAGGTGTCGCAAGCAGTGGCTGCGCCATCGAAAGAAGAGCAACAGGGTTACGGTTTCTTTGCGCCATTCGTGCCGCAGGATGCGACCGATGAAGAGCGCGGCTATGGTTTCTTCGCGCCGTTTGTACCTGCCAATGCGACTGATCGCGAGCGCGGTTATGGCTTCTTTGAACCATTTGTGCCGCTGGGTGATACTGAGCAAGGCAAATTGCAAGCTGCGCAAGCAATTGCAGCGCAGGGCGCGCATGCCGATCATGATGATGCATCGGCAACCGGCGACCATGAAAAGAAAAAGCCGGCAGTGGCGGTCCACGAATCCTCATCGATTCGTGTCGGCATTGAAAAGGTCGATCAACTGATCAATCTGGTCGGCGAACTGGTGATTACACAGGCAATGATCGAGCAGCGCACTGGCGCACTCGATCCAATGTTGTACGAGCATCTGCTCAACAGTGTCAGCCAGCTCACACGCAATACCCGCGATTTGCAAGAGTCGGTGATGTCGATCCGCATGATGCCGATGGATTACGTCTTTTCGCGTTTCCCGCGCATGGTACGTGATCTGGCGGCCAAGCTTGGCAAGCGCGTCGAATTCGTTACGCATGGTGCGGCCACCGAACTCGATAAGGGCTTGATCGAACGCATCGTCGATCCGCTCACGCATCTGGTGCGCAACAGTATTGATCATGGCATTGAAGTGCCGGAGGTTCGCTTGACGGCAGGCAAGGCTGATTTCGGTACCTTGTCACTATCGGCCGAACATCAGGGCGGCAATATCATCATCGAAGTCACCGACGACGGTGGCGGTTTGAATCGCGACAAGATTTTGGCCAAGGCCAAGCAACAAGGCATGGCAGTGTCGGATAGCCTGAGTGACAACGAAGTGTGGTTGCTGATTTTCGAACCTGGCTTTTCGACCGCTGAACAGGTGACCGACGTTTCCGGCCGCGGTGTAGGCATGGACGTGGTCAAACGTAATATTCTGGCCATGGGTGGTGCGGTTGAAATTCGCTCCAGCAAGGGCTTTGGCACTACGATTTCTATTTCGCTGCCGTTGACGCTGGCAATCCTCGATGGCATGTCGATTCGCATCGGCCACGAGATTTATATTTTGCCGTTGGGTTACGTGGTCGAGTCGCTGCAACCAGCTACGCAAGACATCAAGGAAATCAGCGGGCAGGGCCAGGTGATCAAGGTCCGTGGTGAGTATTTGCCATTGATTCCGTTGTATCAGATTTTCAATATCGAGCCGACCTTTACCGACCCATCACAGGGATTGGTGGTGATTTTAGAGTCGAACGGTAAAAAAGCAGCATTGTTCGTCGATGATTTGATCGGACAGCAGCAAATTGTTGTCAAGAACCTAGAATCCAATTATCGTAAGGTGGCAGGGATATCTGGTGCTACTATTCTGGGTGACGGAGGCGTTGCCTTGATTATCGATGTTGCCGCTTTACTGCGATCAAGCCGGCTAATGAGCGATGAATCTGTATTTTCCTGATTTTTTATAAGGGCCATTATTATGTCAGACAACATGTCGAAAAATATTTCCGGCTTTGGCGAAAAAGCCGATAGCACCGGGAATGAATTCCTCGCCTTCACCCTAGGCAAGGAAGAGTACGGTATCGATATCCTGAAGGTTCAGGAAATCCGCGGTTACGAAGCGGTGACCCGGATTGCCAATTCCCCAGAGTTCATCAAGGGTGTGGTCAATCTGCGTGGCATCATCGTGCCGATCGTTGATATGCGTATCAAATTCCAATTGGGCGAACCGACTTATGACCAGTTCACGGTCGTGATCATCCTCAACATTTCTGGTCGCGTCGTCGGCATGGTGGTCGATAGCGTGTCCGATGTGATCACCTTGAATCCGGAACAGATCAAGCCGGCGCCAGAGATGGGCACCACGTTTGATTCCGATTATCTGATCGGTCTGGGTACGCTCGACGAGCGTATGCTGATTCTGGTCGATATCGACAAGCTGATGTCGAGCGCCGACATGGGCTTGATCGAAAAGCTGGCTGCCTAATCTGGCGAACTGACGATCGAGTCTGGCCAGTCTATGCTGGTCAAATACGGGCATAAGCTGCATGGCTCTGCGGCAAATGCTCGTATTTTTTCGTCTGCAATAAACTGCCAAAACAGCAGCTAAAAGCCTGCCAGTATGAAAAACGCCCCTGCAAAAGGGGCGTTTGACTTGGTGCTGCGGTCTCTAGTGGAAATGCTCATTGCTAGGGGGGGCATCTTCCGGCATTTCGGCGTGTACTAGATCGCCGTCGGCAGCCGGGAACAACGGCGTGCCGCAATCGTCACAAAACTCCATCGTATAGCGTTCTGCATGCAGCTTGATGTGCACGATGCCACATTCACGCAGCACAGCCAGGACAGCTTCGATCGGTGTCTGGACCGTGTCCGGGGTCGCCATGTCACGCACTTCATCGCCATCCTCCTGCTCGTACAGCGGCCAGACGATACCATATACAACGCCATCGTTGCCAGCCACGCTGAAGCCCACCCGGTACTCGTCAATCTGACCGTTGATATCTTCGCAAAAACTGCCAATATTGGCGTGCAAGTCGTTCGATGCCAGGCCTAGCGTATGCGTGAGGTAATGATCAGCGGCACGGATGGCAGCGGGGCGAATACGTTTGTCGGCTTCGCGACAGGCAAAATAGTATGGCTGCGGCAACAGTAATTCGACATTGCAGCCAGGTAGAAAACGCGTCAGCAAAGGCGTGGCCTGGGTAGTCCAGGCTTGCAGCGCGGCGGCCTTCAACTGAACTACCGGAGCCGTCTCATCACTCTGCCAGCGATACAGCGGTGCGCCGCTAGGCACAGCCACGGCGGCAATCAAATAGCGGGTGTCGGCCAGGAACGGTGCCGTGGGCGTATTTTCCAATGTTACCTGCGGTGCTTTCTGGGTCAGGGCTGCTTCGCCCATGCGTTGCGCCAGGCTGAAAACATCGGCATGGTGACGCGGTAATTGTTCAATTGCATACAAGGTCGGCGCCAAGGCGACGCGCGCACCGTCGGCCAGCACATGTGCATGCAAATGTGCAAACAGGCCATTGTGCAGCTCGGCCGGCAGTGTGCCCGAGGCAATGCTGAAGCGGGTCCAGGCCAATACTGGCAGGGCTAGCAATTGCACTGTATAGAGTTTGCCATCGAATTCCAGCGCACAGGCTTCACTATTGGACTCAACTGCTTCGACCAGCACGTCATAGGCAATCAGATCAGATTTGAACAGCGTGTCCAGAGCGGCATCAATGACGCTCTGGTGATCACTCTTGAGCTGCTTGTGCAGTTGCAGATCCAGCGATCTTTCCCAGGCCCGGACTTCGATGCGGCCAGTGGAGCTGGCAACTGCCTGGGAGGCGTTGACTAAATGTTGGCTGTCAGCGGATAGTCGGGAGGAAGAACGTTTGGCGGGGCGGCGCATGATGAAATAGTGACAATCTAATGAAGTGAAATCCTATTGTAGTTGATTCGACATCGGCCGGGGAGTTGCTGGTAGGCATATTATTTTGTCAACAGGTGCGAGAACCGGGCGAAAAAAACGCCGGTCGAAACCGGCGTTTTTCTGCCCGAGCAAACGGGCCAGGGCAATGCTGTGCTTACGCTGCCAGCAATTGACGCAACACGAATGGCAAAATGCCGCCGTGCTTGTAGTACTCGACTTCGATTGGCGTATCGATGCGCAGCAGCAGTTTGACTTCCTTGGTTTCACCGTTCTTGCGATGGATGACCAGGGTTGCTTCCTGTTGTGGCTTGATTTCGCCTTCCAGGCCCTTCAGGTCGAAAGTTTCTTCGCCTGTGATGCCCAAGGTCTGCACGCTGTCGTTGCCAATGAATTGCAGTGGCAACACGCCCATGCCGACCAGATTGGAGCGGTGGATGCGTTCAAATGAACGGGTGATCACAGCCTTGACGCCCAGCAATTGGGTGCCCTTGGCAGCCCAGTCACGTGACGAACCAGTACCGTATTCTTCGCCACCGAACACCATGGTTGGTACGCTGTCGCCGACATACTTCATCGCCGCATCGTAGATCGACATTTGTTCGCCGCTCGGTTGATGTACGGTGACGCCGCCTTCGACGCCAGGCACCATCAAGTTCTTGATACGCACGTTGGCAAAGGTGCCGCGCATCATGATTTCGTGGTTGCCGCGGCGCGAGCCGTAGGAGTTGAAGTCTGCCTTCAACACGCCATTGGCTTGCAGCCACTTACCGGCTGGGCTGGAATCTTTGATCGAGCCAGCAGGCGAAATGTGGTCGGTGGTAATCGAGTCGCCGAATACACCCAGTGCACGTGCCGAAGAAATATTAGCAGCCTTGATAACCGGTACTTCGGTGAAGTCTTCGAAGAATGGTGGTTCTGCGATGTAAGTCGACTTCGGCCAATTGTAGACTTCGCCCTTGGCGCCGCCTTTGATGGCTTCCCACAGCTTGCCTGGTGCTCCCTTGACGTCGGCGTAGTTTTCCTTGAAGGTCTTGGCATTCATCGCGAACTTCAACAGCTTTTCGATTTCTTGCGAAGTCGGCCAGATGTCGCCCAGGAAAATTTCCTTGCCGCCCTTGCCCTTGCCAACCGGTTGCGTCATCAAGTCGACATTGACGTTGCCAGCAATAGCGTAAGCCACGACCAGCGGTGGCGAAGCCAGGAAGTTGGAGCGGATGTTCGGGTGAATACGTGCTTCGAAGTTGCGGTTGCCAGACAACACTGCCGACGCCACGATGTCGTTCTTGACAATGGTTTCGTTCATCGCTGGTGTCAGATCGCCGGCGTTGCCGATGCAAGTGGTGCAACCGTAAGCGGTGACGCCAAAGCCCAGTTTTTCCAGATAGCTGAGCAGGCCGGCTGCTTCCAGATACTTGGTGACTACGCGCGAGCCAGGGGCCAGCGAGGTCTTGATGTGCGGTGCGACCTTCAGGCCAGCTTCCACGGCCTTCTTGGCCAGCAGGCCGGCAGCCAGCAGCACACTTGGGTTGGAAGTGTTGGTGCAGGAGGTGATCGCGGCGATCAGCACGTCGCCATTCTTCACATCAATGCCATCGGTATTGGTGTACGCCTTTGGCAAGTCTTCGATCTTCTTGTTGAAGCCGTTTTCAGCGACTGGCTTGACGAACAGATCCGCGAAGGTGGACTTGACGTTGCCGATTTCGATACGGTCTTGCGGACGCTTAGGACCCGCTAGTGAAGGCGTTACGGTACCCAGGTCGAGCGAGACTTCGCTGGTGTAGTCGATGTCGCCAGCCTTAGGGATGCCAAACAGGTTCTGCGCCTTGAAGTAGGCTTCGAACGCGTCGATTTCTGCCTTGGTGCGGCCAGTACCCTTGAAGTAATCGATGGTTGCTTCGTCGACCGGGAAGAAGCCCATGGTGGCGCCGTATTCCGGAGCCATGTTGCCGATCGTGGCGCGGTCGGTCAACGACAGCGACTTGGTGCCTTCGCCGAAGAATTCGACGAACTTGCCGACAACCTTGGTCTTGCGCAGCAGTTCAGTGATGGTCAGCACCAGATCGGTCGCCGTTACACCTTCACGTATTTGACCTGTCAGGTTCACGCCGACCACGTCCGGTGTCAGGAAGTAGACGGGCTGGCCCAGCATGCCGGCTTCTGCTTCGATGCCGCCGACGCCCCAGCCGACCACGCCGATGCCGTTGATCATGGTGGTGTGCGAGTCAGTGCCGACCAGTGTGTCTGGATAGTAGACGCCGGTCTTGTTGTGTACGCCGCGCGCCAGGTACTCCAGGTTCACCTGGTGGACGATACCGAAGCCTGGCGGCACCACACCGAAGGTGTCGAATGCCTGCATGCCCCATTTCATGAACTGGTAGCGCTCGTTATTGCGCTGAAATTCCAGTTTCATGTTCAGGTCCAGCGCCTTCTTTTCGCGGAAGTGATCGATCTGCACCGAGTGGTCAACGACCAAGTCGACTGGCACCAGAGGTTCGATGTTCTTTGGATTCTTGCCCAACTTCTTTGCGACGTTACGCATTGCAGCCAAATCGGCCAGCAGTGGCACGCCGGTGAAGTCTTGCAGCACCACGCGGGAGACAACAAAAGGAATTTCATCGACGCGCACGCCCTTGGCATCCCAGTTCGCCAATTGCTTGATGTGCTCTTCGGTCACTTTTTGACCGTCGCAGTTGCGCAGCACGGATTCCAGCACGATACGGATCGACACTGGCAGACGGGAGATGTTGATCCCAAGTTTCTTTTCCAGGGCGGGCAGGGAGTAGAACTTGCCTTTCTTGGAACCAGAAATCTTGAATTCCTTTAGGGTGTTCAATGTGTTGCGGGACATAGCCTCTTCTCCTTAGATTACAAATGGTATAAGTGGTTTTTTAACGCTACTGAGCTTTAATTTCGCTGCAAATACGGGACTGCAATGACTGCTTGATCGTGATGCAATTCGCTACATTACTGGCTGAGACTTAGCTGTTCGGCGCCATTGGTGTCGGCGCAGCTGCTGTAGCTTGTTCGGCGTTCTTGCATTCGTTGGCCAGTTGTTGACCCTTCTTCGAATCGAGCAAAATGCCTTTGGCAGGGATGCCGATCCAGACCAGGCCAACCTTGTGGTTTTCGAAACGATTGGCGCCGGTCGTGGTTTGCACGCGTGTCAGGCGATTGATGCGCTTGTTCCAGCGAATCGCAATGTGCTTGTCATCGGCATCATTCTTGTAGATGGTCAACTTATTGCCCATTTCGCAGGCAAAGTCGGCCGACTTGGTGCCGCCGATGTCCGGTTCTCTTTCGTCGTCATCGGCATCCGAGGAAAATGGCATCTTGCTGGCGGTAGCTGGAGCCGCCTTGGCGACGTTATGCCTGGCCTGGACTTCGCGTGCCAGCGGATGGCTTTCTGTCTTGGCATGGGTATGCGTTTTGCTTTTTGCGGCCGGCTTTTTCTTGGCTGCGGTCTTGCTCGCTTTACTGTGAGCGGCGCTGGTTTTCTTCTTTTTCTCGGCCTTTTTGGCAGTAGTAGCGGTGGCCGACGTTTGTGCTTGTGCTTGTGGCAGAGCAATAGCGCACAGGGCACTTATCAGGGTTAGGACGGACAGGTATTTTTTCATCTCGCGTGATTCAATTATTCAATGTTGCAGGGTGGTAGAAATCGGTGCGCTAGCATCGTGTTGTTTTGGTGTCGCAGTAAACCAGTCAGCAATCCCGGTCGGCAGCTCTGCACCGCTGGTATGGCCGCGTTGCAAGATGCTCCAGTAATAACGATAACTGGCGCGATCATGTAGCGTGCCGAGATGTTGAATCGGCCCCCATTGCACTGCGCTTGCCTTAAGCAGGATTTGTGCCGCTTGGTCGATTTCGGCATCGGCTGGCGCTAGTGTCTGCACAATTGCTTGGATCTGATTTGGATGGATGCTCCACATCCGGGTATAGCCGAATTCTTGCGCAGCGCGCGTGGCGTCGGCGCGCACAACGGCAGTGTCATGAATCTCGGTGGTGACATTGTGCGATGGCACTTTGCCATAGGCGTGGCAAGCTGCAGCAATTTCCAGTTTGGCGCGCGCCACCAGCGGGTGGTTGAACTGACCGGGTGAACGCATCGCGCTACCTGGAATGGCGCCGTCATGTGCCGACACAAAGTCCATCACGCCAAATGACAGCGACTCGACCTGTGGCAAGGCGGCAATCGCCTGTACTTCGCGCAACGCGCCGTGGGTTTCAATCAATATATGCAGCGGCGCCATCCTGCGGCCGGCGGCATTGGTGTGACGGTCAATCAGGTTGATGGCGCGCAGCACATCGTCGAGGCCATCCACTTTTGGCACCATCATATAGGCTAGTCGCGCGGCCGCAGCGGTCTGGCAAATGGAGGTGACGTCAGATTCGAAATAGGGACTGGCGACATCATGCACGCGTGCGCCGATGCGGCCGTAACGGTTATCGTCGCTGCTGATCAGAGTGGCGACCAAGTGCGCATGGGCAGCTTCGTTGCCGGCGCTGGCGCCGTCTTCGCAGTCCAGCGTGATATCGAACAGCGGACCGAGTTCCTGTTGCAAGGCGATCGACTTGCGCATCAGCTTTTCTGAGCCGGCGTAATGATCGCAAACCGGTAACGATACCGGTTGTCGTGTGCCTGGGAACAAGACCTGGGTGGGATGCATTGCTGCTGAATTCCGAATGTATTCAAAAGGCGCGGAGGCCACCGGCCTCCGCGCGCTGGTCAGATCAAATTACCCGACCAGATGTTTGACGCCTTCGCGCTCTTCCGACAATTCCTTGAGCGTGATGTTGATGCGCTCTTGCGAAAATTCATCGATTTCCAGACCTTGGACGATTTTGTATTCGCCGTTTTCAGTGGTCACTGGGAAGCCGAACATGGTGCCTTCAGGAATACCGTAGGAACCATCTGATGGAACACCCATGGTGGTCCACTTGCCGTTGGTGCCAAGTACCCAGTCATGCACGTGATCAATCGCTGCATTGGCCGCCGAAGCTGCCGACGACAGGCCGCGTGCCTCAATGATGGCGGCGCCACGCTTGCCCACTGTTGGCAGGAAGGTGTCTTTGTTCCAGACTTGATCGTTGATCAGATCCTTGACAGCCTTGCCATCTGCAGTGGCGAAACGATAGTCAGCGTACATGGTTGGCGAATGGTTGCCCCAGACGCACAGCTTTTCGATCGCCGACACAGGTTGACCAATCTTGGCCGCGACTTGCGACAGGGCGCGATTGTGATCCAGGCGCAGCATTGCGGTGAAATTTTTGGCTGGCAGGTTCGGAGCCGACTTCATGGCGATGTAAGCGTTGGTGTTGGCTGGATTGCCGACCACCAATACTTTAACGTCACGCGAAGCGACTGCATCCAGTGCCTTGCCTTGCACGGTGAAGATTTGTGCGTTGGCTTCCAGCAAGTCTTTGCGTTCCATGCCAGGGCCACGTGGACGGGCACCAACCAGCAGAGCAATGTCTGCATCCTTGAAGGCTGTCATTGGATCGCTATGGGCTGTGACGCCAGCCAGCAACGGGAAGGCGCAGTCATCGATTTCCATGATGACGCCCTTGAGCGCTTTTTGCGCTTTTTCATCCGGAATTTCCAGCAATTGCAGGATCACCGGCTGGTCTTTGCCGAGCAGGTCGCCATTGGCGATGCGGAACAGAAGGGAGTAACCGATTTGACCTGCGGCGCCGGTAACGGCAACACGCTTGGGGGCTTTAGCCATGTTGAATCTCCAAAGTGGTGATAAAAAGCGTTAAATATTGCAACGAAGTTTGATGCCAGTGCACTACAGCGTAAATCGATAGCAGCGCTGGATTGGCACTTGTTCACACTTCTCGCCGCAACCCAGTAGGATTTCGGCATTTATTACGTATTCTTAAGAGACTGTAATCATACCGTCGAAAGCGCAGAGCGTCAGTTTGTTTCGCTCAATTGCTGCACGTGTTGCCATGTGTAGCTGCCGCGATTTCACGACACGGTAACAAGCGGGTAAGCTGGTAGTCAGATTCAGCTGGTTCACTTGGATAATAATGACAGTGTAAATATGCCCGCGAGTTTAGGCTTGCCTATGGGTGATGTCAATCGATATCTTATGTCTTATATAAGACATATTATCAAGCAGTTTTTGCTGGACGGGGGTGTTGGTTTTGTGGTCCAATTTGATGTTATGAGCTCCAGCCTGCCTAATTCGAACAATAACGACGCACCCGGTGTGAGTGCCAGTGTTGCCGGAGCATCGCCCACCTTTAGTCCTCTGTATCAGCAAATCAAAGCATTGATTACCCAGCGCCTGGAGTCGGGCGAGTGGAAGCCGGGCGAGCTCATTCCTAGTGAGGTTGAGCTGGGCGGTCGTTTTAAGGTCAGTCAAGGTACTGTGCGCAAGGCGATTGATGAGCTGGCGGCGGAAAATTTGGTGGTGCGGCGGCAGGGTAAGGGGACGTTTGTTGCCACGCATCATGAAACGCAGGCGCAATTTCGGTTTCTGCGTCTGACTGCCGATGTGGATGAGCCGCAACGAGCAGAAAACCGGATCGTCGAAGTCAAGCGCCTGCGCGCGCCCGCCGAAGTGGCGCGGCAACTCGATATCAAGTCTGGCGACTCTGTCATTTTCATTAAGCGCGTAAAATCATTCAATGGTGTTCCTATCATCCTGGAAGATATCTGGCTGCCTGGCCTGATCTTCAAGGGGCTGACGGCTGAGCGCCTAATAGAATACAAAGGGCCGTTGTATGGCCTGTTCGAAACCGAATTCGGAACTCGCATGATTCGTGCTGCTGAGCAGATTCGTGCGGTGGGGGCTGATGCTGAATCGGCCGCGTTGTTGGGGGTGTTGCCCCAAACGCCACTGTTGAGTGTGGAGCGCGCTTCCTATACTTATGGCGATAAGCCGGTAGAGGTGCGGCGCGGCCTGTATTTGACCTTGAATTATCACTATCAGAGTGAGTTGAGCTAGGTTAGCATCTGCTCATTCGGCTCGCATCCTTACGTCGGGCGGGTGGCGCTTAATTTGCTGCAAGGCAGAATAAGTGTTGGTGAAGGTTCATGAAATCGGCGAAAATTGCAGGATTGTTTTAAATCTGAGGAGAACCTTGTTATGTCTGACGCCGCTAAACCACCACGGCCACAATTTCGTAACATTAACATTACCCACATTATCGGTTACCGCTTACCACTAGCGGGCGTTGTTTCGATTTTGCACCGTATCAGTGGCCTGTTGATGTTCTTGCTGCTGCCGTTTGTACTGTATCTGCTGGATCACAGTCTGCTTTCTGAAATATCGTTCGACTATTTCAAGGGCTTTGTATCGAACTGGTTTGTGAAGCTTGTCATTCTGGCCCTGTCCTGGGGTTTTCTGCATCATTTCTGCGCAGGTATTCGCCACCTCATCATGGATAACCACATTGGTGTGGACAAGATCAGCGCGCGCAAATCGGCTGCTGGCGTGTTGACTGTCAGTCTGTTGCTGGCCGCAGTGGTCGCATTGAAACTGTTCGGAGCATTCTAAAAATGGCAAACAATAACATCGGACCCAAGCGCCTGGTCGTGGGCGCGCACTACGGTATGCGCGACTGGCTGGCTCAGCGCATTACAGCAATTGTCATGGCGGTGTACACCATTATTTTGCTGGTGGCATTCCTGACGGCAACAAATTTTAGTTATGACGGCTGGGCTGCGTTGTTTTCGCACCAGTGGTTCAAGATTGCGACGTTTGTCACTTTCATGTCATTGTTTTTCCACGCCTGGATTGGCGTGCGTGACATCTGGATGGACTACGTTAAGCCGGTCGCATTGCGTCTGGTCTTGCAAGTTGCCACGATCCTGTGGCTGATCGGTTGCGCCGGATGGGCGGCGCAGATTTTGTGGAGAGTGTAATCGTGGCTGCTATCAAATCCACAATCCCTACCCGCCGCTTTGATGCGGTCATCGTCGGCGCCGGCGGCTCCGGCATGCGTGCTTCGCTGCAATTGGCTGAGGCTGGTCTGAACGTCGCAGTCTTGTCGAAGGTATTTCCGACTCGCTCGCACACCGTCGCAGCGCAAGGCGGCATCGGTGCTTCGCTGGGTAATATGTCGGAAGACAACTGGTACTGGCACATGTTTGATACCGTCAAGGGCTCAGACTATCTGGGTGACCAGGACGCGATCGAATTCATGTGTCGTGAAGCGCCGAAGGCAGTCTACGAACTGGAACACTTCGGCATGCCGTTTGACCGTAATCCTGACGGCACGATTTATCAGCGTCCGTTCGGCGGTCATACTGCCAACTTCGGTGAAAAGCCGGTCCAACGCGCTTGTGCTGCTGCCGACCGTACCGGCCATGCATTGTTGCACACGCTGTATCAGCGCAATGTGCGTGCCAAGACCCATTTCTTCGTCGAGTGGATGGCAATCGACATCATTCGTGATGAAGAGGGTACTGTGCTCGGTGTCGTGGCGCTGGAAATGGAAACTGGCGAAGTCATGATGTTGCAAGCCAAGACCACCTTGTTCGCCACCGGCGGTGCAGGTCGTATCTGGGCTGCATCGACCAATGCTTTCATCAATACCGGTGACGGTATGGGGATGGCAGCGCGTGCTGGTCTGCCTTTGCAAGACATGGAATTCTGGCAGTTCCACCCGACCGGTGTGGCTGGTGCTGGCGTGCTGATTACCGAAGGCGTGCGCGGTGAAGGCGGTATTCTGATCAACAGCAATGGCGAACGTTTCATGGAGCGCTATGCGCCGACGTTGAAGGATCTGGCGCCGCGCGACTTTGTTTCGCGTTCGATGGATCAGGAAATCAAGGAAGGCCGTGGCGTTGGTCCACACAAGGATCACGTGTTGCTGGACTTGCGTCACATCGGCGCTGACACGATTCAAAAGCGTTTGCCATCGATTCTCGAAATCGCCCACAAGTTCGCCAACGTTGATGCCACCAAAGAACCGATTCCGGTCGTGCCAACCATTCACTATCAAATGGGCGGGATTCCGACCAATGTGTATGGTCAAGTCGTGGTGCCGAAGAATGGCAATTACAAGGAAGTGGTGCAGGGTATGTATGCAATTGGCGAATGCGCCTGTGTATCCGTACACGGCGCCAATCGTCTCGGTACCAACTCGCTGCTGGATTTGGTAGTGTTTGGTCGCGCTGCCGGCAATCACATTGTCGATAGCAAGCTGCAAGAGCGCAGTCATCGCGATCTGCCAGCCGATGCTACTGACCGTGCGATGGAGCGTCTGGCACGCTTGGAAAGCAGCACCGGTTCCGAGCGTGTGCAAGATGTGGCTAATACGATCCGTGCCACCATGCAGAAATACTGCGGTGTGTTCCGTACTGACGAGTTGCTGCAAGAGGGTTACAAGCAGATCATGGAATTGGATGAGCGTCGCAAGCATGTCTCGTTCAAGGATAAATCCAAGGTCTTCAACACCGCCCGTGTGGAAGCGCTGGAGCTGGACAACCTGATCGAAACCGCCAAGGCAACAATCACATCGGCGGCTGCACGCAAGGAATCGCGCGGTGCGCATGCGCACAGCGACTTTGAACAGCGCGATGACGTCAATTGGCTCAAGCACACACTGTGGTTCTCCGAGGGGAATCGTCTCGACTACAAACCAGTCAACCTGCAACCGTTGACCGTCGAAACGTTTAAACCTAAAGCACGTACTTTCTAAAAGGTCAGAACATGACACGTACCCTGAAATTCAAAATCTACCGTTACGATCCGGACAAGGATGACAAGCCGTACATGCAGGATCTGACTGTCGAGTTGAAGCCGACCGATAAGATGCTGCTCGACGCTTTGCAACGCATCAAGTCGGACGTCGATGATTCGCTGGCACTGCGCCGTTCATGCCGTGAAGGTGTGTGTGGTTCAGATGCGATGAACATCAACGGCAAGAACGGTCTGGCTTGCACCACCAACCTCAATGAGTTGAGCCAGCCTATCGTGCTCAAGCCGTTGCCAGGTTTGCCGGTGATTCGCGATCTGATCGTCGACATGACCAATTTTTTCAAGCAATACGATTCGATCAAGCCTTACCTGATCAATGACAGTATTCCACCTGAAAAAGAACGTCTGCAGTCGCCTGAGCAGCGCGAAGAACTTGATGGCGTATATGAGTGCATTCTGTGCGCCTGCTGCTCAACATCGTGCCCGTCGTTTTGGTGGAATCCGGACAAGTTCGTGGGGCCAGCCGGTCTGTTGCAAGCCTACCGTTTTATCGCCGACAGCCGCGATGAAGCGACTGGTCAACGTCTGGATGAACTGGAAGATCCATATCGTCTGTTCCGCTGCCGTTCGATCATGAACTGCGTCGATGTCTGCCCCAAGGGATTGAACCCCAACAAGGCTATCGGCAAGATCAAGGAATTGATGGTTCGCCGCGCTGTATAAGTGGTCAGTAATGCCAGGGGCGGGGTTGTTATCCCGTCCCTGTTTAATATATGGCGTTGTTGCGTGCCGGTTGTCAGTGTGGTCACAGCGACGTCGGTCAGTCTTGCCAAGAATTGAATTGAATCTATGTCCCAGAGCCATCAAGACGATCCTGCCAAACGTGCACGCCTGCGCTGGCGCGCCCGTCGTGGCTTGCTCGAAAACGATCTGATCTTGACGCGCTTTCTCGACGCCAACGAAGCAACGATGAGCGACGACGAAGTCGATGCGTTTTCGCGACTGATGGACTTGGGTGACAATGATCTGATGGACTTGCTTCTGGTGCGCAAGGAGCCGGAAGCGGCGGTGGATTTACCTCATGTCCATGCGCTGCTGACAAAATTGCGCACTGCCTGAACTTCTCTTGAGTTTCTGGCAGTATAGGTTCAAAAGCAGCCGGGAGGCTGTTGCAAAATGAAGTGATGGATCTCTGCCTGTGCTGGCAACACTTTGTTTTGCAACAGGCTCCAAGCGGTTGGTTTGCGATTTTTGATTAACGATTCATCATCACAGCTGAAGGAAGAACTATGCCCACCTCAGATATCAAAGCGACCCTGTCGTTCTCCGATGGTACGCCATCCCTGGATTTTCCCGTCTACAAGGGCACCATCGGCCCAGACGTTATCGATATCCGCAAGCTGTACGGCACTACTGGCAAGTTCACTTATGACCCGGGCTTCATGTCGACTGCGGCATGCAATTCGTCGATCACTTACATCGACGGCGACAAGGGTGAGTTGTTGTATCGCGGTTATCCGATCGAGCAATTGGCTGTCAATTGCGACTTCCTGGAAACCTGCTATCTGTTGTTGCACGGCGAACTGCCAACGGCAGAACAAAAAAATGATTTCGTCGATACCGTGACCCAGCACACCATGGTGCACGAGCAGATGAATTTCTTCTTCCGCGGCTTCCGTCGCGATGCGCACCCAATGGCAGTGCTGACCGGTTCGGTCGGTGCCTTGTCGGCGTTCTATCATGACTCGCTCGACATCAGCAATCCAGTACACCGCGATGTGTCGGCCATCCGCATGATCGCCAAGCTGCCAACGCTGGTCGCCATGGCATACAAGTACAACATTGGTCAGCCATTCGTGTATCCACGCAATGACCTGTCGTACAGCGCAAACTTCATGCGCATGATGTTCGCTAATCCATGCGAAGAGTACAAGGTCAATGAAGTGCTGGTGCGCGCGCTCGATCGTATTCTGATCCTGCATGCCGACCACGAGCAAAATGCATCGACTTCGACCGTGCGTCTGGCTGGCTCCTCGGGTGCCAATCCATTTGCCTGTATCGCTGCTGGTATCGCTTGCCTGTGGGGTCCTGCCCACGGTGGCGCCAATGAAGCGGCATTGACTATGCTGGAGCAAATCGGCTCGGTCGAAAATATTCCTGAGTTCATCAAGCAGGTCAAGGACAAAAACTCCGGCGTCAAGCTGATGGGCTTCGGTCACCGCGTCTACAAGAACTACGATCCACGTGCCAAGCTGATGCGTGAAACCTGCTACGAAGTGCTCAATGAACTGGGTCTGCATGACGACCCGTTGTTCAAGCTGGCAATGGAGCTGGAAAAGATCGCGCTGGAAGACGACTACTTCGTGTCGCGCAAGCTGTATCCGAACGTCGACTTTTACTCGGGTATCGTGCAACGTGCACTGGGCATCCCAACATCGATGTTCACCTGCATTTTCGCGATGGCGCGTACCGTCGGCTGGATTGCGCAATGGAACGAAATGATTTCCGACCCAGAACAAAAGATTGGCCGTCCGCGTCAATTGTTCGTCGGCTCGGTTAAGCGCGACGTAGTGGCGATGGACAAGCGCGGCTGATAAAAACGATGGCTGCAGAGCAACGCGGTCATCGTTATGTCATCAAGTCGTGATGTAAATTGGGTACCCGATTGCAGCTTGCGTGGCCGCTTTTGTAAGTGCTGGCGGTGGCTGCGACAATTTGCAACAAATAAAAAAGCGAATCTTCAGGATTCGCTTTTTTATTGGAAATAAGGGGATATAATTCTGACCATGCTGACTGGATAACTAGAAAATTTCAGGTAGACATGGTCCTTCCCCACAACTTGATGTGCAATCCGCTAACCGGTCAGGCCGTGTCGCGGAAGGTTAGATTAACCCGCTAATCTCGCGAAACGCGAAGAAAGGTGAGCAAGATATGACACAGCTCTACGAGCAATACAATCTCAATTCCTACCTTTTTGGTGGAAATGCACCGTACTTGGAAGAACTGTACGAGGCATACCTTAATAATCCCGGTTCTGTCCCTGATAATTGGCGCGCTTATTTCGATGCAGTGCAACATGTGCCTGCTGCCGATGGCTCTGATCGTCCTGACGTCGCGCATGCACCAGTAATTGCGTCGTTCGCAGAACGCGCCAAGCAAGGTCCGATTCGCACCGTGTCGGCGTCTGCCGATACTGAAATGGGCCGCAAGCGTGTCGCCGTGACTCAACTGATTGCCGGCTACCGTGACCTCGGTTCGCGTTTCGCCAATCTGGATCCGCTGCAACGCCAGGAGCGTCCAAGCATTCCTGAGCTGGAGCCAAGCTTTTACGGCTTCTCCGACTCCGATATGGACATCGTGTTCAATATCAGCAACACCTATTTCGGACCACAGACAGCGTCCCTGCGCGATTTGTTGAATGCGCTGCGCGAGACCTACTGCCGCTCGATCGGTGTTGAATTCACTTATATCAGTGACCCCGCAGAAGTGCGCTGGATCGAAGAGCGCCTGGAACCAACGCGTGCGCTGCCAACCTTTTCTTCGGAAAAGAAAAAGCACATCCTTGATCGTCTGACCGCAGCTGAAGGCCTGGAGCGTTACCTCCATACTAAATACGTCGGTCAAAAGCGTTTCTCGCTGGAAGGCGGCGAAAGCTTCATTGCCTCGCTCGACGAAACTATCCAACGCGCCGGTGAAAAAGGCGTGCAGGAAATCGTCATCGGCATGGCGCACCGGGGCCGTCTGAACGTACTGGTCAACACCTTGGGCAAGACGCCACAAGAACTGTTTTCCGAGTTCGAAGGTCATCACGCTGACGACTTGCCAGAAGGTGACGTCAAGTATCACCAAGGTTTCTCGTCCGACATTTCCACCCCAGGCGGCCCGGTCCATCTGTCGCTGGCATTCAACCCGTCCCATCTGGAAATCGTCAACCCTGTGGTTGAAGGTTCGGTCAAGGCGCGTATGGAACGCCGTGGCGACAAGGACGGCTCGCAAGTGTTGCCGATTCTGGTGCACGGCGATGCCGCGTTTGCTGGCCAAGGCGTAGTCATGGAAACCTTGAATCTGGCGCAGACACGCGGCTACGGTACCGGCGGTACTGTGCATATCGTGATCAACAACCAGATCGGCTTTACCACTTCCGATCCACGCGATTCGCGTTCGACACTGTATTGCTCGGACGTGGTCAAGATGATCGAAGCGCCTGTGTTGCACGTCAACGGCGATGACCCGGAAGCGGTCGTATTCGCGACGCAAATCGCGGTTGACTATCGCATGCAGTTCAAGAAGGACATCGTTGTCGACATCATCTGCTTCCGCAAGCTGGGTCACAATGAACAAGATACGCCAGCGCTGACGCAGCCGCTGATGTACAAGAAAATCGCCAAGCATCCTGGCACACGTAAGATGTATGCCGACAAGCTGGCTGCACAAGGCACCATTCCAGCCGAAGGTGGCGATGACATGGTCAAGGCTTTCCGCGCTGCGATGGATGCCGGTAAGCACACTGTTGATCCTGTCATTACCAACTTCAAGAGCAAGTACGCAGTTGACTGGATGCCGTTCTTGAATCGTAAGTGGACCGACGCTGCCGACACCGCAGTGCCGCTGGCTGAACTGAAACGTCTGGCGACTCGCATCACGACCATTCCAGAAGGCTTCAAGGCCCACGCACTGGTGGAAAAAGTCATCAATGACCGTGCTGCCATGGGGCGTGGCGATCTGAACCTGGACTGGGGTATGGGCGAACATCTGGCTTACGCTTCGCTGGTAGCATCCGGTTATGCGGTTCGTCTGACCGGTCAAGATGCTGGCCGCGGTACTTTCGTGCATCGCCACGCAGTATTGCACGATCAAAATCGTGAACGTTGGGATGCTGGTACCTACATTCCGTTGCAAAACGTCGCAGAAAACCAATCAGTCTTCAATGTGATTGACTCGGTGTTATCGGAAGAAGCGGTGTTGGGCTTTGAATACGGTTATTCGACCGCAGAACCAAACACACTGACCATCTGGGAAGCCCAGTTCGGTGACTTCGCCAACGGTGCGCAAGTCGTCATGGATCAATTCATCAGCTCCGGCGAAGCCAAGTGGGGTCGCGCTTCGGGTCTGGTGCAAATGCTGCCACACGGTTACGAAGGCCAAGGCCCGGAACACTCGTCGGCACGCCTGGAACGTTATCTGCAACTGTGCGCAGACAACAATATGCAAGTGGTGCAGCCAACCACGGCAGCACAGATTTTCCACTTGCTGCGTCGTCAAATGATCCGGCTGTTCCGCAAGCCGCTGATCATCATGACGCCGAAGTCGCTGTTGCGTAACAAGGATGCTGGCTCACCGCTGTCCGACCTGGCCAAGGGTTCGTTCCAGACTGTCATTCCAGAAATGGACGACAAGCTTGACGCCAAGAAGGTCAAGCGCATCGTCGCTTGCTCGGGCAAGGTTTACTACGATCTGGTCAATGCTCGCAAGGAGCGTGCTCAGGCAGATACCGCCATCATCCGTGTGGAACAACTGTACCCATTCCCACATAAGGCATTTGCTGCTGCACTCAAGCAATTCCCGAACTTCCAGGAATTGGTCTGGGCGCAAGATGAGCCGCAAAACCAAGGTGCATGGCTGCAAATCCAGCACAACCTGTTTGAGAATCTGACTGATGGTCAAAAGCTGGCCTATGCCGGTCGTCCAGCCAGTGCATCGCCAGCAGTCGGTTACTACGACAAGCACTATGCACAACAAAAGGCGTTGATCGACACCGCGTTTTCCAAGCTCAAGGGCTTTGTCCTGACCAAGTAATCAGATCTGCACAGCGCGCATCACGAGGGTGATGCGCGCTGATGTTCAATGAATCACCCGAATCGGAGAGTTTCAAATGGCACAAATCGAAGTAAAAGTCCCGCAATTATCAGAATCCGTTGCAGAAGCGACGCTGTTGCAATGGCATAAAAAAGTGGGTGAATCTGTAGCACGTGATGAAAACCTGATCGACGTCGAAACCGACAAGGTTGTGTTGGAATTGCCTGCACCTGCGGAAGGTGTGATTGTTCAAATCATTCGGGCAGATGGCGCGACCGTGGTGGCTGGTGAAGTTATTGCGATCCTCGACACTGACGCTTCGGCTCAAGTGAGCCCGCTCGAAATCAAGGCCGTTCCTGCGCCACAAAATACCAATGAACCAACTCCAGTGGCAGCACCTGAGCTGGTTTCCAAGTCCGATGTTGCCATGCCTTCTGCTGCCAAGCTGCTGGCCGACAACAATATGTCGACTTCGCAAGTTGCTGGCACAGGTAAAGATGGTCGCGTCACCAAGGGTGATGTGCTGGCCTCGCTGGCGACACCGAAGGCGGCTGCACCGGCTGTGGCCGCTGCCAAGCCAGCGCTGCAACAAGTTGCTGCACCAGGCAAGCCAAGCCTGGAAAACCGTCCGGAAGAACGCGTGCCGATGAGCCGTCTGCGCGCCCGCGTGGCTGAGCGTCTGCTGCAATCGCAAGCGACTAACGCGATTCTGACTACGTTCAACGAAGTCAACATGCAGCCTGTCATCGACCTGCGCAACAAGTACAAAGACAAGTTCGAGAAAGAGCATGGCGTCAAGCTGGGTTTCATGTCTTTCTTCGTCAAGGCTGTGGTTGCTGCGCTGAAGAAGTATCCAATCGTCAATGCATCGGTTGATGGCAACGACATCGTTTATCATGGTTACTTCGACGTCGGTGTGGCAGTCGGTTCACCACGCGGTCTGGTGGTGCCGGTACTGCGTGATGCCGATCAAATGTCGATTGCTGAGATCGAAAAGAAGATTGGTGAGTTTGGTCAAAAAGCCAAGGACGGCAAGCTGTCGATCGAAGAAATGACCGGTGGTACTTTCACTGTGTCCAACGGTGGTACCTTCGGTTCGATGCTGTCGACGCCGATCATCAACCCACCACAATCGGCAATTCTGGGCATTCACGCCACCAAGGATCGTGCTGTGGTGGAAAACGGTCAGATCGTCATCCGTCCGATGAATTACTTTGCGCTGTCTTACGATCACCGCATCATCGACGGCCGCGAAGCCGTGTTGAGCCTGGTGGCGATCAAGGATGCGCTGGAAGATCCAGCACGTCTGCTGCTCGACCTGTAAAACGAATGACCGTTGAGCAAGCTACTGCGCAACTCAATCTCGGTGCTGTGATGCTCACCGTACAACAGTACGGCTGCGCTTCTCGCACCAACCTTGAACTGTTCGCTATGCTTGCTCAACGCTCGACAGAGTCGGCTAGGCGCTGAAGGCTTCGGTTTCAGCGCTTTTTTTGTCTCCGCGGATCCAATGGTCCGCGTATAACGAATTAGGAATACAACATGAGCAAAAATTTTGACGTCGTCGTCATCGGCGGTGGCCCTGGTGGCTACATTGCAGCAATCCGTGCCGCCCAACTGGGCTTCAATACCGCATGTATCGATGAATGGAAAAACGAAAAGGGCGGTCCTGCTCCTGGCGGCACTTGCACCAACGTTGGTTGCATTCCTTCCAAGGCGCTGCTGCAATCGTCCGAGCACTATGAGCATGCCGGTCATGCCTTCGCCGAGCACGGTATCGAAGTCAAGGGCCTGGGCCTGAACCTGGCGCAAATGCTGGGTCGCAAGAACACCGTCGTGAAGCAAAACAATGACGGCATCCTGTACCTGTTCAAGAAGAACAAGGTTACCTTCTTCCACGGTCGCGGCAGCTTCGTCAAAGGCGATGCCAGCGGTTATGAAATCAAGGTGGCGGGTGCTGCTGAAGAATCGATCACGGCCAAGCAAGTGATCATTGCAACGGGTTCCAACGCACGTGCTTTGCCTGGAACACCGTTCGACGAAGAACTGATTCTGTCGAACACCGGCGCTCTGGCGATCAATGAAGTGCCGAAGAAGCTGGGCGTGATCGGTGCTGGCGTGATTGGTCTGGAAATGGGTTCGGTCTGGCGTCGTCTGGGTGCGGAAGTGACTGTGCTGGAAGCGCTGCCGACTTTTCTCGGTGCTGTCGATGAACAGATCGCCAAAGAAGCACACAAGCTGCTGGCCAAGCAAGGTCTGATCATCAATCTGGGCGTCAAGATCGGCGACATCAAGGCTGGCAAGAAGGACGTGTCGGTCGACTACACTGATGCCAAGGGCGTAGCGCAAAAGGCAGTCTTCGACAAGCTGATCATATCGATCGGCCGTACGCCAAACACCACTGGCCTGAATGCTGAAGGCGTCGGCTTGAAGCTGGACGAACGCGGCTTCATCGCCGTTGACGGCGATTGCAAGACCAATTTGCCGAACGTATGGGCAGTCGGTGACGTGGTGCGCGGTCCGATGCTGGCGCACAAGGCGGAAGAAGAAGGCGTTGCTGTGGCCGAGCGTATCGCTGGTCAACATGGTCACGTCAATTTCAACACTGTTCCTTGGGTCATCTACACTTCGCCGGAAATCGCTTGGGTCGGCAAGACCGAACAGCAATTGAAAGCTGACGGCGTGGCTTACAAGGCTGGTACATTCCCGTTCTTGGCGAACGGTCGTGCGCGCGCATTGGGTGATACATCGGGTATGGTCAAGTTCCTGGCCGATGCCAAGACCGATGAAATCCTGGGCGTGCATATTGTTGGCCCAGTGGCGTCGGAACTGATTTCTGAAGCTGTTGTTGCGATGGAATTCCGTGCTTCGGCCGAAGACATTGCGCGTATTTGCCACGCGCACCCATCGCTGTCCGAAGCCACCAAGGAAGCAGCATTGGCGGTTGACAAGCGAGCCTTGAATTTCTGATACACGCAGTTTGGCGGGCAGTTTGCCATTGCTGGTAAACTGTACGTCACGCGAATGGGCGAGCCTGGCTCGCCCATTTTGTTTTCACCAGCACTAGCATTTAGCTTCAACGCTGGCGCCATTGGAAAGTAAAGACAAGCATGGATGTACGAGAATTCTATAACCACTCACTCGCGGAGCGCGGCTATTCCTCCGACGAGGCGCAGCAGCGCGCGATCGACCGTTTGCAGCGTGCCTATGAAGAATGGGTGGAATTCAAGTCGCAGCGCTCCAGTACCTTAAGGCGTCTGATCCACCGTCCCGATGTGCCGCGCGGCGTGTACATGTGGGGTGGTGTCGGCCGTGGCAAGTCGTTCCTGATGGACAGTTTTTTTTCGGTGGTGCCGCTGGTGCGCAAGACGCGTCTGCATTTCCACGAATTCATGCGCGATGTGCATCGCCAGCTCGACCAGCTCAAGGGCATTGCCAATCCACTCGATGAAGTGGCGCGCCGGATTGCCAAGAAATACCGACTGATCTGTTTTGACGAATTCCACGTCTCTGACATCGCCGATGCGATGATCTTGTACAACCTGCTCAAGGGCTTGTTCGACAATGGCGTGTCGTTTGTGATGACCTCGAATTACCAGCCAGACACGCTGTATCCGGATGGTTTGCATCGCGATCGTATGATGCCGACCATCCAACTGCTCAATGAACGTCTGGATGTGATGAATATCGATGCCGGCGTCGATTATCGCAAGCGTGCACTGGAGCAGGTCAAGATCTACCATACCCCGCTCAACGCCAGTACCGACCAGGCGCTGCGCGATGCTTTTGCGAGTGTGGCGGAAACTGCAGATGAAGACCCGCATGTGCATATCGAAGCACGAGAAATTCGCTCGTTACGTCGCGCCGGTACGGCGATCTGGTTTGATTTTGCCACCTTGTGCGGCGGTCCGCGTTCGCAAAATGATTATCTGGAACTGGCCAGCCGTTTCCAGACCGTGATCTTGTCGGGTATTCCCTGCATGTCGGTAGCTATGTCTTCAGAAGCGCGCCGCTTTACCTGGCTGATCGACGTATTTTATGATCACAAGGTAAAACTGATCATGTCCGCGGCGGTGGCGGCCGATGAATTGTATACCGAGGGGATGCTGGCAAATGAGTTTCATCGCACAGTTTCACGTATCATTGAGATGCAGTCGCGTGAATACATGGACGCAGAACGCCGTCTGGTCGCCGACAAGCTCGATTGAAATGGATAAGGTTTACATGCAATTACTTTTTGCTTCGAAAAAAACATTGGGACAAGTAGCGCTGCTGAGCGGCATCGCACTGGGATTATTCACTGCTGCGCTGTCGGCACAAGCAGAGACGCAGACGACTGCGGATACGCCGTTTAATCAGCGTTACGAGCCGGATGCGATTCAGTCGACCGAAGATGCTGATATGGCCTTGAACGCGGCCAACGAAGACCGTCGCATCCTCGCCGACCGCTATGTTGACGACCAGCGAGAGTGTTATAACAAGTTCTTTGTCTCCTCCTGCCTGGAAGACGCCAAAGAGCGCAATCGTGTGAGCATCAAGGCGATACGGGATGTGGAAGCGGCTGCTAATGCCTACAAGCGTCAGGCCAAGGCCGACGATCGCGACAAATCGTTGAGCGAGCAACATCTCAAGGATGAGCAGGATGCTAAACGGCGCGCCGCCGATCAGAAAAGCCGGATTGCTACCTCGGTACGTAAAAGCAAGGATGGTGCCGCCAAGCAACGTTCTGTGAGCGCCCGTGAAGCGCAGGCGGACGGTCATGCTGATGATCGCGTCAAGGCGCATCAGGCAAAGCTGCGCAGCGAACAGGCTGCAGAGGCGGCCAAGGCGCCACAACGCGCAGCCAATGAACAAGCTTACAAGGACAAGCAAAAATCGGCAGCTGCACATCGTCAGGATGTCGCGGCGAAAAAAGCAGCCAAGCAGCGCGAGTTGGCTGCCAAGCAACAGCAGATGCCAGCAGCCACCGACAGCGCGCCCGCCAAGTAAGGTGCGCGTGGTCGTGGTCAGCAGTGATTGTTGGCCTGCGGCAGCTGGATTACACTGTCAACAGTAGGTTTTCGGTGGCGCTTGTGTGCCGCCACCCGCCATTTTTGCAATAGAAGCCACTATGACCATGACGCCTCGCGAGGATATACAGCGCCGTATTATCGAATTGGAAGTCGAGCATCGCGATCTCGATGCCGTCATCGACTTGCTTGCGCAGGGCACGCGTCATGAGGAAATGCAATTGCGCAGGCTCAAAAAGCGCAAATTGCAGTTGAAAGATCACATTGTATTATTGAAAATGCAACTGATGCCGGATATCTCCGCCTGATTACTGCATATTCCTGGTGGCGTCCTGATGGACCTGGTTTGGGTTTCTCCTTTCATCATTTAGTCAATAGCAAGAGCGCGGACAGTAGTGGCTGGCGTTGTTTAACCCTTTACAGGCATAGTTAGTGAGTTCCATCGAAGATACCGTCGCACCGGTTCCACAAGGTATCCATGATGCCGAGGTTGAGCAACTGTTCGGCGCCAATGGCCCGCTCGGTGGCCAGGTTGGCAGTTATCGGCCGCGCCACGCGCAGACCGAAATGGCCAAAGCCATTGCCGACGCGATTGTTGGTCAGCGTACCCTCATCGCCGAAGCCGGCACCGGCACCGGCAAGACCTTTGCTTATCTGGTACCCGCCTTGTTATGGGGCGGCAAGGTGATCGTCTCGACCGGTACCAAGAATTTGCAGGATCAATTGTATTTGCGTGATATCCCAACAGTACGCAAAGCGTTGAACGCGCCGGTTTCGGTAGCCTTGCTTAAGGGCCGTTCTAACTACGTCTGCCATTTTCATCTCGAACGGACCTTGCAGAATGGCCGCATGACCTCACGCGACGATGTTGGCTATTTACGCGAGATATCGCGCTTCATGAAGACCACATCTTCGGGGGACAAGGCGGAGCTGTCGAAAGTCCCCGAAAATGCCCTGATCTGGAATCTGGTCACCTCCACGCGCGATACCTGTTTTGGCGCTGAGTGCCAGTACTATCAGGATTGTTTCGTCATGAAGGCGCGCAAGGAAGCGCAGCAAGCTGACGTGGTGGTGGTCAACCATCATTTGTTTTTTGCCGATGTGGCATTGAAGGACAATGGTGTGGCCGAATTGCTCCCAACTGCCAATACCGTGATCTTCGATGAAGCGCACCAGTTGCCCGAGACCGCCACCATGTTCTTCGGCGATACCGTGTCGACTTCGCAGGTGCTGGAGCTGTGCCGCGATGTGCTGGCCGAAGGCTTGTCGCATGCCCGCGACGGCGCCGACTGGCCGCAGGTGGTGGCGCCAGTGGAGCGCGCAGCGCGTGATTTGCGGTTGGCTTTTCCGGAAGATATTGTGCGTCTGGCGCTGAATCAGATTGCCCCGTCCAGTGTATTTTTCCCGGCGCTGGAAACCTTACGCGAGCGCATGGATGAAATGATTGCGATACTCGAAAAGCAAGCCGAGCGCGCCGAAACCATCGAACAATGTCGCACCCGCGCACTTGAGCTGTCGCATCAGCTCGATAGCTGGAATGGCGCGGAGGACAAGGCTGCCATTAGCGAAGGGCAAACCTATGTGCTGTGGGTTGAGGCCTTTACCTCGTCGTTGCAACTGCATCGTACGCCGCTGTCGATCGCACCGATTTTCAACAAGCAACGCGAAGGCGTGCCGCGTGCCTGGATTTTTACTTCGGCGACGCTGGCGGTGAAGAATGACTTTCATCATTACACCTCGCAGATGGGCTTGTGGGATGAGCGGGCCATGTCCTGGCCTAGCCCGTTCAATTACGAGGAGCAAGGGCTGTTGTATGTGCCCACCAATTTGCCGCAACCGAATTCCTTTGATTACACCGATGCGGTGATCGATGCTGCGATGCCTGCCATTATTGCCGCTGGTGGTCGTACCTTCCTGCTGTGCACCACGATACGCGCCGTCAATCGCGCCGCCGAACGCTTGCGCGATGAATTTGAAAAGCGCCAACTACCATTTCCGTTGATGGTGCAGGGGGACGCCGGACGTACCGAATTGCTCGATCGTTTCCGCGCCGCTGGTAACGGCGTGCTGATCGGCAGCCAGAGTTTTTGGGAGGGTGTGGACGTGCGCGGCGATGCCTTGTCGCTGGTGATCATCGACAAGCTGCCGTTTTCGCCGCCCGATGATCCAGTGCTGGCCGCGCGCATTGCCGAGCTTGAAAAGAAGGGCTTGAATGGCTTCGTGCACCACCAGTTGCCGGCCGCCATCATCAATCTGAAGCAAGGGGCCGGGCGTTTGATTCGCGATGAAACGGATCGCGGCGTGTTGATGATCTGCGATCCACGTTTGATCTCGAAAGGCTATGGCAGGCGCATCTGGCAAAGCCTGCCATCGTTCAAGCGCACGCGTGAAATTAGCGCCGTGGAGGATTTCTTTGCCCGTCGTGCCGTCGCACAGGTAGTCGATGCCGATGGCGCGTGAGGGCGAGTGCCGCGTGCTTGACTGGAAAGGATGGGCATGGCAATTTCTTCCGCATCTAGCGCGCTGGTGCCAGTGCGTGCCGGTGACCTGATGGTCGGTCAGCCAGCGCCGTGGGCGATTTATAACGAAATGAACGAGTTGCTGCTGGCACGCGGTACGCTGATCGATACGCCGGGGCAACTGGCCGGTTTGCTTGAGCATGGCCTCTATCGCAATGAAAAATGGGGTACCGAGCCGGATTCCGATTCGCAACCGTTGCCACAATCGCACGACGTGCTGCAAAAACGGCGGCGTGCCAAAGGCTTGCGGCCACCGGTGCTCAGTCGTGGGCAGGAAAGCATCGTCGGCATGGACCAGGTGCGCTGGCAGATTGGCGACGCATTGTCTTTGCAACTCAAGGAAGCGCCGGAGCTGCGCTACAACATCAGCCTGATTGGCCATCTGGCCGGCAAAAGCATCCTGGTATCGGCGCCGGTCAAGGAAGGCAAATATGTGCATCTGCGCGATGGCCAGGTAATCATTGCGCGCACCTTGTCTGGACGTCGCGCCTATGCGTTTGCCACTACGGTATTGAAATACCAGAACCTGCCTTACCCCTATCTGCATTTATCCTGCCCGCGGGAAGTCCGTTGTACGGTAATCCGTCAGGATGCTCGGGTGGAAGTCGACCTTGATGCATTTCTGGTTGTCGGGGCGCAGCCGCCGCTGTTACTCAATTTACTCGACCTGAGTGTGGGGGGTGTATCGGCCATCGGCCCGGCTCCAGGTGCCGGCAAAGAGAGTGCCGCGCAATTGAAGTTCATCGTCCATGTCGCCGGCGAGGAATGTGCTGTGGCCATGCCGGTGATCGTGCGCACGATGGAGCCTGACAGCGATCCGCATTTCCTCAAATATGGGATGGAGTTTGCCGAACTTGGCGCGCGCGAACGTATGATTTTGTCGGCCTTTGTCTATCAGACGGTGAGTGAAACCGACTAATGGCGGTTGGCCGCCTGATACTCAGTTTTTGTTGATGATTTCTGGGTAGGGAAGCGACTTTCCGCAGAATTTGCCGCGGGCGTGCAGAGGGCTTCGGTTAAAATGGCGACATGAAAATACTAATCAGCAACGATGACGGTTATCTCGCGCCCGGCATAGTCGCCCTGGCCGATGCCTTGTCCGCGATTGCCGAAATCACGGTGGTCGCTCCCGACAGCAATCGTTCCGGCAGTTCCAACTCACTGACGCTGGATCGCCCTTTGTGGGTAGAGCGTGCCGACAACGGCTTTTATTATCTGAATGGCACGCCATCCGATTGCGTCCATGTGGCGTTGACCGGTTTGCTGCCGGAGCGCCCAGACATGGTCGTGTCCGGCATCAACCAGGGCCAGAACATGGGTGACGATACACTCTATTCGGGCACAGTGGCGGCCGCTACCGAGGGTTTTCTGTTCGGTATTCCGGCGATCGCGTTTTCACAGTTGCACAAGGGTTGGGCGCATCTCGACAGTGCTGCACGTATCGCACGCGAAGTGGTTGAACGCCGGTTCGAAACGCTTGAGAAGCCTTACCTGTTGAATGTCAATATTCCCAATCTTCCCTATCCCGAGCTGAAGTCATGTGTAGCTACTCGGTTGGGTAAGCGTCACATGTCGGAGCCGGTCTACAAGATGCGCGATCCGCATGGCAAGGACATTTATTGGATTGGCCCGGCAGGTGCCGTCAAGGATGCCGGTGCCGGTACCGATTTTCACGCGACCGCTGAGGGGCATGTATCGATCACGCCATTGCGGATCGATTTGACGCACGGTAGTCAACTAGAGCAATTGAAGAAAGTACTGGTATGACCGCGAAGCCAAGTCGTTTTCCTTTGTCGCTGTCATCGGTTGTCGAGAAAAAAGACAAGTCGTTTTCCAGTGGGTCAACGCGGACTGTGATTACGCCGCAGACTGCCACTCGCAATGCTGCCCAGGATCTGAATCGCAAGGTGCCGGCAGCAGCGGTGCGCGCTACACCGGCAGCACCTGTCGGCAAGTCCGTCACACGCACTGCTTTGCCGACGCCGATGCCGACCGCGGATCGGCCGTCGCCGCTGGTGTCGGACGCGGTACGCAAGGCCATGGTTGCGCGCGTGGCCAAGCAGGGAGTGCGCGATGACAAGGTGCTGGCAGCGCTGCAAGCGGTGCCGCGCCATATGTTCATGGAACCTGCGTTGTCCAGTCAGGCCTATATCGATGCCTCGCTGCCGATTGGTCATCATCAAACCATTTCTCAGCCGTATATCGTTGCACGCATGATCGAGATCATGCGTGACAACCATAAGGGCAAAGTGTTGGAGCGGGTGCTGGAAATCGGCACGGGTTGCGGTTATCAAGCGGCTGTGTTGTCGCTGGTGGCGAAGGAAGTGTATTCAATAGAGCGGATCAAACCGCTGCATGAATTGGCTAAAACCAATTTGCGGCCAATGCGGATTGCCAACATCCGCTTGCATTACGGAGATGGTATGCTAGGACTGCCGCAGATAGCGCCGTTCGACGGTATCATTTTGGCTGCTGCTGGCCTCGAAGTGCCGCAGGCGCTGCTGGAACAACTGGCCGTGGGGGGCAGGTTGGTGGCACCGGTCGGTGGTCGTCAGCAAATGCTGCAATTGATCGAGCGGGTCAGCAAGTTCGAATGGACCAGTGAAACGCTGGAAGAATGCCATTTTGTGCCTTTGCGTCCGGGAACGGTGTAACAAAAAATAGAACATGCAATGCAGCACCATGATGGCAAGCGTTGCCGCCATGGACTGCTTGTCCCGATGAACTTCTCGTGCATGCCACGGGTCAACGTTATCGTTGTACAAAATTACTGTAATGCGTATGAAAAAAAATCGTTTGGTTTGGCTGGGGATGGTCGTCAGTCTGTTGGCCGCGTGTTCTACACCGCGCACGGCTGCCCCTGTCATTGAGCGCACTTCGAGTAGTGCAGCCAGGCCAGTGAGCGACGCCAGCAAGCTGGCAGCAACACCGACTGCATCCAAGCTGGATGGCAAAGGTTATTACACGGTCAAGAAGGGTGACACCCTGTATCGCATTGCGCTGGAATCTGGTCAAAGCTATCGGGATATTGTTGTCTGGAATAATCTGACCAATCCAAATGATATCAAGGTCGATCAACAATTGCGTGTGGCGCCGCCAGATGGCGTGCAGACCAGCGCCGTGACAGCGCCGATTGCCGGGATTGAGGTCAAGCCGCTGGGCGCTGCTGGCAGCAGCGCGGCTACAGTTGTTAGTTCAGCACCAGCAGCGGGCGGCAACAAGATCGGTCCGCGCGGCGACAAGCGCGCCTACTCTGAAAGTACGCTGGCAGAACTGGAAAAGCCAGACATGGCGACGACCTCATCGGCACCTGCTGCTATCGCTGTGGCAGTTGCGCCGGCCAAGACCGAAGCCGCTCATAGTGCAGATAAACCGGCTGTTACAGCGGCGCCTGTGCTCGACGACGAAGCCGTCTCCTGGATGTGGCCGGCCGACGGCAAGGTCATCGGTACTTTCGACGGCGGCAAGAAGGGTGTTGATATCGCCGGTAAGATGGGTGAACCGGTGCTGGCAGCAGGCAACGGCAAGGTCATGTATGCTGGTAGCGGCATTCGTGGTTACGGTAATCTGGTGATCGTTAAGCACACTAATAATCTATTGTCGGCTTACGCGCACAACAAAACGATTCTGGTCAAGGAAGGGCAAACGGTTACCAAGGGGCAAAAGATTGCCGAGATGGGGAATTCCGATAGTGATAGCGTCAAGCTTCACTTCGAGATCCGCCAGCAAGGCAAGCCTGTCGATCCATCTAAATATCTTCCACCACGTTAGCGTATGAGCAAAAGCCCTCATCATCACCTGCCAGACGAAGAATCCCGATCGGATGAGCCGATCGAACCCATGGATGCTGCTGACGATCTGGAGGTGATAGACGAGGGTGAGTCGACAGATGATGAGGCTGAGGGCGAAGTTGTCGCTGCCGAAGGTGTGGAGGAGATCAAGAAAGTGCTGGCGGCCGAATTGTCGACCGATACCACTCAGCATTACCTGAATCAGATTGGCACCCGACCATTGTTGACAGTGTCGGAAGAGTTATATTTCGCCACGCTGGCGAAGCAGGGTGACTTCGCTTCGCGGCAAAAGATGATCGAGCACAACCTGCGTCTGGTGGTGTCGATTGCCAAGCACTACATCAATCGCGGCGTGGCCTTGCTGGATCTGATCGAGGAAGGCAATCTGGGCCTGATGCGGGCGATTGACAAGTTTGAGCCGGAGCGCGGCTTCCGGTTTTCTACCTATGCCACCTGGTGGATACGCCAGAGCATTGAGCGCGCTATCATGAATCAAGCGCGTACCGTACGCCTGCCGGTGCATATGGTGCGTGAACTCAACCAGATTCTGCGCGCCAAATATCACCTCGAAGCCCAGCAGCACGATGGTCGCGATGCCACTGCGGAAGACATCGCTCATCTGGTTGACCGGCCTGTGGAAGAGGTGCAGGATGTGTTGGCTTTGTCAGAGCATGCGGCCTCGTTAGATACGCCACTCGACAATGACCCACAAGCCAGTCTGATTGATCTGTTGCCTGGTTCCCAAGAAGGCAATCCCGACACCCAGGCCGAATGTCACGAAATGTCAGTGTTGGTGCGCGACTGGCTTAAAGGCTTGCCGGACAAGCAACGGCTGGTCATCATGCGGCGTTTTGGTCTGGACAACGATGATCCTTCTACGCTGGAACAATTGGCAGTGGAAATGGGCATCACTCGCGAACGCGTGCGCCAGGTCCAGCAGGAAGCCCTGATCAAGCTAAAGCGCAGCCTGATTGCGCGTGGTATCAGCAAGGATGCGTTGTTTTAACTTTCCTCTGTTGCCACAATCATCGACAATAGCGGCTTGATCATTCCGGGCGCGACGGCAGTCGCTTCTATCGTTTCTATGCAGCAAAATATCATCAACATCAAAGCCCTCGACATCGATGGGCGTGGCGTTGGCCATCTGGTCAACGAAGACGGCAGCCAGGGTAAAGTCATTTTTGTCGAAGGCGCGTTACCTGGCGAGCAAGTCGGTTTTCAGTCGTTCCGCAAAAAGCCTAAGTGGGAAGCTGCCACTATGACGCAATTGCATCGTGAGTCTGCACTGCGCGTCAAACCAAAATGTGATTACTTTGGCATCTGTGGCGGTTGCGCCATGCAGCATCTGGAGCCGTCAGCCCAGGTGGCGATGAAGCAACGCGTGCTGGAAGACAATCTCTGGCACTTGAGCAAACTCAAGGCAGAAACCATGTTGCGGCCGATTTATGGGCCGACCTGGGGCTATCGCTACCGTGCCCGCATTTCGGTCAAACACGTGGCCAAAAGAGGTACGGTGCTGGTCGGCTTCCACGAAAAAAAATCGGCATTCGTCAGTGACATGAAGACCTGTGAAATCCTTCCTCCGCATGTTTCTGCGATGTTGGTGCCGTTGCGTGAGCTGATTGCCTCGCTGACCTTGATTGATCGATTGCCGCAAATCGAACTGGCCATCGGAGAGGGCGATGATGGCAAACAAGTCACGGTGATGGTGTTGCGTGTGATGGATGCGCCGAGCGCCGACGATCAAGTGAAATTGAAGGTATTTGCCGATCAATATGATGTGCAATGGTGGTTGCAGAGCAAGGGGCCGGATACGGCAAAGCCGTTCTACCCGCCGCAATCGACGCTGCACTACACCTTGCCGGAATTCGGCATACGCATGCCGTTCAAACCGACCGATTTCACTCAGGTCAATCATCAGATCAATCGCGTGCTGGTGGCGCGTGCCTTGCGTCTACTCGATGTGCAAGCGGGTGATCGGGTCGCTGATTTATTTTGTGGCCTTGGTAATTTCACGTTGCCGATTGCGACGCTGGCGCGTGAAGTCGTCGGTATCGAGGGCAGTATCGCCTTGACCGAGCGTGCGGCAGACAATGCCAAGGTCAATGGTGTGGCAGAAAAGACAACGTTTTATTGCCGTAATTTGTTCGACGCCAGTACCGAGGATTTTATTGCTCTCGGCGGCTTCGACCGCATGCTGATCGATCCACCACGCGAAGGGGCGTTGGAAGTATGCAAGGCTATCGTCGGGATGAGCACTAAACATGCCCACCTCAAGCCCAAGCGTATCGTTTATGTCTCGTGTAATCCAGCGACTTTGGCGCGTGATGCTGGCGAACTGGTGACGCAGGGCGGTTACCGTCTGAAGCTGGCGGGCGTGGTCAACATGTTTCCACATACGGCACATGTGGAATCGATTGCGGTCTTTGATTTGCCTGATTGATGAAACTGTTGTCGCAATGAAAAAAGCCGACATGGTTTGTCGGCTTTTTTTGAGCTTGCTGCGCGGTAATTAATCGCGGTTGCCGCCAAAAATACCCAGCAGCGACAGCAAATTGACGAACACATTGTAGACGTCGAGGTAAATACGCAGCGTTGCCGAAATGTAATTGGTTTCGCCGCCGTTGATGACCTGTTGCACATCAAACAAGATGTAAGCCGAGAAAATCGCGATCGCGACCACTGAGATCGTCAGTTGTAGCGCTGGCAATTGCAGGAAGATATTGGCTAACGAAGCCACTACGATCACTAGCAGGCCGGCAAACAGCCACTTGCTCATGCCCGAAAAATCGCGCTTGGAGACGGTTGCAACCGTTGCCATGACGCCAAAAATCAGCGCGGTGCCACCAAACGCGGTCATGATCAGTGAGCCGCCGTTGGAAAAACCTAGCGTATATTCGATCAGACGCGACAGCATCAAGCCCATGAAGAAGGTGAAGCCGAGCAGAACTGCAACGCCCAGGCCGGAATTCTTGGTCTTTTCGATTGCATAGAAGAAGCCGAATGCCACTGCCATGAACAGCACAAAGCTGATCATTGGGCTGCCGGCGAACAGGCTGAAGTGCATTTGTACGCCTAACCAAGCACCCAGCACGGTCGGAATCATCGATAATGCGAGCAGCCAGTAAGTATTGCGCAGCACGCGATTGCGGATGACGGCGCCGCTACTGACAGAATCTAAAGTGTTTTGAAAACGTTGGTTCATTTTTCCTCCAAATGCGTTAAATGCGAACTAAGCATAGCATGACAGTCCTAGTATGAGACAGGGCGTTGTCATCGAAGTTCTGTCGGACGAACGGGGAAATTTGTCAAAAAGTCATCGCTGGCCCGAACTAAACTGAAAATGAGTCATTTCGTGGTAGAATTAAAGGTTGATTGAATTGTTAATTAACGGCTTTAACCCTTTCTTTTTATTGGAGTTTTTACACATGGCAATTGAACGCACCCTGTCGATTATCAAACCGGACGCAGTTGCAAAAAACGTGATCGGTCAGATTTATACGCGTTTTGAAAACGCCGGCCTGAAGATCATCGCAGCGCGCATGATCCATTTGTCGCGTGCTGAAGCTGAAGGTTTCTACGCGGTTCACCGTGAGCGTCCTTTTTTCAAGGATCTGGTTGACTTCATGGTTTCCGGTCCTGTGATCGTGCAAGCGCTGGAAGGCGAAAGCGCGATTCTGAAGCACCGTGACCTGATGGGCGCAACGGATCCGAAGAAGGCAGAAAAAGGCACTATCCGCGCCGATTTCGCTGATTCCATCGATGCTAACGCCGTGCATGGTTCGGACGCCGCAGAAACAGCGAAAGTTGAAATCGCTTATTTCTTCCCAGCGCTGAACATCTATTCGCGTTAATTTGTAGTGCTACCTTGATGTTTGCTGGTTTTTGCATCAAGGTGAATTAAACGCGTTAAATAAAGCGGTAAATGTTATGACAACAGCTCTCACCAATCTGCTGGATCTGGATCCCGCGCAGCTCGTCGCTTATTGTGGCGAGTTGGGTGAGAAGCCGTTTCGCGCCAAGCAATTGCAGCGCTGGATACATCAATATGGTGTGGCCAGTTTCGCTGATATGACTGATCTGGCCAAATCGTTGCGCGAAAAATTGAGTACGCGCGCCTTTGTGGCTGCACCCGCCGTTATTAGTGACCATACTTCGACCGACGGCACCCGCAAATGGCTGGTCGACGTCGGTAACGGCAATGCCGTTGAAACGGTATTCATCCCTGAAGAAACGCGCGGTACCTTGTGTATTTCCACGCAGGCAGGCTGTGCGGTCAATTGCCGCTTCTGCTCGACTGGAAAGCAAGGCTTCAACCGCAATTTGAGCGTGGCTGAAATCATCGGCCAGCTTTGGATGGCTGAATTTGAATTGCGCAAGACCAAGGGCATCGAAGCTGGTCCCAAGGGTGAGCGGCAAATCACCAATGTGGTGATGATGGGCATGGGCGAGCCTTTGCTCAATTTTGAGCCGACCGTGACGGCCTTGAAGCTGATGCTCGATGACAACGCCTATGGCTTGTCGCGTCGTCGCGTGACGCTGTCGACCAGCGGCGTGGTGCCCATGATCGACAAGCTGTCCCAGGAGTGCCCGGTGGCGCTGGCGGTATCGCTGCATGCGTCCAATGATGTCTTGCGCGATGGGCTGATTCCTCTGAATAAAAAATATCCGCTGCATGAATTGATGGCGGCGTGCAAACGCTACCTTGAGTTCGCACCGCGTGATTTCGTTACCTTCGAATATTGCATGCTCGATGGCGTCAACGACAGCGACGCGCATGCGCGTGAGCTGGTGGCCTTGGTGCAAGGGCGTAGCGGTGGTGTCGCGGTACCGTGCAAGTTCAATCTGATCCCGTTTAATCCATTTCCGGAGTCGGGGCTCAAGCGTTCGCACAATCCGCGCATCAAGGCATTCGCCCAAGTCCTGATGGACGCGGGGATTGTCACCACGATCCGCAAGACGCGCGGCGATGATATTGATGCAGCCTGTGGTCAATTGGCCGGTGAGGTAAAGGATCGCACGCGGGTACAGGAACGCATGCAGAAGATGACGGAGTATCAACAGAAATTCGGCAAGGATTTTGGCCGCATTGTGGAAATTTCCGGTTGAGGTATGGCGCACACAACTGTGCTGTCATCTTTTATCGGTAGTCGTGTATGCCGCAGTGTCGCTGTGTCAGGCGTGGTCCTCGTGGTGATCAATGTGAATTTGAGTAAATTGTATTTGGATCGGATGAAATGCGGTGGGACGCGTGTTCAACTCGGTCTGGCAGAAAAATGATGTTTTGTTGGACGGGGGGCTCAGCTTCGCCAACAAGATTGAACGTAAACTAGACAATCAAGCAGCCGAAAATGATCTGGCGGTGCAGTTGCATCGCCGCTATTCGTCTTCGTCAGAATACGCGGCTTATCGACGTGGAGCATTGGATGAGTGATCAGCAGGAAAATGTGGCGCAGGTGTCGGGATTTGTTTCCGGACTGGACGAGACCAGTCCGTCATTGCCTGGTGCCTTGTTGGCAGCGCAACGGCAAGCCAAGGGTTGGTCGGTGGAGCATGTGGCGAGCCAATTGAAGTTCGCTGCGCGCCAGGTGGCGGCGCTGGAAGCTGAAAATTATGCTGCCTTGCCAGGTCCAGTGATCGTGCGCGGTTTTGTGCGTGCCTATGCCAAATTGCTCGGCATGGATGCCAATGCCTTGGTTGCTTTGTTGCCTCAGGAAAATGCTACGCCAGGTGAGCGCATTACGCCGCAACGCACTTTGTCGACGCCATTTTCGGAGTCTCCTCTGCCTTTGGGGAATCGCAAAAAGCTGTCGCCGTTGTGGTTCGTTGGCGGTGTGCTGGTGGTGGTTTTCGCTGGCGCGGCGGCGCTGTTGCATAACACCGATTTGTCGAACAAACTGCCGCAGTTTGCCTGGTTCAAGCATGACAGCGCACCGTCTGTGACTCAGGATGATGCCGCTGTGCAAACGCCACCTGATCAGGCTGAGTTGCCGCCGGAAGTACAGGATAGTGCCGATCACGGCAAGTCGGAAAAGAACGACGCCGCGACCGATGCTGCTGCCACTACGCCCAATTCGTCGATCACGGCGGTCTCCGAGAAGGTCGATGCAGCCGATGTGATGCCTGCTGCGCAGTCGCCAGCGGTTGCCGCAAAGCCCGTGGTAGCGGCACCGGCAGTCAATTCAGCTTCGCAAGTGACCGGCAATTTGAATATCAGCAAGAGTAAGGATTTGTTGCGTCTTAACTTCCGCGAAGACTCGTGGGTCGAAATTCGGCGTGGCGATAATTCGACCATGATTTCGCGTCTGCTCAAGGCCGGTACTGCCGAAGCGTTTGATATTACTGAGCCGGTGACATTGATCATTGGTAATGTGGCCGGTGTTGATGCCAGCTTGCGCGGTGCTAAACTCGATTTGCAGGCAAGCAACAATAGCAATGTGGCGCGCTTGAATCTGAAATAGCCGCACAATTTTTATCTGATCTTTATGTCCTCAACTTGCTTACCGATTGCCTCGGGCCCTACCGATCGTCTCCAGCGTCGTCGCGTGGTGATTAGTCATGGCGACCATCAAGTGGTCGTCGGCGGGGGCGTGCCGGTGATGGTGCAGTCCATGACCAATACCGATACTGCCGATGCAATCGGTACCGCGATTCAAGTCAAGGACCTGGCGCGCGCAGGCTCTGAAGTCGTGCGCATTACGGTCAACTCGCCGGAAGCGGCAGCAGCAGTGCCTGCCATCCGTGAACAACTTGATCGCATGGGTGTGGAGGTGCCACTAGTTGGCGATTTTCATTATAACGGCCATACCTTGCTTAATGACTATCCTGATTGCGCGCGGGCGTTGTCGAAGTACCGCATTAATCCCGGTAATGTTGGCAAGGGTGCCAAACGCGATACTCAGTTTGCACAAATGATCGAAGTGGCTTGTCGTTACAATAAGCCGGTACGTATTGGTGTCAACTGGGGTAGTCTGGATCAGGTACTGCTGGCGCGTATCATGGATGAAAATGCACAACGCCAGGCGCCTTGGACGGCGCAGGCAGTGATGTATGAAGCACTGGTGACTTCTGCCATTGAAAATGCCCAGCGCGCTGAAGAACTGGGCCTGGGCGGTGACAAGATCATTCTGTCTTGCAAGGTATCCGGCGTGCAGGACTTAATCGCGGTCTATCGCGAACTGGCGCGGCGTTGTGACTATCCTTTGCATCTGGGATTGACTGAAGCTGGTATGGGCAGCAAGGGTATCGTGGCATCGACGGCAGCATTGTCGATTTTGCTGCAAGAAGGCATCGGTGACACCATCCGTATTTCGCTCACACCCGAGCCGGGTGGTGACCGTACCCGCGAAGTGATCGTCGGTCAGGAAATCCTGCAAACCATGGGGCTGCGCAAGTTTACCCCGATGGTGATTGCCTGCCCTGGTTGCGGCCGTACGACCTCGACTGTCTTCCAGGATCTGGCCGATAAGATTCAAACCTATCTGCGTGACCAGATGCCAATCTGGAAGGGTGTCTATCCTGGTGTCGAAAGCATGAACGTGGCCGTGATGGGCTGCATCGTCAACGGCCCGGGCGAATCCAAGCATGCCAACATCGGTATCAGTCTGCCCGGCACCGGCGAGTCGCCGGCAGCGCCTGTCTTTATTGATGGTGAAAAGCGGATGACCTTGCGCGGCGATCGCATTGCCGAAGAGTTCCAGGTTATCGTGCAGGAATACGTGCAAACGCATTACAACAAGCAAGCAACGGCCTAAGCGCCACCTAAGAGGCAAGGCCGCACTGGCGGCAGCCGTTTGAACCAACTTTATTGAAGTCCAGCATGTCTGAAAACAAGAAAATCGAAAAAATCGTCGGCGTCAAAGGCATGAACGATATTTTGCCGGTCGATGCGCCGTTGTGGGAATTGTTTGAAAACACCGTGCATTCGGTGCTCAAGAGTTATGGTTTTCAGCAAATTCGTACCCCGATCGTCGAACCTACAGCCTTGTTTTCTCGTGGCCTCGGTGCTGTTACTGATATCGTCGAAAAGGAAATGTATTCGTTCACCGATTCGATGAACGGCGACAACCTGACCTTGCGTCCGGAAAGCACTGCCAGTGTGGTGCGCGCAGCACTCGAACATAATCTCACCTACGACGGCCCTAAGCGGCTTTGGTATTCCGGTCCGATGTTCCGTCATGAACGTCCGCAACGCGGCCGCTATCGTCAGTTTCATCAGGTTGGCGCAGAAGCGCTCGGTTTCACCGGTCCCGATATCGATGCCGAGCTGATCATGTTGTGCCTGCGTCTGTGGGATGACCTTGGTCTGCAAGATATCCGTCTCGAACTCAATTCCATTGGTGATGCGGAAGAGCGCAACAAGCATAGAGCTGACTTGATTGCTTATTTTGAACAGCATAAGGACTTGCTCGATGGCGATGCCCAGCGTCGCTTGTATTCGAATCCGTTGCGGATTCTTGATACCAAGAATCCGGCCATGCAAGACATGGTCAATGGTGCACCGAAGCTGCTCGATTATCTCGGTGAAGAATCGCGTGCACATTTCGAAGGCGTGCAAAAGATTTTGAATCACAATAATGTGCCGTTCACGATCAATCCGCGTCTGGTACGTGGCATGGATTATTACAACCGCACCGTATTTGAATGGGTGACCGATCAGCTTGGCTCGCAAGGCACGGTCTGCGGCGGTGGTCGTTACGATCCGTTGGTGGAAATGTTTGGCGGCAAAGCCACGCCGGCTTGCGGTTTTGCCATGGGAGTGGAGCGTTTGCTGGAGTTGATGAAGGCTAACGGCGAACAATACGCGCCAAATCAATGCGATATCTATCTCGTGCATCAAGGAGAGGCCGCACAATTGCAAGCTTTTGTCATGGCGGAAAGATTACGGGGTGCCGGACTGGATGTTGTGCTACATTGCGCATCGGCGAGTGCTGGCAGCAGTTTCAAGGCGCAAATGAAGAGGGCTGACGGCAGCGGTGCCGCATTTGCGGTCATTATTGGCGAAGATGAAGTAATCAACGCCACTGCGACCGTGAAAAACCTGCGGACAGAAGAGGCGCAAAGCAATCAGGTCACGATCGCCTTTGATGCTGTGCCTGACTATGTAGTCGATCAGATCGTCGGTGATCACGGCCACGATCATGGTCATGACCACAGCCACGAGCATGTGCACTATCGTCCGTAATCTTGCGGATCGAAGCAGTTTTCAATTCACGCTTACTTTTTAGATAATTTTCATGGCATACGATCACGAAGAACAAGAGCAGCTAGCTTCCATTAAGGCATTTTGGAGCAGTTACGGCAATATCCTGACCTGGTTGTTGATCGTCGTGTTGGCCGCCTATGGTGCCTGGAGCGGCTGGGGTATTTATCAGGGCCGTCAGGCGCGCCAGGCTTCGCAACTGTACGACGAGCAACAGAAAGCGGCTGACGTTAAGGATAATGCCAAGGTATTGCGCGCAGCGACCGACATTCAGGATAAGTTCGGCGGTACGGTGTATGCACAAATGAGTGCGTTGGTCGCGGCAAAAGTGGCGTTTGATGCCAATGATGCCGACAATGCCAAGAAGCAATTGCAATGGGTGATCGACCATGGTCATGACGCAGAATACAAAGCTATTGCCTCGATTCGCCTGGCGGGAATCTTACTCGATGCCAAGGCCTACGACGATGCATTGAAGTTGCTGGCGGGAGACTTTCCGGCCCAGTTTGCTGGTGCTGTGGCTGATCGCAAGGGGGATATTCAGGTAGCCCAAGACAAGCGCGAGGATGCGCGCAAGTCCTATCAACAGGCGCTCGACAAGACAGATGAACGTAATCCTGGTCGCCAACTGATCCAATTGAAGCTCGATGCCATTGGTGGTGCTCCTGCCAGTGCCGCGGCTTGATCACCATCCCCCACATCGTGAAATTCGGTAGAGGAAACAATAATATGGTTCGTGAGTCACAAATGGCGTTCCCACACGCTGCTTCTCTGGCAGTGAAACTGAGTGCGCTGGCGGCGGTTGCCGTGTTGTCTGGTTGCTCGCTGTTTTCGAGCAAGAAGGAAGTCAATCCACCGGCACCATTGGTCGAATTCAAGCAAGCTTTGAAGACCCAGACGGTCTGGACGGCATCCGTTGGCAAAGCTGATGTGTTCCAGTTTACGCCTGTCTATGCTGGTGACAGCGTGTATGCAGCTGCCGCCAACGGCACGCTACTGCGACTCAATGCTGTTACTGGCAAGGAAATCTGGCGTATTAAGGCCGCTACGCCGTTGACGGCTGGCGTTGGTAGCGATGGCGCGACGGTTGCCGTGGTCGGTGAAAAGGGTCAGGTTCAGGCCTTTGACACCAGCGGCAAGTTGCTGTGGAAAGTACAGGCATCGAGCGAAGTATTGTCGGCACCGGTGGTTGGTCAAGGCGTCGTGATCGTACGCAGCATCGATAATCGCATCACTGCATTTGATGCTGAAAATGGCAGCCGCCGCTGGACTATATTGCGTCCGTTGCCAACGCTGACCTTGCGTACCTCACCCGGTATGGTGATGGATGCACAATCGGTCTACGTGGCGTTGCCTGGTGGTCGCTTGACAGCGCTGGCATTGAACAATGGCGGTGCGCGTTGGGAAGTCGTTGTTGGCGATCCGCGCGGCACCACCGAGCTGGAACGGATAGCCGATGTCTCCGGTGTACCGGCATTGGGCGTGCGTGACGTGTGCGCGGTCGCCTATCAGGGGCGTATTGCTTGTTTCGATATTAATAATGGCAATCTGCGTTGGGGTAAGGCGTATTCAAGTGCATCGGGCCTGACGTTGGATGGTCAATATGTGTTCTCCGCCGACGATAAGGGGGGGGTGACTGAATTCACGCGCGATACCGGCGTTTCGGTGTGGTACAACAACAAGTTGGCGTATCGTTCGTTGACGCCGCCGATTGCGGTTGGCAAGGCGGTCGCGGTGGGCGATTATCAGGGTTACATCCATTTCCTGTCACGTGACGATGGCGCTATGCTCGCTCGCATAAGTACCGATGGTAGTCCTATTCTGGCAACGCCGATTGCCGCTGGGCAATCCGTCGTTTTTCAAACTCAAGCAGGAACAGTTGTCGCTTTAGCGGCAGAATAAAATTTAATGAAGCCGGTTATTGCACTTGTTGGTCGTCCCAATGTCGGTAAGTCGACATTGTTTAATCGGCTCACCCGCTCACGTGATGCGCTGGTCGCAGACTTGCCCGGGCTGACCCGGGATCGTCACTATGGCGAAGGCCGTGTGGGTGAACGTCCGTTTTTGGTGATTGATACAGGAGGTTTCGAGCCTGTCGCCAAAGAGGGGATCATGTTTGAAATGGCTAAGCAGACCAAGCAAGCAGTGGTCGAGGCCGATGTGGTGATTTTTATTGTCGATGGGCGCCAAGGTTTGACGCCACATGACAAAACCATCACTGATTTTCTGCGCAAGTCGGGACGTTCGGTGATGCTGGTGGTTAACAAGTCAGAGGGGATGAAGTACACCTCGGTGACAGCCGATTTCTACGAACTCGGACTCGGCGATCCGTATGTGATTTCCGCTGCACATGGCGACGGCGTCTCCGATCTTGTTGATGAGTCACTCGACATCGCATTGGCACAACGTCCCGACCTCGGAGAAGAAGTCGATGTCGCTCACGGCATCAAGATCGCCATTGTCGGCCGTCCGAATGTGGGCAAGTCGACGCTGGTCAATACACTACTCGGCGAAGAGCGCGTCATCGCGTTCGACATGCCGGGCACCACGCGCGACTCGATTGAAATTCCATTTGAGCGCGAGGGCAAGCAATACACATTGATCGACACAGCAGGTATCCGTCGGCGTGGCAAAGTGTTTGAGGCTATCGAAAAATTCTCGGTGGTGAAGACGCTGCAGTCGATTTCGGAAACCAATGTCGTTTTGTTGCTGCTTGACGCACAACAGGATATATCCGAACAAGACGCTCATATTGCCGGCTTCGTGCTCGAATCGGGCAGGGCGCTGGTGGTCGGCGTCAATAAATGGGATGGCTTGCAAAGCGACCGCCGCGATGAGATCAAGATGGACCTGGAGCGCAAGCTCAGCTTCTTGTCGTTTGCCAAGTTTCACTTCATTTCTGCACTCAAGTCGACCGGTATTGGTCCCGTGATGAAATCCATCGATTCGGCCTACGCTGCCGCGATGTCCAATCTAACCACGCCGAAATTGACGCGGGCATTGATCGAAGCGGTCGAGCATCAACAGCCGCGTCGCAAGGGCTCAATCCGTCCGAAGTTGCGCTACGCCCATCAGGGCGGCATGAATCCACCGATTGTAGTGATCCACGGTAATGCGCTTGAGGGTATCGACGACGGCTATAAACGTTATCTCGAAAAACATTTTCGTGAAACTTTCTCGCTGGTTGGCACTCCACTGCGTATCGAGTTCCGCTCGAGCAAGAATCCTTTCATTCGCCAAGATAAATAAGTCACGATTTCTTGGCGCTACAAGGGAAATCGTTTACATTCATAACGCATAGATTGGTAAAGCACTTGAAATTTACTCAGGTGCCTCCAAATCCTAATCACAACAACACAGTGGAGCTGCCATGAGCAACAAAGGGCAATTGTTACAAGACCCATTTCTTAACGCATTAAGAAAAGAGCACGTCCCCGTTTCCATTTACCTGGTAAATGGTATCAAACTGCAAGGCCACGTGGAGTCATTTGACCAATACGTTGTGCTGCTGCGCAATACTGTTACACAAATGGTGTACAAACATGCCATTTCGACTGTGGTGCCAGCCCGTGCAGTCAATTTGAGCCTCGATTCGACAGAAGCTGAATAATGGTTTTCCCAACCCGGCTTGATGCCGTGTGCCTTTTGTTATGCGCGCCGCATTAGTCGGCTTGGATTTCGGTAAAAGCGATTTTGCCGCAAGTCTGGATGAATTGTTTCTGCTGGCCAAATCCGCTGGCGCCGAACCCGTTACTACCATTACGGGTAAGCGTGCCAGTCCGGATGCTGCATTGTTTGTCGGTTCAGGCAAGGCTCAGGAAGTTGCTGATGCGGTCTCGGATCTGCAACTCGACATCGTCATCTTCAATCATGCCTTATCACCTGCGCAACAGCGTAATCTGGAGCGTTTGCTGCAGACTCGCGTGCTGGATCGGACTAGTCTTATTCTCGATATTTTTGCCCAGCGGGCTAAAAGCCACGAGGGTAAGGTTCAGGTTGAATTAGCACAGTTGCAGCATTTGTCGACGCGTCTGATTCGCGGCTGGACGCACTTGGAGCGGCAAAAGGGTGGTATTGGCCTGCGCGGTCCCGGTGAAACCCAGTTGGAAACTGATCGTCGCTTGCTTGGCGTGCGGGTCAAGTCGCTACGTGCCGTGCTTGATAAATTGCGCCGACAGCATGCGACGCAACGGCGAGCACGCGGTCGTAATGATACTTTCTCGGTTTCATTGGTTGGTTATACCAATGCCGGCAAATCGACAGTATTCAACGCCATGGCCAAGGCTGGCGTGTATGCCGCGAATCAGTTGTTTGCCACCCTAGATACCACCTCGCGGCGGGTCTATCTTGGCGAAGTCGGGCATGTTGTTATTTCTGATACGGTTGGTTTCATCCGCGAACTACCGCATCAACTGGTGGCGGCATTCCGTGCAACGCTTGAGGAAACCATTCATGCCGACTTGCTGTTGCATGTTGTCGATGCGGCAAGTCCGGTGCGTATGGAGCAGATTGAGCAGGTTGATCTAGTCCTCAAGGAGATCGGCGCCGATCATATTCCGCAGATTTTTGTCTGGAATAAGATTGACGCTGCCGAGTTGGAACCGTCAGTCGAATATGACGAATATGGTAGAATCCGTCGGGTTTTTGTCAGTGCGAAAACCGGCGCGGGCCTGGACTTGTTGCGGCAGGCAATTGCCGAAGCACTACGGGCCACGATTGAGACGCGCAGAGCTGTGTTGTCTCAGGTTGATGATTCTCAAGATGTGCTCGCCCACTAGATTGCAGCAGTGACCCGGTCGTTGGGATTTGGGTCGTCAGACTGGCAAGGTAGTCTCGTTGGCAAGCATTCCTGTTGATGCATTTATATAATTAGGCCGATCGCAACGCATGCTTCGTTCTCTCTTCAAAAAACGCGGTTTGAAATTCTCGTTGAACGACCCTCAGTGGGGTCGTGGCTCGCAGGATGACAACAACCGACAAAATCCGAACAATGGCGGCAACGGGAATAAAAAACCCGACGGCGGCGGTCCACCGGACATCGACCAACTCTGGCGCGATTTTAACCAGCGCCTGAGCCGGCTGTTCGGTAAGCGCGGCGGCAACGGTGGCGGTTCTGAAGGCGGCGACAATTTCGGTCGTGGCGACATGAAGGGCGCTGGCATCGGCGTTGGCGTGATTGCGTTGATTGTGGCTTTCCTGTGGCTGGCTAGCGGCTTCTTCATCGTCCAGGAAGGGCAGACCGCGGTCGTCATGACCTTTGGTAAATACAGTCATACTACCTTGCCTGGTTTCAATTGGCGCTGGCCTTATCCAGTGCAAAGCCATGAAATCGTCAATGTCTCGCAAGTGCGCACAGCCGAAATCGGCTATCGCACCAATGCCAAGAACAAGCAATTGAAAGAGTCTTTGATGCTGACCGACGATGAAAACATCATCGACATTCAGTTTGCAGTGCAATACAAACTCAAGAACGCGGCAGATTGGTTGTTCAACAATCGCGACCAAGATGAAACCGTACGCCAGGTTGCCGAAACGGCGATTCGTGAAATTGTTGGCCGCAGCAAGATGGACTTCGTGCTCTATGAAGGCCGGGAAAAAGTCGCGCTCGATGTCGGTCAGTTGATGCAGCAGATTCTTGATCGTTACAAATCGGGAGTACAAATCACCAATGTGACGATGCAAGGCGTGCAGCCCCCTGAACAAGTGCAAGCGGCATTTGATGATGCAGTCAAGGCAGGTCAGGATCGCGAACGTCAGAAAAACGAAGGTCAAGCCTACGCCAATGATGTGATTCCGAAAGCCAGCGGTGCTGCTTCGCGTTTGTTGGAGGAGGCTGAAGCTTATCGTTCGCGAATCGTTGCCAATGCCGAAGGTGATGCCTCGCGTTTCAAACAGGTGCTCGAAGAGTATCAAAAGGCGCCAGCCGTCACACGTGACCGTATGTATCTGGAAACCATGCAACAGATCTTCAGCAATACGACCAAGGTGTTGGTCGACGCCAAGAGTGGCAACAATCTTTTGTATCTGCCTTTGGATAAGTTGATCCAGCAAAGCGATAGCGCTGCCGCTGTGAGCAAGCCTGCTCCGGCAGCGACGGCACCGACGACTGCAATTCCAGGAAGCGATCCCGTGTATTCAGTTGATGTTCAGCGTGATTCCCGCAGTCGGGATGCGCGTGATTCCAGAGATCGGGAGGTACGTTGATGAGCCGCCTGATTACCAGCATTATTGTTGCGATCGTCGCGCTGTGGCTGCTGTCGTCGACCATTTTTGTGGTCGAGCAGCGGCAGTCTGCGATCGTCTTCGCGCTTGGTGAAGTGCGCCAGGTAATTACTGAACCAGGTTTGCATTTCAAGTTGCCGCCGCCGTTCCAGAATGTGATCTATATCGACAAGCGTATACAGACCTTGGACACACCTGACGCTGACCGTTTCATCACGGCAGAAAAGAAAAACGTTCTGGTCGATTCCTTCGTCAAGTGGCGTATCGTTGATCCACGTCTGTATTTCGTCAGCTTTGGTGGCGATGAGCGTCGTGCGCAAGATCGCCTGTCACAAATCGTCAAGGCTGCCTTGAATGAAGAAATCACCAAGCGCACCGTGCGCGAAGTGATCTCCGGCGAACGTGGCAAGGTGATGGAAGCGATCCAGCGCAAAGTAGCGGCCGAAGCCAAGCAAATTGGTGCCCAAATTATTGACGTACGCTTGCGCCGCGTCGACTATGTTGATCAAATCAATAATTCGGTCTTTGATCGCATGAAGTCCGAGCGTGCTCGTGTAGCCAATGAATTGCGTTCCACTGGTGCAGCCGAATCAGAAAAAATTCGCGCCGACGCCGATCGTCAACGTGTTGTGATTCTGGCCGAAGCCTATCGCGATGCCGAGAAGATTCGCGGTGCCGGCGATGCCAAAGCTTCGCAGATTTACGCGCAGGCATTTGGGCAAAATGCCGAATTTTACAAGTTCTATCGTAGCCTTGAGGCATATCGGGCGAGCTTCAAGAATCGGCATGATTTGCTAGTGGTCGAACCCAATTCTGAATTTTTCAAGTATTTCAAAGGTGTCGGAGGGCTCAGCACCAAGAAATAATTAGCACGAGAGAAAGATCGCAATGCTGGAAAGATGCTGCTAGTGGAGGGCATCTTTCTGTTTTACCAGCCAGTATTTCGTTCTATATTTGTTCCCTGAGTAGATGTAATTTTCCAAGGCATGCACGTCGTTTGACGTGTGTGCTTTGCCGCGTGTAAAACGCAACTGCATCGAATTTTTACTGATTGAATTGTTTTATGCCTAATTGGCTTCTTCCCGAAAATATTGCTGACGTCTTGCCATCCGAAGCGCGCAAGATTGAAGAGTTGCGTCGCCGCATGCTCGATCAGTTCCGTTTGTATGGCTATGAAATGGTCATGCCGCCTTTGCTGGAGTATCTCGAATCGCTGTTGACCGGTGCTGGTCAAGATACCGATTTGCGGACCTTCAAGCTGGTCGATCAACTGTCCGGACGTACGCTCGGGGTACGTGCTGATATGACCACGCAGGTGGCGCGTATCGATGCCCACTTGCTCAATCGTGAATCGGTAACGCGCCTGTGCTATGCCGGCAGTGTCTTGCATACTCGTCCGTCTGGCTTACATGCCACGCGTGAACCGCTGCAGATCGGTGCCGAGATTTACGGCCATGCCGGCCTTGAAGCCGATGCCGAAATTCAAGAGTTGGCGCTGGCCTCGCTGGCGCAAGCTGGTATTACGGAAGTGCGATTGGACTTGTGCCATGTTGGTGTGTTGCGGGCCATCATTGCCGATGACGAAGTTGCCAGCAAACATGCAGCGCAGTTGTTCGGCTTGCTGGAAGCCAAGGATGTGCCAGGCTTGCAGATATTGACTGCAAACTATCTGGCCGTTACGCGCGCCGCGCTGTTGGCGTTGCCGGGTTTGTATGGCGATATCGATGTGATTGCCAAGGCGCGCAGCGTATTGCCGCCGTTGCCGGGCATCGTACAGGCGCTTGACGAATTGCAGGCGCTGGCGCAACTAGCAGGCGAAGCCAATGTCACGATCGATCTGGCCGATTTGCGTGGTTATCATTATCACAGCGGTGTCATGTTTGCTGCTTATGTACCCGGCTTGCCAAATGCGGTGGTGCGCGGAGGTCGTTATGACCATGTTGGTGAAGCATTTGGGCGCTCGCGCCCAGCCACTGGTTTTACCTTGGATCTGCGTGATCTGGCGCGTTTGATGCCAAGTGCAGAAAGAAAACGTGCAATTCGCGCTCCATGGGGTACTGAAGCTGGTTTGCGTGAGAAAATAGCGGAATTGCGGCAAGCAGGGGAAATTGTGATTCAAAGCCTGCCCGGCCATAAAAACGACCAGGACGAGTTCGACTGCGACCGGGCAGTCGAGTTGAGCAACGGAAATTGGATTATCAAAAATTTAGGTTAAGCCATGTTACAGAAAAGCAATGCAAAAAATGTCGTCGTCATCGGTACGCAATGGGGCGATGAAGGCAAAGGGAAAATCGTTGATTGGCTGACCGATCACGCACAAGGCGTGGTGCGCTTCCAAGGTGGTCACAATGCTGGCCATACACTGGTCATCGGCGGTCAAAAGACCGCCTTGCAATTGATTCCTTCCGGCATCATGCGTCCTGGCGTGGCATGCTATATCGGTAACGGCGTGGTCTTGTCGGTACCGGATCTGTTGCGTGAAATCGATAAACTGGAAGCCGCCGGCGTTGAAGTCGCTTCGCGCCTGAAAGTGTCTGCCGCCTGTCCACTGATTCTGCCATATCACGTGGCGCTGGACGTGGCGCGCGAAGTCGCACGCGGTGCCGCCAAAATCGGTACCACTGGCAAGGGTATCGGCCCCGCCTATGAAGACAAGGTCGGTCGTCGCGCTATTCGCGTGGCCGATTTGCTCAACGAAAAGCGTTTCGCTGAAAAACTGCTGGAAAACCTCGACTACCATAACTTCGTCCTGACCCAATACCTCAAGACGCAGCCGGTGGATTACCAAAAGACGCTGGATGATGCACTGGCCAATGTGCCGCGTCTCAAACCCATGGTTGCCGATGTTTCCAACGATCTGCATATTGCCCATCAAAACGGCGCCAAGTTGTTGTTTGAAGGCGCTCAGGGCAGCCTGCTGGACGTCGATCACGGTACTTATCCATTCGTCACTTCAAGTAACTGCGTGGCAGGTAATGCTGCTGCTGGTGCAGGTGTTGGCCCAGACATGTTGCATTACATCATGGGCATCACCAAGGCCTACACCACGCGTGTTGGCTCTGGCCCATTCCCGGCTGAGTTGCCGACCGATGTCGGTGTTGGCAAACATCTCGCCAGCGTAGGTCACGAGTTCGGTACCGTCACTGGACGTGCGCGTCGCTGCGGTTGGTTCGATGCTGCCTTGCTCAAGCGTTCAGTGCAGATCAATGGTGTGTCTGGCATGTGTCTGACCAAGCTTGATGTGCTTGATGGTCTGGAATCGTTGAAGTTGTGCACTGGCTACACCCTGAACGGCAAGACCGTGGATATCTTCCCTGTCGGCGCTGAAGAAGCGGCTGCTTGCGAGCCGATCTATGAAGAAATGCCAGGTTGGACAGAGTCGACCGTTGGTGTGCAATCGCTTGACGGTTTGCCACCAAACGCGCGCGCCTATATCAACCGCATTCAAGAACTGGTCGGCGTGCCTATCGACATGATTTCTACCGGTCCTGACCGCGAAGAAACCATCGTGTTGCGTCACCCATTCAAGTAATTCCGCCATTTGCAAGACGAGTACCAAGAAAATGAAAATATCCGACGATAAAGACCTGTGGGTTACCTGGGACCAATACCATCGCAACATCGAGAAGCTGGCCCTCAAAGTGCATGAATCAGGCTGGCAGTTCGACCAGGTTCTGTGTCTGGCACGTGGCGGCCTGCGTCCAGGCGATGTGTTCTCGCGCATCTTTGATGTGCCGCTGGCGATCCTGTCGACCAGTTCCTATCGCGAAGCGGCGGGCACCATCCGCAGCAGCCTTGATATTGCCAAGTACATTACCATTACCAAGGGCACGCTTTCGGGCCGCGTCTTGCTGGTGGATGATCTGGTCGATTCCGGCGTGACGCTGCAAAAGGTGCAGACGCATCTGAGAGAGCATTATCCTGCCGTGACTGAGGTCAAGTCGGCTGTGTTGTGGTGGAAGGCTTGCTCGATTATCGAGCCTGACTATCATCTCGACTATCTGCCGACCAATCCTTGGATTCACCAGCCGTTTGAAGATTACGACGGCCTTGGTGCGCATCAATTGGCCGCTTGGGTAAAGAAGGAATCGCAGTAAATTTGCGCAGGTGTCCACGTTGCCGTGGATGCCAAAACAAAAAGAGCTTAGGTCTAGTTCAGGACCTAAGCTCTTTTTTTATGGACGTTTCAAGCTGGCTTATGCCGTTTCGTTGCCGGCCAAGCGATCGTCGACTGCGACAATATTGTCATGGCGATCGAGCCGCCAACTGATCAAGGTCACCACCAGCCCGCTGGCAGTAATGGCCGCCGCCGCCATGGCGACCGCATGCAAACCTGGACCATGGTCGATGGTGACGCCACCGAGCCAGGCGCCGAGCGCATTGCCGAGATTGAAGGCGGCAATATTGGCGGACGACGCCAGATTTGGCGCATCGGTGGCTTTTTGCAACACCCGCATTTGCAGCGGCGGCACAGTGGCAAATGCGGCTGCACCGAGCAAGCCTATCGTGATCACGGCGGCCAGCTTGTCGTGACTGGTGAAAGAAAACAGCACCAGCACGCCAGCCAACAGTACCAGGCTGGTGACGAGTGTAGGCATCAGATAGCGGTCAGCGAATTTGCCGCCGAGCAGATTGCCGGCGACCAAGCCAACTCCGAACAACAACAAGATAGGTGACACCGCACTGGCAGGAAATCCGGTGATATCGGTCAAAATCGGGGCGATATAAGTGAAGGCGGCAAATACACCGCCAAAACCAAGTACCGTCATCAACAAGCCCAGCAACACTTGCGGCCGTGCCAGCACGCGCAATTCTCCGCGGAAGTCAGCCTGCTGCTGCTGGTTCGAACGCGGCACCAGATAAGCAATCGCCAGCAGCGCGACCACACCCACCACGCTGACGGCCCAAAATGTTGAACGCCAGCCATAGGCTTGTCCCAGCCAGGTGCCGAACGGCACGCCCAGCACATTGGCGACGGTCAGGCCGGTGAACATCAAGGCGATGGCAGATGCCTGCTTTTCTTTGGCCACCAGACCGGTGGCGACCACCGAACCAACGCCGAAGAAGGCACCGTGCGCAAATGACGCGATGACGCGTGCGATCATCAGGAAGGTATAACCGGGCGCCAGGGCGCAGCCGAGGTTGCCGATCACGAACAACACCATCAAGCCGATGAGCAAGGTCTTGCGGGGCAGTTTGGCAGTGGTGGCGGTGACCAGTGGCGCACCGACGAATACGCCGAGCGCATAGCCGGTCACCAGCAGACCAGCCGACGACAAGGTGATGCCGAGATTGGCGGCGACTTCGGGCAGCAAGCCCATGATGACAAATTCGGTAGTGCCGATGGCGAAGGCGGCGATGGCCAGCGCCCATAGTGCAATTGGCATGATGCAACTCCCCTGAATGAAATGATTTTTGACTTGCTGCATTATGGCGTTTTACTTTGTTGAGAAAAATAGCATTAAAATCAAAAAATATTTGATACGGAGTCAACAATGACGATGCAGTCGGATGAATTGCGGATTTTTATTGCCGTGGTCGAGGCCGGCAGCCTGAGCGCGGCAGCCGAAATACTGAGCCAGACCACCTCGGGCGTGAGCCGGGCCTTGTCGCGGTTGGAAGAAAAACTGGCTATCAGCTTGCTCACGCGCACCACGCGGCGTATGGAGTTGACCGAAGAAGGCCAGGTTTTCCTGGTGCAGGCACGCGACATCATCGCCGCCATGGAGCGCGCCGAAGAGTCGATTCGCATCCGCAGTCAAAAGCCGGTTGGCAAGTTGCGGGTGGATGCTTCGGTGCCATTCATGCTGCACTGTATCGTGCCCCATGTGGCCGCTTTTCGTGCCTGTTATCCCGACATCGAGCTGGAATTGACCACCAGTGACCGCTTCATCGACCTGGTCGAACAACGCACTGACGTCGCCATCCGCATTGGCGAATTGCAGGATTCGACGCTGCATGCCAAGCCCTTGACCTCGGCGTGGCTGCAATTGCTGGCCAGCCCTGAGTATTTGCGTCGTCACGGCACGCCCAAGACTGTCAAAGAACTGGAGCAGCATCAATTGATCGGTTTCACTCAGCCAGAAAATCTGAATCAATGGCCGTTGCAATATGAAGACGGTGACCGTTATCCAATCAAACCGGCATTGCGTGCCTCCAGTGGCGAAACGATACGGCAACTGGCCTTGCAAGGGCAGGGTATCGCTTGCCTGTCCAATTTCATGTCAGACGAGGATGTGGCGCAAGGACGTTTAGTACGTATACTGGAACAGTCTCATTCAGCGTTTCGTCAAAAAATTCACGCTGTGTATTACCGGAATACGCAGATATCGCGGCGCATCAGTTGTTTCCTGGATTTTTTGCAAGATAAGTTGTAGCTGCCAAAGTGCAGTCCGAAGCAATACGAGAACGTAGTCAAGCGGAGAAAGCATGCATTTGACGTCCTGGAGGGTAGGCTGGATTTCGGTTCTTGTATCGTTGTTGGTGGCAGTGCCTGGCATGTCCGCCATCGCTGCCAATGTCCTGCGTTTTGTGCCACAAGGCGAAGTGGCGCAGGTCCATCAGGTGCGTGTTGCGTTTTCGGAAGCGATGGTCAAATTTGGCGATCCCCAAGCGGGTGTGCCGTTCGATCTTGATTGCGGCAATACCGGCATTGTTGGTAGTGCACGCTGGGCCGATGACAAGAACTGGGTTTATGATTTCGAACACAGTCTGCCGCCTGGCACGCACTGTGCGTTCGCCCTCAAGCCCGATGTGAAGACACAAGCCAATACCGTTCTCAGCGGCAAACGCAGTTTTCAGTTCAATACCGGTGGCCCGGCTGTGGTCGGGCACTATCCTGTCGCCGAGGTGATTGACGAAGAACAGGCCTTCATCTTGATCCAGAATGGCGCTGCCGATGCCGCCAGTCTGCGCGCGCATTTGTATTGCGAAGCGCAGGGTGTTAATGAGCGTATTCCGGTCAAGTTTGCCACTGCCGCCATGCGCGCAGAACTGTTGCCCAAGTATGCCGCCCGCGTTGACCCGGCGCTGGTCACCATCGTCCAGTGCCAGCAGCGTCTACCCAATGACGCTGCCGTCAATCTGGTCTGGGACAAGGGTATTGCCAGCGTCAGCGGCGGCATATTGACCAGTCAGCCGCAAATTCTGAAATTCAAGGTGCGACCGGGTTTTACTGCCAGTCTCAGTTGCCAGCGCGAAAACGCTAACGCTGCATGTTCGCCGATCTCGCCATTGACGTTGACATTTTCCGCCGCAATATCGCGCAAGCTGGCTGCTGCAATTGTGCTTAAAGGCCGCAATGGCCGGCTCACACCGTACTTTGAAAAAAACGATAGTACCGATTTTGTCTTTAGCGTGAATTTTCAGGCGCCATTTGCCGAGCAGGATACGCTGAGCATCAATCTGCCATCAGGCTTCAAGGACGACAGTGGTCGACCACTCGGCAACGCCGCCATGTTTCCGCTCAAGGTACCAACGGCGACGTATCCGCCGCTGGCCAAATTCGCAGCCGCACCTTTCGGCATCATCGAGTTGCATGCCGATGCCACCTTACCGGTCACCTTGCGCCGGGTTGAGACCAATTTGCTCACGCGCAGTGCCGATGGCACCGCGTTGTCAGGAAAAGTCGCCAGTCTGAAGGTCGATGACGACCAAGGCGTGATTGCCTGGTTGACGCGCTTGAATAAATTCCATGAGCGTTGGGGTGATAGCGATCCAAAAGCGATCGATTCGCGCAGCGTCGGTTTGTTGGCGCAGCAGCCCGGGGTCAAATTGCTCAACCTGCCGACCCTGGCTGCTGCCAAGGACGGTGAGCGGCCGTTTGAGGTGGTTGGTATTGCGCTCAAGGATGCCGGTTTCTATGTGGTCGAACTGGAGTCTCCCAAGCTAGGCGCTTCCTTGCTCGGCAAGCCGGTACCAATGTATGTGCGCACCAGTGCGCTGGTCACCAATCTGTCGGTGCATGTCAAGTTGGGCCGTGAGAATGGCGCAGTCTGGGTTACCACGCTCGACACGGCCAAGCCGGTCGCTGGCGCTGATATCCGTGTCTCCAATTGCAAAGGCGAGGAACTCTGGCGCGGTGCCACCAATGCCAATGGTGTGGCGATGATTGCGCATGCGCTGGTGGACGTTTGTGCTACCAATGAAGGTCCCGATGGTTCCATCAACGGCTTGTTTGTCAGCGCCCGCAAGCGCGATGACAAGGGGCTGGCAGATATGGCATTTGCATTGTCTTCCTGGAACGAGGGTATTGAGTCCTGGCGCTTCAATCTGCCCACCGATGGTTCGGCTTCCGCAACACGGCGCGCCCACACCATTTTTGATCGCACCTTGCTGCGTGCCGGTGAGACCGTCTCGATGAAGCATGAATTCCGGCTGCAGAACATGCAAGGCTTCGGCCTGGCTGGCAAAGATCAACTACCGACGCGCGTGCGCATCATCCATGATGGCAGCGGGCAGGAGTTTCAGTTTCCCTTGTCATGGCGTGGGCAGAAAAACGCCGAAACAGTCTTTGCCATTCCCAAGCAGGCCAAGCTGGGCAGTTACACGGTGCTGCTCGACGGTGCTGCCAATGGTACGGGGAGTGAAGAGACTGGCAGTTTCCGCGTCGAAGAATTCCGCCTACCGTTGATGCAGGGGCGGTTGACGCCGGTCAATGGTGGCAAGGGCGCATTAGTGGCCTCCAGCGAAGTGCCGCTCGATGTGCAACTCAATTACCTCAATGGCGGTGGCGCCGGCGGACAGGTGGTGCATGTGAGTAGCCTGTTGCGACCCAAGGAGGTCAGCTTTGCTGCCTATGACGGCTATTCGTTTGAGCTCAATCGGGTGTCGGATGACGACGCTGCCAACGGCAGTCGTGATGATCAAAAAATCGTCGCCGACAAACTCGGCGTCACGCTCGACAAAACGGGTGCCGGACGTACCACCATCAAGTCTTTGCCGGCGCTCAAAACACCGCGTGAACTGTTGTCCGAAATGACCTACAGCGATCCCAATGGCGAGATACAAACGATTTCCAATGTAAGCACCTTGTGGCCGGCGGCGGTGATTGTCGGCATCAAGGCCGGCAATTGGGTCTCGGTCAAGAAGAAGCTGGCACTGAGCATGGTAGTGCTCAATGCCGCCGGTCAGCCGCAGCGCGAAGTGCCGGTGGAAGTCAGCGCCACTGCCTGGCAGACCAATTCACATCGCAAGCGCATGGTGGGCGGTTTTTACGCCTATGAAAATAATCGCACGTCGCACAATCTCGGTACCCTGTGCAATGGCAAGACCGACCAGCATGGCACGCTCAATTGCGAAGTGTCCCTGTCGCAAGCCGGCAATGTCGAACTGATTGCCAGTGCCAAGGATGGCGCAGGTCATCTATCGCTAGCCAGCAGTTCCGTCTGGGTGACACGGCAGGGAGAATTATGGTTTTCCGGCGAAAACCAGGATCGCATCGATGTCCTGCCGGAAAAGAAAATCTATCAACCCGGTGAAACTGCGGTGTTCCAGGTGCGCATGCCGTTTCGCTATGCCACTGCGCTGGTGGCAGTAGAACGCGAAGGCATCATCGATACCCAGGTAGTGCAATTGAGTGGGCAGGACCCGATCATTAAGGTACCGGTCAAGAGCGGTTATGCCCCCAATGTGTATGTCTCGGTGCTGGCGGTGCGCGGGCGCATGCGAGAAGTACCTTGGTATTCCTTCTTCAGTTGGGGCTGGCAGGAGCCGCTCAACTGGTGGCATGACTTCAAGGAGTACCAGGCGCCGGGCAGCATGGTTGATCTGGCCAAACCAGCCTATAAATTCGGAATTGCCGAAATCGCCGTTGGCAGTGCCGCGCATCAACTGAGCGTGGCAGTGATGACCGATCAGCCTTCTTACCCAATACGCTCGATTGCCAAGACGACCGTGCAGGTCAAGCTACCTGACGGCAAACCGGCAGCCGGCGCTGAAGTTGCGTTGGCAGTGGTCGATGAAGCCTTGCTGGAATTGCAGCCCAACGGCAGTTGGGATTTACTCACAGCGATGCTGCAACGGCGCAGTTACGGCATCGAAACCGCGACGGCGCAAATGCAGGTAGTTGGCAAACGCCATTACGGAAAAAAGGCGACACCCGCGGGTGGTGGTGGCGGCAAGGCGCCGACGCGTGAATTGTTCGATACCTTGCTGCTATGGAAACCGGCAGTGCTGCTCGACGCCAATGGCCGTGCGCAAATTGAGGTGCCGCTCAACGATTCACTGACCGCCTTCCGCATTGTGGCTGTGGCCGAAAGTGGAACCAGTCTGTTCGGCACCGGCAGTGCCAGCATCCGTTCGACGCAGGACTTGCAACTGATTTCCGGCTTGCCACCGTTGGTACGCGAAGGTGATCAATTCATGGCTGCGGTGACGGTGCGCAATACCACGTCAAGGCGCATGCATGTGAAGCTGACACCTAGCGTCAGCGGTGGCATTAGCTTGCCCGAGCGCGAGCTGGATATCGGTGCCGGTACTGCCAGCGAAATGGTCTGGCCCGTGACGGTACCGTCTGATTTGGGCCAACTCAGCTGGAGCATTGCAGCTCAAGAACAGGCCGCGCCTGCTGTCAGAGATGCACTGCGCGTGACGCAGCGCGTGCTGCCGGCGTTGCCGGTGACGGTGCAACAGGCCACGTTGTTCCAGCTCGATAAAAGCGCGGCTATCAGTGTGGCGCAACCAGCTGATAGTCTGGTCGGACGCGGTGGTGTCGACATTGCGCTCAGTCCCACTCTGGCCGGCGGCAGCGCAGGCATTCGCCGCTATTTCACTGAATATCCCTATGCCTGCCTGGAACAGCGCAGCTCGAAAGCGCTGGCGTTGCACGATGCCAGCGCATGGCAAAACATTGTCAGCGACTTGCCGACCTACCTTGATGCTGATGGCCTGGCCTATTACTTCCCGCCCAGCGAGTCCAACGCCCATCGCGGCAGCGATAGTCTGACTGCCTATCTGCTGGCGGCCGCCAGCGAAGCCGGTTATGCCTTGCCGCAGCCCAGCCGCGACAAAATGCTCGACGGCCTGGCGGCATTCGTCGAGGGCAAACTGATGCGAGAATTCTGGGCGCCGACCAAGGATCTCGATATCCGCAAGCTGGCTGCGTTGGAAGCTTTGTCGCGGTATCAGCGGGTGCAGCCCGCGATGCTCGGTTCGCTGCAAATCGCCCCGAATCAATGGCCGACCTCCGCGCTGCTGGACTGGATCGCGATTTTGCAGCGTGTTACAACGATACCGGAGCGCGCGCAGCGGCTTACCGAAGCCGACCAGATATTGCGCGCACGGCTGGATTTCCAGGGGACACGCATGGGCTTTGCCAACGAGGAAACCGACAACTGGTGGTGGCTTATGGCCAATGGCGACAGCAATGCCAATCGCCTGATCCTGGTAATGCTCAGCAATCCGGCCTGGCATGACGATCTGCCCAAGCTGCTCAGCGGCGCCATCCAGCGTCAGCAACATGGTCATTGGAGTACCACCACGGCCAACCTCTGGGGTACTCTGGCGCTGGAGAAATTCAGCCGTGCATTTGAAGGTGACAAGGTTGGCGGCGTCACGCGCGTGGTCTCGGACGCTGGCAGTAAAACCTATGCCTGGAGTGGTACCGCTGCGAGCGGTGGCAAATTGCAATTATCGTGGGGCCCGCCAGCGCCGGGCACGCTCAAGTTCAGCCAGGAGGGCAGCGGCAAACCGTGGGTCACACTGCAAAGTCTGGCGGCGGTGCCGCTCAAGAGCGCTGTCAACAGCGGCTACCGGATCAGCAAGGCAGTGATCGCAGTCGAGCAGCAACAGCCGAACGTGTATACACGCGGTGACGTGCTGCGCGTCAACCTCGACATTGATGCCCAGAGTGACATGAGCTGGGTGGTGCTGAGCGATCCGATTCCTGGCGGTGCCACGCTGCTCGGTTCGGGACTGGCACGCGACTCGGCCATCACGCGCAGCGGTGAAGATGATGGCCGCTCGCGCAGCAATGCCTGGTTGGCCTATGAGGAGCGCAGCAGCGAAGCCTATCGGGCTTATTACGAACGTTTGCCGAAGGGGCGTTCCAGTATTTCCTATACGGTGCGGCTCAATAATGCGGGTCAATTCAATCTACCACCGACCCGTGTGGAAGCGATGTATGCGCCGGAGATGTTCGGTGCCATTCCCAACGCCAGCATGACCATCAAGGCGCCGCGATGAGGTTGCGGCAGTGCTGCGCTGCGCTGGCTTTGCTGCTGAGCGCGGCCGGCACGGCATCTGCGGTGCCCAGTTTCAGCGAGGTGCAGCAGTCGGCGCGTTCGTCCGATGCCAGCCTGCTTGACCGCCATGGCGAACTGCTGCAGCAGTTGCGACTCGATCCGAGCGAACGGCGTTTGTCGTGGGTGGCGCTCGATACCATTTCACCCGCCTTGCGCAATGCCTTGATTGCTTCAGAAGACCGGCGCTTTTATCAGCATAGCGGAGTCGACTGGAGTGCCGTGGCGGCGTCGGCCTGGGGCAATTTGTGGAACACCAGAACCCGCGGCGCCTCAACCATCACCATGCAACTGGCCGGCTTGCTCTATGACGATTTGCGTCGCAAGGCGGCTGGACGCACGGTGCTGCAAAAGCTGTCGCAGATTTTTATCGCAGAGAGCCTGGAGCGGCAATGGCGCAAGGATCAGATTCTCGAAGCCTATCTCAATCTGGTCAGCTTTCGCGGCGAAGTCGTGGGTGTGCATGCCTTGTCACGTGTGCTGTTTGGTAAACATCCCAGCGGTCTCGATCAAACGGAAGCAGCGCTTGCCGTCGCCTTGATACGCGCACCGAATGCTACACCGCGCAAGGTGGCCGAGCGCGCCTGCGCGATACTCAAGGAGCAGCACGCGGCGTCTGAGTGCAATGGCTTGGTCGGCCGCACTGAGCTGCTGCTGGCCAAGGTCGGTGCCAAGCGTGATCGTGGTGCTGCGGAGGTCGTGGCCGCGCAGGATGCCTCCTCGCAATTGGCGCCGCAGTTGGCACCGCATCTGGCGCGCAAGTTGTTGAAAACGCCGGGCCAGCAAGTGGTCTCGACACTCGATGCCGCCACGCAGCGCTTCGTCAAAGATGCCTTGCATCGCCAATTGGCTGCGCTGGTTTCGCGCAACATCGAAGATGGCGCAGTGATCGTCATCGATAATGCCAGTGGTGATGTGCTGGCCTGGGTCGGTTCCAGCGGCAGTCTGTCGGGAGCGGCGCAAGTCGATGGCGTGGTGGCCTTGCGCCAGGCTGGATCGACGCTAAAGCCTTTCCTCTATGAGCTCGCAATTGAAAAAAAATGGCTGACGGCAGCGTCGTTGCTGGATGATTCGCCGGTCAATCTGACGACTTCATCCGGTCTGTATATTCCGCAAAACTACGACAAACAATTTAAGGGTTTGGTCAGCCTGCGCACGGCGCTCGGTTCGTCGCTGAATATCCCGGCGGTGCGCACGCTGGTAATGGTGACGCCGACGCGTTTGTTTGATCGCCTGCAAAGTCTGGGTTTCCACTTGCGCGAGTCTGGCGATTATTACGGCTACAGTCTGGCGCTAGGCAGTGCCGATGTCAGTTTGCTGGCCTTGAGTAATGCCTACCGGGCGCTGGCCAATCAGGGGCGCTACAGTGAGGTGCGCACGCGCATGACGCAAGCGCGTGTGCAAGCGCAGCCGGTCATGGATGACGGCGCCAGTTTCATTGTTGGCGACATCCTGTCGGATCGCAGTGCCCGTGCGCGTACGTTTGGATTGGAAAATGCCTTGGCCACGCGTATCTGGACGGCAGTCAAGACGGGGACTTCCAAAGATATGCGTGATAACTGGTGCGTTGGTTTTTCGAGCCGTTATACGGTCGGTGTGTGGGTAGGTAATGCATCTGGTGCGCCGATGTGGGATGTGTCGGGGGTGACCGGTGCGGCACCGGTGTGGCAGGAAGTCATGCAATACCTGCACCGTGATGGCGGTGCGACAACCCCGCGCAAGCCGCAGCAGGTAAAGGCGCAAGAGATTTCGTATGAGCGTCAACTGGAAGTGGCGCGTACCGAATATTTTTTGCCGGAAACGCAGCAGCGCATTGTGCGCATTGCCAGTGTCAATGATCTGGTGCCAGCCATTACTTATCCAACGCGCGGCATGCTGGTGGCGATTGATCCGGACATTCCGCCAGAGCGCCAACGGATGCGGTTTGCTGCTCAGGGAGTGCAGCAGGGCGTCTGGCTCCTAGATGGCAAACCACTGGTGAGCAAGCCTGGTAAAGATGGCAGTGTCGACTGGATGCCATGGCCTGGCAGGCATACGCTGGTGTTGCAGGATCGCAAAGGCGTGCTGCTGGATCAGTTGCAGTTCGAGGTGCGCGGTGCTGTATTGCGGCCCCTCAAAACGCAAAAGGCCGGTTGACTTTCATCAACCGACCTTTTATGTTTTTGGTGCCCACGGAGGGACTCGGTCACGTGCCGCGACCCCGCTGGTCCTTGCAAGGCCCAGCTTTCGAGTCCCACCCGCAAGGCGCACAGGCGCCTTGCTCGCGGTCCCCAAAAACGCAAAAGGCCGGTTGACTTTCATCAACCGACCTTTTATGTTTTTGGTGCCCACGGAGGGACTCGAACCCCCACACCTTGCGGCACATGGACCTGAACCATGCGCGTCTACCAATTCCGCCACGTGGGC
>JAMFSU010000132.1 GCA_026225475.1 Duganella sp.
AACGTGTCGATCACCGTGATGTTGATCAACCCGATCGCAATGGAAGAAGGTCTGCGCTTCGCTATCCGTGAAGGCGGTCGTACCGTCGGCGCTGGTGTGGTTGCCAAGATCTTGCCTGACGCGTAATTGTAGTCGGTAAGTAACATTTATCATTGCCGCGGATGATGGTCATCCGCGGTTCGTTCTTTAAAGGAAAAACATGTCCGTTCCTAGCCAAAAAATCCGTATTCGCCTGAAGGCATTTGACTATCGTCTGATCGATCAATCCGCACAGGAAATCGTCGACACAGCAAAGCGCACTGGCGCGGTTGTCAAGGGTCCAGTTCCACTGCCAACACGCATTCAACGTTTCGACGTTCTGCGTTCGCCACACGTCAACAAGACTTCGCGCGATCAATTCGAAATCCGTACGCACCAACGTCTGATGGATATCGTCGATCCAACCGACAAGACTGTTGACGCGCTGATGAAGCTGGATCTGCCAGCTGGCGTGGATGTAGAAATCAAGCTGCAGTAATCTTTGCAGCAAGTGTTGTAAAACGGTGTGACTGCTTCAAGTTTTGACATACCACGACATTGTCGGGTATTGCAAATAAAAATTTAAGCAGTTATACTGCTTGGCTTCGGTAGAGTCGTGATCGCTATTTTGGCTTTCGCGACTTTGCATATTTTAGTTGTACAAACATCAGCCCCGCCCAATCGCAGGTGGGAATGGAGAAAACAATGAGCCTGGGCCTTGTAGGTCGCAAGGTTGGCATGATGCGTATCTTCACGGAAGACGGGGATTCTATTCCTGTGACTGTGTTGGATGTGTCGAACAACCGCGTGACTCAAATCAAAACCCCTGAAGTGGATGGTTATTCCGCTGTTCAGGTCGCATTCGGTCAGCGTCGCGCCTCGCGTGTGACGAAAGCTGCAGCCGGTCACTATGCCAAAGCTGGCGTAGAAGCTGGGACCGTTCTGAAAGAATTCCGCATTGACGCAGCCAAGGCTGCCGAGTTGAAGGCTGGCGACGTTGTCGCAGCTAGCTTGTTCGAAGCTGGTCAAATGGTAGACGTGCAAGGCGTGTCTATCGGTAAAGGCTACGCTGGTACGATCAAGCGTCACAATTTTGCATCCGGTCGCGCATCGCACGGTAACTCCCGTTCGCATAACGTGCCAGGTTCGATCGGTATGGCGCAGGATCCAGGTCGTGTTTTTCCTGGTAAGCGCATGACCGGTCATATGGGTGACGTTACCTGCACAGTGCAAAACCTCGAAATCGCACGCATTGACGCTGAGCGTCAATTGCTGCTGGTCAAGGGTGCAGTGCCTGGTGCAAAGAACGGCCAAGTGGTCGTGTCGCCTGCTGTTAAAGTCAAAGCCAAGAAGGGAGCCTAATTCATGGAACTCAAGCTCCTGAATGATCAAGGTCAAGCTGCATCGAACGTCGCTGCTCCTGACACCATTTTTGGTCGTGATTACAATGAAGCGCTGATTCACCAAGTCGTCGTGGCTTATCAAGCCAATGCTCGCAGCGGTAACCGCAAGCAAAAAGACCGTGAAGAAGTGCATCACACAACCAAGAAGCCATGGCGTCAAAAGGGTACTGGTCGCGCTCGCGCCGGTATGTCGTCGTCGCCACTGTGGCGCGGCGGTGGTCGCATTTTCCCAAATTCGCCAGACGAAAACTTCTCGCACAAGGTCAACAAGAAGATGTATCGCGCAGGTGTCTGCTCGATTCTGTCGCAGTTGGCTCGTGAAGATCGCCTGTCGATCGTTGAAAACTTCTCGGTCGAAGCACCAAAGACCAAGTTGTTGACGCAAAAGCTGAAGGGCATGGGCCTGGATTCGGTGCTGATCATCACTGACAGCCTGGATGAAAACCTGTTGCTCGCCGCGCGTAATCTGCCAGGCGTGCTGGTGGTTGAGCCACGTCAAGCTGATCCAGTTTCTTTGGTGTTCTACAAGAAAGTGTTGATCACCAAGCAAGCGCTGGCACAGATTGAGGAGTTGCTGGGATGAGCACAATTGTGAAATTTAGCGAAGAGCGCTTGATGAAAGTGCTGCTGGCGCCAGTGATCTCTGAAAAAGCAACCTTCGTTGCCGAGAAGAACGAGCAAGTCGTTTTTCTGGTGATGCAAGATGCGACCAAGCTGGAAGTCAAGGCTGCGGTCGAGTTGCTGTTCAAGGTCCAGGTTGAGTCGGTTCAAGTTGCAAATCGTCAAGGTAAGACCAAGCGTTCCGGCCGTTCGGTTGGTCGCCGTAATCATACCCGTCGCGCATTCGTCTGCCTGAAGCCTGGTCAAGAAATCAACTTCACCGAGGAGGCTAAATAATGGCACTCGTAAAAGTGAAGCCAACCTCGCCCGGTCGGCGCGGTATGGTCAAGGTCGTCAACAGCGACCTGTACAAGGGCCGTCCGTTTGCCGGTCTGATCGAGAAGAAGTCTAAGACTGCTGGTCGTAACAACAATGGTCACATCACCACTCGCCATATCGGTGGTGGTCATAAGCAACATTACCGTGTTATCGATTTCCGTCGCAACAAGGACGGAATCAGTGCCAAGGTTGAGCGTATCGAATACGACCCAAATCGTACAGCGCACATCGCCTTGCTCTGCTATGCAGACGGCGAGCGCAAGTACATCATCGCTCCTAAGGGCGTTGCTGTCGGCGATCAACTGGTCAGTGGTTCGGAAGCGCCAATCAAGGCTGGCAATGCTTTGCCTATCCGCAACATTCCTGTCGGTACCACTATCCACTGCGTGGAAATGTTGCCAGGCAAGGGTGCTCAGATTGCTCGCACCGCAGGTGCTGGCGTTGTGCTGATGGCGCGCGAAGGTACTTACGCTCAGGTGCGTCTGCGCTCCGGCGAAGTGCGCCGCATTCATATCGAATGCCGTGCAACAATCGGTGAAGTCGGTAACGGCGAGCACAATCTGCGCAAGATTGGTAAAGCTGGTGCAATGCGTTGGCGCGGTGTTCGCCCAACCGTTCGTGGTGTGGTCATGAATCCGGTCGATCACCCGCACGGTGGTGGTGAAGGTAAGACTGCAGCAGGTCGTCATCCAGTTTCGCCATGGGGCCAGCAGACTAAGGGTAAGAAGACGCGCAGCAACAAGCGTACGACTTCCATGATTGTCTCGCGCCGCGGTAAGAAATAAGGATAAAACATGACACGTTCATTGAAAAAAGGTCCATTCTGCGACGCTCACCTGGTAAAAAAGGTTGAGACTGCTCAAGCGACCAAAGACAAGAAGCCAATCAAGACCTGGTCCCGCCGTTCGACCATCATGCCGGATTTCATCGGCCTGACGATCGCGGTGCATAACGGCAAGCAACACGTGCCGGTCTATGTGTCGGAAAACATGGTTGGTCATAAGCTCGGCGAATTCGCGCTGACCCGTACGTTCAAGGGTCACGCCGCCGATAAGAAGGCTAAGAAATAAGGTCCTATGATGGAAACTAAAGCTACTCTGCGTGGTGTGCATCTGTCGGCTCAAAAGGGCCGTCTGGTTGCAGACCTGATCCGCGGCAAAAAAGTTGATCAAGCACTGAATATCTTGGCCTTCAGCCCTAAAAAGGGTGCGGTCATCATCAAGAAGGTTCTGGAGTCCGCAATCGCGAACGCCGAGCACAATGATGGTGCCGATATTGACGAGCTGAAAGTCAAGGTCATTTATGTCGAAAAAGGTACGGTCCTCAAGCGCTTTACAGCGCGTGCAAAAGGCCGTGGTGATCGTATTTCCAAGCAATCCTGTCACATTTACGTGACTGTCGGAAACTAAGGAGTCACGATGGGACAGAAGATTCATCCAACCGGTTTCCGCCTTGCGGTTACACGTAACTGGGGATCGCGCTGGTATGCTGGCAATAACAATTTTGCCAGCATGCTCAACGAAGATCTGAAGGTACGTGCTTACCTGAAGACAAAACTGAAGAACGCTTCAGTTGGTCGCGTCGTTATCGAGCGTCCAGCGAAGAATGCCCGCATCACCATTTACAGCTCCCGTCCAGGTGTTGTAATCGGTAAAAAAGGTGAAGACATCGAAGTGCTGAAGGCAGCGCTGGCCAAATTGATGGGCGTGCCTGTGCACGTCAACATCGAAGAAATCCGTAAGCCAGAAGCCGATGCGCAACTGATCGCCGATTCGATCGCTCAACAGCTCGAAAAGCGTATCATGTTCCGCCGCGCCATGAAGCGTGCGATGCAAAACGCAATGCGTCTGGGTGCTCAAGGCATCAAGATCATGTCGTCCGGTCGTTTGAACGGTATCGAAATCGCTCGTAAGGAATGGTATCGCGAAGGCCGCGTGCCTCTGCATACCCTGCGTGCTGATATCGACTACGGTTTTGGCGAAGCACAAACCACATACGGCATCATCGGTATCAAGGTTTGGGTTTACAAGGGTGATCGTCTGGCTAACGGCGATGCACCAGTGCTGGTCGGTGAGCCAGAAGACGACAAGAAGCGTCGTGGTCCGCGTCGTGACGATGGCAAGCCAGGTGCTCGTCCTCGTCCTAAGACCGGTGCTGCGCCCGCTGGTGCCGGTGCCAAGCGTGCACCTCGTGCGCCTCAAGCTACCGATGCCGGTGTAACGGCTGAGAAAGCAGGAGAATAATCATGCTGCAACCAGCACGTAGAAAATATCGTAAAGAACAAAAAGGTCGCAATACGGGTATCTCGCACTCGCGTGGTACAGCCGTATCGTTTGGTGAGTTCGGTCTGAAAGCAGTTGGTCGTGGTCGTATCACGGCACGTCAGATCGAAGCAGCTCGTCGTGCTATGACCCGTCACATCAAACGTGGCGGTCGTATCTGGATTCGCGTTTTCCCGGATAAGCCGATTTCCCAAAAGCCTGCTGAAGTGCGTATGGGTAACGGTAAGGGCAATCCAGAGTATTACGTGGCTGAAATTCAGCCAGGTAAGATGCTCTACGAGATGGATGGTGTTGACGAAGCTCTGGCGCGTGAAGCGTTCCGCTTGGCAGCAGCCAAATTGCCACTGTCGACGACTTTTGTTGTTCGTCAAGTCGGTCAATAATAGGAGCGGAATATGAAAGCATCTGAACTCCGTGGTAAAGACGAAGCAGCACTGGCCAAAGAACTGAATGAGCTGTTGAAGGCTCAATTCAGCTTGCGCATGCAAGTGGCTACGCAGCAACTGAACAATACCGCGCAACTGAAGAAAGTACGTCGCGATATCGCACGTGTGAAAACAGTCATCAATTCGAAGGGTCAACAATGAACGATCAAGTGAAACAAGCGCTCAAGCGCACGCTGATTGGCAAGGTTGTGTCCGACAAAATGGATAAGACTGTTACCGTTCTGATCGAACGTCACGTCAAGCATCCGCTGTATGGCAAAATCATCGTGCGTACTAACAAGTACCACGCTCATGATGAGTCGAATCAAGCGAAGACTGGCGATACCGTCGAGATCCAGGAAGGTCGTCCAATCTCTAAGACTAAAGCTTGGAGCGTGACACGCGTTGTACAAGTGGCACAAATAGTATAAGTAAGGCTTGCTCGCTGAGCATTATGCTGCCATAATGCTCAGCTCTTCTTTCGCTTCTTGGTGTTTGGCGAATGCAAGAGGCAAGATGTAGTTACGTAGCTTAATCGTCCCCTAACTAGTAAGTTCGCTTGCTAACAGGACCAAGACTGACCGCGATTCACATTGTGTGATTTGAGCGGATTAAGTTGGGAAAGAAAATATCATGATTCAAACTGAAAGCCGGCTCGAAGTGGCCGACAACACTGGTGCGCGCGAAGTGCTGTGCATCAAAGTCTTGGGTGGTTCCAAGCGCCGTTACGCAAGCATCGGCGACGTGATTAAAGTTACCGTCAAGAGCGCAGCCCCACGTGGCCGTGTCAAAAAAGGCGAGATTTACAATGCAGTCGTCGTTCGCACCGCTAAGGGCGTACGTCGTCAAGACGGTTCCCTGGTAAAGTTTGATAGCAATGCTGCTGTCTTGCTTAACGCCAAGTTGGAACCTATCGGTACCCGTATTTTTGGGCCAGTTACTCGTGAGCTGCGTACAGAGCGCTTCATGAAGATCGTCTCTCTGGCGCCTGAAGTTCTGTAAGGAGTGGTCATGGGAAAGATTCGTAAGAACGATGAAGTCATCGTGCTGACCGGTAAAGATAAAGGTAAGCGCGGTGTGGTAACTCAGCGTGTCAGCGCTGATTACGTTGTTGTAGAAGGCGTCAACGTCGCTAAAAAAGCGACCAAGCCTAATCCAATGACTGGTGCAACTGGCGGCATCGTCGATAAGCTGATGCCAATTCATGTGTCGAACATCGCGTTGTTTAACGCTGCGTCCGGCAAGGCAGATCGCGTGGATTACAAGAGCGTGGACGGTAAGAAAGTCCGTGCTTACAAATCCACCGGCGAAGTTGTTAAGGTTTAATAGATCATGGCACGTCTCCAAGAGTTCTATAAAGAAAAAGTCGTTGCCGACTTGACTGCTAAGTACGCTTATAAGTCGGTAATGGAAGTTCCGCGCATTCTGAAGATCACATTGAACATGGGTTTGTCGGAAGCTGTTGCGGATAAGAAAATCATCGAGCACGCTGTCGGCGACTTGACCAAGATTGCAGGTCAAAAACCGGTTGTGACCAAGGCACGTAAGGCAATCGCGGGTTTCAAAATTCGCGAAGGCTACCCAATTGGTTGCATGGTGACCCTGCGCGGCGCCCAGATGTACGAGTTCCTGGATCGTTTCATCACCGTGGCTCTGCCACGTGTGCGTGACTTCCGCGGTGTCTCCGGTCGTGCTTTCGATGGTCGTGGTAACTACAATATCGGTGTGAAAGAGCAGATCATTTTCCCCGAAATTGAATACGACAAAATCGATGCGCTGCGTGGCTTGAATATCAGCATCACGACTACCGCGAAGACCGACGACGAAGCGAAAGCGCTCCTCGCCGCATTTAAATTTCCGTTCAGAAACTGAGGCTGCCATGGCAAAACTGGCACTGATTAACCGTGAACAAAAGCGTGCAGATCTGGTGAAGAAATACGCCGGCAAGCGCGCTGAGTTGAAGGCTATCATCGACGACCAATCCAAGTCGGAAGAAGAACGTTACGAAGCGCGCCTGAAGTTGCAAGCGCTGCCGCGTAACTCGGCTCCGACGCGTCAACGTAACCGTTGCGCATTGACCGGTCGTCCACGTGGCACATTCCGTAAATTCGGTCTGGGCCGTATTAAGGTCCGTGAAATCGCCATGCGTGGCGAGATCCCGGGTTTGACCAAAGCTAGCTGGTAATAGGAGAACAAGCAATGAGTATGAGCGATCCTATCGCCGATATGCTGACCCGTATCCGCAATGCGCAAGTTGTGCAAAAGACCGCAGTAGCAATGCCGTCGTCGAAAGTCAAGATTGCAATTGCCAACGTCCTCAAGGACGAGGGTTATATCGAAGATTTCGCCGTGGTGGAAGCTGACGGCAAAGCGGAACTGAAAATCGGCCTGAAGTATTATGCCGGTCGTCCAGTTATCGAGCGCCTCGAGCGCGTGTCCCGTCCCGGCCTGCGTATCTACAAGGGTAAAGACGAGATTCCTAACGTGATGAACGGCCTGGGTGTGGCGATTGTTTCCACTCCACGTGGCGTTATGACAGATCGCAAAGCGCGCGCTACCGGTGTCGGTGGTGAAGTGATTTGCTACGTGGCTTAAGGAGTGCAATATGTCTCGTGTTGGTAAAATGCCGATTGCACTGCCGAGTGGCGCGGAAGCGTCCATTACTGCAGCGCAGATCACAGTAAAAGGCCCTCTGGGCACACTGTCCCATCCCTTGACTGGTTTGGTAATAGTGGCGAACAACAATGGCACGCTGACCTTCGAAGTGGCTGATGACAGCCGTGAAGCAAATGCGATGTCCGGTACCCTGCGTGCGTTGGTCAATAACATGGTCAACGGTGTCACAAAGGGTTTCGAAAAGAAGCTGAACTTGGTTGGTGTGGGTTTCCGTGCGCAAGCACAAGGCGACAAGCTGAATCTGTCGCTGGGATTTTCGCACCCTGTCGTGCATCAGATGCCCCAAGGCATCAAGTGCGAAACTCCGACGCAAACCGAGATCTTAATCAAGGGTATCGACCGCCAAGTAGTTGGCCAGGTCGCCGCTGAAATCCGTGCATATCGTCAGCCAGAGCCATACAAGGGCAAGGGCGTACGTTATTCGGATGAAGTGGTTGTACTCAAAGAAACCAAGAAGAAGTAATAGGGGTTGACGATGGACAAGAAACAATCACGTCTGCGCCGCGCGACTCAAACCCGTGCCAAGATCGCAGAATTAAAGGTCAATCGCTTGGCCGTGCATCGTACCAACACGCACATCTACGCGAGCATCATCGGCCCCGACGCAAAGGTTCTGGCTTCGGCATCGACTTTGGAGGCAGAAGTGCGCCAACAGTTGGCTGGCGAGTCGGGCAAAGGCGGCAACGCTGCTGCGGCGACTCTGGTGGGCAAGCGCGTCGCCGAGAAGGCACTGAAAGCTGGAGTCACCGAAGTAGCGTTTGATCGCTCCGGTTTCCGTTATCACGGTCGCGTCAAAGCGTTGGCTGAAGCTGCGCGTGAAGCCGGCCTGAAGTTCTAAGGAAAATCATCATGGCAAAAATGCAATCGAAAACGCAAAGCGACAAGCCTGATGACGGCATGCGCGAAAAAATGATCGCGGTCAACCGTGTCACCAAAGTGGTGAAGGGTGGTCGTATCATGGGTTTCGCAGCGCTGGCAGTTGTTGGTGACGGCGATGGTCGTATCGGTATGGGCAAGGGCAAGTCGAAAGAAGTGCCAGTTGCAGTGCAGAAGGCAATGGAAGAAGCCCGTCGCAAGATGATCAAGGTCACCTTGAAGAATGGCACCTTGCAACACACAGTAACCGGCAAGCACGGTGCATCATCAGTTCTGATGTCACCGGCTAAAGACGGTACTGGCGTGATCGCTGGTGGTCCAATGCGCGCAATTTTCGAAGTAATGGGCGTGACCAACGTCGTTGCTAAGTCGAATGGTTCTACCAATCCTTACAACATGGTCCGTGCAACACTCGACGGTTTGTCCAAAATGAACACTCCAGCAGAAATTGCAGCCAAGCGCGGCAAGTCTGTTGAAGACATCCTGGGCTAAGGTAAAACAGATGGCAAACACAATCAAAGTGCAACTGGTCAAGGGTTTGATCGGTACTCGCCAAGACCACCGTGCAACAGTGCGCGGCTTGGGACTGCGTCGCGTTAATTCGGTTTCCGAATTGCAAGACACCCCATCGGTTCGCGGCATGATCAACAAAGTGTCCTATCTTGTGAAAGTGGTTTCGTAAGCCTTGGGCTTGCGAACGGAGCAAATCATGGAATTAAACACAATCCAACCTGCAGATGGCGCCAAGCACTACAAGCGTCGCGTCGGTCGTGGTATCGGTTCGGGCATGGGTAAAACCGCCGGCCGTGGCCACAAGGGGCAAAAATCGCGTTCGGGCGGTTTCCATAAAGTCGGTTTTGAAGGCGGTCAGATGCCTCTGCAACGTCGTCTGCCTAAGCGTGGTTTTAAATCGCTGGCAACGCCGTACAAGGCTGAAGTTCGCTTGTCCGATCTGGAAAAGCTGCCAGTTGGCGAAGTCGATATTCTGGCATTGAAGCAAGCCGGTGTCGTCTCTGAATTGGCTAAGGTCGTCCGCATCATTCTGTCGGGCGAGCTGACCAAGAAAGTAACAGTCAAGGGTTTGATTGCTACCAAGGGCGCTAAGGCTGCTATCGAAGCAGCTGGTGGTTCGGTAGCTTAATCACACTGTTGACGCGGAGCATTAATTGGCGACTAAACCCCAACTTGCGAAAGGCGCTGCAAAAGGTTTCCCTTGGGGCCGTTTGTGGTTCTTGCTGGCCGCATTAGTTGTATATCGCATCGGTGCTCATATTCCTGTCCCAGGAATTGACCCGACGCAGTTGGCGCAATTGTTCAAACAAAACCAGGGCGGCATCCTGGGCATGTTCAACATGTTCTCCGGTGGTGCTCTGTCTCGTTTTACGATCTTCGCTCTCGGGATCATGCCGTATATCTCGGCGTCGATCATCATGCAGTTGCTGTCGGTGGTTTCGCCGCAACTTGAAGCGTTGAAAAAAGAAGGTGAAGCTGGTCGTCGCAAGATTACCCAGTACACCCGCTACGGCACCCTGGTGCTGGCAACGTTTCAAGCGCTCGGTATTGCCGTGGCACTGGAGTCGCAAGCTGGTTTGGTGCTCGATCCAGGTCTGGCGTTCCGCCTGACGACCGTGGTAACACTGGTCACTGGTACGATGTTCCTGATGTGGTTGGGCGAACAGATTACGGAGCGTGGTTTAGGTAATGGTATTTCCATCATTATCTTTGCCGGTATCGCAGCTGGTTTGCCGAATGCATTGGGTGGCTTGTTTGAGCTAGTTCGTACTGGTTCGATGAATGCAATCTCTGCGATTTTGATCTGCATAATCGTTGCCTTCGTGACGTTCCTAGTGGTGTTCATTGAACGCGGTCAACGCAAGATTCTGGTGAATTACGCCAAGCGTCAGGTTGGTAACAAGATTTATGGCGGTCAAAGCAGTCATTTGCCGCTGAAGCTGAATATGGCTGGTGTGATTCCACCGATCTTCGCTTCTTCGATCATCTTGTTCCCGGCCACGATTACGAGCTGGTTTACATCTGGCGATACTACCAGTCCCTTCATCCGTTTCTTGAAGGATCTGGCAGCGTCGATGGCACCTGGTGAACCGATCCACGCTTTGTTGTATGCAATTGCAATTGTTTTCTTCTGTTTTTTCTATACTGCACTGGTGTTTAACAGTAAGGAAACGGCAGATAACCTGAAGAAGAGCGGCGCGTTCGTTCCTGGTATTCGTCCCGGTGATCAGACAGCTCGCTATATCGATAAGATCTTGATGCGGTTGACGTTAGCTGGTGCGGTCTATATCACACTGGTTTGCTTGTTGCCTGAGTTCTTGATCGCACGTTGGAAGGTGCCTTTCTACTTCGGTGGAACTTCACTTCTGATTATCGTGGTCGTTACCATGGATTTCATGGCACAGGTGCAGAATTACGTAATGTCACAGCAGTATGAATCGTTGCTTCGCAAGGCGAATTTCAAGGGCGGTATTACTTCACGATAGGTGAAGAGGCGTCCAGAGACGAGAAGACCGAATGGCAAAAGACGACGTTATTCAGATGCAAGGCGAGATTCTGGAAAATCTTCCGAATGCGACATTCAGAGTTAAGTTGGAAAACGGACATGTTGTACTTGGCCATATTTCCGGGAAAATGCGGATGAATTATATTCGCATCCTCCCAGGGGATAAGGTGACGGTGGAACTGACTCCTTATGATTTGAGCCGGGCACGTATTGTGTTCCGTACCAAGTAAGAGTGAAACTAATCTAGTATTGAAAGAAAGAGGGCCACAATGAAAGTGCTCGCATCAGTCAAGCGGATCTGCCGCAACTGTAAGATCATCAAGCGCAAAGGCGTAGTTCGTGTTATCTGCACAGAACCGCGTCATAAACAGCGCCAAGGTTAATTTAACGTTATTGATCGAGGAATAACGCATGGCACGTATTGCAGGGGTGAACATCCCCAACCATCAGCACACTGTTATTGGCCTTACAGCCATCTACGGTGTTGGCCGTCCACGGGCGCAGGATATCTGCGTAGCTACCGGTGTCCCTACCAATAAAAAGGTCAAGGATCTGGACGATAACGAACTGGAAAAGCTCCGCGACGAAATTGCAAAATTCGTCGTTGAAGGTGATCTGCGTCGCGAACTGTCAATGAACATCAAGCGTTTGATGGACTTGGGCTGCTACCGCGGTATGCGTCATCGTAAGGGCTTGCCTTGCCGTGGTCAGCGTACTCGCACCAATGCGCGTACTCGCAAGGGTCCACGTAAGGCAGCTCAATCGTTGAAGAAATAATCCCGGCACCCGCTAGTCGATTACCGGACTCAAGGAAATAATTATGGCAAAAAGCCCAAATAACGCCGCAGCAGCACGCGTGCGCAAGAAAGTTAAGAAGAACGTTGCTGAAGGTATCGCGCACGTTCACGCTTCGTTCAACAATACCATCATCACGATCACTGATCGCCAAGGTAATGCTTTGTCTTGGGCGACTTCGGGTGGTGCTGGTTTCAAGGGTTCGCGTAAATCGACACCGTTTGCTGCCCAGGTCGCTGCTGAAGCTGCTGGCAAGGTTGCAATCGAATGCGGCATTAAGAATCTGGAAGTGCGTATCAAGGGCCCAGGTCCAGGTCGTGAATCAGCAGTTCGCGCACTGAACAACCTCGGCATCAAGATCACTCAGATTCAAGACGTGACGCCAGTGCCACATAACGGCTGCCGTCCTCCAAAGCGTCGTCGTATCTAATCTGTAGTATAATCTTGCGCTTTTGCAGAATTTGCAAAAGCGTCAGAAGCAACCCGCCAATGACCTTGGCGGGTTTTGTTCTTAAGCCCACCGTTTGATTGTAAGCAAATCAGACTAGCGTTTAACCTCGAAGCCTCGGCTTTGGTGTTGGAACGTCACTCAATAAAGGAAATACCGTGGCACGTTATATCGGACCAAAAGCAAAACTTTCCCGCCGTGAAGGCACCGACCTGTTCCTCAAGAGCGCACGTCGCTCATTGGATTCCAAGTGCAAACTGGATTCCAAGCCAGGTCAACACGGTCGCACTTCGGGCGCACGCACTTCCGACTACGGCAATCAATTGCGCGAAAAGCAAAAGGTCAAGCGTATGTACGGCGTGCTGGAACGCCAATTCCGCCGTTATTTCGCTGAAGCGGATCGTCGCAAGGGTAACACCGGTGAAACACTGTTGAAGTTGCTCGAAGCACGTTTGGACAACGTCGTCTATCGTATGGGCTTTGGCTCGACCCGTGCTGAAGCGCGCCAATTGGTGTCGCACAAGGCGCTGACAGTCAACGGTATCGTCGTCAACATCGCTTCGTACCAAGTCAAGGCTGGTGACATCGTCGCCATTCGTGAAAAGGCCAAGAAGCAAGTGCGTATCGCTGAAGCACTGTCGCTGGCTGAACAATCCGGCTTCCCAGCGTGGGTTGCTGTTGACGCAAAGAAGTTTGAAGGTACCTTCAAGACTTCCCCAGATCGTAACGAAATCGCTAACGACGTCAACGAATCGCTGATCGTCGAATTGTATTCGCGTTAATCTACAGTCTGCTTTTCTCCTGCCCATCAGTGTACTGATGGGCATTTTTCGACATGCCATCAGCCTTATCGGTGTAACGAGCCGAGGGTATTGAAGAGGATCACATGCAAAATAGTTTGTTGAAGCCACGTATCATCGAAGTGGAAGCGCTGGGTGCCGGTCACGCAAAAGTCGTGATGGAACCGTTTGAACGTGGTTACGGCCACACCTTGGGTAATGCGTTGCGTCGCGTGCTGCTGTCGTCAATGATCGGTTACGCACCAACTGAAGTCACTATCGCTGGTGTCGTGCACGAATATTCGTCGCTGGACGGCGTGCAAGAAGATGTCGTTGATATCTTGTTGAACCTGAAAGGCGTTGTGTTCAAGTTGCATAATCGCGACGAAGTCACGCTGACCTTGAAGAAAGAAGGCGAAGGCGTTGTGTTGGCATCGGATATCGATCTGCCGCACGATGTTGAGCTGATTAATCCAGACCACGTGATCGCTAATCTGACTGCCGGCGGCAAGTTGGATATGCAGATCAAGGTCGAAAAGGGCCGTGGTTATGTGCCAGGTAACGTGCGTCGTTTGACGGAAGATGCTAACAAGACTATCGGCCGTATCATTCTTGATGCATCGTTCTCGCCAGTGCGCCGTGTTTCTTACGCTGTCGAATCTGCGCGTGTAGAACAACGTACTGATCTGGATAAACTGGTCATCAATATTGAAACCAACGGTGTAATCACACCGGAAGAAGCGATCCGTCAATCGGCGCGCGTTTTGGTTGATCAATTGAATGTGTTCGCTGCACTGGAAGGCACTGAAGCAACTGCCGAAGCTCCATCGCGTGCACCGCAAGTCGATCCTATCCTGTTGCGTCCAGTTGATGATCTGGAATTGACAGTGCGTTCAGCAAACTGCCTGAAGGCAGAAAATATTTACTACATTGGTGATCTGATCCAACGTAGCGAAAATGAACTGTTGAAGACCCCGAATCTGGGCCGTAAGTCCTTGAACGAAATCAAGGAAGTTCTGGCATCCCGCGGTTTGACCTTGGGTATGAAGCTGGAAAACTGGCCGCCAGCCGGCCTGGAAAAGTAATATTGCAACGATGGCGGGCAGGCGTTTTAGCCGCCCGCGATCAAAGCAGCGTTGTAGAAAATTTGTTGTAAGAACCGCCTGGCAACAGGCACCAACCTAATCGATACCGGTCCGCGGCAAATAGACATTGCCGATAGAAGAGCTGGATTAAAACTGAAATCTGAAAGGAATTACCATGCGTCACCGTCACGGCCTCCGTAAGCTCAATCGTACTTCTTCGCATCGTTTGGCGATGCTGCGCAACATGACAGTTTCCCTGCTGCGCCACGAAGCCATCAAGACCACTTTGCCAAAAGCCAAGGAACTGCGCCGCGTTGTCGAGCCTATCCTGACACTGGGCAAGACCGATACCCTGGCCAACAAGCGTCTGGCATTTGCGCGTCTGCGTGACCGCGAAATCGTTGGCAAGCTGTTCAATGAACTGGGCCCACGTTACGCTGCACGTAACGGCGGTTACCTGCGTATCCTGAAAATGGGATTCCGCGTTGGTGACAATGCACCGATGGCATTTGTTGAACTGGTTGATCGCCCAGAAATTGCAGATGCTGACGTACCAACCGCTGAGTAATCTTTGCGATTGCGTTGAAAAAGCCAGGCTTAGCCTGGCTTTTTTGCATTCAGAGGCAGCGTAGTCGGCAGCACGCACATTGCACTGCTGATGGTCATGCCAGTCTGATCAAACGTGTATCATCCGATTGCACATGCACGCTTCAAGGAGAGAGTCATGCACCAGGTCCTACTCGTCTTAACCAACCTAGCTGATGCCGAACAGGCGCAAGCAATCGCAGCACATTTGGTGGAACAAAGATTGGCTGCCTGTGTCAATATTTTGCCTGCAGTTCAGTCGATTTATCACTGGCAAGGTGTGATCACGCATACGAGCGAAATCACCTTGTTGATCAAGACGACGCAGACCCGATATTCTGAGGTAGAAGCGGCGATCACAAAGTTGCATCCCTATGATTTACCCGAAATCATCGCCATCCCTATCAGCGATGGCCTGCCAAGTTATCTGCAGTGGATTGCTGCAGAGACCTCGAGAGAAATGAATGCTTAACTGTTTGTCGATGGCGCGCTGGCGTCGTCTGAAAGTCCTTCTAGGACTGATGCTACTGCTGGGTCTGCCATTGGCTTCCGGACCGGCATGGGCCGATGACTATCTGGCACCAGAAGCCGCATTCAGGTTCAGTGCGCAGATGGTTGACGCCAGTACCGTCGAGGTGAGCTATACGATTGCCGATGGTTACTATATGTATCGTGATCGATTTCATTTTCGTGCCGAAGGTGCGACGCTGGGTACAGCGGTTTTCCCAGATGGCAAAGTTAAGTTCGACGAAAACTTCGGCAAGGAAGTTGAAACCTATCACAGCAGCATTCATATCCGCCTGCCGCTACAGGCCCCTGGGTCATACAAATTGATTGTCACTGCTCAGGGCTGCGCGGACAAGGGCTTGTGCTATCCGCCATTGGACAGTGTCGCGCAACTGTCGCCAGCTTCGATCGGCATCGTGGTCAGTGCCAGCACTAGCGGCGCAAATGAAACGCAGCAGAGCGAGCTGGAGCAGGTAGCGGCGACCCTGGATAGCGGCAAACTGTGGGTTGTCATGGCGGGCATGTTGGTGATCGGTTTAGGCCTGTCATTGCTACCGTGCACTTGGCCCATGTTTCCGATTCTATCTTCGATCATCATTGGTGGCGGTACCAGTACCAGCCGCGGCAAGGGCTTTCTGCTGGCGCTGATCTATACCCAGGGTATGGCCATCGTCTACAGCGTCTTTGGCGTCGCCGCCGCCCTGGCTGGCCAGAGCCTGACGGCGTCCTTGCAAAATCCTTGGGTGCTAGGCGCATTTGCGATCTTGCTGGCAGCCTTGGCCTTGTCGATGTTCGACCTGTATCAATTGCAACTACCATCGGCATGGCAATCCAAGTTGAGCGGCGTCTCGGGCCGCCAACGTGGTGGCAGGCTGATCGGTGTGTTTCTGATGGGCGCGCTGTCAGCGCTGATCGTCGGGCCTTGCGTGACGGCACCGCTGGCCGGGATCTTGTTGTTCATCAGCCAGACCCATGATGTATTGCTGGGTGGTGCCGCGCTGTATGCGATGGCTATCGGCATGAGCGTGCCATTGCTGTTGATCGGAGCGTCTGCCGGCGCCATATTGCCGCGTGCCGGTGGTTGGATGGACGCCATCAAGCGCTTCTTCGGCGTGATGATGCTGGCCACGGCCTGGTGGATGATTGCGCCGCTCTTGCCAGTGTGGTTGGCGATTGCCGGCTGGGCGGCGTTGGGTATCGGCTATGGTGCCTATCTCCTGTGGGGCGGTTCGGGTTTCTGGCTGGCGCGCGCAGTGGGATTGGCGTTTGCTGCACTGGGCTTAATGCAATTGGTTAATGTAGTCAGCGGCGGCCGCGATGTGCTGGCACCGTTGGCCCAATTCGGCAGTGGTCGTGCAGCGACTGCGCAGACCAGCTTCGTCAGAGTCAAGTCGATCGCCGAACTCGATGCGGCCCTGGCGCAAACTGGTGGCAAGCCCGCCTTGCTCGATTTTTACGCCGACTGGTGCGTGTCTTGTAAGGAGATGGAGAAATTCACGTTCACCGATACTCGTGTGCAGCAGAAGTTTGCACAAATGGTCTTGCTGCAAATCGACGTCACTGCCAACAATGCCGACGATAAAGCCATGCTCAAGCGTTTTCAGTTGTTCGGGCCGCCAGGCATCATCCTGTTTGATCGCCAGGGGCGTGAATTGGATGGCAAGCGTGTGATCGGTTATCAAGATGCCGAGCAATTCCTCAAGAGCCTGCAGGCGGTGCTGCCGTGAAATCTTGTCGGGATAGCATGCGTGCAGACCGATGCATCGGCATCATAGCCTGCCGTTATTTAGTTAGGCGTTAATAGTCGTTGGCACTACTCGCTGCTGACGTTAAAGTAGACGCTCCGCATTTGCTATCAAGGAGACTGAGATGACACTACGTTTAGGTGATACCGCCCCCGATTTCGAACAAGATTCCTCGATCGGCAACTTGAAGTTTTATGAATGGGCGGGCGACTCCTGGGTCGTGCTGTTTTCCCATCCTGCCGATTTCACACCGGTCTGTACTACAGAGCTGGGCCTGACCGCCAAGCTGAAGCCGGAATTCGACAAGCGCAACGTCAAAGCCATCGCGCTGTCGGTTGATGGCGCCGAAGCCCATCAGAAGTGGATCAAAGATATTGAAGATACGCAGAAGACTGTTGTCGGTTTTCCTATTGTCGCTGACGTCGACAAGAAAGTCGCCAACTTGTACGACATGATTCATCCGAATCAGTCGGAAACCGCCACCGTGCGCTCGCTGTTCATTATCGATCCAAAGAAGAAGGTGCGCCTGATCATTACTTACCCAATGAGCACTGGTCGCAATTTTGACGAAGTTTTGCGCGTGCTCGATGCCTTGCAATTGACCGACGGTTATACCGTGGCAACACCGGGCAATTGGAAAGATGGCGACGATGTGATTATCCCCTTGTCGATCAAGGATGAAGAAGTGATCAAGCAGAAATATCCCAAGGGCTATACCTCGCCACGTCCCTATCTGCGCATCACGCCACAGCCAAACAAGTGATGGCAAAATCGGTTTAACGATCAAGCGTCTGGGTTCAATTGCACCAGACGCTTTTTTTACGCCAATGCCAATGTCTCGGGTGGTACCTCGTGAAATTCATCGATGAACATCTGCGCCACCGAAGAGCGCATGCTGCCATGCCGCGTGACCAGTTGATAGGGCTCGCTACGCGATTGCAATGTCAGCGGCAGTATCGTGGTCATGCCGAAACGGGTGCAGAACTGTGCGACATCGACTGACATCAGCGCCACGAAGCGAGGATTTCTTTGCAGCAATGACAAGGTGGTAAATGCCGAAGTGGTTTCCAGCAAATGTAATGGGAAGCGCAGATTGGCATCGTGAAACTCACGCTCCAGCAACAGCCGCATCGGCATATTTGCCGAATACACCACCCAGCGGGAGTCCGCCAGATCGGCCAGTTGTAAACTTTGTTGCTGCGCCAGCGGATGGTGGATATTGGCAACCACGGCCAGTTTTTCATTGTGGATGTTTAGACTGTCATACAGATCTGGTTGCTGGCTGATGCTGGTGCGGCAGATTGCCATATCCAGACGGCCCTGATCGAGCAGCCGCAACAGCCGTGCACTGGTATCTTCGACAATTTCGACCGACAACGCTGGGCGTTTTTCCAGCAAACGCGACAAGGCGTCGGTCAGCAGTGGTACCGCGCCCATGATCACCCCCAGCGCCAGACGGCCACCATGACCTTGCATGATGCCAATCATGTCTTCGCGCAAATGCGCTAGGTCGGTTTGGATCAGACGCGCATAGCGGATCACGCAGTGGCCCAGATCGGTTGCTTCCAGGCCGCGATTGGTACGTACAAACAATTGAGCGCCCAAGGTCGTTTCAATTTCCTGCAATGCCTTGCTGGCGCCTGGTTGCGTCAAGGCAACCTGTTGCGCTGCTTTGAGCAGTGAGCCATGCTCGGCCAGCGCGATCAGCAGCCGCAATTGCTTCAGATGCAGGCGCGAGGTAATGGCGCTGAGCGAGGGGATCAGATCAGTCATTGGATATGTGTAAAAGTTATAGCTATATCAGTAGCTCTCATTTGGCAAAGCCCCGACTTTGGCATACAGTTGCGCCTCCAAAGCACGTTTTGTCGAGGAAAATCGCAGCCCTCAACAAGTTGGTCGCGATGTAGTACCGACAGAGCCTGTCAGTATATCTATAACTCTAAGGCTAGGTACGATGGCACTCATCAATTACATTACCCAAGTTCAGTTCGATTTCGGCGCATTGGCATTGCTGCAACAGGAGTGCGAGCGCATCGGTATCCGCAAGCCACTGGTGGTGACCGATCCCGGCATCCGCAATGTTGGCATTCTGGACAAGGTGCTGGCGCAACTGAAGCCAGGCGTGCAAGTCACCGTCTACGATCAAACCCCGCCCAACCCCAATGAAAATGCTGTGCGTACCGCCGCGAATCTGTTTCGCGAGCAGGGCTGCGACGGCATTATCGCCGTCGGCGGTGGCTCTTCGATTGATCTGGCCAAGGGCGTTGCGGTCTGTGGCACGCACGAAGGCCCATTGAAGTCGTTCGCACTAATCGAAGGCGGCTTGTCCAATATCACGGCAGCCACCGCGCCGGTGATCGCCATTCCAACAACAGCGGGTACTGGCAGCGAAGTTGGTCGCGGCGCGATCCTGATTCTCGAAGATGGTCGCAAGGTCGGCGTGCTGTCACCGTATCTGGTTCCACGCCTGGCGATTTGCGATCCCGAGTTGACGCTCAATCTGCCGGCAATGATGACGGCCGCGACTGGCATGGATGCCATCGCTCACTGCCTGGAAACCTTCATGGCACCCGCGTTCAATCCACCGGCCGATGGTATTGCGCTGGATGGTTTGTGGCGTGCCTGGGCGCATATTGAGCGCGCGACCAAAGAACCCCATGACCGCGAAGCGCGCTTGAATATGATGAGCGCATCGATGCAGGGGGCAATGGCATTCCAGAAGGGTCTGGGCTGTGTACACAGCCTGAGCCATTCGCTGGGCGGCATCAATCCGCGCCTGCATCACGGCACCTTGAACGCGATCTTCCTGCCCGCCATTATTGAATTCAATAGCGTGTCGGAATCGGTGATCAAGGAAAAGAAGTTGGCGCGCATCGCCCAAGCCATGGGTTTGGCCGACAGCGCCGCCATTGGACCTGCAATCAAGGACATGAGTCGTCGCCTTGGTTTGCCGGCAGGTCTGGAGGAGTTGGGTGTGACGGCTGACATGTATCCCAAGATCATCAAGGGAGCCCTGGCCGATCACAGCCACAAGACCAACCCGCGTGTGGCGTCAGAAGAAGACTACGCACGCATGTTGATGCAATCGATGTAAAAAACGGAGAAAACTAAAAATGAATCTGCTCGGACATAACTATATTGGCGGTACCCGCAGTGGCAAGGGTGACCTGCCATTGCAAAGCATTGCAGCAGCAACTGGTGAAGCGCATGCAGTGAGCTTCTTGACTGCTACTGAACAAGAGGTCAGCGCTGCGGTTGACGCTGCGGTTGCAGCCTATCCTGCATTTCGTGCGCTGTCGTCAGAGAAGCGCGCACAATTTCTCGACGCCATTGCTGAAGAAATTGATGCCCTCGGCGATGACTTTATCGCTGCAGTTTCTCGCGAAACTGCATTGCCAGCACCGCGTCTGCAAGGCGAACGCAGCCGCACCAGCAATCAGATGCGTCTGTTTGCCAAGGTCCTGCGCCGTGGCGATTTTTATGGTGCGCGTATCGACACCGCCTTGCCGCAACGGCAACCACTGGCACGCCCCGACATCCGTCAATACAAGATCGGCGTTGGCCCGGTCGCGGTGTTCGGCGCCAGCAATTTCCCCCTGGCGTTTTCTGTGGCCGGTGGCGATACCGCTGCGGCGCTGGCAGCCGGTTGCCCGGTGGTATTCAAGGCCCATAGCGGTCATCTGATTACCTCCGAATTGGTGGCCGATGCAATTGAACGTGCGGTCAAGCGCAGCGGTGTGCCTGCCGGCGTGTTCAACATGATCTATGGCGATCGCGTTGGTGCGCAATTGGTCAAGAGCGCTGGTATCCAGGCGGTCGGCTTTACCGGTTCCTTGCGTGGCGGCCGTGCCTTGTGCGACATGGCAGCAGCGCGTCCACAACCGATTCCAGTGTTCGCCGAAATGTCGAGCATCAATCCGATCATTCTGTTGCCGCAGGCACTGCAAACACGTGGCGACGTGATTGCCCGTGAATTGATTGCCTCGGTCGTGGTTGGCGTCGGTCAATTGTGTACTAGTCCAGGTTTGCTGCTGGGTGTGCGTTCGCCAGAATTGACCAAGTTCATCGAACAACTGCGCGAAGCGATGGGTGCGCAGGTGCCGCAAACGATGTTGAACAGCGCTGGCCTGAAGACCTACAGTGCTGGTGTACAGCGTCTGCTGCAACAAGCGGGGGTGACCTTGATTGCCGCCGGTGGCAGCAGCGATACCCAGGCGGTACCGCATCTGCTCAAGGGCGATGCTGCACTGTTGTTCAACAAAGATGCGCCGCTGGAAGAGGAAGTGTTTGGCCCGGCTACGGTGGTGGTGGAACTGGAAAGCCGCGAACAACTGATCGACTTCGCGCGCAATATGCATGGACAACTGACGGCAACGCTGCAAGCGCAGCCGGATGATCTGGTCGCGCATCAAGACCTGATTTCGCTGCTGGAAGAGAAGGCTGGCCGTCTCTTGGTCAACGGCTATCCTACCGGCGTCGAAGTCTGCGACGCGATGGTGCACGGCGGTCCCTATCCAGCAACGTCGGATGCGCGCGGTACCTCAGTGGGTACCTTGGCAATCGAGCGTTTCCTACGTCCGATCTGCTATCAAAACTATCCGGACGCCTTGTTGCCAGCCGCTCTGCAAAATGCCAATCCGCTCGGCTTGCTGCGTCTGGTTGATGGCGAGCAAACCAAGGCCGTGGTCAACGATCCACGCGCTGCATAAGCTGACTCACGCAAAGTAGTTACCAGGGACGCGGTGACGCAGCCGGCAAGAAGCTGCGCACCGCGCTGAAATCACGGAGGAGACCATCATGAAAACAGTACTGAAACGCGTCGCTTTGGCGACAGCATGTTGCTGCGCCTTGGCTGGAAATGCACAAGCTGCAGGCGATACGATCAAGATTGGTTTTATCACCGACATGTCCGGCACCTATGCCGATTTTGACGGTCAGGGCGGTGTCGAAGCAATCAAGCTGGCCATCGCCGATGCCGGTGGCAGCATTAACGGCAAGAAGATTGAACTGGTGTTCGCGGATCACCAGAATAAAGCCGATATCGCCGCCAATAAGGCGCGCGAATGGTTCGACCGCGATGGCGTCGATGTCTTGATCGGGGGTGTCAATTCTGCCGCCAGTTTGGCCATGGGGAAAGTCGCGGGAGAGAAGAAAAAAGTCTTCATTTCGGTCGGTGCCGGGACCACGCGTCAGACCAATGAAGAATGCAACGCCTATACGATTCAATATGCCTACGACACCACCGCGTTGGCACGTGGTACTGGCGCGGCGATTACCAAGCAGGGTGGCAAGTCATGGTATTTCCTGACCGCCGATTATGCGTTCGGCACCTCGCTGGAAAAAGACACGTCGGACGTCATCAAGGCGGGTGGCGGTACCGTAGTGGGGCAGGTGCGAGTGCCGTTGGCAACTTCTGATTTCTCTTCATTCCTGTTGCAAGCGCAAGCTTCCAAAGCGCAGATTCTCGGTCTGGCCGTGGCCGGTGGCGATGTCATCAACGCCATCAAAGCTGCTAATGAATTCGGCGTGAACAAGACCATGAAACTGGCGGGCCTGCTGATCTTCATCAACGATACACACTCGCTCGGTTTGCAATTGACCCAGGGTATGTATCTGACCGATGGCTGGTACTGGGACCTGAATGATCGTTCACGCACCTGGGCCAATCGCTACTTCATGAAAATGAAGAAGATGCCGTCAATGTTTCAGGCCGGCGATGCTTCGGCTGCAGGGCAGTATCTGAATGCCGTCAAGGCGACCGGCAGCACCGATGCCGACAAGATCATGGCTTATCTGCGGCAGAATAAAATCAACGACTTCTTTACGCAAAACGGCGTCGTGCGTCCCGATGGCCGCATGGTGCACGACATGTACTTAATGGAAGTGAAGAAGCCGTCCGAATCCAAGCGTCCCTGGGATTACTACAAGCTGGTGCAGACGATTCCTGGCGAGCAGGCTTACATGACCAAGGCCGAGTCGAAATGCGCCTTGTGGAAATAATATTGTTGCAACGATTCTGAGCAGAAGTCGGCGTAAGCCGATGTACTTTGGCGCATCCCGGTTTCGGCCGGGGTGCGTTTTTTTTGCTCTTCGCGCGTTTCCGCGAAAGGTAACTGTAACCTGCAGCAACTCCACCAACTATCGGCATCCTGCACGCCGGTAATAAAGCAATACCCTTTAAACAGGACGAACTACTTCGGCCTGTCGCCTTGGCAATTGCAAAACCAGCATCGAATCCGTATTTCCTTAAGGGATAAACCCTTTCCCCTGCGTACCATCCCCCATTCCTTCCACTGTACTTCCCTGGCAGCGCTGCGCATGATCGTGCGCCGCGCGCTCCAACGCACTCTCTACTTTCATTCCACCATGTCAGAACATCGTCCCCAGACCGTACCGATTGACCCCAACACCGGCCACGGCACCGGCAGCATCCAGTGGTTATTGATCTGGAAAAACACAATTGCCGAACTGGCCCAGGACAATATGCCAGGCTCTGATTTTTTAGATATCAATCATTATTCTAGCGACGCATTACGTCCGCCGACGTCGCGCAGGCAATCCCCGCCAGACCGTTGCGGTCGGCAGGAATTAGTGAGGCTGATTGGCCGCTATTTTTTCAGATGGCGAGCGATGTCGAGTGCAAAGTAAGTCAGCACGCCATTGGCACCGGCTCGCTTGAAGGCCATCATGGCTTCCAGCATGCTCTTGTCATGATCGAGCCAGCCGTTTTGCGCGGCGGCCTTGATCATCGCGTATTCGCCGCTGACTTGATAAGCAAAGGTTGGTACGCTGAATTGATCCTTCACGCGGCGCACGATGTCCAGATACGGCATGCCGGGTTTGACCATGACCATGTCGGCGCCTTCTTCCAGATCGAGTGCGACTTCGCGCAAGGCTTCGTCACTGTTGGCCGGATCCATTTGATAGGTGCTCTTGCTGCCCTTGCCGAGGTTGGCTGCGGAGCCAACGGCATCGCGGAACGGGCCGTAAAATGCCGAAGCATATTTGGCCGAATACGCCATGATGCGGGTGTAGATGAAGCCGTGGGCTTCCAGCGCAGCACGGATGGCGCCGATGCGACCATCCATCATGTCCGATGGTGCCACGATATCGACCCCGGCACGCGCCTGCGCTAATGCCTGTTGCACCAGCAGCGCCGTGGTCTCGTCGTTGAGCACATAGCCATTGTCGTCCATGACGCCATCCTGGCCATGGCTGGTATACGGATCGAGTGCGACATCGGTGAGGATGCCAAGACTGGGGAACTGTTGTTTCAATGCCTGTACGGCACGCGGGATCAACCCATCGGGATTGATCGCTTCAATGCCATCTGGGGTCTTCAGACTCGGATCGATGACCGGGAACAGCGCCAGCACCGGAATGCCCAGTTCGACGCATTCCTTTGCCACCAATAACAACTGATCGATCGACAGGCGTTCGACACCCGGCAGCGAACCAACTGGCGTGCGTAAATTCTCGCCTTCCTGAATGAAGACGGGATAGATCAGATCTGCGGCAGTGATGACGTTTTCCTGCATCAGCGCGCGAGAGAAGGCGTCTTTGCGCATGCGACGCATACGAATGGCAGGGAAGGAGGCGGATTGGCGTGGGGATGTCATGGCGGTACTCTTGAAAGTGCATTGAATGCGGACAACAAACTACATTAAACGCAAATAAAATTGAAGAAATGAAACTTAAAAATAGTTAATTGACGATAAATCAAAAATCTAGCAACTGCGTGAAACTTTTATTCAGAGCGTCGTTCCTACGCATAGGCAATTTGCCTCCCGCTTCCCCTTCCCTCCCTGAGCGGGGCTCATCGTTTAAGCGATTCGCTGAGCGATAAGCGTTTGCCCTGGATGGTGATCCTTCCAGGGCATTTTTCTTTTTCAAGCATGCTTATGCTGGTGCTTGGTCACCTTCATCGCTCGGCACATCTGGCGCGTCTGTTGGATCTAATTCTTCGTCGTTCAAGCCAGCCAGTTCCAGGATCCTGTCGTTGGCCTCATCCAGCCCAATCCGTTTCAATGCTGAAAATAACTGTGCTGTAAACGGAAACGGCTTGCCATCGGCATCGACATAACTGCCCAGGAAAGTGCGTGCCTGGCGCAATGCATTGGTGGCTTCGTTGCGGTTGAGCTTGTCGGCTTTGCTGAGGATGCAATGCAACGGTTTACCGGTCGGTGCAAACCACTCCACCATTTGAATATCGAGTTCGGTGAACGGCCGGCGCGCATCAATGATCATTACCAGCGCAGCCAATTGTTCGCGGCGGCGCACATAGTCACCGAGCAACTCTTGCCAGTGCAATTTGGCTGATCCCGATACTTCAGCGTAGCCGTAGCCAGGAAGGTCGACCAGCATGGCTCGGATTTCTTCGACCTTGGTTTCATCCTTGCGATGCTGCCCGACATGGGCGCCGCCGATCGAGAAATAATTGATGTGCTGCGTCCGACCTGGCGTCTTGGAAGCGAACGCCAGTTTCTTTTGGTTGCAGAGGATATTGATTGCGGTCGATTTGCCGGCGTTGGAGCGGCCGGCGAAAGCAATTTCGGGCACCTGGGTGCTTGGCAAATCACGGAGATGATTCACCGTGGTGAAGAAGCGGGCTTGCCAAAGTTGGGACATGGTATGAAGGGATGCATTAAAAGTGGGCAGAACTGCCGAAAAGCTATTGTACAATAAGGGGTTAGCTCTTGTTGTATTGCACCAAGAAGGGCACTTTTCAGTGACGTTTCGCGAGAAAAGACCAGAGCACGAAATCAGAAAAAGAGGAATCGTCGTCCACCGGGCATTTATTAATATAATCAAGTCTCAGGGTGTTTGAATGAAGCTAGCCTTTCTGCCATTGCTGAAGTCATTGTCAATCGTACTGCTGCTGGTTTGCAGTGCAACATACGCCGCCGAAGAGAAACCCCCAAGTCCTGCCTTCAAGCCTGATCCTGCCAAAGGTGAAGCGCTTTACAGCAACGGCGATGCCACACGCAATATCATTGCGTGTGTTTCCTGTCACGGTGCTGCCGGCAATTCTACGATCACTGCCAATCCGCGTCTGGCTGGTCAGCATCCGGCTTATCTGATCAAGCAGTTGATCGATTTCCGCTCACCGGCACGCAGCAATCCCATCATGTCGCCGCTGGCCAAGGCCTTGTCGGATGAAGATATCAAGAATCTGGCTGCCTACCTAAGTACGCAAGCACCGAAACCGGGCGCGGCCAAGGACAAAGACAGCCTGGACCTGGGCAAGCGCATCTGGCGTGGCGGGATTGCTGCCAAGAACGTGCCGGCCTGCGCTGGCTGTCATAGTCCCAGCGGCGCTGGCATTCCCGCACAATATCCACGTCTGGCCGGGCAGCATCAGGATTACACGGTCACCGAACTGACGGGCTTCCGCCAGGGCGCGCGCAGCAACAGCCCCCCCATGGTGACGATTGCTGAACGGCTATCGGATAAGGAAATCAAGGCCGTTGCTGATTACATTGCCGGCCTCAAGTAAACGCAAAATTGAGGTGGTCTCGGCAATAATCAGGCAGAGCGGTTAACATGGGAGGGGGTGGCTGACTAGCCACCCCTTTTTGTTTCCGCGCAAATGGCGCAGGGCAAAGCACGGCAATAACCGGCAACAAAACGCAATACCGCGTCCACGTGCAGGCAATTCAACATATAGCATCAATAAAGGTAGCACTATGATTGGCAGTACCGCAGGCATACAACTGAAAACCAGGCAACGTTGGGTGGGCGAGGTGGTTGAGTTGTTTTCTTCGATGCGTTTTGCGATCAGCTTGCTGACGCTGATCGCGATCGCGTCCATCATCGGCACCGTGCTCAAGCAGAATGAACCGATGCCGAACTACGTCAATCAGTTCGGCCCGTTCTGGTTTGAGGTGTTCAACAAGCTGGGTCTGTATGCCGTGTATTCGACCTGGTGGTTCCTGCTGATCATGGGTTTTCTGGTTTTGTCGACGTCCTTGTGCATTGCGCGCAACGGTCCCAAGATGATCAAGGATGCGCGCAGCTGGCGCGAGAATGTACGCGAACAGTCACTGCGCAATTTTCATCACAAGGCTGAATGGCAAGTGGCGCTGCCGGTGGCTGAACTGACCCGGCAAGTGGTGCAACGCGTCGCCGCCAACGGTTACAAGGTTAAGGTGGTGGCGCGTGACGACGCTACGTTGATTGCTGCCAAGAAGGGCGCTGCCAACAAATGGGGCTACATTTTCGCGCATACGGCGATTGTCATTATCTGTCTCGGTGGCTTGCTCGATTCAGACATGCCGATCCGTTTTCAGCAATGGTTCTATGGCAAGACGCCGTTCACAGGCAATGGTGTGATCGCTGAGATTTCCGCGCAGCACCGCCTGGGACTGGGCAATCCGACCTTTCGCGGCAATACGCTGATCCCGGAAGGTGCCAGCAGCAGCACGGCGATCATCCCGCAACAAAATGGCGTGATGATTCAAGACTTGCCGTTCACGATCAAGCTTAACCGTTTCGTCATTGACTATTATTCGACCGGCATGCCCAAGTTGTTTGCCAGCGACGTGACCGTGCGTGATCACGATACCGGCAAGGAATTCAATGCCACCATCAAGGTCAATCAACCCCTGATTTACAACGGTGTGGCGCTGTACCAATCGAGTTTCGAAGATGGTGGCAGCAAGCTGCAACTGGTCGGTCACAGTATGAGCGGTGCCGAAGACAAGCGCTTTGACATTGCCGGTGAAGTCAATGGCAGCACGCCGCTAACGCAGTCTAAGGATAGTCAATACACGGTCGAATGGAGCGGCTTTCGCGCCTTCAATGTCGAGAACATGAGCAGCAACGCTGGTCAGGATGTGCGGGCGGTCAATCTCGGCAAGGGCAGCAGCAATCAACTGATGGCCGATCTGGATAAACACCTGGGTTCTGGCGCCAAGAGCAACACCGCCAAGGAGTTGAAAAATGTTGGCCCGAGCGTGCAATACAAGCTGCGCGACAAGACCGGCCAGGCGCGCGAATTTCTCAACTACATGCAATCGGTGCAAGTCGATGGCGCTTATGTGTTCCTGGCGGGCGTGCGCGACACGCCCGATGAACCATTCCGCTATCTGCGCATACCGGCCGACGACAACGACAGCGTGGACGAATGGATGCGTCTGCGCGCAGCGCTGGCCAATCCGGCCTTGCGTACCGAGGCGGCGCAGCACTATGCAGCCCAGGCGATGAAGGGCATCAGTGCCAATGCTGATCAGTTACGCGAACAAGTGCGCCAATCGGCTTTGCGCGGGCTGACTATTTTTGCTGGCGATGGCAACGAGTCCGGCTATGTGGCGGTATCGCGCTTCTTGGAAAAAATTCCTGCCGCAGAGCAGGAAAAGGCCGCCGACATTTTCATGAAGATTCTCAATGGCAGCCTGTGGGAGCTGTGGCAGACCGCACGCACCAAAGCCAGCTTGCCGGCGGTGGCCAGCGATGAAAAGCATGCGCGCTTCCTGCAACTGGCCACCAATGCATTGGCTGACGCCAGTTTTTATCATGCACCGGTCTATCTGCAATTGAGCAGCTTTGAAGAGGTCAAGGCATCGGTGCTGCAAGTCACGCGTTCACCCGGCAAGAAGGTGGTTTATCTCGGTTGCCTGTTCCTGGTGCTGGGCGTGTTCTCGATGCTGTACATCCGCGAGCGCCGCTTGTGGGTCTGGATCCGGCCGCAAGACGGTGGTGCTCACGCCTTGATGGCGATGAGCACGCAACGCAAGACCATGGATTTTGACAAGGAATATGTGGTGCTCAAAGCGAAACTGACGCAATCAGCGTAAGCTAGCGCCCCAGATTATGGGTAGCAGAATATGTTGCTCATGTGCAAGGCGGCCTGCCGTATGCTTGGCCTACGGTGGGTTACCCAGTAGTAGTTATCGGAGAACAAGATGGAATTGAGCCAGACCAGCCAGCCTCAGGCATATCCGCAGGAAATCGGTTTTTTCAAACGTCTAAGTGTATTGGACTGGATATTTGCACTCGCCCTGGTAGCAGCCTCGCTGTTTGCCTTGCAGCGCTATGGCGCGCATATGGATTATTACGAAAAGGCAGTGCTGTTACTGGCGGCACCGACCTTCGCCATCCTTGGCTGGCATTGGAAGCAGGTCCGTTGGCTGATGGCTTTGCTGGCAGTGTTGGCCTTGACGGCAATTGCCTTATACGGTGGTGTGCTGGAAATGTCGGAAAAGAAATTCCTGCTCAAATATTTTCTGTCGAGCCAGTCGGCAATCCTGTGGATGAGCGCCTTGTTCTTTTTGTCCACATTGTTCTACTGGGGGAGCCTGGTGACGCGTTCGGCCACCGGGGCGGCAATCGGCTCCAAAATGTGCTGGGCCGCTGTGGTGCTGGGTTTTACCGGCATGCTGGTGCGCTGGTACGAGTCTTATCTGATTGGCCCGGATATCGGCCACATTCCTATTTCCAACCTGTACGAAGTGTTCGTGCTGTTCTGCATGATCACGGCACTGTTTTACCTGTACTACGAAGAACGCTATGCCACCCGTCAACTCGGCGCGTTTGTGTTGCTGGTGATCAGCGCGGCGGTCGGCTTCCTGCTCTGGTATACGGTCTCGCGCGATGCGGCGGAAATCCAGCCGTTGGTGCCGGCGCTGCAAAGCTGGTGGATGAAGATTCACGTACCGGCCAATTTCATCGGGTATGGCACCTTCGCGCTGTCGGCCATGGTGGCTGTGGCCTATCTGCTCAAGTCCAAGGGCTACCTGGCCGATCGCCTGCCATCGTTGGAAGTACTCGACGATTTGATGTACAAGGCGATTGCGGTCGGCTTCACCTTCTTCACGATTGCCACCATCCTCGGCGCCCTATGGGCGGCAGAAGCCTGGGGCGGTTACTGGTCTTGGGATCCCAAGGAAACCTGGGCCCTGATTGTCTGGCTCAACTATGCGGCCTGGCTGCATATGCGGCTGATGAAGGGTTTGCGCGGACAGGTTGCGGCCTGGTGGGCGTTGGTTGGCTTGCTGGTGACAACATTCGCCTTCCTCGGCGTGAACATGTTCCTGTCGGGCCTGCATTCCTACGGTGAATTGTAATGTCTGCTGCGATGCGCAATGCTTTGCCGCCAATTGATCTGGTTTTGTTCGATTGCGATGGCACCCTGGTCGACAGTGAAATCGTCACTGCCGACGCCTGGGTCGAGCATTGCGCCCAGTTTGGCGTGCAATTGACGGCGGTCGAAGTACTGGCGCGCTTCAAGGGAGTAGGCATGGCGCAATGTGTGGCCGAGATCGAGCTGCAGCGCGGAGGGCAAGCCTTGCCAGAGACTTTCGTCGCCGATTTGCGCGCCTTGATGTCGGAGATGCTGCGCGCCCGTCTGCAACCGATTGCCGGTGCCATGGAGCTGGTGCAATCGCTGGCAGTGCCATTTTGTCTGGCCTCGAACGCACCGCGCGAAAAAATCGAATTGTGTCTCGATGTCACCGGCCTGCGTCCTTATTTCGAAGGACGTATTTACAGCGCCTACGATATGCAGAGCTGGAAGCCTGATCCCGGCTTGTTTTTGCATGCTGCTGCCAGCATGGGGGTCGCTCCCGCACGTTGTGCCGTGGTGGAAGATAGCTTGTCCGGCATCAAGGCCGGCCTGGCCGCAGGGATGACCGTATTTGCCCTGCAAATCGACGAGCAGAATCATGCGCAGGTGCTGCCTGACGGTGTGCATGTGATCCGGGAACTGGCTGAACTGCCAGTGCGGCTGTCTGCAGTTGGTTGAAGGTTGTTGTTTTTGCAATATTTCGTAACACTTGTTTCACCTTTGCTGCTACTGCGTATGTTTGCGTGTCTTTGGCTCAACATATCGCGTAAGGTATTGTAAATAAAGGTTTTTTTGAGTATTGCATTGCAATGAACTGCAAGCGGCCTTTAACTTTCTTGCTATTCCCTGACAAAAAATCATTTTCTGCGTATTCCAAATCGGATTTGGTGCGTTAGATAACGTACAGCGCTCCAAAAGGGCGCACTTGAGACGACAGACTACGCAGCTTGTTGCCTCGAAACGATGAACAAGCTACGTCAAGGACGTGTAGGGGAAAGTTTATGCAAGCCATAGAACGCAATGCACAAGTGAAGACCAGCACCACGCATCATCAGCAATATGCGCCGTCGGCCAAGGAAGTTCGTTACGGCAAGCCTGCCAAACCATTTCGCGCGCGTGAGCGTGGCGACGATTGTTCGATGCAGGACAAGCTGCCCAAGCAGATCGACGATATCGTCGAAGGCGAATCGCCGAAGCGTTTCAAACGCCCCAAAATGGAGAGTGATATCGTCGCTCGCTAGTTTTTTGCCGGCCTGTCTCGCCTCTGGGCGCACAGGTCGGCAGCTTCAGCTTTCTTCGCGTGGATCACGCGACAGCAACTGCGTCACCATCTCCCTGACAGAAATTCCATCGAACAGAGCGCCGGCCACCGCATTGGTGATTGGCATATCGACGCCGTGTTCCGCTGCCAGTTGACGCACTGCCTGGGCGCAACGTACGCCTTCGGCAACATGGCCGAGTTCGCGCACAATGTCATCGAGTTGCTTGCCTTGTGCCAACCCGAGGCCGACGCGACGGTTGCGTGACAGGTCACCGGTGCAGGTCAGCAACAGATCGCCGACGCCGGACAAGCCCATGAAGGTTTCTGCACGGCCGCCCAATGCAACGCCGAGCCGCGTGATTTCAGCCAGGCCGCGGGTAATCAAGGCAGCGCGCGCGTTCAAGCCCAACTGCAAGCCATCGCAGGCGCCAGTGGCAATGGCCAGGATATTCTTGACGGCGCCACCGATCTCGACGCCGATTAAATCGTCACTCGAATACACCCGCAGATTGCCGCCATGCACGGCAGCCACGACATGTTCACACAAGGCTTTGTCTCGGCTACCGATGGTCAGGGCGCAGGGCAAGCCGCGCGCTACTTCCTGTGCGAATGAGGGGCCAGACAAGGCCGCCGCAGGCACGCGTTCGCCCAATACCGCTGCGACGATCTGATGCGGCAGCAAGCGGGTTTGTTCTTCCAGTCCCTTGCACAACCAAACGATATTGGGAATCGGCTGGTCGCGCAGTGTCTCGGTCAGCGCGCGCAGACCTGACACTGACGAGGCCACGATCAGCAGTCCGGTGCTGGGCGCTTGAGTGACATGCTGTAGTGCCATGGCGAAATCGGCACTGACCAGCAAGGATTCAGGCAGATGATAGCCGCGCAGGTAAGCGCTGTTTTCACGCAGCATTGCGGCTTCCTGCATGGCGGCAGTATTGCGGCCCCACAGCACCACCTGGTGTCGTTGCGCCAGACTGATTGCCAGCGCGGTGCCCCAGGCGCCGGCGCCAAGTATCGATATATTCATGAAAGCAATCGCAGGTGAGCGGTAGGAAGCGAAGCCGAAGCGTGCGAGCGGATGCTCAATCGCCCCAGACTTCGCTGGATTTGACGAAACCGCTCTGGCCGTCACGATGCTTTACCTTGAGCCAGCCTGCTTGCGAGGTCGGATCGCTCAGTTCCAGCAAGACATTCTTGTCGGCCGTGAACGAGACCGGGCTGTTTTCATCGGCGCCGGTATGGATACGGGCATTGGCGGCGGTGATGATGACATTGCGCTTGCTCACTAGCGCCTTGGACATGATCCAGGTCAGTTTGCCGTCGGCATCGCGTACTTTGCTCCAGTCGCCATAAGTGGTGACCACTTCGACCGGCATGCCGCGTGGTGCGATGTTGGTGCGACGGCCTTTTTCGGAAGGGGCGTCATACAGGATTGCCGGGGCTGCCCCGACTGATCGGAAATCAAGTGCATGGGCCGGTGCGATCGTCGCGGCGGCAAGCACGATAGCGGCGCTGAGAAGAGAAGACAGTTTCATGGGCGTACTCCGCGATAGTAGAGATGAGGCCGGATGCGGCGTCTGCGTGTTAAGGGCAACGGCGTCATCGGTAATGATTGCCAGCAAGGCGATGAAACTACATTGCCGTCGCCGGGTTTAGCCGGGACGGCAATGCAAAACAACGGCAGTATTAGTTGACAGTCGAGGTACCAGTGACCAGGGTGCCGTCGGTTTGTTGTTCAGCCACAGCTTGCAGACGTTGCTGGTAGAACACTTCAAAATTGATTTCCGCCAGATGGATAGGCGGGAAGCCGGCACGTGTGATCACGTCGGCGATATTGGCGCGCAGGTAAGGATAGATGATGTTCGGGCAACCAATACCGAGCAGTGGATCGAGTTGCTCAGCGGGAATGTTGCGCACTTCGAAAATACCAGCTTGTTTGCCCTCGACCAGAAAGGCAACCTTGTCCTTGACCTTGGCCGTGACGGTGATGGTCACAGTCGATTCGAAAATGCCGTCAGCCAGCGCTTCAGCGCCGACGTCGACCGACACTTCGATGGCAGGTGCATCCTGTTCCAGGAAAATGCCAGGGGAGTTCGGTTGTTCCAGCGACAGGTCTTTCAGATACACACGTTGAATCTGGAATACGGGTTGTTGCTCAGCTTGTTGGTTCTCTTCCGCCATGGAATGCTCTCGTTTCAGGTTAAATAATGAATGTGAATAGATGGCTGCTGGTCCGCGGTTGCTTGCAGCGGCCAGAAATTAGCGCTGTCTCAGCCCTGCAAGAGCCGATCAAGTTCTCCGATTTGATCACACTCGCTCAGATCATCAAAGCCGCCGACATGGGTCTCACCGATATAAATTTGCGGCACGGTGCGACGGCCTGTCTTTTCCATCATGAGTACGCGTTGCTGCGGGTCGAGATCGACGCGCACTTTTAAAATGTCACTGATGCCTTTGCTGTTGAGCAATCGTTCCGCCATCATGCAATAAGGACAGGTCTCGGTGCAGTACATCGTGACGACGCGGGCTGTCATTTGATCGCCTTTTGGCCTGCAGTAGGCAAGCCCTGTGCCTGCCAGGCTGCAATACCACCGGTCAAACCGTGTACTTCGCTGAAGCCGGCTTTCTTGAGTACGCCTTCAGCTTTGGCCGATTGGGTGCCGGTCTGGCAGACCACAATCACGCTCTTGCTCTTGAATTTATCCAGTTCGCCGATGCGTTGCGCCAATTCCTTGAGGGGAATGTTGCGAGCGTCACGCAGATGCGCAGTGGTGAATTGTTCGGCGTCCCGTACGTCCAGCACCAGGGTCTTGCCGGTGTTCATGAGCTGGGTGGCTTGCAGCATGGTTAGCTTGCTGCCACGTTGTTGCAGGTAGGGAACCAGCAGCGCGCCGCCGGAAATGATGACCAAGCCGATCAAGAAAATATTGTCTACGATGAATTTCACGGGATCTCAATGAGTTTACTGAATCCGGGCATTATAAAATAGAAGCGGACAAGCCATTTAATTCTTCCATTGCTATTTTCACATCTTCGATTCTTTCAGACCTCTTTACTATGTACAAAATCGTATTCATGCGTCACGGCGAGTCCACTTGGAACCTTGCCAACCGGTTTACTGGCTGGGTTGACGTCGACCTGACTGAAAAAGGCGTAGCCGAAGCCAAACAGGCAGGCAAGTTGCTCAAGGACGCCGGTTTCACTTTCGATCTGGCCTACACCTCGGTACTCAAGCGCGCCATCCGTACTTTGTGGACCACGCTCGACGAAATGGATCTGATGTGGCTTCCAGTGCAGCACGACTGGCGTCTCAATGAGCGCCACTATGGCGCCCTGCAGGGATTGAATAAGGCTGAAACCGCCGCCCAGTATGGTGATGAGCAGGTGCTGGTATGGCGTCGCAGCTATGACACGCCACCCAATCCGCTGGAGCCGAGTGATCCGCGTGCCTCGTTTGACGATCCGCGCTATGCCCATCTTGAGCGCGACCAAATCCCATTGACCGAATGCCTGAAAGACACAGTGGCCCGCGTGTTGCCAGCTTGGAACGATACTATTGCGCCGGCCATCCTCTCGGGTAAGAAAATCATCATTTCGGCCCATGGCAACAGCCTGCGCGCACTGATAAAGTATCTCGATGGCATCAGCGACGATGCCATTGTCGGCGTCAATATTCCCAACGGTCAGCCGTTGGTCTATGAGCTGGATGTCGATCTCAAGCCAATCAAGAGTTATTACCTTGGTGACCAGTCGGCCATCGAAGCAGCGCTCAAGGCCGTCGCCAATCAAGGGAAATCGAAATAACACCCGCTCCTGGCATGGCAATGCAGCACATTAACAGGCCCGCGCGCACCGCCCCGGCGCTGCGTGCGTTGGCAGCAGCGCTGGCCATGGGCCTGGGTTTGTGGTTGACCTGCGCACCCGTGACGGCGCAGCAGGTGAGCGAGCGTACGCGGCAAAAACAGGCTGCAGAAAAGGCCAGGGCAACGCTGCAGCAACGACTGGCCGATCTTAAACGCGACATCGACAAGACCGAAACTGCCAAGGGCAACGCTGCCGATGCGCTGGCCGAATCTGAGCAGGCGATCTCCAAGGCTAACCGCTCCCTGCGTGAACTGACCCAGGAACAGGCCGGTACGGAAGCCAAACTTGATGGGTTGGTGAAGCAGCAGGCGGCATTATCGGGTGTGGTCAACAGCCAGCAGGCACAATTGTCAAAATTGCTGCGCGACCAATACGTGGCCGGTAACGAAGACCGCATCAAATTGTTGCTCTCGGGCGATAATCCCAATCGCATCAACCGCGAGCTGCAATACATGGGTTATGTCTCGCAGGCGCAGGCACGTCTGATCGAAACCTTGCGGGTGAACCTGCAAGCCATCAAGGACAATAAGGCCGCGACCCAGAATGCTAAGTTCGAACTGGAAGAAATTGCCCAGGAAGAAAACGAGCAAAAAGGTTTACTCGAAAAGGAAAAGGGCAAACGCGGCAGCTTGCTGGCGCAGTTGTCAAGCAAGCTCAACGCTCAACGCAAGGAAGCCGGTAACCTGCAGCACGATGAGCAGCGCCTGTCCGGATTGGTCGATAAACTGGCGCAATTGATTGAAGAGCAGAAGAAAGCCGACGCTGCCGCCCGCGAAAAACGTCAAAAAGAACAGCAAGCCAAGGCCAAGGTCGAGCGGGAGCGGCGCGCTACGCAACAATCCAAGGCCGCACCGGGAACCAAGTCCAAGCCGGCGCCGTCGGATGCGATTGACGATGATGAAGCGCCCGAGTCCTTGGGGCGCAACGATGTCACGCCGTTGGCCGAAGAAAATTTTGGTAAACCTTTCGCCAGTCTGCGGGGCCAGTTGCGCTTGCCGATCCGTGGGGACCTGATTGCCAAGTTCGGCGGCAAACGTGGTGACGGACCGAGCTGGAAAGGTCTGTTCATTCGAGCTTCAGAAGGCACAGAAGTCAAAGCAGTGGCGGCTGGACGGGTGGTCTATGCAGATTGGCTGCGTGGCTTTGGTAACCTCATCATCGTCGATCATGGCAATCAGTACATGACCATTTATGGCAATAACCAGGCCGTCTTGAAGCGCGCCGGGGATCTCGTTAAAACAGGGGATGTCATCGCCAGCGCAGGTAATAGCGGCGGCAATGAGCAATCAGGTTTATACTTTGAAATGCGGCATCAGGGCCGCGCTTTCGACCCACTCGGCTGGGTAACTACTAGGTGAAACATGGGCAGCAAACTTAAGAATATTAGTCTGATCAGTCTGGGCATGATTGCGGGTGTCGGGGCGTCAATGCAGTTCGACGCGATTGCACAAAAGAACGCAACGGCACCGCTGCCGTTGGAAGAGGTGCGGCAATTGAGCGACGTATTCGGTCTGATCAAGTCCGACTATGTGGAGCCGGTTGAAGACAAGAAGCTGCTGACCGAAGCGATTTCTGGCATGGTCGCTTCGCTTGATCCGCACTCAGCCTATCTCGACAAGAAAGCCTACAAGGAGCTGCGCGAAGGCACCATGGGCAAGTTTGTCGGCCTCGGTATCGAAGTCGGCATGGAAGACGGCTACGTCAAGGTGATCTCGCCGATTGAAGATTCCCCGGCCTATCACGCTGGTATCAAAGCTGGAGACCTGATTACCCGTCTTGATTCCACCCCGGTCAAAGGCTTGACGCTTGATGAGGCCGTCAAGAAAATGCGCGGCGAACCGAATACCAAAATCACGCTGACGATTGCCCGCAAGGACGAAGACAAACCGATCGTTCTGACCATCACACGTCAGGAAATCCGCGTGCAAAGCGTCAAGTCCAAAGTAGTTGAGCCAGGTTATGCCTGGGTGCGCATAACGCAATTCCAGGAACCGACGGTCGATGACATGGCCAAGAAAATCCTGGCGATCTATGCCCAGGAGCCAAACCTGAAGGGTCTGGTGCTTGATTTGCGCAACGATCCGGGTGGTGTGTTGCCTGGTGCAATCGGCGTGTCGGCGGCATTCTTGCCCAAGGATTCGGTGGTCGTGACAACTAACGGTCAATTGGCCAGCTCCAAGTCCAGTTTCCTGGCCAAGCGTGAATATTATGCCAATAACCCATTGAGTGATCCGCTGTCGAAACTGCCGGATGCGATCAAATCGGTCCCGATGGTGGTGCTGATCAATTCAGGTTCGGCTTCGGCGTCGGAAATTGTTGCCGGCGCTCTGCAGGATTACAAGCGCGCGACTATCATGGGTACCCAATCGTTCGGCAAGGGTTCGGTGCAGTCGGTCATTTCGCTGCCACCGGACAAGCAGACCGCGGTCAAGCTGACCACGGCGCGCTATTACACGCCAAATGGCCGTTCTATCCAGGCGCGCGGCATTGTGCCAGACATCATGGTCGATGAATACGCCGATGGCGATGGTTTGAATGGTCTGCGCCTGCGCGAAGCCGATTTGACCAAGCATTTGACTAATGACAAAGACAAGAACACGGTCGAAGTGCGTGCCACCACGGTGGACGAGAAGGAAGAAGAGCGTCTGATTGCACAAGAGAAGAAACGCAAACCGCTGGAATTCGGCGGCCAAGACGACTTTCAGTTAGCGCAGGCGTTGAATCATCTCAAGGGGCTGCCAGTGCAAGTGTCTAAGGTCAAGCCTGAAATCCGCGACGAGTCTAGCAAGGATGACAAGTCGGTCAAGGACGTCCGCAAGGACAACAAGGCGCCGGCAGAGAAGATCGAGAAGAAGTAACTAGCGAAGTCGCAGCGCAATTTGCGCTAGAGTAGAAGGCCGCAGCCGTGTTGACTGCGGCCTTTTCATTTTTTCATCGATAGTTCTCGCTACCGTTGCCAACGTCACGTCCATGAACGACCAACAATTGCTGCGCTACTCGCGCCACATTCTGCTTGATGATATCGATATCGCCGGTCAAGAGCGGCTGCTGGCCGGCCATGCACTGATACTCGGGGCTGGTGGTCTAGGCTCGCCGGCGGCCATGTATTTGGCGGCGGCCGGTATTGGCAAGATCACGCTGGTCGACGACGATACGGTGGACCTAACCAATCTACAGCGCCAGATCATGCACAGCACGGAGCGGGTCGGGCAGCGAAAGGTAGCGTCGGGACAGTACGCCTTGCACGCCATCAATCCGGAGGTGGAAGTGATTGCCTTGGCCGAGCGCGTCAGTGGCGAGCGGCTTGATACGCTGGTGCAGGGCGCCAGTGTCGTGCTCGACTGTAGCGACAACTTTGCCACGCGCCATGCGGTCAACCGTGCCTGTGTGCGGCATCGGGTGCCGCTGGTGTCGGGCGCGGCGATTCGTTTCGATGGACAGGTCAGCGTATTTGATGCGCGCGATGCATCAGCGCCTTGCTATGCCTGCCTGTTTCCTCCCGACCAGCAATTTGAAGAGGTGCAGTGTGCCAGCATGGGTGTGTTTGCGCCGCTGGTGGGTATTATCGGCGCCACCCAGGCGGCTGAGGCGCTCAAATTGGTGGCGGAGATCGGCCGCTCGCTGGCTGGCCGCTTGTTGTTGCTGGATGCTCGCAGTATGGAGTGGACCAGCATTCGTGTGGCGCGTGATGGTAACTGCCTGGTGTGCGGTAAGTGTGCCGGATAAGTTGGAATCAAACGGAGCAGCGCTCCGGGGCCGGCTGTTGGCTGTGCGAAGTGCTATTTATGCGCGCCGTTGTGGTATACACTATGTAAGTTGTCGGTGGCGTGCGCAGTAGCCGGGTGCCAATGATCGATTGGTCTGGTCTGGTAGACGTTCGCCTGGTTGCTCGTATCATTGTATTTCGTTGTTAAAATGCCAATTTTAATTGGCCGCCGATACGTGAGGATGGCATCGGCAATGCAGGTGCAGACGACAGTGTCATGCTGCATACCAAAGCAGTTGCGCCGAAGAAAAACACAAATCATCGACAGCCAATGTGGTTGGTGTAAAATCCCTCACTGTTTAAAAACGGCAGCAGCGATGGCCACGACTGGCACCGGCAACCGTGCCGAACATGCTCGGGCAGGTAATCACGAAAGCGTCTCGATTAGTAGTGGCGCCGTCAGCAGTAAGGGAAGTGGATTCAAAAGCGACCAAATCCGACATCAGTGCTGGCAGCAGCAAGGCCGGCGTCAGTCAGGCGAGGGTCCCGGTGAAAAACCAGGGCGCAAGCGTCGGATTAACGGATAAAATTGAAAAACCCGTAGTATTGAAAGTAAGCGAAGTGGCAACTAAAACTCCCAAAACTACCCCTGATACGCAAACCTTGCTCACCGAGGAACAAATCCTCAAGATGGGCGAGAAGGACTACATGAACGAAGCGCAACTTGCTTTCTTCAAGGCCCGTTTGCAACAGCTGGAAAAAGATTTGCTCAAGAATGCCGGTGAAACCACCGAGCACTTGCGCGAAACCGTGCTGGTACCTGATCCGGCCGACCGTGCCACGATCGAGGAAGAGCATGCACTGGAATTGCGTACGCGCGACCGTGAACGCAAGCTGCTCAAGAAAGTCCAGCAATCGATCGTCTCCATTGACGGCGGCGAATACGGCTGGTGCGAAGAGACTGGCGAACCGATTGGTATTCCACGTCTGTTGGCTCGTCCTACCGCGACTTTGTCGTTGGAAGCGCAACAACGCCGCGAACTGAAACAGAAGCTCTACGGCGACTGATGGTGGCAGCAGATCTGAGGATCTGCGGTTGGTAGCATATGCAATGGCGCCTGTAGATGGGCGCCATTTGCTTTTCTTCCCTTCTTTTTTCTTTTCTCAACTGATGCTGCTCTGCCACACCTGACGATGCCATTCGCTCAGGTTCACATGTGCACTCGCACTATATGCAACACAGTTGCATTCTGCTGATATAATGCGTTTCGGTTAGCGCTGCCTTTTTGTGCGCCTTATTGTGTTGTTTCGGTCAGGGCGAACGTCCTGCAACGTGCTCCACGCACGCGACACTGTTTCCATACACGTTTTGCAGGAAATGCCGACTCCCATGGCCACCATATTGTCCATCATGCCGCCACGCCCAAGCGTGCGCCGACGTCAAGCGCATGCGCTGGCGTGGCACGGTGTGTTGACGGGTGTACTGGTGACCGCTTTGCTGTTCATGCAATTACTCGGTCTGGTGCATGGCATTGCACACGCGGGCTGGCCGCCGACAGACACGAACCAAGCGCAACTGTCGCGCAACGCCGCCTTGTTCAATTATCTCGATGTCGACGATGACGATGATGAGCGGGCGGTGCCAATCGATGCCTCCGCGGCGACGCCATTGGCACAGCTACAGCCAGGGTTAGCCGAACCAAGCACGCACCACCATCATCATTCCTGCGTCGAATACGATGCCGCAGCAGGCACAGCCGGCGTCCATGTTGACTATTTTCCCCCTCCCCTGCTACCTGGCACCAGTGTGCAGGCCCTGTGGAAGGCGTTCGCATCCTGGGACGCGCCATTCGTACGCCATTTTTCTTCACGCGCACCACCTTGCTGACCAAGTGATCTGCTCGTTTGCTGAACAGGCGCACTACGCGCCCGTCAGCAACATCGTCATTTGTCCTTTGCCGCATCTTCGATGCAGCAAGGCGCTCCCGTCAGTCAAGGAATAGTATGCAAGTCCAACCCAATCTTTTGGCCGGCGCTGTATTGTCAGCGCTCGCCGTCATGTCCAGTGCTGCCTATGCGCAAAGCACACCAGCTGCCACCGATGATGCAAGTACATCGTCGTCGCCGTTACAGGCTGTGGTGGTAACCACTAGCCCGTTCGCCGCTGACGAAAGTGCACAAATCCTGACCCCCGCCAAAGTGTTGAGCGGCGATGAACTGCGCAACAAGCTCGGCAATTCGCTCGGCGACACTTTATCGCAAGAACTCGGCGTATCGGCCTCGGCCTTTGGTGCCGGAGCTTCACGTCCGATCATCCGTGGCATGGAAGGGCCGCGCGTGATGATGCTGCAAAACGGTATGTCTACCGCCGACGTCTCGACCGTGTCGAACGACCACGCGGTCGCTACCGAAGCGGCGACCGCACGCCAGATCGAAATCCTGCGCGGACCAGCCGCGCTGCTATACGGATCGGGCGCCATTGGCGGCTTGGTCAATGTGGTCAACGGCCGCATTCCAACCGAATTGGTCGGCAAGCCCACCGGTCAGGTCGAAGCGCGTTACGGCACTGTTGATGGCGAAAAGAACACTTCATTCGATATCGATGGCTCGGTGGGCCAGATCGGTCTGCATGTCGATGGCAACTACCGCGATACTGATAACTACAAAATTCCCGGCAACGCCGAGCAAGGCAATGCCAGCAGTGCCTCCGGCCGTCTGCCCAATTCCTTCACGCACGAAAACAGTGTCGCTGCCGGTGCTTCCTACATCGACAATTGGGGCCATGTCGGTATGTCGATCTCGTCGCTGGATGATCATTACGGCATTCCGACCGACGAGAAGACCTTCATCGATTTGCACCAAACGCGCTATGACTTCGACAGTCTGATCAATCAACCGTTTGCTGGCATGGAGTCATTTAAGTTCAAGGCCGGCTATACCGATTACACCCACGTTGAAAAAGCCGAAAACGGTGATTCCAACACCATTTTCTCCAACCGCTCATTGCAAACGCGCGCCGAATTGACGCACAAGCCATTGGCCGATTGGCACGGCACCTTCGGCCTGCAAACCGAGCAAAGCAATTACTCGGCCTTGTCAGCCATTGATGGTTCGGCTGAATTGACGCCGAAAACCAAATCGAGTTCGGTGGCCGGCTTTCTGGTCGAAGAACGTAAGTTCGGCGATGTAGTGGTCAGTGCTGGCGCACGCATGGAATCAGTGCAGCGGCGCCCGGACGGTTTGCTGAACCGTGACTTCAGTTTGTTCTCCTGGTCCACCGGTGCTATGTGGAGCTTCATGCCTGGCTATGGTCTCGGCGCCACTTACTCAGTGGCGCAACGGGCACCGACGGTAGAAGAGTTGTATTCCAACGGTCCGCATGACTCGACCTCGACCTTTGATATTGGTGACAGCAGCCTGCAAAAGGAAACGTCGCACAACATCGAGCTGAGCTTGCAAAAGACGGAAGGCCTGGTGCGCTGGAAGGGCAATCTGTTCTACAACAAGGTGAACAATTTCATCTACGGTCGCACCAATGGACTGGTCGATGACACCGGTGCCGCCGATCCTAGCGGTGAATTCACTGAGCGTTTCTGGTCGCAGGGCGATGCCACCATCCATGGTGCCGAAGTGGAGGTTAGCTATAACCTCGCCGGCGAAGGTTTCTCTATACGCGGCTTTGGCGATACCTCGCATGGCAAGCTCGACAGTCAAGGCAATTTGCCGTTGCAACCGGCCACGCGCTATGGTGTTGATCTCGGCTATCGTCAAGGTCCCTGGACCAGCGGCATCACTACCGTGCATGCGCTTAACCAAGACCGCCTGGCATCATTCGAAACCACGCCGACACCGGCCTACACCTTGGTCAACGCCAATCTGTCCTATACGCAGAAGTTGCCCACAATGCGTGTGACCTGGTTTGCCATGCTCAAGAATCTGTTGAACCAGGACATCCGTTATTCAACCTCGGTGTTGAAAGACACAGTGCCTTTGCAAGGCCGCAACCTGATCGTCGGGGTGCGTACCCAGTTCTGATTCTCACCGCAAAAAAACAAAGCCCGGCATTTGATCTAGCCGGGCTTTTTTTGCGTCATGCTCCGCCTATTTGATTGGCAGGCGGATGGTATTTTTGACTTCTTCCATCACCGCGTAGGTATGCGTCTCGCGCACGCCTTTGAGTTGCAGCAGTGATTTGCCTAGAAATTCTCGGTAGGCGTTCATATCCTTGACGCGCGACTTCACCAGATAATCGAAACCGCCTGCCACCATATGGCATTCCATGATCTCAGGAATGCTCTGCACGCTCTTCTTGAATGCCTCAAACACATCCGCGGTGGTCCGATCAAGCACCACCTCGATGAAAACCAATAACGATACATCGAGCAATTCAGGGTTAAGCTGAGCTGCGTAACCGAGGATGTAACCGGCATCCTGCAATTTGCGGACACGTTCCAGGCAGGCTGCCGGCGACAGATTGACGCGCGCCGCCAGATCGACATTGCTAATGCGGCCGTCGTTTTGCAGTTCCGTGAGTATCTTTTTGCTGATTTTGTCTAGAGTTGCCATACCCAGCTGAATTTTCTTCTGTAAATAGGAAATTATACGAATTAAATTCTGATTATATGGCGAATTATCGGGACTAATATCACCCAAGAGAAAATAGAATCAAGCTCGAATAAAAAGTAGCAGCGCAGCTTGCCCCCAACCCGGCACGCACACGTATGCAATATTGCCGATCAGAGCCCAGAAGAGAGACTTACCCTATGCCCGTCAAACCTGCTTGCGCATCCGCCGCGACCGCGTCGCCCAACCGACTTGTCACCTTGCCATTCACCACGGCTTGATCCCGCTTTACCCCCAGTCTGACCTTCAACCAAGAGAGGAATTCCACCCTATGTATAACCGCATGCATATCATCGCCGCTTCACTTGCCATTCTGCCGGTATTGGCTTCTGCCCAGGAAGTGCAAACCGTAAAGATCGGCTTCAGCAGTCCGTTGACCGGGCCACAAGCTTCGGCCGGCAAGGACAATCAGGGCGGTTTGCAACTGGCCATCGAGCGTCTGAACGCGCAAGGCATGGTCATCGGCGGCAAGAAAGTCAAGTTTGAAATGGTTGCCGAGGACGATCAGGCAGATCCAAAATCGGGTGTTGGTGTAGCGCAGAAGCTGGCTGATATGGGGGTCAAGGCAGTCGTTGGTCCCTACAATTCGGGCGTGACCATTCCAGCCTCGCGGGTCTACAACGATGCTGGCATCGTGACCGCTACCGTGGCATCTAATCCTAAAGTGACACAGCAAGGCTTCACCAACCTGTACCGCGTCGCTGCCAGCGACAGTCAATTGGGCGGCAAGATGGCGCTGTATGCAGCCAAGGAACTGAAGGTCAAGACCGTAGCCGTGATTGATGACCGCACTGCCTATGGTCAAGGCCTGGCCGAAGAGTTCACCAAGGTCGCGCAAGCCAATGGCATCAAGGTGGTCAGCAAGGATTTCACCAACGACAAGGCGACCGACTTTTCCGCCATCCTGACCTCGATCAAGGGCAAGAAGCCTGACGCAGTCTTCATCGGCGGCTACGCTCCGCAAGGCGGCCCGATCAAGCGTCAAATGAAGCAACTGGGTATCGATGCCATCCTGCTTGGCGGTGACGGCATCTGCTCGCCAGAAATGGGTCGTCTTGGCGGCGACGCCATCGGTGAAAGCGTCTACTGTACGCAAGGCGGCACCATGCTGGAAAAGGCCAAGGAAGGTAAAGCTTTCTCCGACGACTATCAGAAAAAATTTGGTCGTCCTGCGGAAGTTTATGCAGTGTCCTTCTACGACGGCATGATGGTGATTGCCCAGGCAATGAAAGCCGCGAACTCGATTGAGCCTAAGGTCTATGGTCCGGTGATGGCCAAGATCAAGTACAAGGGCGTGGCTGGAGAATATGAGTTCGACAGCAAGCACGACCTGAAGCAATCGCCAGTGACGATCTTCCGCTTCAAGGATGGTGTGCCAGTCGCTCTGACCAGCTATTGATCGCTTCCTGATCTCCCGCGAGCCCGGCTTGTCCGGGCTCGTCAGCGTTGGTGCCGCAGTTCGCTACGCCTGGCGCATGCGCTTGCTTTGCCTCCTCGCAGAACATCCATTGCGGCGGTTATTTGGCCGCGCCTTCAGTGCGCCCGCAAGCGCTGGCGGCTTGTGCCTCGCACCATCGATGATGCTCAGGATTTTGCTGTGGCCAGGAAAAAATGCAATACACTGCCCTTTAGCAAAATGTAGCGACATGACCAGCAACACAGTCGTCAAGTTGACATCAATGCAGTAGGCAACATTATTTGTTGAAGAGGGCTCATGCTCAGTTATACCCGCACGGTTCACACCATCGATGCGCACACCGGCGGCGAGCCGTTGCGCATTGTCACTTCCGGCTTGCCGCAAGTACCCGGCACCACCATTTTGCAAAAGCGTGACTGGCTCAAGCAGCATCGCGATGACTTGCGCCAGTTCCTGATGAACGAGCCGCGCGGTCATGCTGACATGTATGGCGCTTATCTGTTTGCGCCGCTGACGCCGCAGGCCGATTTTGGCGTGATCTTCATCCACAACGAAGGTTATAGCGACATGTGCGGCCACGGCATCATTGCACTCGGCAAGGTGCTGGTCGAAATGGGCTATGTCGAACGCACTTCGCCGGTCACGCGCATCTGCTTCGATGCGCCGGCCGGTTTCATCGACGCCAGCGTCGAGTGGGATGGCCAGCGCGCCGGTCAGGTGACGTTCAAGAATGTGCCGTCGTTCATTTATCAGCGCGACGTCGTGGTCGATACGCCCAGCTTTGGCCGTATCACCGGCGACATCGTGTTTGGTGGTGCGTTTTACTATTACATGAATGCCGATCAGGCCGGGCTCAGCGTCAAGCCAGAGCAGGTGCGCCAATTGATCCAGTTGGGCGCAGAGACCAAGGCGGCGGTCAAGGCCAAGGTGGCGATTGAGCATCCGCTGGAACCAGGGCTCAATACCTTGTACGGCACCATCATCGATAGCGCGCCCAATTTTCCCGGCGCCGACCAATCCAATGTCTGCATTTTTGCCGACCGCGAAGTCGATCGCTCACCGACTGGCACCGGCACTTCCGGCCGCGCTGCGCAATTGTTCCTGCGCGGGCAACTGGCGTTGAACCAGGACTATGTGAATGGCAGTATCGTCGGCAGTAATTTCAGCGTGCGCGTGACCGGCACCACACGCGTTGGCGAACTGGATGCGGTGTTCACCGAAGTGACTGGCAGTGCACATCTGATGAGTACCAATCAATGGGTATTGGAAGAATCCGACCCGTTTCCAACCGGCTTCTTCCTGAGGTAAGCATGTATATTCTTGACGCCCAACAGACCGCCGAGGCGCTGCCCTATGCAGCACTGGTGCCCGCCTTGGCACAGGCTGCGCAGGAATATGCCGACGGCCGCATTGTCGCGCCCGAACGGCAAGTGGTGCCCATCGATGCCGCCAGCGTCTTGCTGAGCATGCCCGCCATTGGTGCCGAGCTCAGTATCACCAAACTGATCACTGTGCATGCCGACAATGCGCGCCATGGTCTGCCGGCGATCCAGGGCGAAGTCATCGCTTTCGAGACGAGTAGTGGCCGCCGTGTGGCGCTGCTCGACGGCCCGACGGTCACGGCGCGCCGCACCGCAGCCATGAGTTTGCTCGGCATCCAGACACTGGCGCCGACGCGTCCGCAATCAGCCTTGTTGATCGGCACTGGCGTACAGGCAGCAGCGCATGCTGATGCCCTGGTCGAATTTTTTAGTGTCACGCAATTCTGGATCGCGGCGCGTCATGTTGCGCGTGCGCAGGCATTTTGCAGCGAACTGAGCACGCGCCATGCAGGCATCGTCGCCAGTCCGCTGGCAATGGACGTCTTGCAAAATGCGGCGCCGCCCACCGATGTCCTGATTGCCTTGACCACCTCACGCAGCGCGGTGATTCCGGCCAAGCTAGCACCGCAGACGTTGGCGATCGGGGTCGGTGCCTTCAAGCCCGACATGGTCGAATTTCCTGTTGCGCTGCTGGCCGAACGCTGCATCGTGGTCGACGATCTGGCGGGTGCCCGCCATGAAGCCGGCGATCTGATGCAGGCCAAAGTCGACTGGAGCAAGGTGCGCGCCATAGGCGATATCCTGGCCGGTCGTGGCGCCGCGCTGCAAGGCATGCCAGTATTCAAGACCGTTGGTCAGGCCGCCTGGGATCTGGCCGCAGCACGCGTGGTTTGCGCCCGCCTGGCGGCGGCATAAGCGAATTTGCACTAACAAAAACACGGTCTGTCATCTGCAGGCCGACATATCAGCAACATAGGAGACATATGGACATTTTCATCCAGCAAATCATCAACGGCCTGGTCCTCGGCAGCATGTACGCCTTGATCGCCCTGGGCTACACCATGGTGTACGGGGTACTCAACCTGATCAATTTTGCCCACGGCGACGTG
>JAMFSU010000019.1 GCA_026225475.1 Duganella sp.
CCCTTGAGGTCGGTGTTGCCATTAACATTGACCGCGAAGCCACCATCACCAGCCTTGATGCCCGACTGTTCCTGCACGCTGACGTAGTTGCCGTCGACCTTGCTGCGGCTGGCGTTGATGCTGCCGCTGACGCCAGTGCCAATGCTGATGCTGCCACCCAGGCTTTGCTGGCGGCTGTTGTAGTGGCTGCTGTCTTGCAGGCTGGCTATGGATAAATTTCCGCCTACTTCAACGCTGACCTGCTCACCACTGGCCACCGCGCCGCGCATGGCCGTGTCGCCACCTGACTGCATGCTCAGTTCGCCACCTGCATCGACGTGGCTGTTGTTGTAGGCGAGGTCGCTGCCGTCGCCTTTGCCGCGGCTGCCGGAGGCGCTGGCGTTGACCCTGAATCCATTGCTACCGAACGAAATGCCAACCGAGGCGGCGCTGCTGCTGTTGCTGCTGCGCTGTTCATCGGTGTCGACGCTGGCTAGCAGATTGATCTGATTGTCAGCCGCCAGTGCGATATTGCCGCCGGCATGGATGTCGCTGCCGATGACGCTCAGATTGCTGTCGGCGCCGGCACCGCTGGCATTGATGCTGAGGTTGCCGCCCGCGGCCATGGTGGAACCGAGCGCTGTGGTGCTGTGCTGTTGGCTATGGCTTTGGCTGCGCGACGCACCGATTGATATCGCCAGATCAATGCCACCCGCCGGTGCCGCCCCGCTGTCGACTTGGGCGGCGGTATTTGCCACCGTCAGCGCAGCCGCACCTGCCGCCAGTCCTTGCATGCGTTTGTCCTTCGTTTGCGCGGAGGCGCGCTTTAACTGTTGTACGCTTTGGATGGCGTCGATGATTGGATTGGTTAGCTGCAAGGTGATGCCGGTCTGGCTAAAGCGGGTGTCTTGCGTGCTGTCGACGGTGTCGAAGGCGGCGTTGATGTCGACGCGCTGGGCGGCGATGGCAATGTCGCCTGCGGGTGTCACGATAGTGCTGCCGGTTTGCGTGTAGGTCTGGCCAGCGCGGATGTTGACGTTGCCCTCGGTGCTGCCGACCGTGCTGGCATTGTTGCTGAGCTGTTTGCTGGTTTGCGCATTTTCAAGCGTGCGGCTGCCCACTGTCACGCCGATGCCGCCACCACTGAAGAGGCCAGAAGTTTTCTCTTGCTTGGCATAGGTCTGACTGGCGCTATCTTGACTGCTGACAATATTGATGTCGGCCACGGCAGCCAGATCCGTGCCGCTGGTGGAGACGACATTGCTACCGACGATGTTGATGTCCTTGCCGGACTGGACAATGACCTTGTCTGCCGAGAACGTGCTGCCGATGGCTTGCGTGCCCGTTTGTTGATCCCGGCTGTGTACACTGTGCGAGGCCAGTCCGCCCGAGGAGGCGGTCTGGACTTCCTGATCGTAGCTGCTGGTTTGGGTGGCAACACTGATGTTGACGTTGCCGCCAGCGACGATGGTCAGGTCTTTATCGGCATTGACGTAGGCAGCGTGGCTGTTGATGTCATTGCCAGCCACCAGCGTGGTGTTGCCGCCACTGCTGATGCTGGTGCCGTTGGCTTGCTCTTGCCGTTTATAAAGGTGGTTCCGGTCGTCATAGGTGACGTTGAGTTCGGCCTGGCTGTTGACGGCGTTGAGGTTGAGTTGGTTGCCCGCCACCAGACTGGCGTCGCCGCTGGCGCTGATTGTGGCCGCATCCAGATGGATATCGCGCTGTGCCTGGATGGTCAGGGTGCCGGCTTGGATGCTGCCGGTCCGGTCCAGGCTGATTTGGGTACCGGCGGCACCGGCGGTGGTGTTGGCAACGGTGGCGAGGTTGATGTCGCGTTGCGCCAGCAGACCAAGCTGCTCGCCATTGAGGGTACCGGACTGGTTGTTGATGTCGCGCCCGGCGGTGAGCACGGCATTGGCACCGGTAATGGTGCCTAGCCGGTTGTTGATGTCCTCGCCGGCGGCAATGCGTAGGTTGCCATCGGCCCTGAGTGTGGCGGCATTGTCGAGGCTGCCATTGAGTTGCAGATCGATGTGTGCGGCGCCCATCAGGGCGCCGGTGGGGGCGATGTCCTGGGCATGAATTTGACTCAGGTAGAGGACCGGCGCCAGCACTTGCTGTGTGCTGCCATCGGCGAGCGCGACTGTTTGTTCGACCAGCCACACCATGTCGCTGGTGAGCGCGGCCATTTGTGCCGCGCTCAGGGCCATGCCCGGCACCAGTTCAAATGCCTCGGCATAGGCGACACCGGCCTCCATCAGTGCCCTGTACTGTTCTTCGTTGCTGGCATAGGCGCCCAGGGTCTTGCGACCGGTCAGTTGCAGGATCTGGTCGTTGATCAGCTTTTGTTCGTAGTAGCCGTCACCCAGACGCTTCTGCAGCGCGTGCGGATCGAGGCTCAAACGGCTCAGCAGATAGTCGCTCGACAAATAACGGCGGTAGCCGGTAAAGGCCGGATCGGTTGCAATCAGGTAGCGCAGGTCGGGCGTATTGACTGCCTGGAATAAGGCATTGTCGGATAACCAGGCAATCTCGGGCAGCTTGTCCAGGGCGGGATTGGGCAAGCTGTCGGGGTCGCTGTGCGCGTCGGCGCGCCAGATGCCGAGGTCGAAGTGGGTCGCCGGCAGGTCAATCTGCGGATGGCTGACGTCTTCCTTATTGCAGCGTTTGGTGCCGCCGCTGCATCGCTCGGTGGTGTGGTGGATCGAGGTGATGTCCAGATGCACCAGGATTTCGCCTTGCGGATTGCTGCCGCCATTGGACAGGCCGTCGAGCTCGCCGCGCAAGTCGCCACCGGCGACGATGGCGCTTTTGTCGTTGCTGACGCTGCCACCTTGCAGATTAATGTCGCCGCGCGCGAGGATGTTGCCGGGATCGGTGTGGGTCACCACGGTGCGGCTGGTAGTTTCGGTGATGCGGCGCGTGGTGTAGTCGTTGTGCCGTGCGCCGTTGGCGTTGACCACCAGCTTGTCGATATTGTCTTCATTGCGGATCGATACTTCGTGATCGCGGTAGATCTGCGACGCGCCATCGATTTCATACTCGGTCCAGCTGCGGGTTTGACTGGGGCCGTCCTGTATCTCGCTGGCGAAGTGGGCATTGGTGTTGACCAGTGCCGCGCTGGTGATAGCAAGATCGCTGCCGCTGGCGATAGTGGCCGCGCTGTTGATGATGCTCTCGGCGCTGCCGGTGGCACGCAGTTCAGCGTCCAGGCTGGCGCCGATGGTCATGTCGCCTTCGCTTTGGAGCAGGGCATGTTCGCGGTTGATGATCTGTTGCGCGCCGATGTCAAGACGATTGCGGGCGGCAATGACCGCCGCTGGTGTGCCGTCGTCTGCCGCCAGGCCGTTGATCAGTGTGTGCGTGTCGAGGGCGACGTCCTCACCGTAAAGGCGGCCGCTATTGGTGATGGTGTGTTCTGCTTGCAGCCAGGCAGTCTGGCCAGCGCTGAAGACGCCGTCTTGATGATTGTCGATGTTGGCGGCGCTGACCTGGAGATTGCCGCCGGCGCTCACCGTGTTGTGATTGTTGAAATCCCCCGTAGTGCTGATGTGCAGGTCGCCGCCACTGCCTAGGCGGTCGTCTTTGGCATGCGTATAGTCGCTGCGCAAGGCCAGGCTGGTGTTGCCGTTGGCTTCAATCACACCGCCGCTGTTGTCGAGGCTGGCGCTGTCGAGCGTGAGGTTGCCGCCGGCCAGCAGTTGCCCGCCACGGTTGTCGATAACGGTGGCGGCATGCAGTGCGAGGTCGCCACCAGCAGACAAGCTGGCCTGGTTGACGATGCTGTCGCGGCTGGCAAGCTGCAGCTTGCCGCCGGCGCGGGTGTCGCCGACCAGCGTGACCTTGCCAGCCGCATCCAGCGTGAACTCACCGGCTGCGGCCATGTTGCCGTAGCTGACCACGCCCACGCCAGCCTCGGTGCCGATCAGTTTGATTTTGTTGGCATACATGCCGCCCAGTGCGGCCAAATCAATGGCCACTGTGGGCACGGCACCGCTGCCCGCGATCACTTGCACACCAAGGTCGGCGTAGCGGACCTGATTGGCGCCAGTCACCACATGGAGTGCGTTGGCATACAGTTCGCCGTTGACCTGCACGCTGCGGGCAATCAGATCTACTTGCGTGGTGGCGCTGTCGTTGAAGCCGTCGGCGCCGATCTGTACGGCACCCTGGGTGACGCGAAACGCCTCTAGTGAGCCGCTGCCGCCAAACACCGGAGTGCCGGTGGTCAGTACGCCGCGGCTGGTGTTGATGAAGCCGCAACCGTTGCAACTAATGCCATTGGGGTTGGCAATGATGACCTCGGCGCGTTGTCCGGCGACTTCCAGGTAGCCGCGCAAGTGGCTGGTGTTGCCGCTGGTGACTTCGTTGAGGATGATGCGGGCTCCGCCCTCACGCAGGTTCGGATTGCCACCGACCCAGCCGCCCAGTTGCGTGTTGACGCTGCCGCTGGCGTTGTTGAGGATGGCGCCGCGTTGATCAACGTTGAATTGCTGGTATTGATTGTGCGACAGGCCGCTGCTGTTGGGCGCGGCAATCTGTACCAATGGCAAACCATTGGCAGTGTTGTCGACCACCGGACGATGAATGCCGTTGGCGTGGGGATCGGCCTGGATAGGGCCGCTCTGCGCGTGCACCAGGTGAATGCCGCCACAGGACAGGGCGATGCCAAGCGCCAATCTGGTCAGGCTGGTGTTGATGGGGGAAGGAAAAGGGAGGACCCAGAGCTGCTGTTTGCTGCTGCGATTGTCTGCGGCGCTGCGATGCCGTGAGCGGGTATGTTCTGCGACTGCGGTGGGTGTGCCGGTCTGGTGGTGATCGACGACGCGATAGAGATGCTGGTTCATGCCCTAGGCTCACGGTTGAATGGAGCCGCAAGTCTAGGGACTTAACAATTCAGGAAATATAGGATGAGTCTTAAAACAGTACTGGTTGCGCCAGAGTCAGATTAATTTCAATCAAAGCTCGAGAAAGTTTGGTTTTTTCCCGGTCGGGCCGTGAATCGACTCGAGCGGCAGCGATCAATGTAGCGTGATCGCTGCCGCTCGGCGCAGCTTTGCTTAGAACGCGTTTCCGCCGCCCTTGCGATGTGGCTTGGCCTTGCCGGCCACACGTGTATCAGGACGGGAATCCGGACGCTTGTCCGCACGTTTGTCACCAGGACGGCCAGCACGGGCATTGCTGTTCGATGGTGGCGTGGTCTTCAACGGGATCTTGTCATGGTGCTCGGTGCCGTTGCCGATGATGCTGATGTTCATCTTGCGGCCAGCGATTTCCACGGTCTTGAGCTGATGCATCAAAGGCTTGGGCATGCCGGCTGGCAGGTCCAGCGTGCTGTGGTCGCCGTGGATATCGATGCGGCCGATATGCTTGGCTTCCAGACCGGCTTCGTTGGCAATCGCGCCGACGATGCTGGCGGCGGTGACGGCATGGTCACGACCGATTTCGATGCGGAATGTTTGCATCTGAAATGCCGGTTTGCCCTTTTCCTTGTCTTTACCTTTGCTCTTGACCGGCTCGTCGCTGAGCGCGCGTTCGCTGCGTTCGGCATGGTTCGGACGTTCTTCGCGGTCCGGACGACTGTCACGATTGTCGCGACTATCACGGCCGTCACGCGGACCACGTTCGGCACGTACCGCTGGTGGACGTTCGTCGGTCAGACTGAGTTTCAATTGCTGACCAGCCACCCAGACTTTCTTGAGATGCTGCAGCAAGGCGTCGGGCATGTCGCCCGGCAAATCGAGCACGCTGTGGTCGTCGAATATTTCGATGCGGCCGATGTGCTTGGCATCCATGCCGGCTTCATTGGCAATCGCGCCGACGATATTGCCGGGCTTGACACCATGTTCATGACCGACTTCGATGCGGTAAGTTTGTGTGGTCTGGCCGGAGAATTCAGCCTTGGGGCCTGCATCACGCGGGGCTGGCGCACGTTCGCTGCGCTCAGTCCGTTCCGGACGCTCTGTACGTTCCTGACGCGCCGGCCGGTCGCTGCGCGCTGCTGGTGCCGCATGGCCGTCGTCGCGACGGATCTGCAATTGCTGACCGGCGACGCGTACCGACTTCAGATGGTCGAGCAAATCGGCAGGCATGTCGTCGGGCAAATCGAGCACGCTGTAGTCATCATAGATTTCAATGCGACCAATGTGCTTGGAATCCATGCCTGCTTCGTTGGCGATGGCGCCGACGATGTTACCTGGCTTGACGCCGTGCTGATGACCAACTTCAATGCGGAAGGTCTGCTTGCCAGGATCGGCGTCACGGATGACGCGTTCCTTCTTTTCGTAGCTGGGCCGTTCGGCGCGAGCCGAACGATCAGGACGATCCGAACGTTCCGTGCGTTCAGTGCGCTCGCGCGGTGCGCGGTCGTCGCTGCGGCTGAAATCGGCAACCGGCTCGCGGCGGTTTTTGTCGAGCAACAAAGGTTCGTCGCCGCGCGCCATGCGTGCCAGGGCCGTGGCAATCTCGACCATCGGCACATCGAATTCACGCTCGTAATCTTCCACCAGCGTGCGGAACATCGCCAGTTCAGGATCGGCCAACGCAGTGGTGATTTGTTCCTTGAAGCGTGTCATGCGTACGTCGTTGACCGCTTCGATCGAGGGCAGGGTCATCGGGCCGATCGGCTGGCGCGTCGAGCGCTCGATGGTCTTGAGCAGATTTTTTTCACGCGGCGTGATGAACAGAATCGCGTCGCCGCTGCGGCCGGCACGGCCAGTTCGGCCGATGCGGTGGGTGTAGCTTTCCGGATCGTAAGGCACGTCGTAGTTGATGACGTGGCTGATGCGTTCGACATCCAGGCCGCGTGCGGCGACGTCGGTGGCGATCAGGATGTCGATCTGGCCATCCTTCAATTGCTGGATGGTGCGTTCGCGTTGTTGCTGTTGAATGTCGCCATTGATGGCGGCGGCGGCAAAACCGCGCGCCTGCAGTTTGCTGGCGAGTTCTTCGGTGGCGATCTTGGTGCGGGTAAAAATGATCAAGCCGTCGAACGGTTCGACTTCCAGGATACGCGTGAGCGCATCGAGCTTGTGCATGCCGCTGACCAGCCAGTAGCGCTGGCGGATGTTTTCGGCAGTGCCGGTCTTGGCGGCAATTGTGACTTCAGCCGGATTGCGCAGATAGGTGGTGGCAATGCGCTTGATCGCGGCCGGCATGGTGGCCGAGAACAGCGTGGTCTGGCGCGTGGACGGGGTGCGTTTGAGAATCGATTCGACATCGTCGATGAAGCCCATGCGCAGCATTTCATCGGCTTCGTCGAGCACCATGGTCTTGAGCTGGGACAGATCGAGCGAGCCTTTTTCCAGATGGTCAATCACCCGACCCGGTGTACCGACCACGACGTGCACGCCACGGCGCAAGGCGCTCAGTTGCGGGCCATAGCTCTGGCCGCCATAGATCGGCAGCACATGAAAGCCGGGAATGTGGGTGGCGTAGCGTTGAAACGCTTCCGCTACCTGGATTGCCAGCTCGCGTGTGGGCGCCAGCACCAGTGCTTGCGGTACGGTTTGACGAATATCGATGCGTGACAGGATCGGCAAGGCAAAGGCAGCGGTCTTGCCGGTACCGGTTTGGGCTTGGCCCAGTACGTCGCGGTTTTCCAGCAGCATGGGAATAGTGGCCGCCTGGATCGGCGATGGCGTCTCGTAACCGAGCTCGGTGAGTACTCGCAGCAACGGTGCGCTGAGCTGGAGATCGGAAAACAAGGGAAGGGGGGATTCGGACATGAGGAAACTCGCAGGTTCTTTTGGGCCGCAGGGCGCGACCGGATACAGCATGCAGTTTACATGCTTGTGCTGTATAGAGCGACGTTAAAGTTGCAAAAAGCGCCAAAACATGGCCAATTGCACCTCATGCAACAACATGGCGGCGTCAATTTCGGTGCTGGGCCGTGCTAAACGGCAATGCTTTTACGTTAAAGCGCTAGAACTAGCACGTTTACGGAGAGGGCTTTTATTGGAAAGTATTTGGCGTCAGTTGCAGTGGCGTGCCTTGGACACCGGCGCGTACCAGGCGGCGCGCTACGCCGGTGATATTGGGTTCGAGCTCGCGAAAGGTCTGCATGGGGCCGATGGCGGTAAACATCTGTGAGGCCAGTTTGATCAGTGCTTCGTTGCTGATGAAGCATTCGCGGTTGACAAATTCGACATTAACGGAGAAACCGATGCCGGTTTTTGTCATTTTTACTGCACTGGCAAGCTCGGACATGACGTACTCACTTTCAATCGTGTAATCCAAACATAGTGCGCGTAAGCGCCGGAAATAGCAATTGTTGCGTTGCCACAGGCGAGGCCGATCAAGGCTTATCGCGCTGACAAGGCGGTGACAGGGTATAATACGGTTTCGTTGGGCAGATGCCCTTTCCCGGACCGGTATTGTCGTACTGCCTGTCTCCACTCTTGGTGGTTGACATTGTTGTTGTACAAGCAAGGCCGGCCTGTCCCGCAGTTTTCGCCGATACCGGCTGCCTGACTTTACGGTGTTCGGTCGGTTCGTATGCGGGTGGCAGTATACCTGAACGAAAAGCAAACCTTACCAGTCCGCAATTGCGGTAACTGGTCTTAATTTCTGCGCCCTCTGGCGGATGCCGTTGCAGCTAGCTGCAAGTTTTCCTCGCCTGCTGAGCGCCTTAACTGGAAACCACAATGGCTAAAGAAGAATTACTTGAAATGAACGGCCTCGTCGAAGAAGTGCTGCCCGATTCGCGTTTTCGCGTGAACCTGGAAAATGGTCATAAACTGATCGCCTACACCTCCGGCAAGATGCGCCAAAACCACATCCGTATTCTGGCCGGTGACAAGGTCACACTGGAACTGTCGCCGTATGATCTGAGCAAAGGCCGCATTACCTTCCGTCATCTGGAAAAACGCGGTCCGGTCGGTGGTGGTCAGCCACGCCGTCGTTATTGAGCGTCGCATTGCGACCACGCTGAGCCATGTCCGAAGTCATTCAAATTGAGCGCAGTGTCGGCGCTGCCGCCATCGCCACCGAGGCTAGTGCCTTGGCGGCTGGGCAAGAGGTGTTGATCGTCGAATGCGTGTGGGATATTGGTACCGATCTCACGCATGAACACGCCCATCGACTCGATCTGGTCACCGCCGATAAGTCGGTACGCGTGTATTTCCCCGAGTTGGAACTGACCACCACTGGTCATGCCTATCGCGCCAAGCGCATTACCGAGCGGTTGCAACGCGCCATTGCGCAATTGCACCAATCGGCACCGGCGCCAACTTATAGCTTCCGTTGAGCGTGCCGCTTGGCAGCCTGCGATTTCTCTTTTGATCGTGCATGTTTTCTGCGCATGACTGGCAAGCGCAACTGACGTCACTGGTCACCCAACTGGCTGATCAGGACGGCGCACACGACCTCAATCACCTGCATCGCGTCTGGCATACCGCGCAAGCCTTGCTGGACGACTATCCGCAAGCCGATGCGCTGGTGGTGCAGACCGCCTGTTATCTGCATGATCTGGTCAATCTCCCCAAAAATCATCCGCAACGTCATCTGGCTTCACGCCAGGCGGCGCAACTGGCGCAACAGCATTTGATCCGGCTCGCGTTCCCGGCCAACAGGCTGGCGGCGGTGTGCCATGCAATCGAAGCGCACAGTTATGCGGCCGAGATCGTGCCTGAGACCATCGAGGCGCAACTGGTGCAGGATGCCGATCGTCTCGATGCGCTTGGCGCGGTTGGACTGGCGCGCCTGTTCTATACAGCCGGGCGCATGGGCAGTGAACTGGCGCATGGCGACGATGCCCGCGGCGCGCATCGTGCGCTCGATGACCGCCGCTATGCGCTTGATCACCTGCTGACCAAACTGGCGACGCTGCCGGCGCGCATGAATACCGCGGCGGCACGGCAACTGGGCCAGCAGCGGCTGCAATGGTTACTGGCATTTCGCGATACCTTCTTGGCCGAATGGGACGCTGGGCTATCCTGATTGCCATCAGCAAGCAGCGTTAATTCGTCGTATGCTGTGGCTGCTGTGGACGTGCCTGCGCAAGCCCAGGCACGTAGTTGAATTGCATTGTTACAAATCGTTTACGCAAAGCAACGAACCAAGCCGATTTCGCCCCGTCATACTGATGTCGAATTTTTTCGAGGAGGTAACGTGCTTAGTCTGGAGCAGCATCATCCCCGCTGGCGTATTGAAGACCTGGATTTTTCCCGCATTGACCTGGCGCGCGTGCGCGACGACGAAGACATCTTTTACCTGGTCGCTTGCGCCTCGTTCGTTGAAAGTGGCTCTGATCTCTACACCGATAATCTGCTGACCTTCTTCGGCGACAATCCGGAAGTCTCGGCTTGGTTGCGTGGCCAGTGGGAGGTGGAAGAGTTGCAGCACGGCCGTGCCTTGCGTGCCTATGTCGAACATGTCTGGCCGGAGTTCGACTGGCAGCGCGCCTATGATAGCTTCCTGGCCGAATATGCGGGTTACTGCAAGGTTGATCTGCTGGAGTCGACCAAGGCGCTCGAAATGGCGGCGCGTTGCGTCGTCGAAACCGGCACGGCGACCTATTACCGGGCCTTGTCGCGTAGCGTAGCAGAACCGTTCTTGCGCGATTTGGCTGCGCGTATTTCCAACGATGAAGTCAATCACTACAAGCACTTTTATCATTATTTCCGGCAGTACCGCGCCAGCGAAGGCATTGGCCGCTCGCGCGTGCTGGCCACATTGAGCCGGCGTACGCTGGAAATGCGCAGCGAAGACGCCGATTGCGCCATCCGACATGTCATCAACATGCGCACGCCCGAGCACGCAGGCGATACCGCCTTTCTGCGCCAGCGCAGCGCCCGCATGAGTGCCATGGTGCGCACCAACTTGACGCCGGACATGACCTTGAAGATGATCATGCGACCGCTGGAGTTGCCGCCAAAACTGCAGTCGTGGGTGCAATTTCCGATACAGCAATTCATGCAGCACGTGTTTCTGCGCTAAAAGTAGTCATCACCTTACTTGGTCGCCCCTTTGTGGGGCGATTTTTTTTGGCGCGCACAAGCAGTCGGAATGCGCTCACCGCATTGGTGCGCATTCTTGTATACGCTGCTGCAAACAGATGTAAAGCGGACACGATTGCCTAATCGACATTGGCACGCAAACTGCTAAAGCAACAGGGCAGTCAACAAACCCTTATCGATTCACTGTTTGAACCTTCTTACGGTAGGAGCACCTCATGTCACGTCGCAATATCCTAAAAGCAACAGCACTTGGCGCGTTCGCATTAACATCATCCTCCTGGCTGCGGGCTGCATTCGCCGCAGACACAATTAAGGTCGGTATTCTGCATTCCCTGTCAGGCACCATGGCGATTTCGGAAACATCGCTCAAAGATGTTGCCTTGATGACAATCGATGAAATCAATGCCAATGGCGGCGTGATGGGCAAAAAGCTCGAACCTGTGATCGTTGATCCAGCGTCGAACTGGCCGTTGTTTGCTGAAAAAGCGCGCCAACTGATTTCGCAGGACAAGGTTTCCGTGGTGTTCGGCTGCTGGACTTCGGTCTCGCGCAAGTCGGTTCTGCCGGTATTCAAGGAACTCAACAGCCTGCTGTTCTACCCGGTGCAATACGAAGGTGAAGAACTGGAAAAGAACGTGTTCTACACCGGCGCAGCGCCAAATCAACAAGCGATTCCTGCTACCGAATATCTGCTGTCGAAAGAAGGCGGCGGCGCCAAGCGTTTCGTGTTGCTGGGCACCGACTATGTCTATCCACGCACCACCAACAAGATCCTGCGCGCCTTCCTGCATAGCAAGGGCATCAAGGATACCGATATCGATGAGGTCTACACCCCGTTCGGTCACGCCGATTACCAGACCATCGTCGCCAATATCAAGAAGTTTGCTGCAGGTGGCAAGACAGCCGTGATCTCGACCATCAACGGCGACTCCAACGTGCCGTTCTACAAGGAACTGGGCAACGCTGGCCTGAAGGCAACGGATGTGCCGGTGGTGGCATTCTCGGTTGGTGAAGAAGAACTGCGTGGTGTCGATACCAAGCCACTGGTCGGTCACCTGGCCGCCTGGAACTACTTTGAATCGATCAAGAATCCGGTCAATGCCGCCTTCATCAAGAAGTGGAAAGCCTACGCCAAAGCCAAGGGCCTGCCGAACGCCGACACGGTAGTGACCAACGATCCAATGGAAGCAACCTATGTTGGTATCAACATGTGGAAGCAGGCAGTGGAAAAAGCCAAGTCAACTGACACCGACAAGGTGATCGCAGCGATGGCCGGCCAGACCTTCAAGGCGCCATCGGGTTACACACTGGAAATGGACAAGACCAACCATCACCTGCACAAACCAGTGATGATCGGCGAAATCAAAGCCGACGGTCAGTTCAACGTAGTCAACAAAACCAAGACCACCATCCGTGCGCAACCATGGAGCCCTTACATTCCGGGCAACGAAGGCAAGCAGAAGCTGTAAGCGGCGTGCCTTTGGCGGCACGGCCCGGTTGGTCGTGCCCGGCAGTATCAGTAGCAGCAGCGGACGTCTGACATCCCGTCCGCTGTCGTTGCGGCGATGGGCTTCGTCCGAAGCACATCGGCATGCATCTCAGACAAGCATCATCAGGACTGCTTTCGTCTTGCTGTGCCAACGAAAAGAACCATGAGACTTCTTCCGATATTCCTCGTCCGTGTCATGTTGACCGGCTGGCTCTGCGTGCAAACGCTGGCAGCCCAGGCCGCAATCGATCCGGCGCTGCTCAAGCCACTGGCTGGCGATGACCCCGATGCGCGCATTGCCGCCGTCACGCAGATTGCCGCGCTGGCCAATGCTGATGCGCAAAAAATTCTCGACGCCATCAATCACGATGCCTTGTATGCCACGCCGGCTGGCGAGGTATTCATCGTAGACGGCACCGATGCCTTCAACCCCGCCTCCGACAAAAACGGTCCGGCACCCGATGATGCCGAAGGGATCACCGTCAACAACCGCCTGCGCGGCGTCGTTGAAGGTGCGCTGTCGGGATTGAAACTATTTTCCAAGGATCGCAACGCACGCTTGGCCGCCGCCACCGATCTGCTCAAAACCGCCGATGCAGCACAAACGCCGTTGATCAGCAAGGCGCTGGCGGCGGAAACCGATGGCGAGATCAAAGAGTTGCTGCAACAGGTGGTAGCCACCGCCAACCTGCATGCTGCCGATGCCGACACGCGTCGCGCTGCCGTCAAGCAATTGGCCGAGACCACCAATGCCAGCCTCAAACCAGTTCTGGAGCAGATGCTGGCAAAAAATCCCGATGGCAGCTATGCCGAACCTGATGAAGGCGTGCGCATTGAAGCAGTGCGCACGATGGCCGCGTTGGACCGCCATCTGGCCATCACTGAATTCGTCGGCAAGCTGTTTTACGGTATCTCGCTCGGCAGTGTGTTGCTGCTGGCCGCGCTGGGTCTGGCGATTACCTTCGGCCTAATGGGCATCATCAACATGGCGCATGGCGAACTGTTGATGATCGGCGCCTACACCACCTATGTGTGCCAGTTGTTCTTCCGTAAATTTTTCCCCGGTGCGCTCGATGCCTATCTGATCGTGGCATTGCCGGCGGCGTTCATCGTCGCGGCGGCAGTTGGCATTGTGCTGGAACGGCTGGTGATCCGCTGGCTCTATGGCCGGCCGCTGGAAACCCTGCTGTGCACCTGGGGTATCAGCCTGATGCTGATGCAGGGTGTGCGCTCGATCTTTGGCGCGCAGAACGTCGAGGTCGCCAATCCCAGCTGGATGTCGGGCGGCATCACGGTGATGGGTTCACTGGTACTGTCGTACAACCGCATCGTGATTGTATTCTTCTCGATGTTCGTGGTGTTTGCCGTCTGGCTCATCCTCAACAAAACCCGGCTCGGCCTGTTCGTGCGTGCCGTCACGCAAAATCGCCGCATGGCCGATTGCGTTGGCGTGTCGACCGGCAAGATCGACATGATGACCTTCGGTCTCGGCTGCGGGATCGCCGGCCTTGGTGGTGTGGCCCTATCGCAGCTCGGCAATGTCGGTCCCGATCTCGGTCAGGGTTATATCGTCGACTCGTTCATGGTCGTGGTGCTGGGGGGCGTTGGTCAGTTGGCCGGTACCGTGATCGCTGCCTTCGGTCTCGGTGAAGTCAATAAATTCCTGGAGCCGGTGGCGGGGGCAGTGTTGGCCAAGATCGCTATCCTCGTGTTCATCATCGTATTTATCCAAAAGCGCCCGCAAGGCCTGTTTGCACTCAAAGGCAGGAGCGTGGAATGACTACCTTGAATCTCTCCTCGAAGTTGTCACTGTTTTCGCGTCCAGCCTGGATCGGCATCGTCATCTGTACGGTGGTGCTGGCATTGCTGCCGATTCTCAATCTGATATTCCCGCCCGATCATCCGCTGGCCATTTCCAGCTACACAATTGCGCTGGTCGGCAAGTTCATGTGCTATGCCATGGCGGCGTTGGCGCTGGACCTGGTGTGGGGTTATACCGGCATCCTGTCGCTTGGTCACGGTGTGTTCTTTGCGCTCGGCGGTTATGCGCATGGCATGTATCTGATGCGCGCGATCGGACGTGATGGCGTCTATCAGAGCAATCTGCCCGATTTCATGGTGTTCCTGAACTGGAAAGCCTATCCCTGGTATTGGTGGATGACCGAGCATTTCTGGTTCGCCATGTTGCTGGTCGTGCTGGTGCCGGGTGTGCTGGCGTTCGTGTTCGGTTACTTCGCCTTCCGTTCGCGCATCAAGGGAGTCTACTTTTCGATCATTACGCAAGCGATGACGTTTGCCTTCATGTTGCTGTTCTTCCGCAACGATACCGGCTTTGGCGGCAACAATGGCTTCACCGACTTCAAGCGCATCCTCGGTTATACCATCACGGCGCCTTCGACCAAAGCGGTGCTGTATTTGGTGACGCTGGCATTGTTGCTGGGATCGCTGTTGCTGTGTCGCGCCATCGTGACGTCGAAACTGGGCCGGGTGTTGCAGGGCGTGCGCGACGCCGAATCGCGGCTCATGTTCATCGGCTACAACCCGCTCTGGTTCAAGCTGTTTGTGTGGACCTTGTCGGCGGTGTTGTGCGGCATTGCCGGTGCCTTGTATGTGCCGCAGGTCGGCATCATCAATCCGTCCGAAATGTCGCCGGCCAACTCGATTGAAATGGTGATCTGGGCCGCAGTTGGCGGTCGAGGCACCTTGCTGGGACCGATCATCGGCGCCTTCACCGTCAATGGTCTCAAGAGCTGGTTTACAGCCGCCTTCCCGGACCTGTGGCTGTATGCGCTGGGGCTGATCTTCATCCTGGTGACCTTGTTCCTGCCGCAGGGCATCCTGGGCCTGATCAAGAAACTCAAGAAGCGTGATCGCACCGAGGAGTCCGCATGAGCGAACACTACAATCGCGCCGCGCCGCAAGAAAGCGTCGACAACGGCCAGCATGCCGACCATGGCACTTCCTATGCGCGCATCAAGCCGGAAGGCGTTGATACCACCCATGGCGCCATCCTGTATTTGGAAAACATCACGGTATCGTTCGATGGCTTCAAGGCCATCAATAATCTCAATCTCGACATCTCGGTCGGAGAATTGCGCTGCATCATCGGTCCCAACGGTGCCGGCAAGACCACGATGATGGATGTCATCACCGGCAAGACCCGGCCGACAGCTGGCACGGCGTTCTTCGGTCAGACCATCGACTTGACCAAGATGACGGAATACGAAATTGCGCATGCTGGCATCGGCCGCAAGTTCCAGCGCCCGACCGTGTTTGAGCAGCACTCTGTATTCGAGAATCTTGAGCTGGCCATGAAAATGGACAAGCGCGTCAAGACCACCTTGTTTGCCCGCCTGAGTTCGGAACAGATCGGCAAGATCGAGGAAATCCTCAAGCTGATCCGCCTGCACGGTTCAGAACATCGCGTCGCTGGTCTGCTCTCGCACGGCCAGAAGCAATGGCTGGAAATCGGCATGCTGCTGATGCAGGAACCGCAATTGCTGCTGCTGGATGAACCAGTGGCCGGCATGTCTGACGCCGAAACCGAGCGCACTGCCGAACTGCTCAATGAGCTGCGCGGCAAGCACTCGATCATGGTGGTCGAACATGACATGGGCTTCGTCGAAGAAATTGCCCAGGGTGGCAAGGTCACCGTATTGCACGAAGGCGCGGTGCTGGCCGAAGGCACTATGCAGCAAGTGCAATCGGATGAGCGCGTAATCGAAGTCTATCTGGGACGCTAAGGCTATGCTGCAAGTCAACCAACTGAATCAATACTACGGTGCCGCGCATACCTTGCGCGGCGTCTCGATCAATGTCGAAAAGGGCAAATGTCTGTCGCTGCTGGGACGCAATGGTGTTGGCAAGACAACCCTGTTGAAATGCCTGATGGGCGTGCTGCCAGTAGCCGCTGGCGCGGTGTCGCTGGAAGGGCGCGACATCACCAAGCTCAAACCGCATCAGCGTGCCGCGCTCGGTATCGCCTATGTGCCGCAAGGCCGAGAAATCTTTGCGCGGCTGACTGTCGAAGAAAACCTGTTGATGGGCATGGCCACCAAATCGGGCCGCAAGGCCTCGATCATCAGGGGCGAAGTCTACGAACTGTTCCCGGTACTTAAGGAAATGCTGCACCGGCGCGGCGGCGATCTGTCCGGTGGACAACAGCAGCAACTGGCGATTGCGCGCGCCTTGCTGGCCGATCCCAAGCTGATTATTCTTGACGAACCAACCGAAGGTATCCAGCCCTCGATCATCAAAGACATTGGCCGCGTCATCAAACTGTTGCGCGAGCGTGGCGATATCGGCATCTTGTTGTGCGAACAGTATTTTGATTTTGCCCGCGAACTGGCCGACACTTTTGTGGTGATGTCACGCGGCGAAGTAGTGGCATCGGGTACACAGGCAGAGATGGATGATGACAACGTCAAAAAGCATCTCGCGGTCTAAGGTGCCGTCATTATTGGCACAAGCGCATTCGCTGCGGCTCTGTTATAACTGCACATCATTTCGCAGGCGCTGCGCTTTCCATCACAATAATATTGCATGAAACGCATCATCGATTCCGCTGCCGTAATTCCGGAGTCGGGCCAGCCGCAGAGTGCGGCGCCCCGGCACCATGAACACGCTCGCCTCAACCTGGGCTTTGCCGACGACGCCGGCACCACGCGCATGATAGAACGCAGCCATTTCGGCCCCTTGCGTGTGCAAAAGCCACTGTATCCAGAACATCCCGCAGTTTGCCATGCGGTCATCGTGCATCCACCCGGCGGCATCCTTGGCGGCGATCACCTGAGCATTACTGCCAATGTCGGCGCGCGCGCGCATGCCTTGCTGACCACGCCCGGTGCTGGCAAGTGGTATCGCGCCAACGGCTTTGTATCGCAGCAGCAAGTGAGCTTGCGTGCCGACGTCGGTGCTGCGTTGGAATGGCTGCCGCAAGAAACCATTTTCTTCAACGACGCCGACGTGCGCATGGAGCACCAGGTCGAGCTGGCTGCTGAGGCCAGCTATATCGGTGCCGAAATTCTGTGCTTCGGCCGCACCGCATCGGGCGAATTGTTTACCAAGGGGCGCGTGTCGCAACGCACCAGCATTCGTCGGGCCGGGAAACTGTTGTGGTTTGAACAAGGCAGCTTGCGCGCTGGCACTGCGTCGATGGACAGTCCGCTGGCATTGGCCGGCTACACCGTCTGCGCGACGCTGATTGCGGTCGGCAATACCATGACGCCGGCCTTTCTGACGCAATTGCGTGAAGAAACCAGCGCGTTGACCAGTGATGGTGCGCGCAGTGGCGCCACGCAAATGAAACAAGTGTTGGTCTTGCGCTATCTGGGCCATTCGAGCCAGTCGGCACGGCAATGGCTGAGCCACGCCTGGCAGCGCATCCGTCCGGCATTGATGCAACGTGACGCGGTCATTCCGCGCATCTGGAATACATAGGAGAACACATGGAACTGACCCCACGGGAAAAAGACAAGCTGCTCATTTTTACGGCAGCCTTGGTGGCCGAACGTCGCAAAGCGCGTGGCCTGAAATTGAATTATCCGGAAGCCGTGGCCCTGATCACGGCAGCCATCATGGAGGGCGCGCGCGACGGCAGAACCGTGGCCGAACTGATGTCGGAAGGGACCAAAATTCTGACGCGCGCCGATGTCATGGAAGGCGTGGCCGAGATGATTCCCGACATTCAGGTGGAAGCGACCTTTCCCGACGGTAGCAAGCTGGTGACCGTCCATCATCCGATTCCCTGAGCAAGGAGCACGCAATGATTCCTGGAGAAATGCTGGTTGAGCCCGGCGAGATCGAACTCAATGTTGGCCGCGCCACGGCCAGCGTGACCGTCGCCAATAGCGGCGACCGGCCGATACAGGTCGGTTCGCATTTTCATTTTTTTGAAACCAATCCGGCGCTGAAATTCGAGCGCCAGATTGGCTATGGCATGCGCCTCAATATCGCCGCCGGCACCGCTGTGCGTTTCGAGCCGGGCCAGGAGCGCACCGTCGAGCTGGTGGCGCTGGCCGGTGAGCGCAAGGTCTACGGTTTCAATGGCAAGGTGATGGGCGCACTGGACAAGAAGGGAAGCAAATCATGAGCAAGATTTCACGTCAGGCCTATGCCGAAATGTTCGGCCCTACCGTTGGCGACCGCTTGCGTCTGGCCGATACAGGATTGTTCATCGAGGTCGAGAAGGATTTCACGACCTATGGCGAAGAAGTGAAGTTTGGCGGCGGCAAGGTGATTCGCGATGGCATGGGCCAGTCGCAGCGCAATTACAAGGATGTCATGGATACCGTGATCACCAATGCGGTGATCATCGACCACTGGGGCATCGTCAAGGCCGACATCGGCATCAAGGGCGGCAAGATCGCCGGTATCGGCAAGGCCGGCAATCCCGACATACAACCGAATGTAACCATGGCCATCGGCGGCGCCACTGAAATCATCGCCGGTGAAGGCATGATCGTCACGGCTGGCGGCGTCGATACGCATATCCACTTCATCTGCCCGCAGCAGATCGAAGAGGCCTTGATGAGCGGCGTCACTACCATGATCGGTGGCGGCACCGGTCCGGCAGTCGGCACCGCAGCCACCACCTGTACGCCAGGGCCATGGCATCTTCATTCGATGTTGTCGGCGGCCGATGCGTTTCCGATGAATCTGGGCTTTCTTGGCAAGGGCAATGTCAGTTTGCCGCGGCCCTTGGAAGAGCAGGTCGAAGCCGGCGCGATCGGCCTCAAGCTGCATGAAGACTGGGGTTCGACGCCGGCGGCGATCGACAACTGCCTGTCGGTGGCGGACCGCTACGATGTGCAGGTGGCGATTCACACTGATACGCTCAACGAAGGTGGCTTTCTGGAGCATACGCTGGCTGCGTTCAAGGATCGCACCATCCATACTTTCCATACCGAAGGTGCCGGCGGCGGTCACGCACCCGACATCATCGCCGCTGTCGGGCAGAGCAATGTGTTGCCCTCGTCGACCAATCCGACCCGGCCATTCACCGTCAATACGCTGGACGAACATCTGGATATGCTGATGGTGTGCCACCATCTCGATCCGGCAATTGCTGAAGACATCGCCTTTGCCGAATCGCGCATTCGGCGCGAAACGATTGCTGCCGAAGATATCCTGCATGACATCGGGGCGATCTCGATGATGTCGTCCGATTCGCAGGCCATGGGCCGTGTCGGCGAAGTCATTATGCGTACCTGGCAGACGGCGCACAAGATGAAGGATCAGCGCGGCTCGCTCGGTGAAGATCCGTCGCGTCATGACAACTTCCGCGTCAAGCGCTATGTCGCCAAGTACACGATCAATCCGGCCATCACGCATGGGATTTCACATGTGGTCGGTTCGCTTGAAGTGGGCAAGATCGCCGACATCGTGTTGTGGAAACCCGCTTTCTTCGGCGTCAAGCCGTCGATGATTCTCAAGAGCGGCATGATTGCAGCGGCGCAGATGGGGGATCCGAATGCCTCGATTCCAACCCCGCAGCCGGTGCATTACCGCATGATGTTCGGCGCATATGGTGGTGGCTTGAAGACCTCGATGACCTTCGTTTCGCAAGCCGCGTTCGATGCCGGTATCGGCGACATGCTCAAGCTCAACAAGCCAGTGGTACCGGTCAAGGGCATGCGTGAATTGCGCAAGTCGGACATGATCCACAACGGTGCCACGCCCAAGATGGAGGTCGATTCCGAAACCTATGAAGTGCGTGCCGATGGCCAATTGCTGGTGTGCGAACCGGCCAAGGTGCTGCCGCTGGCGCAACGTTATTTCTTATTCTGATTGGTACTCCCAGTATGCTTACCCTAAACACCAAACTTGACCCCGGCACTGCCGTGAACGTCGATGGCGAATTGATCCTGCCGTACGACCAGCGCGAAAAGAGCCGCCTGCGTGCCACGCTGATCTCCGGTGAAGACGTGGCCGTATTTACCGTGCGCGGCACGATTTTGCGCGACGGTGACGTGTTGCGCGGCGATGATGGCCGCGTGGTCAAGATCACCGCGGCACACGAAGCCACTTACCGCGTGGTCGGCGATACCCCGCATCATCTGTTGCGTTGCGCTTTCCACCTTGGCAACCGCCACACTCAGGCCCAGGTTGGCGATGGTTTTTTGCGCATTCGCAAGGATGCAGTATTGAAGGAAATGCTGGAAGGACTCGGCGCCCGTGTGACCGAAGAAGACGCCGCGTTTGAACCGGAGTCAGGTGCCTATGGTGGCGGTCATCATCATCATGGCGATGACCATCATCATCCGCTGGCACCCATTCCGGTACGGCAAAAGATCCATCGTCCCGGCGATACCCAGGCTTAAGCGATGCAGGCGCAAGCACTCCTCCATCTATTGCAATTGAGCAGCCCGTCGCTGCCGATTGGTGCCTACAGCTATTCGCAGGGACTGGAAGCGGCGATCGAAAATGGTACGGTCAAAAATGAGGCCAGTGCGCGTGCATGGATTGTCGATTCGCTGCAGGAAGTCGTTGCACGCTTTGAAGCACCAATCCTGTGGCGGCTGTTGCAGGCGTTTGCGACGCGCGATGCGACAGCCGTGGCGTTGTGGAACGAACGTTTCATCGCCGCGCGCGACACGGCTGAATTTCGCGCTGAAACTATTCAGATGGGCTACTCGCTCGGCAAGCTGGCAACGGATTTGAATATTGGCGATCCTGAATTGAAGGCCTTGTTGCAGGCACAGGTCGAAGTGCCGTTGCCGACCGCGTTGGCCTATGCTGCGGTTGCGCTCAATGTGCCGCATGATGCAGTCTTATTGGGCATGTTGTTTACCTGGGCGGAAAATCAGGTACTGGTTTGCGTGAAGTCGGTGCCGCTGGGTCAGGTTGCCGGTCAGCGGCTGTTGCTGTCGTTGCAGCCAGAGCTGGAACGCGCGGCACAGGTGGCGCAGGAATTGGCTGACGATGAATTGTCGAACTGGTCACCCGGCTTGTCGCTGCTGTCGATGCAGCATGAAGTGCAATACAGTCGCCTGTATCGTTCGTAAGGCAGGCGATTGAATGAACAACCGTTTTTAAGTGAGAACAAGTTATGACTAATCCATCCTCTCCCAATCCGCTGCGTGTCGGCATCGGCGGCCCGGTTGGTTCCGGCAAGACCGCCTTGTGCGAAATGCTGTGCAAGCGCATGCGCGACCGCTACGACATGGCCGTCATCACCAACGACATCTACACCAAGGAAGACATGGAAATCCTGCTGCGCGCCGATGCGTTGCCGGCCGAACGTCTGATGGGTGTGGAAACTGGTGGTTGTCCGCATACTGCCATTCGCGAAGATGCCTCGATCAATCTGGAAGCGATTGCGCGCATGAGCGCAGATTTTCCCGATCTTGACTTGATCTTGGTAGAATCCGGCGGCGATAATCTGGCCGCTACCTTCAGCCCGGAATTGTCGGACCTGACCATCTATGTCATTGACGTGGCCGGCGGCGAGAAGATTCCGCGCAAGGGCGGCCCCGGCATTACGCGCTCGGATCTGTTGATCATCAACAAAACCGATCTGGCACCGTATGTTGGCGCCAACCTCGACATCATGGCCGCCGACGCCAAGCGCATGCGCGGCGATCGGCCGTTTGTGTTTACCAATCTGCGTAGCGGTGATGGTGTCGAGACGGTGATTGAATACATTCGCAAACAGGGTTTGCTGGATGAAAAGAAGTAAGCTGGAGTTTGCCGCCGGGTGCTTGCCTGCGTGTCTGCTGGTACCCGATAATGACTGATCACAAGGAGAATTGTATGTTCCGTATTTCCACCAAAGCCGCTTTGCGTGTCGGCGTATTACTCAGCGCCGCGCTCGCCGCCGGCACTGCCCTGGCACACCCCGGCCATCCAGATGCGACGATGACCGCGTCGATGAGTTTTGCCGCCGGTTTCAGCCATCCGTTCTCGGGAATCGACCATTTGCTGGCGATGCTGGCCGTCGGCCTGTGGGCAGCGCAAAACAAGCGCTCCGCCATGTGGGTGCTGCCGCTGGCGTTCCCATTGGCCATGGTGGCCGGTGCCTTGCTGGCGTTTGCCGGTTTACAGATTCCTGCCGCTGAAACCGGCATTGCCGCTTCGGTTGCGGTGCTCGGCTTGCTGATTGCGTTTGCCGTGCGCCTGCCGCTGTGGAGCAGCACCTTGGTGGTATCACTGTTTGCGATGTTCCACGGTTATGCGCATGGCAGCGAATTGCCGCATGGTTCGTCGGCAGCGATGTATGGTATGGGCTTTGTACTGGCGACAGCGATTCTGCATGCTGCTGGTCTTGGTATCGGTCTGGTCGCCGGCAAACAGATGGCTGACCGAGTTGTGCGCTTCGGGGGTTTCGGTATTGCTGCTGTTGGCGCTTATCTGCTCAGCGGTATGTGAGTTGCCAGTGTGCAGTAGCCGCTGCAAATAAAAAACGCCCGGACAACGGGCGTTTTTTTATGGCTGAAACAAGTGTGTTGATTTACCGCGTACCGCTTTTTTGCAACTTCAATTCACGTTCTTCTTTTTGCATCTTGGTCTTGATGCGATTGCGCTTCAATGGCGACAGGTATTCCACGAAAACCTTGCCCTTGAGGTGATCCATTTCATGCTGGATGCAAACGGCCAGCAAGCCATCGGCTTCGACTTCAAACGATTTGCCATCGGTGTCGACGGCGCGCGCCTTGACGCGGGCCGGACGCTCGACACCATCGTAAATGCCAGGTACCGACAGGCAACCTTCGTCATAGACCTGCATTTCTTCGCTGGCCCAGATGATTTCGGGGTTGATCAGCACGCGCAATTCCTTGCCGGTGTCGGAGACATCAATGACGATCACTTGCTCATGCACATCTACCTGGGTCGCAGCCAGACCAACGCCGGGCGCGTCGTACATGGTATCAGCCATATCGGCGACTAATTGCTTGAGCCGCTCGTCGAACACTGCCACGGGTTTGGCGATTTTGTGCAAACGAGGATCCGGGTAACGAAGAATATTTAATAAGGCCATACGTGTTTGATTACAGAACTATTGAGCATCGCTGCAATAGCTGAGGGTTGCTGTTGCCAGTTCAAGGATTTATGGGCAGAATTCCATTTCGTTGTCTTTGTGATAACAAAATGTGCCGATCCAGTTTCGGAGGGCAATTACACACAGTGATTTACCCGAAATTTTAACATAGCCAGAGGCGCACCAAGCGTGGCTTGGGGCGCATTCGCTGCTTGCAGAGGTGAGTCAGGATGAGCCAATTGGACGATGTTGCACAACTGCGGCCCTGGCTGCGTCTGTTGCAGACCGAAGGCGTCGGCAATCAGACCGGACGCGTGTTGCTCACGGCATTTGGCATGCCTGAAGCGATATTTTCCGCCAGTTATGCGCAATTGACTGCGCTGGTGTCGCCACGCGTGGCGCGAGCATTGGTGCAGCCCCCATCGGCGGCGCAACAAAATCAGTTCGAGCGCACGCTGGTGTGGTTGGCGCAACCGGGACATCGCATCGTCACACTGGCTGACGCCGATTATCCGCCGGCCTTGTTGCAGATTGCCGATCCGCCGCTATTGCTGTATCTAAAAGGCCGTGCCGAATTGCTACCGTTGTCGGCGTTGGCGGTCGTTGGTAGCCGCAATGCCACTATCCAGGGCGTGTTGAATGCAGAGCGTTTCTCGGAAGCAGTCAGCCGCGCTGGCATCAGTGTGATTTCCGGGCTGGCACTAGGTATCGATGCCGCCGCGCATCGTGGTGGTTTGCGTGGCAGCGGCGCCAGTGTTGCCGTGATCGGCACCGGCATCGATATCGACTATCCGGCCAGCAATCGCAGCTTGGCGCGGCAGTTGGCGCAAGAGGGCTGCATCGTCAGCGAATATCAACTCGGCACACCACCGCAGGCCGGCAATTTCCCGCGTCGCAATCGGCTTATCTCCGGTCTGGCGCATGCCGTGCTGGTGGTCGAAGCCGCTGCCCGGTCGGGCTCACTGATTACTGCGAACATCGCGCTGGAGCAAGGTCGCGATGTCATGGCCATTCCCGGCTCCATTCATTCGCCGTTGTCGAAAGGCTGTCACTTTCTGATTAAACAAGGCGCCAAGCTTGTCGAGTCAGTCGACGACATTCTGCAGGAATTTCAACGCTTTCAATCTGCGCCATCGACGCTGACACCTGCGCATCCATTACTCGACCAGACTGGCAAACGCGTGATGCAGGCACTCGGCTTTGATCCGGTCGATGCCGATAGCTTGAGTCAGAGCAGTGGTCTGGCGCCGGCACAGTTGCATGCGCAACTCTTGCAACTGGAACTGGACGGTTTGATCGAGTCTTTGCCGGGGGCGCGTTACCGTCGTCTCGATTAAAACGTATTTCATGTTTATATGAAATACGTTCTAAACAGCAATCCCTGGTCTGTTTGGCAATAAACAAAAACTTCTTCAGCATAATCCTCGAAATCCTGACATACTGGGCTCGCAGACTTGTGTTGTCTCAACCTTCGCGATAGAGTAGAGCCATGTTTGACGTCCTTGTATATCTTTACGAAACCTACTATCGCCCCGATGCTTGCCCTGAACCGGCAGCCCTGGTCAAGAAATTGTCCGCCATCGGTTTTGAAGAAGATGAAATCTCCAAGGCACTCGGTTGGCTGACCGATCTGGAAGACGCCAATCACGAGTTCGCTGATCAATATCCCCAGCAAACCGCATTTTCTTTCGGTATCCGTATTTACGCCCAGCAAGAAATGGACGTATTGGGCACGGAAGCGGTCGGTTTCATTCAGTTCCTCGAATCTGCCAAGATGCTCAACGCCGTCCAGCGTGAGATCGTAATTGAGCGCGCACTCGCCATTGGTGATGCGCCGGTGTCGCTGGAAAAGCTCAAGGTAATCGTGCTCATGGTGTTGTGGAGCCAGGGCAAAGAACCGGATGGCTTGATGTTCGACGAGTTGTTTCTCGACGAAGACGATACTGAACCGCGTTTATTGCACTAAATCAGGTCGTCTTTTGTCGTACATGGCACGTTTGTCGCCAACCACAGGCAAGCCAATGCGCTTGCCGCCCTGCGCCAACGCGCTTATCATTCCCCCGCAATCGCAGAATATTGCTACTATATAAAAAGCATATTGCCAAGCTGCAATACAATCTGACGTTGGACGCCACATTTTGGTGCCGTGTTATTTTTGCAAGTGTTGACGAATTAACCTTAATGTCCTCGTTGCCTCCTCTATTGAGACCAAATTTATGAGCAAGACCCTCATCATTGCCGAGAAGCCCTCTGTCGCAAACGATATTGCGAAGACGCTCGGCGGCTTTACCAAGCACGATGAGTATTTCGAATCAGATGAATATGTGTTGTCCTCTGCTGTCGGTCACCTGCTGGAGATCGCGGTTCCCGAGGAATACGACGTCAAGCGTGGCAAATGGACCTTCACCCATTTGCCGATGATTCCGCCGCATTTTGCGCTTAATCCGATCGCCAAGACCGAGTCGCGTCTGAAGGCCTTGTCCAAGCTGATCAAGCGCAAGGACGTCACTGGCCTGATCAACGCCTGTGACGCGGGCCGCGAAGGGGAGCTGATTTTTCGCCTGATTGCGCAATACACCAAGGCCAAGCAACCAGTGCAGCGCCTGTGGCTGCAATCGATGACGCCTGGTGCGATCCGTGACGGTTTCGCCAATCTGCGCCGCGACGAAGACATGCAACCTTTGGCTGATGCGGCCCGTTGCCGTAGCGAAGCCGACTGGCTGATCGGTATCAACGGCACGCGTGCGATGACCGCTTTCAATTCCAAAGAAGGCGGCTTTTACCTGACCACGGTAGGTCGTGTGCAAACGCCGACCTTGTCGATCGTGGTAGAGCGTGAAGAAAAGATCAAGAAGTTCGTGCCACGCGATTACTGGGAAGTGCGCGCCGACTTCGTGTGTGCAGCCGGTATCTATGAAGGCCGCTGGCTCGACAAGCAACACAAGAAAGACGAGAACGATCCCGAGAAGCGCCCCGAGCGTCTGTGGAGCAAGGCTGCTGCCGAATCCATCGTGGCGGCCTGTCGTGGCAAAATCGGCAACGTCACCGAAGAATCGAAGCCGACCACGCAAATGGCACCGGGCCTGTTCGATTTGACCAGCCTGCAACGCGAAGCCAACTCGCGCTTCGGCTTTTCCGCCAAGAACACTTTGGGTCTGGCCCAAGCCTTGTACGAAAAACACAAGGTGTTGACCTATCCGCGTACCGATTCGCGCCACTTGCCCGAAGACTATTTGGATACCGTCAAGGAAACCCTGGACGCGGTTGCCGAAAACAACAATTACCACCAGTTCGCGAAACAGATCCTCAACAAGGGCTGGGTCAAGCCGAACAAGCGCATCTTCGACAACACCAAGATCAGCGATCACTTTGCGATCATCCCGACGCCGCAAGTGCCGAAGAATCTGTCGGAGCCGGAACAGAAGTTGTACGACCTGGTGACCCGTCGCTTCATGGCGGTGTTTTTCCCGGCCGCGGAATTCCAGGTTACGACGCGCTTTACCGAAGTCTCCGGTCATCAGTTCAAGACCGAAGGCAAGGTCATGACCAACCCTGGTTGGTTGGCGATCTACGGCAAGGATGTGGTCGACGAAAAAGATGAAAACAGCGGCACGCTGGTGGCCGTGGCCAAGGATGAAAAGGTCAAGACCGACAAGATCACTGCCAATGAACTGGTCACCAAGCCGCCCGCAAGGTACTCTGAAGCGACCTTGCTGTCGGCCATGGAAGGCGCTGGCAAGCTGATCGACTCCGACGAACTGCGCGAAGCGATGGCCGGCAAGGGTCTGGGTACGCCAGCCACGCGCGCGGCCATCATCGAAGGTTTGCTCAACGAAAAATACCTGTTGCGCGAAGGCCGTGAAATGATACCGACGGCCAAGGCATTCCAGTTGATGACCTTGTTGCACGGCCTTGGCGTCGATGAATTGACCGAGCCTGAATTGACCGGTGAATGGGAACAAAAGCTGGCGCAGATGGAACGCGGCAAGATCAGTCGCGACGAGTTCATGCGTGAAATTGCGCAGATGACGCAAATCATCGTCAAGCGCGCCAAAGAATACGATAACGATACGATTCCCGGCGACTACGCAACACTGAAAACACCATGTCCGAATTGCAGCAGCGTGGTCAAGGAAAACTATCGTCGCTTTGCCTGCACCAAGTGCGAATTCTCGATGAGCAAGGTGCCGGGCGGACGCCAGTTTGAAATCCCTGAAGTGGAAGAGTTGCTGGCTAATCGCACCATCGGTCCACTGCAAGGTTTCCGTTCCAAAATGGGCCGACCGTTTGCTGCCATCTTGAAGATTTCGCGCGACAATGAAATCAACAACTACAAGCTCGAATTCGACTTCGGCCAAAACGATGGCGAAGGCGAGGGTGGCGAGCCGGTTGATCTGAGCGCATTGACGCCGTTGGGACCATGTCCGAAATGCGGCGGTGGTGTCTATGAAATGAGCTTGGGTTATGTCTGCGAAAAAACCTTGGCCAAGCCCAAGGCCTGCGATTTCCGCAGCGGTCGCATCATTCTGCAGCAGGAAATCTTGCCGGAACAGATGACCAAGCTGTTGAACGAAGGCAAGACCGATTTGTTGCCGGGCTTCGTTTCGCAACGTACGCGGCGTCCATTCAAGGCTTTCCTGGCACGCGGCAAGGATGGCAAGATCAGCTTCGAGTTCGAAGAGCGCAAGGCCAAGGCACCAGCCAAAGGCAAGGCTGCGGCCGCCGATGGTGAGACCGATGCGGAAGCCAGCACCGCCGCCAAACCGGCAGCCAAGAAGACTGCCAGCAAGGCCGCGGCAAAGCCTGCTGCCAAAAAACCGGCTGCCAAGAAGGCCGCACCGAAGAAAGCCGTTGCCAAGAAAGCTGTCAGCGCTTGAGTTAGCGGCATCAATCTCGCGGCAAGAAAAAAGCCCTCGTCATGTTTTGCATGACGGGGGCTTTTGCATTACACCGGATGGTTCAGGCTCAGGCGGTATAGGTGATTGTCAGCGGTGCATGGTCGGAGAATCGGGCTTCCTTGTAAATCGTCGCAGTCTTGGCTTTCTTGGCAATGCCAGCCGTAGCGATCTGATAATCGATGCGCCAGCCGACGTTATTGGCCCATGCCTGGCCGCGATTGCTCCACCAGGTATAGGCCTCGGCGGTGGTATCCGGATGCACGCCGCGATAGACGTCGACCAGACCAAGTTCGTCGAACAAGCGCGTGAGCCAGGCGCGTTCTTCTGGCAGGAAGCCGGAGTTCTTTTGGTTGCTCTTCCAGTTCTTCAGGTCGATTTCCTTGTGGGCGATATTCCAGTCGCCACAGATGACCACCTCGCGGCCACTGTCCTTGAGTTGCTGCAGATGTGGCAGGAACACTTCCATGAAGCGGAACTTGGCTTGCTGGCGCTCTTCACTTGACGATCCGGACGGGCAATACAGCGAAATCACGGTGAGGTCGCCGAAGTCGCATTCGACATAGCGGCCTTCGTAGTCGAATTCTTCATCGCCGAAACCGATACGCACCGCGTTCGGTTTGCGCTTGCTGTAAAGGCCGACGCCGGAATAACCTTTTTTCTGGGCGTAGTGGAAGTGGCCGACGTAACCTTGTGGCGTCAGGAATTGCTCCGTCATGTCAGCTTCTTGTGCCTTCAGTTCTTGCACGCAGATGAAGTCGGCCGATTCCTTGGCCAGCCACTCGAAGAAGCCCTTCTTGGCTGCCGAGCGAATACCGTTGAGATTGGCAGAAACGATTTTGGGCATGGCATCACTCGCGTAAAAGTCAGGCGCGTAGCATACCTGATTCATTTAAAATGTGGGTCTTGCGGCGTAGTGCCGTGCAGCGTTTGCAGCGCACATTATTTTTCAGGGATGTATTTTGAGCAACTTACGACAAGAATTCATCGAGTTTGCCGTCTCGGCAGGCGTATTGCGCTTTGGCGAGTTTGTCACCAAGGCTGGCCGTACGTCGCCTTACTTCTTCAATGCCGGCTTGTTCAACGAAGGCGCGACCTTGGCCCGGCTGGCGCAGTTCTATGCGCGCACTCTGCAGGACGCAGGGCTGGAATACGACATGCTGTTTGGCCCCGCCTACAAAGGCATCACGCTGGCCTCGGCGACTGCCGTCATGCTGGCTGGGCAAGGCCGCAATGTGCCGTTTGCCTATAATCGCAAGGAAGCCAAGGACCACGGCGAAGGCGGCACCATCGTCGGTGCCAAGCTGCAAGGTCGTGTGGTGATCATCGATGACGTGATTTCGGCGGGAACCTCGGTGCGCGAATCGGTGGACATGATCCGTGCTGCCGGTGCTACGCCATGTGCCGTATTGATCGCACTGGACCGCATGGAGCGCTCTGGCAAGGACGACGCGCTGTCGGCTCACTCGGCGGTGCAGGAAGTGGCCAAAACCTATGACATGCCGGTGATTTCGATTGCCAATCTCAGCGACTTGCTGGAATACCTGACCAAGGCCGGTGCTGACGCGCAACTTGCGCAGTACAAGGATGCCGTGGCTGCCTATCGTACCCGTTACGGAATTTGATACGGCTGAGGCTATCTGACTGGTGCAATGCAAAAGCCCCGTGCAAGTTGTGCACGGGGCTTTTTTGCATTGTCAGGATCAAATGGCCTTGATGCCGACACCCAGTCGTTGCAGCCGGTCATCAAGTTCACCGATCTGCGCCGCCACGGCATTCTCGGTCAACTGGCCGCGTTCCTGAATATCCTGTTGTACTGTTTCGATCTTGTTGGTCAATACACTCAGATGCGAATTCTGCCGCTGTTGCAATTGTTGCAGTTCGCTTTGCAGAAAGCCGCGCAACTCAATGAAACGTGATTTTTCTGCCTGGTCGGCCAGTTCGCGCTGGCTTTCCAGTTGTTTGGTCAAGCGTCGTGTCTCCAGCAACAGGCTGGTTTGCAGCGCCATCACATAGAGCAGGAAGGCGGCGCTGAGCAGAATCACAATGCCCAGCATGATCAAGCCCAGTGGCGCCTGCAAGTTGGTAAACACCAGACTGAGTTGCGTTGGCGCCAGAAATGCCTCCCAGTTGATGGCGGCAAAAATGCCGATCAGTGCCAGTGCGGCGATCATGAATGTGGTGCGGAATTTCATCTGTCTTCTCCCGATATTGTTAGCCTTGGCGTGATTGAAGGCAATCACGTGGTACCGGGGTTGGACTGAGTTCGCCGGACAGCGTTCCTTGTTGTTGCCATAGGGAAATTAATGTCGGCAAAAAGCCCTCAGTCGTGAGGGCTTGATGGTGTTGTTGGTGCATGGCTAGTTTGCCAACCTGACAAATTAACAATGTCAAAATGGTACGTCACCCTCTACAGTGGTCCGGTACAGCGTGCGGCGCAAATGCTGCGGTGTGATCGCGGCGTAATGGACGGTGCTGCGGTTGTCCCAGAACACGATGTCATGCGCGCGCCATTTGTGGGTGTAGACATTCTCCGGACGAATCGTGTGTTCGTGCAGCAATTTCAGCAAGGCGGTGCTTTCCTCCGGCGGCAGGCCGACGATGTGCGACGTAAATCCTTCGTTGACAAACAAGGCCTTGCGGCCGCTTTCCGGATGCACACGGATGACTGGATGTTCCACCGGCGGCACTTCATCGATCTGCTTCTGGGTCAGATCGGCACGCCATGGCGACAGCTTTTGCAGGCGCAGGTAGCGATAAACATAAGAGTGCACGGCACGCCGTCCTTCCAGCGTTTTTTTCACATCGGCTGGCAAGGTGTCGTAGGCATTGAACATATTGGCATAGAGCGTATCGCCCTGTTCGGCGGGCAACTCCTGCGCATGCAGCAGTGATCCCAGGCTTGGTGTCGGCATGTACGACAGGTCGGAATGCCAGTCGGCGCCCGCGTCGACCAGTCCGATAGGCTGACCATTTTCGACCACGTTGGAGACGACCAGGATTTCCGGGTGTTGCGGCAGACGAAAACGGTTGAGCACATGGATTTGCAAGGGGCCGAAGCGGCGACTGAATGCCACATGCTGTTGCTGCGTAATGCGTTGGTCGCGCAAGATCACTAGGCCGTGCTGGACCAGTGCAGCGCGGATGGCGGCGATGTCGTGATCGGTCACGTTACGGTTCAGGTCGAGGCCGTTGATTTCGGCACCGAGCGGGCCATTCAGCGCACGGATGCTGAAATCTTGTGCCAGCGTGCTGAGGCTGGTCCGGGGTGGCGAGGCGAGGGCACTGGTCATGATGTCAATTTCCGATGAAAGGCGTGTGACGCCAACATAAATGACCATTACACGCGCCAGCGATCACGGCGGCAACGAATTAGTTTGTCTATCGATAGTTGTTTTTCGTTGGAGCCGGACGAAAAAAAACCGCTGCCATGGCAGCGGCTTCTGGCGGGTGTACTGAGCTTGCTCAGGCCGTCAGTTTCTTGCGCAGCAATTCCGTCAATTGCGCCGGATTGGCTTTACCCTTGGTGGCTTTCATTGCCTGGCCGATCAAGGCGTTGATTGCCTGCTCCTTGCCCGAACGGAATTCCGTCACCGATTTTTCATTGGCGGCCAGCACTTGATCAACAATCGCTTCTAGCGCGCCGCTGTCGGAAATCTGCTTCAAACCCTTGGCTTCAATGATGTCATCGGCCAGTGAGTCCTTGTCAGAAGCTGCCTCCCACATGCCGGCAAACACTTCCTTGGCAATCTTGTTGGAAATCGTGCCGTCGGCGATACGCTTGAGCAGCAAGGCCAATTGCACGGCGCTGACTGGGGCGTCGGCGATATCGGTATCGGCCCGATTGAGGGTCGAGGCGACGTCACCCATGAGCCAGTTGGCCGCCGGCTTAGCCTGATCCTTGCCAGCTGCATTGACCACGGCTTCAAAGTAAGTGGCCATGGCCTTCGATTGCGTCAGCACGGCAGCATCGTATTCGGTCAGTGCGAACTCGTGCACGAAACGTTCGCGTATTTCTGCTGGCAGTGCCGGCATGCTGGCACGCACGCGCTCGATCCACTCTTGTGCAATCACCAGCGGTGGCAGATCGGGGTCTGGGAAGTAGCGGTAATCCTGCGCGTCTTCTTTGCTGCGCATGGAACGGGTTTCTTTCTTGTCCGGATCGTACAGGCGGGTTTCTTGCGCTACAGTGCCGCCGTCTTCGATCAACTCGACCTGGCGCCGTACTTCATAGTTGATCGCATCTTCCATGAAGCGGAACGAGTTCAGGTTCTTGATCTCGCAACGGGTGCCGTATGCGTGTTGACCGACCGGGCGTACTGAGACATTGGCGTCGCAGCGGAACGAGCCTTCCTGCATGTTGCCATCGCAAATGCCCAGCCACATCACCAGCGAGTGCAGTGCCTTGGCATAGGCCACGGCTTCCGCAGCGCTGCGCATGTCGGGCTCCGTGACGATTTCCAGCAATGGTGTGCCGGCGCGGTTGAGATCGATGCCGGTCATGCCTTGATAGTCTTCGTGCAGCGACTTGCCGGCGTCTTCTTCGAGGTGGGCGCGGGTCAGTTGCAGGGTCTTGATTTCGGCCTTGCCATCCTTCTCCAGCACAAATGAAATCTTGCCACCCTGGACCACGGGAATTTCAAACTGGCTGATTTGATAGCCCTTGGGCAGATCGGGGTAAAAATAGTTTTTGCGTGCAAATACCGAGCGCGGCGCAATTGTTGCGCCAATCGCCAGGCCGAACTGAATGGCGCGTTCGACGGCGCCCTTGTTCAATACCGGCAAGACGCCAGGCAAGGCCAGATCGACCGGGCTGGCCTGGGTGTTGGGGGCGGCGCCAAACTGGGTTGACGAGCCGCTGAAAATTTTGGATTCGGTCGAAAGCTGTGTGTGCGTTTCCAGACCGATGACGACTTCCCACTGCATAGTATTCCTCGCTGATTCTGTATTCGTTTCGTGGCTTGCGGGTGCCGATTAAACCGGTGCGCGCTGGTGCCAGTCGGTGGCTTGCTGATACTGATGGGCGACGTTGAGCAGGCGCGCTTCTTCGTAATAATTGCCGATGATCTGCAAACCGACTGGCCGCTGGGCATTCTTTTCGCCCTGACCGAAGCCACAGGGAATCGACATGCCGGGCAAGCCGGCCAGGCTGGTCGAGAGCGTGAAAATATCGGCCAGATAGTTGGCTACCGGATCATCGGTCTTGTCGCCGAGATCCCATGCCACGGTTGGCGAAACCGGACCCATGATGACGTCGCACTGACGGTCGGCACCGGTCAACGCACGCTGGAAATCCTGCGCAATCAGGCGGCGGATTTTTTGCGCCTGCAAGTAGTAGGCATCGTAATAACCATGCGACAACACATAGGCGCCAACCAGGATGCGGCGCTTGACTTCATCGCCGAAACCTTCTGCGCGCGACTTCTTGTACATGTCGGACAGATCCTTGTAATCGGCGGCGCGATGGCCATAGCGCACACCATCGAAACGCGACAAATTGGACGAGGCTTCAGCCGGTGCGATCACGTAATAAACCGGAATCGACAGCTCGGTTTTCGGCAATGAAATATCGACCAGCGTGGCGCCGAGTTTTTCGAATTCGGCCAGTGCTGCGCGCACTGCCTGTTCGACGTCTGCCGCTAGACCGGCGCCGAAGAACTCGCGCGGCACGCCAATGCGTAAGCCTTGCAGGCTATCGTTGAGCGAGCGCGTGAAATCTTCCTTGGGACGGGCGATGCTGGTGGAGTCGCGCTCGTCGAAACCAGTCATGGCATTGAGCAGCACGCCGCAATCCTCGGCCGTCTTGGCCAGCGGGCCACCCTGGTCGAGCGAAGAGGCGAACGCGATCATGCCGTAACGTGACACGCTGCCATAAGTCGGCTTGATGCCGGTGACGCCGCACAGCGCCGCTGGCTGGCGGATCGAACCGCCAGTGTCGGTGCCGGTCGCGGCCGGTGCCAGACGCGCCGCAATTGCGGCGGCAGAACCACCGGACGAACCGCCAGGGACGGCGCGCTTGTCCCACGGATTTTTGACCGCACCGAAATAGGAATTTTCATTGCCCGAACCCATGGCGAATTCATCGCAATTGAGCTTGCCCAATGTAACCGTGCCGGCGGCATTGAACTGTTCCACCACGGTTGCATCAAATGGGCTTGTGTAATTTTTCAGCATCTTTGAACCGGCCGTGGTACGCCATTGGCGCGTCACGAACAAGTCTTTGTGAGCAATCGGGATGCCGGTCAACGGTGTTGTGTCGCCAGTAGCCAGACGCTGGTCGGCCACGGCGGCCTGTCGCAAGCTTAGTTGACGGTCAACATGCAGGAAAGCATTGAGATCACTTTGTTCAATGCGGTCGAGAAACAGCGTGGCCAGCTCGGCGGCGGAAATTTTCTTGGCTTGCAGCAGCGTCGAAAGCTCTTTGATGGTCTTGGTATGCATGGAGGTATTCGTTTTTCAGGTTCTGTGATGCCGGGGACACAAATGACTGGCTGGACTGGACGCACAACAAGGCGGTCAGTGCAGGGACATGGCTTATTCGATCACCTTGGGGACCAGATACAGGCCGTCCTGGGTCGCCGGAGCAGGTTGCTGGTAGGCTTCGCGGTGATTGCTTTCGGTCACCACATCGTCGCGCAGGCGTAGCGCCAGATCGGCGGTGAGCGCGGCAATCGGATGGCTGAGCGGTTCGATGCCGCTGGTGTCGACTGCGCGCATTTGTTCGACCAGGGCAAAGATGCCGTTGAGTTTGTCCAGGGTTTGGCCAGCTTGTTCTTCTGTCAATTCCAGGCAGGACAGGTTGGCAATACGTTTCACATCAGAAAGGGCAAGAGTCATGGTAGGAAGGCGCGCATCAGGCGCAAAAACTAATGTGTTGATAAATCACGTTGCCGACATAGCAGGAACGCAGGCAAATGCCGGTAAAAACGCAGAAAGTTCTGGTGTCGGGCCAGGATGATTGGCAGTTTTGCCTGCTGGTTTCTCGCAAATTATAAGGTAGAATGTAGGACTAATGCCTTGCTGGCGCCGATTATGTGTCGCCGCAGTCATAAAAGACACCCCCCACTTACAAAATGCAAAGCGCGCGGCCTTGGCGCATCAGGACAATTCATGTTTGGATTTTTACGCAGTTATTTTTCTAACGACCTCGCCATCGACCTGGGAACGGCAAACACGCTGATTTACGTCCGCGGTCAAGGTATTGTGCTCGATGAGCCTTCGGTCGTGGCCATCCGTCAGCAAGGCGGCCCTAATGGCAAAAAAACCATTCAGGCGGTTGGCAGGGAAGCGAAACAGATGCTGGGCAAGGTGCCTGGCAACATCGAGGCGATCCGCCCGATGAAAGACGGCGTGATTGCCGACTTTACCGTCACCGAACAGATGCTCAAGCAATTCATTCGCATGGTGCATGATTCCAAGCTGTTCCGTCCGTCGCCACGCATCATCATTTGCGTGCCTTGCGGTTCGACCCAGGTGGAACGTCGGGCGATTCGCGAATCAGCGCTGGGTGCCGGCGCTTCCCAGGTTTACTTGATCGAAGAGCCAATGGCAGCGGCCATCGGCTCCGGCCTGCCGGTGTCGGATGCGACCGGTTCGATGGTGGTCGACATCGGCGGCGGCACGACCGAAGTCGGCATCATTTCGCTCGGCGGCATGGTGTACAAGGGTTCGGTGCGCGTTGGCGGCGACAAGTTCGATGAAGCCATCGTCAATTACATCCGCCGCAACTACGGCATGCTGATTGGCGAACAGACTGCCGAAGCGATCAAGAAAGCGATCGGTTCTGCTTTCCCTGGCTCCGAAGTCAAGGAAATGGAAGTCAAGGGCCGCAATCTGTCCGAAGGTATTCCACGCTCGTTCACCATCTCCAGCAATGAAATCCTGGAAGCGCTGACAGATCCGCTCAACAACATCGTTTCGGCCGTCAAGAACGCGCTGGAACAGACGCCGCCAGAACTGGGCGCCGATATTGCCGAAAAAGGCATGATGTTGACCGGCGGCGGTGCCTTGCTGCGCGATCTGGACCGTTTGCTGATGGAAGAAACCGGCTTGCCGGTGATCGTCGCCGAAGACCCGCTCACTTGCGTGGTGCGCGGCTCCGGCATGGCGCTCGATCGGATGGACAAACTCGGTTCGATCTTCTCGAACGAATAATTTGCCGCAGGCGTCGGTTGAACCACGAGGATTTGAAATACGTTTATGACAGTACACAAGCAGATTGGGCTGGTGCTGCGAAGCAAGTATTCGCAAAGAGTGCACAAGGGCCCAATCTCGGCTGTAATGACGTGTTTTTCCTTGATTCCCGTGCAATTGTTTCCGTCGGTCAATCGTTTCATTGAATGCATACTCTCTAGTATCCCGTCGCAGACTCGTTTTCTCATCGCTCAGCCCGCCCCGTGCGGGCTGTTGCGATTGCAGCAGTCGGTCGCGCCCGGGGCCTGACACACATGGATACCCCTCCACTTTTCAAGCAAGGCGCCTCGGCCCGCGCCCGCGCCGGGTTTTTCGCCATGATTGCGGTGCTCATGCTGGTGGTCGATTCGCGCATGCATACTTTGACCATGGTGCGCCAGGCCATGGGTACCATGCTCTACCCGTTACAGGTGGTAGCGCTGGTGCCGCGCGATGCGGCCTACAAAGTGGGTGACTATTTCAATTCCATCGCCACGCTGCAAAAGGAAAACGACGCGTTGCGCCGCCAGCAGACGCTCAATGCGCAACTACTGCAGCAGGAGCGCCAGATTGCGGTCGAGAATGCCCAGTTGCGCAATTTGCTGAACATGCAGCAGCGCATCCCGAGTAAATCAATCGTTGGCGAAATTCTATACGACGCGCGCGATCCGTTTACGCGCAAGATCATTCTCAATCGTGGCTCGCAACAAGGCGTCGCGTCAGGTCAGCCGGTGATTGACGATGTCGGCATCGTCGGCCAGGTCACGAGAGTGTTCCCGTTTACTTCAGAAGTCACGCTGCTGACCGACAAGGATCAGGCGATCCCGGTGCAGGTATTGCGCAACGGTTTGCGCAGCGTCGCTTACGGACGTGGTCAATCGGGCGTGCTCGATTTGCGCTTCATGGCAGCCAATGCCGATATCCAGAAGGGGGATGCACTGGTGACGTCGGGTATCGATGGCGTCTATCCGCCGGGATTGGCAGTGGCCAGTGTATTGCAGGTGGAAACCAAGTCGACCGATGCGTTCGCCCATATTGTCTGCCTGCCGGCTGCCGGCGTGGACCGTCACAAACAATTGTTGATCCTGCTGGTTGAACAGAATCAGGCGCCACGGCCCGATCCGGATGTGTCCGTCGACAAGAGTGACAAGCTGCTCAAACGGCGCCTGCGCGACAGTAGTAAGGAAACGCCGGCAGAAGCAGCAGTGCCCGGTGCTGCCGTACCTGGCGTACCTGCCGTGACACCGGCGGCAACCGCCGCAGTCACGCCAGCTACTGCCGCTGCGCCCGCTAAAGCTGCGTCTCAACCAGTCAAGAGCACCCGATGAACGATCCACATTACATACTGCTGCCGGCCAATCCGCTGTTTATCGCGCTGAGCCTGGTTGCCGCCTTCCTGCTCAATCTGCTGCCCTGGGGCCAGTGGATAGGCGTGCCCGATTTTGTCGCGCTGGTGCTGGTATTCTGGGCCATCCACGAACCGCGCAAGATTGGCATCAGCATTGCCTTCATGATGGGTTTGCTGATGGATGTCAACGAAGCCACCTTGCTGGGTGAAAACGCACTGGCTTACACGCTGCTGTCGTATTTCTCGATCATGATGCATCGTCGTGTGCTGTGGTTCCCGGTCGGTACCCAGGCCTTGCACATTCTGCCCTTGCTGCTGCTCACACAGACCGTGCAATTGCTGGTCAGGCTGATTGTCAGCGGCAAGTTTCCACATTGGTATTACTTCAGCGAAAGTTTTGTCTGCGCCCTGTTGTGGCCGCTGGTGAGCTGGCTATTGCTGGCGCCACAACGCCGTGCGATCAATCGCGACGACAATCGTCCGATCTGATGGATGAGGCAGCATGACAGAGTTCAAAAACACCGAGCATGAACTAAGACTGTTCCGGCTGCGCTTGCTCGCCGTTGTCATCCTGGTACTGGTCTGCTTTAGTCTGCTGGTGTCGCGGTTTATCTGGCTGCAGATCGTGCGCCATGACGCCTATGCCGCCCAGGCCGAGGAAAATCGCATTTCAGTGGTGCCAATTGTGCCTAACCGTGGCTTGATCATGGACCGCAATGGCGTAGTGCTGGCGCGCAATTATTCCGCCTATACGCTAGAAATCACGCCATCGAAGATCACTGGCAGCCTCGACGATCTGGTGGACGAATTGAGCACGCTGGTTGAAATCCAGCCCAAGGACCGGCGTCGTTTCCGCAAGTTGCTGGAAGAGTCGAAGAACTTCGAAAGCCTACCGATCCGTACCCGTCTCACCGATGAAGAAGTCGCCAAGTTCACGGCGCAGCGTTACCGCTTCCCCGGTGTCGATATCCAGGCGCGCTTGTTCCGGCAATATCCGTTTGGCAAGACCGCCGCCCACGTGATTGGTTACATCGGCCGTATCAGCCAGCGCGATGCCGACCGTATTTCCGACTCCGACGACGAAGCCAATTACAACGGCACCGATTACATTGGCAAGGAAGGCCTGGAAAAGAGTTACGAAACCCAGTTGCACGGCACCACCGGGTACGAAGAAGTGGAAATCTCGGCTGGCGGTCGCGCTGTGCGTACCTTGTCGCGCACACCCGCCAGTCCGGGCCAGAACCTGATTCTGTCGATCGATATCGAGCTGCAAAAAGTCATCGAAGAAGCGTTTGGCGACCGCAAGGGGGCGTTGGTGGCGATCGATCCCTCGACCGGCGACATCCTGGCCTACGTGTCGCAACCGTCGTTCGATCCCAATGTATTCGTCGAGGGCATCGATCAGCAGACCTGGGATGAACTCAATAATTCACCCGACCGGCCTCTGGTGAACCGACCTTTGTCCGGCACCTATCCGCCCGGCTCGACCTACAAGCCATTCATGGCACTGGCAGCGTTGGAGCTGGGCAAGCGTCGCACCACCGATTCGATTCGCGACCCCGGCTTCTTCTGGCTCGGCAATCACAAATTCCGCGATGACAAGGAAGGTGGCCATGGCGTGGTCGACATGTACCGCTCCATCGTGGTCTCGTGCGACACCTATTACTACATGCTGGCCAATGACCTTGGCGTCGATGCCATCCACGATTTCATGAAGCCGTTCGGTTTTGGCCAGATCACCGGCATTGATCTGGAGCACGAACGCAAGGGCTTGCTGCCATCGACAGCCTGGAAGAGCAGTGCCTATAGCAAGCCGGAACAGCGCAAGTGGTATGCCGGCGAAACCATTTCGCTGGGTATCGGGCAGGGCTACAATGCCTTCACGCCGATCCAGATGGCGCATGCCGTGGCCACGCTGGCCAATAACGGCATCGTGATGAAGCCGCATCTGGTCAAGATGATCGAAGATGGTGTCACGCACAATCGCACCGTGACAGTACAGAAGGAAAGCTACCGAATTCCCTTGAAGCAGGAAAACATCGACTTCATCAAGCAAGCCATGGTCGGTGTCAACAAGGAAGGTACCGGCGCGCGCGCGTTTGCCGGCGCTGAATACGTTTCCGCCGGCAAGAGTGGCACCGCGCAGGTGGTGTCGATCAAGAAGAATGAGAAATACGACGCCAAGCGTCTGGCCACCCATTTGCTCGACAATGCGTTGTTTACCGCCTTCGCGCCGGCCGACAAGCCGCGCATTGCGCTGGCAGTGATCGTCGAAAACGGCGGCTGGGGTGCTGAGGCTGCGGCGCCGCTGGCACGCAAGGCGCTTGATTATTATCTGTTGGGCAAGCGTCCTGGTGACAAACCTGGAAAACCTGGTAGCAAGGCCGATGAGGCTAGTGCCGATGCCGCCGCTGATGTGCCCCCGGCCACCGATGCAGTTGGCAATGATATCCGAGACTAGACGCCCATGAGCCTGCACCGACCGCCCTTGTGGCAAATCATCAAACCGCATCTGGCGGTGTTCGACGGCGCGCTGTCCTTGATCATTTTTTTGATCATGTCGGTCGGCATCGTTACGCTGTATTCGGCGGGAATGAACTTCCCCGGCCGCGTCGAAGACCAGTTGCGTAATATTCTGGTGGCCTTCATCGTCATGTGGATCGCCGCCAATGTTTCGCCGCAGACCTTGCTGCGCTTTGCTGTGCCAATCTATACCATCGGTGTGGCCCTGCTGATTGCCGTGGCGCTGTTCGGCATCGTCAAGAAGGGCTCACGGCGCTGGCTCAATATCGGCATGGTGGTGCAACCATCTGAAATCATGAAGATCGCCATGCCCTTGATGCTGGCCTGGTATTTCCAGAAACGCGAAGGCATGATTCGCTGGCATGTATTCCTGATCGCTGCCGTACTGCTGGCGGTGCCGGTTGGCCTGATCGTACGCCAGCCCGACCTGGGTACCGGTCTGCTGGTGCTGGCGGCGGGGTTTTACGTGATTTTCTTTGCCGGTCTGTCCTGGAAGGTGCTGACCGGTTTGTTTTTCGCCGGCGCGGCCAGTCTGCCGGTGTTGTGGTCGTTCATGCATGATTACCAGCGCCAGCGCGTGATGATGTTGATCGACCCGACGTCCGATCCGCTGGGCAAGGGGTTTCACATCATCCAGTCGACGATTGCCATCGGCTCCGGCGGCATTACCGGCAAAGGCTGGCTGATGGGCACCCAGACCCATCTAGAATTCATTCCTGAACGGACCACCGATTTCATCTTCTCGGTCTATTCAGAAGAATTCGGGCTGATCGGCAATCTGATCCTGGTCTCACTCTATATTTTGTTGATTGGTCGCGGGTTGATGATTACCGCTAATGCGCCGACCTTGTTTACGCGCCTGCTGGGTGGTGCGGTGACGATGATTTTCTTCACCTATGCGTTCGTCAACATGGGCATGGTCAGCGGCATCATTCCAGTAGTCGGGGTGCCTTTGCCATTCATGAGTTATGGCGGCACAGCGCTGGTCACGCTCGGTCTAGGTGCAGGCATTTTGATGAGTATTCAGCGCCATCGCAAGCTAGTGCAGACCTGATTTTCAGTTCTATACAGGCGACTTTGGTATCGTTGCGGTTTCTTGATGAATCCGCAGAACAAGACATGTATTCCGGAAAAGCAACCATGCGCGCATTTTCAGCCATCTCCGTGACTTCAGTCACTCCCAAGCAACGCCTGCTGCGTTGCTTGGCCATTCTGGCACCGCTGGCCCTGGCCGCTTGCAGCAGTACGCCTCAACTTACTACGCCGGCCGCGACAGCTACCGCTACTGCCAGCGCGCCAGCACGGTCCGCCAATGGCAAGCCGTTGCCGACGCTGCCGCCTGCCGGCTCCGGTCGCGGCGGTTACTACAAGGATGACGGCCCTGGCGAAAAACCGCCGGAAGGCCTGCTGGACACGCCCGATGCCGATCCTCGCGTGGAACCGTTTTCCAAGGCCGCCAGCCGTCCATATGTCGTGTTCGGAAAGACCTATACACCGATCAATGATGATCGTCCGTTCAAGCAGCGCGGCATTGGTAGCTGGTATGGCAAGAAATTTCATGCCCAAAAGACTTCCTCCGGTGAGCTCTACGATATGTACAAGATGACCGCCGCGCATCCGACGCTGCCGATTCCTTCATATGCCCGCGTAACCAATCTCAAGACTGGTGCCCAGGTCATCGTGCGTATCAATGATCGCGGCCCCTTCCATTCGAACCGCATCATCGATTTGTCGTATACCGCGGCGTTGAAGCTGGGTTATCTGTCATCCGGTAGCAGCGAACTGGAAGTCGAACGTCTGTTGCCAGACGAAATCGCCCGCATGGCCGAAAACAAACGCAACGGTATCGCCAATACGCCGGCGCTGGCAGCAGTCTCCGCACCCGCTGCGGAACCGGTCACGGTCGGATCAGTGGAGCCGCAGGGCCAGATCGTGCCAGTGTCGATGGCCAGTGCGCCCGCCGCTTCCGGTATCAGTACCGGCGCTGGCAATGCCGCCGTTGCACCGGTTGCCGGTTTCTATCTGCAGTTTGGCGCTTATGCGCAGGAAGCCAATGCACGCGCAGCGCGCGACCGGCTGATGCAAAGCCTCAATGGCGCGGTAGAAAAAATGGATGCGATCGTCGTCAACGGACTCTATCGTTTGTTTGCCGGTCCCTATGCCAGCCGCGCAGCAGCGCAGGATGCGGCGCAACTGATCCGTCAGCGTGGCAATGTCACGCCGTTTATTGTCGAGCGTTAAACACGCCGTATTGCGAAAGCAACTTATGCATCCTTATTTGTCACTAGGCATTGCGATTGTCTCTGAAGTCATCGCCACCTCGGCACTGCGTGCCGCCGACGGCTTCACCAAGCTGGTACCTTCGGTGGTAGTCGTGATCGGCTACGCGCTGGCGTTCCTGTTTTTGTCGATCACGCTCAAGTCGATACCGGTCGGCATTACCTATGCAATCTGGTCAGGTCTGGGGGTGGTGCTGATTTCCGTGGTGGCGTATTTTCTCTACGGGCAGACCCTTGATTTACCGGCATTGCTGGGCATGGCGTTGATTCTGGCCGGTGTGCTGGTGTTGAATCTGTTTTCCAAATCGACCGTGCACTAAGGGTTCATGTAGCACTGTCCTTGATCTGCAAAGCGCGCTCATAGAGCGCGTTTTTCTTTTGTCCGGTGATTTGCGCGGTCAGCGCGGCCGCCTGTTTGACCGGTAATTCCGCCAGCAGAATTTGCAGGATCCGTTCTGCATCTGCATCAGTGGCGGCATCCTCATTACTCGGCGCACCCTCGATCAAAATCGCAAACTCGCCGCGCTGGCGATTGGCATCGGCGGCTAGCCAGCCCGGTGCATCAGCGAGCGCACAGCGGTGTATCGTTTCGAACAGCTTGGTCAATTCGCGCGCCAATACAATCTGGCGCGTCGGACCAAACACCTGCAGCAATGCATCGATGGTTTCAACGATGCGATGTGGTGCTTCATAAAACACCAGCGTGGCAGCTTCCTGCATCAGTTTTTGCAGTGCCAGCTCACGTTGTTTGGACTTGCTTGGCAGAAAGCCGATGAACTGGAAGCGGTCATTGAGCAAACCGCTGGCCGACAAGGCCGTCACCACCGCCGACGGACCTGGCAATGGCACCACCGTCAGGCCGGCCGCACGCACGGCATCGACGATGCGGGCACCGGGATCGGATACGGCCGGCGTACCGGCATCCGATACCAGCGCAATGCGTTGTCCCTGTTGCAGACGCGCGATGATTTTATCGGCGGCTTCGCGCTCATTGTGCTCATGCGCGGCAAGCAAGGTCTGGCTGATACCGTAGCGTTGCAGCAGGTGACTGGTATTGCGGGTATCCTCACAGGCAACTGCGTCGGCGATAGTCAACAGATGCAGCGCGCGCAGACTGATGTCGCAAACATTTCCGATGGGAGTGGCCACCACATATAATGCCGACTCAGGATAGCTTTGCTGTCCCGCCTCCGTGAAAATGGAGGCGGTGGCGGATGGGCTGGAAACGGGGATAGCTGAACTCATGGAGAGAATCATGTTGGGAAAAGGGGCGAAAACCGTGTTGCGATTCGTAATGATGAGCGCAATGTTAAGCGCGATGATGAGCGGATTGTGCGCCTCCGCACAGCCAATTACAACCGTCACCGATCCTGCTGTCCCGGCCGCCGGCGTCGATAGTGCGCCGCCGGCTCATGTGGCGCTGCTGCTGCCGCTGCAGTCCAGCCTCTTCGGCGCAGCTGCCGAAGCCGTACGTACCGGCTTTTTGACGGCATTTGCGCGCAAGCACAGCAACCTGAACGTCACTGTCATCGAATCTGGCGACGCAGTGCCCGATATGGTAGCCGCCTATCGTGATGCCGCCGCCCATTACGACATCATCGTCGGCCCCTTGTCGCGCAGCGCCGTCGCTGCACTGGTGCAGTCGGCCAGTGTCACCAAGCCGACCATTGCACTGGCCCAGCCCGATCTGCCGGATAGCAGCCAGCAGCGCTTGCCGCCTTTGATGTTGATGATGGGTTTGTCGATCGAGGACGAAGCGCGCCAGGTGGCGGCCTGGGTTGAGGGCGAAAAAAAACCCGGCAAGATCTTTGCGCTTTCCACCAATATAGCCTGGCAGCGTCGTGCGGCCAAGGCCTTTGCCGGCGAAGCCAGGCATATTGGTCTGGTGGTCGATGAACTCGAAGTAAGCATGAGCAACAATGTCTTGAGCGCCAGCGGACTGGCACAACTGAGCCAGCGCATTCGGGCCGAAAAGCCGGCGTTGGTGTTTGTCGCGCTCGATGCCAGCCAGACTACGCAATTACGCAGCGCGGTGGGCGCCGAGGTACCGTTGTATGGAACATCGCAACTCAACTCTCTGACCTTGTCCGCAGCCAGCAAACTGGCTGCGATGCCGGCAGTTGTCGAGGGCAGCACCGGCGACGGCACCAACACCAACACCAGCGCCAACACTAGCACCAGTGTGCTGCCACGCCGCCCGGAACTCGATGGCGTGCGACTGCTCGATTTGCCATGGCAATTGCAGGGAACGCATCCCGGTGTGCAGGCTTATCCGCGCTCGGTGACTGACTATGCCAATGCCGACATGGAGCGCTTGTATGCGCTCGGCATCGATGCGTTTCAGGTAGCCGACGAACTGGCCATGCAGCACACCAGTTTCGACCTCGATGGCGTGACCGGCCAGCTTAGCGTCAACATGACGCCAACCGTCACCTACTTCCAACGGCGCGCAACCCAGGCCGTCTATCAGGGGGGCATTGTGATTCCGCTGATCGATCAGCGCTGAGTCCGGCGTGACGATCTGGCAGCGTCTGCGCGGCAATCTGGCTAAACCGCGCACCAGCAAGCAAGTCAGCGGCGACGCCGCCGAAGCTGCTGCGCTGACCTATTTGCAGCAGCAGGGTTTGGTGCCAGTCGAACGCAACTTCCGCTGCCGCGGCGGTGAAATCGATCTCATCATGCAAGAACGCGACACGCTGGTGTTCGTCGAAGTACGTCAGCGCAGCAGTGACAGTCATGGCGGCGCGCTGGCCAGCGTCACACGGGCGAAACAAAAACGCCTGATCCTGGCGGCACAGGTATTTCTCCAGCGCTATCGTCAGCCGCCAGCCTGCCGCTTCGATGTTATCGGCTACGACGGCGAACGCATGTGCTGGCTGAAAAATGCCATCGATGCCGGCGAGTAATCAGTTTGAAGCCAATCTTTGGCGGGAACGCTGGTGCAACTACACTATAATTGGCCTGCCTTATCCAGGTGGCGCAGGTGGCCGACCTGTCTCGTTAAATAAATTTGCTCCATGAATAATCAACGTATCGTTTCGCATTTTCAAGAAAGCGCTGAACTCAATGTGCATGCCGCTGCAGTGCTGGCGCAGCCGATTGAGCAAGCGATTGAACTTATGTTTACAGCGCTGTCGAATGGCAACAAGATTCTTGCCTGCGGCAACGGTGGTTCGGCAGCAGTTTGCCAACATTTTGCCGCGCAACTGGTGGGCCGTTTCGAGCGTGAGCGTCTACCACTACCGGTGCTGGCGCTGACTACCGACACCTCAATCCTGACGGCCGTCGGCAACGACTACAGCCATCAGGAAATTTTCTCCAAGCAGGTGCAGGCCTTCGGCCAGGCTGGCGATATCTTGTTGGCATTTTCGCCTTCGGGAAATTGCGCCAACGTGCTGGCGGCAATCGAAGTGGCGCAGGAACGTGATATGGGAGTGGTGGCGCTGACCGGTAACAATGGTGGCGCCATTGGCAAGAAACTGAGCGACGCCGATGTGCATATCTGCGTACCGCATGATCGCAATGCGCGTATTCAGGAAGTACATCTGGTGACTTTGCATTGTATTTGCGACGGTATCGACGTTGCTTTATTTGGAGGTGATGTGTATGAATGATGTCAAGGCAGGCTGGATCAAACCGAACTTGCGCAAGTGGCAACGTCCGTTGGCGGCAGTCGCCCTGTGCGGCATGCTGGCAATCAGTTTGCAGGGATGTTTCGGCATCCTCGCAGGGGGCCTGCTGGCAGGTACGTTCGCCGCCACCGACCGCCGCACACTCGGTGCGCAGACCGAAGACAAGACCATTGTCGTCAAAGGTGAAGCAAACATTCCGGGTGCGGTACCACCGGGTTCGCATGTCAATGTGACCAGCTTCAACCGCAAGGTATTGCTCAGCGGCGAAGTACCTGACGAAGCAGCCAAGGCTGCCGCCGAACGTGAAATTCGCAGCCTGTCAGGAGTCGAAGGCGTGTTCAACGAACTGGCCATTTCCGGCTCGTCGAGTTTCTCGTCGCGCTCCGGCGATGGCATTGTGACCAGCAAGGTGTTGGCCAGTCTGGTCGATGCCAAGGACTTGTACGCCAACGCCTTCAAGATCACAACCGAACGCGGCATTGTCTATATGATGGGGCGCGTCACAGAACGCGAAGGCAAGCGTGGTGCCGATATTGCCGCTGGCGTCAGCGGCGTGCAAAAGGTGGTGACGCTGTACGAATACATCACCGAAGACGAACTGAAGCAATACATCAAACAGCCGCCGGCAGATCCGGCCAAGTAAGACGCTATTGCGCCAAACCGCCGCTGTCGCTGACACCGGCGGTTTTTTTGCGCCATCCGTCTGGGTAAGCTTGCCCATCGCGGCGGCACCGGCAGGAAGCGGTACAGGCGGCTATAATGCAGCCATCGTCCTTGTTGGACGCTAGTGCGCCTGCGCTGTTGTTGTTTTTATGGCATGCACGTCTGACGACAGCCAGCATTCACACCAGGAAAGATATGGAAGCCCAAAACGCCACCCCTGCAGCTCCCCGCAAGCGCCTGGCCCTCAAAGTCGCCGGCCTTGCAGTCGTCGCGGCTGCCGCCTTGTTCGGCTATACCTCGCTGTCGGCGCACAATACGGCACCTGATGTCACCTTTGTACGTCTCGATGGCCAAAAGGTTGCGCTCAAGGATTTGCGCGGCAAGGTAGTGATGGTCAACTTCTGGGCCACCAGTTGCACCACCTGTGTCGGTGAAATGCCGAAAATGATTTCGACCTTTAACAAGTATCAGGCGCAAGGTCTGGACTTCATCGCCGTGGCGATGAGCTATGACCCGCCCAACTATGTGATCAACTACACCGAAACCCGCAAGCTGCCATTCCAGGTTGCGCTCGATCCCAACGATACGCTGTCCAAGGCCTTTGGCGACGTCAAGCTGACACCGACAACCTTCGTCATTGGCAAGGATGGCAGCATATTGAAGCGCTATGTCGGCGAGCCATCGTTTGACGAATTGCACCAGTTGCTGGAAAAGGCGCTGGCTGCTTGATGCGCGTGCGTTGATCCAAAACAAAACGCCGGCAGATGATGCCGGCGTTTTGTTTTGGATGGACTCTTTGTTGCGGCGTCAGAATTGTTCCCAACTATTGTCGCCATTGGCGGTATTACTTATTGGCGCTGCCAGTTTGGCCGCTTTGGTCGATTTTGCAGCGACGCGTCCTGGTGCAATATCGATGGTGCGCACCGCTGGTCTTGGCGTCAGGCGCACATCGTCGAGCTTGAAGACACTGACCACATTGGTCAGTGTGCTGGCCTGATCCTGCAGCGATTGCGCAGCGGCGGCGGCTTGCTCGACCAGCGCGGCATTTTGCTGGGTGTTTTCATCCATTTGCGTGATGGCGCGATTGACCTGTTCGATACCATCGCTTTGCTCCTGGCTGGCAGAGCTGATTTCGGCCACGATATCGGTGACGCGCTGCACGCTAGCGACGATTTCAGTCATGGTGGCGCCAGCCTGCTGCACCAATTGGCTGCCCGAATTGACTTTTTCCACCGAGTCGTCGATCAAGCCCTTGATTTCCTTGGCTGCTGCGGCCGAACGTTGCGCCAGGCCGCGCACTTCCGAGGCCACCACCGCAAAACCACGCCCCTGTTCGCCAGCCCGTGCGGCTTCCACCGCCGCATTGAGCGCCAGAATATTGGTTTGAAATGCAATGCCGTCAATCACACTGATGATGTCGACGATGCGCTTGGAAGAGGCATTGATGGCGCCCATCGTGTCGACCACCTGGCTGACCACGCTGCCGCCTTGAACCGCCACGTTCGATGCCGATACCGCCAGTTGATTGGCTTGCCGGGCATTGTCAGCATTCTGGCGCACGGTCGAGGTCAGTTGTTCCATTGTTGATGCAGTTTGTTCGAGTGCGCCAGCCTGTTGCTCGGTACGTGACGACAGATCGAGATTGCCGTGCGCAATTTCGCTCGACGCCGTGGCAATTGTCTCGGTGCCACTGCGCACCTCGCCGACGATGTTCAACAGATTGTCATTCATGGTTTTCAAGGCCGACAACAGCTTGCCCGTTTCATCGGTGCCGCCGGTCTCGATGGTCGAGCGCAGATCGCCGGCCGCGACGGTCTCAGCGATGCTGACCGCTTGATTGAGCGGACGCGTGATGCTCTTGGTCAACAACCAGGCCAGCAAGCCACCCAGCACCAGACCAAACAGGCCCAGACCCAATAACAGGCTGCGTCCCGAGTGATAACTGACATCGATGTGGGCGGCGGCAGCCTCGATCAGGTCGCGCTGATAGGTCGCGTACTTTTGTACGCTGTTGGCGTAGTCATCCATCATTGTGACCAATTGCGTATCGGTCATCCGCTTGGCTTGCTCGACTTCGCCTGCGGCTTTCAGCTTGAAGATATTTTCGCGCGTGCTGCGATAGGCATTGCGCAGTTTGCCGACATTGTCGAACAAACGTTTTTCTTCGTCAGTCGTAATGGCAGTTTCGACCTGCTTCTGCAGCTCGCTGATGCGCTTGGATTCACCGTCTATCTGGCTCTGAAAGAATTTTTGCAGCTCGACCTCGTCACTGCGCATGACGGCAAACGTGCGTACGCCGTTTTCCTTGATCGCGGCATGCCAGCGGGTGGCATTGCGTTCCTTTTGTAGCGCGTTCTTGACCATGTCTTCGGTCGCGTTGCCTACGCCTTGCAAACGCCAGACGCCGATGCCCACCATCACTGTCATCAGCAACAACATAGCGATGAAACCAATGCCCAGGCGAACGCCAATCTTGAGATTCCTCATCGCTGTCTCCTCACGGTTTGCTTGTGCGATGCCGATGCGGCATCTGCATTTTTATTTTTATGTGCTGTCGAGTGCCGAAAAAAATCTCAGTAGCAAGGTGCGCCGACGCTAGCGGTATTTTTTTCGGCACGCTTAGCGTATCACAAGCAAATTGCGCCGTAGAAGGGTTTGTTGAACATTTGTCATTCTCGGCACCAGGAGGATGGCACCGATCTTGCCGTCAGGCATGCTGCTGTGCGGCAGGTGTTAGCGTCGGCTTGGTAATAATACGCATACTGCGGCGCTGAAGATCAGGGCGAAGCCAAGCAAGTCAGGCACGCTGGGCCGTTCACCGAGCAACAACACTGCCGCGCTGACGCCGACCACCGGCACCAGCAAAGTGCCCAGTGCGGCAACCCCGGCCGGCAGCCTGGCGATGATTTCAAACCAGAGGATGTAGCCGGCCGCCATGCCGAAGAAAATATGATAGGTCAGCGCCATCAGCACTTGCCAATGCAGTGGTCCCGGATGCGGCCAGCCTTCAAACGAGAGCAGGCCGCTCAACGCGACCAGGGCGCCGGTTAATAACTGCCAGGCTGCGATGGCCAAGGGTTCGGCACTGATGCGCGCCCACTTGGTGTAAATCGTACCTGCGGCCCAGGTCAGTGCCGCCGCCAGCGCCAGCATAATGCCCGGCGGCAGGCTGCCGGTTTGCAGCAGCGGCGTCATCAGGATCAGCAAGCCGCAGGCACCGAGCAGCAACCCGCCGCCGCGCCAGCGGTCCAGTTTTTCCTTCAGCAACAGTCGGGCAAACAAGGTAGTCCACAGCGGCATCGAATAGGTGATGATGGCCACGCGCGCAGTGGCCGCACCGAGCTGGGCAAAGGTCAGCAGAATATTGAATAGGGCGATGTTGAGTAAGCCGCTCACCACCAGATGCAAGCGGTCGCGCCCGGCCGCGATGCGCAGGGAACGGCCGCGTAGCAACGCCAGCGCAAACAGCGTGCAGGCGGCCGCGCCGAGACCGATGCTGCGCAAAGTCCACGGCGATACCCCATGCAATGCGATTTTGACTGCAGGCCAGTTCAAGCCCCACACTACGCCGAGCAGGATCAACAGCAGCTTGGCGCGAGCACTGTGGCGGTTGTCACTCACACGGGGGCCGGGGTGTCGGCGTCCAGCGGATAAATCGGGCGGCGTACGTTGCGAATCGGGAACAGGTCGAAATTCGAACTGGTCGGGCCGCCACTGTCAGAGTCGCATTCGACCAGACCACGGCTGATCGGCACGAACACTGGACGACAATACATGCGCGATTTCAGAATCACATAATCCATGCTGGCCGGGTCCAGACCGAGACTGGTGAATACGCCCAGATCGTAAGGTTCGACCCGTTCTTCAGTGATGACGACCTTGGCTGCGCCAGTGTCAAACAACACGCTTTTGCCCATGCGAATGGTCGATCCGGTATAGATCGGACCGCTCACGCGGAACACGCCATCGGTGATCGCCAGCACCTTGCCGGTCAACAGCAATGGCGTCTTGCTGATACCTTGCTGGAGCAGCGCCACCTTGTTGCCGACCGCCAGCGTGGTGCTGCCGCCGACGCCGATACGTACCAGTGCAGCGACTGCCTCGGGGTCGCTGATCGGGCCGGCGGCGATATTGCGCATGCCTTCGGCCAGCGCCGTTTCGAGTACATCCATGGTATTGCAGGTACCACCCGACATGACGTTGTCGCTATGGTCGAGCAACAGCACCGGGCCGCTACCAGCCGTGTCCATCAAGCCGCGTGCCTGCGCCAGTGATTCACGCAAGGGCTGGCTGTCATAGACGAAGTCGTCGCGCTCTTGCCAGATGCTGCGCGCCAGCGTGTCTGCCACGCTCTGTGCCAATGCGGCATCATTGTCGGTCACCACCACCACCGACATACCGGCATCACGGAAATCCGACAAGGGAAAACCGGCCAGCACGGAAACCGCCAGCACCCCGGCTTGTTGCTCAGCCGCCTTGGCTAGCGCTATTGCACGTTGCATGGCGCTGGCCGAGGTATTGCTGGTCAGCGTGGCCGACAGCAAGGGAATTTGTCGCCAGCCGGTGACTGGACGCGCTTTTTTTTGCAGCAGATCGACTAGCAGACGCCCGGCATGCGCACCGGTTTCATACATGTCGATATGCGGATAAGTCTTGAAACTGACTACGATGTCGGCATTGCTGATCATCTTTTGGGTGACATTGCCATGCAGGTCGAGCGCAACGCACAGCGGTGTATGCGGCGCAATCTGGCGAATCCGTTCGAGCAGGCTGCCTTCGCCATCTTCGGCATTTTCGGCCACCATGGCACCGTGCAGATCCAGCATGATAGCGTCGCAACCCTCTTCAATGGTGCGCACGATGGCGTCCGTCATCTGAGTATACGCAGCCGCATCGACCGTCGCGCTGGGATTGGCCATCGCCGCCAGTGGAGTGACGATTTCGGCAGACAAGCTCTCGGCGATATCGAGGAAGGCGCCCATGGCGGTGCGTGCGCCTTTTTGATCCTGGTAGGCAGCGGCATCCCATTGCGGCGCAAATTCTGCCAGCGGTGTCGGGATCGGTGAGAAGGTATTGGTTTCGTGATTCAGTCGGGCGACGACGATTTTCAAAGACATGAGTAATTTCCGCTTGGTTGCACGACCGGTTTAAACCACTTTGGCGCTGGCCAGCATGGCATGCAGCAAGACATTGGCGCCGGCTTCCAGATGTTCCGGCTTGGCGTCTTCGATTTCATTGTGGCTGACACCATCCTTGCACGGCACAAAGATCATGCCGGCGGGCGCCAGTCGCGCTGCATAAATGGCATCGTGGCCAGCGCCGGAGACCACATCCATGGTGGCGTAGCCGAGCATGGCCGAGGCTTTGCGTACTTCGCCCACACATTCGGGATGGAACGGGCAGGGCGGGAAATAGGAAACCCGCTCCAGGTCGATCTTGAGGCCGGTCTTTTGCCGCGTCTGTTCGAGGTAGGCCAGCAAGTCGGCATGCATCTGGTTCAGACTCTCGTCGTTGACATTGCGCAGGTCGATCGAGAATTTGACCTGGCCAGGAATCACATTGCGGCTGTTGGGCATCACCTGTACCGAACCCACCGTGCCACGTCCATAAGGCGGGTAACGCTTGGCGATGGCCACCACTTCCTGCATGATGTAAGTGGACACCTGCAAGGCATCCTTGCGGATTTCCATTGGCGTCGGACCGGCATGCGATTCGAAACCGGTCACCGTGCAGTCATACCACGACAGCCCCAGCACGGCCGGCACCACACCGATGACGGTGTCGGCGTTTTCCAGCACTGGTCCTTGCTCGATATGCGCTTCATAGTAGGCGCCGATAGGGTGATCGCCGCAGCGTTGCTCGCCGATATAACCAATGCGTGTCAATTCATCCTTGACGTTGTGGCCGTCGACATCGCTAGCGGCATAGGCATGCTCCAGCGTGAACGCACCGCAGAACACGCCGGAACCCATCATCACCGGCACAAAGCGCGAACCTTCTTCATTGGTCCACACCGCCACTTCGATCGGTGCTTCGGTCTGGATATTGTGCTGGTTCAGCGTGCGAATCACTTCCATTCCCGACAGCACGCCGTAGTTGCCATCGAACTTGCCACCAGTCGGTTGCGTGTCGATGTGCGAACCAGTGACCACGGGCGGCAAGTCATTGTTGCGGCCGGCGCGGCGCATGAAGATATTGCCGATCTGGTCGACGGTGACGCTCATGCCTTCCTGTTTTGCCCAGTTGCTGACCAGATCGCGGCCCTGTTTGTCGAGGTCGGTCAGCGCCAGCCGGCACACGCCGCCTTTGGCAGTGGCACCGATGGTGGCCAGTTCCATCAGCGATTGCCAGAGCCGGTTGCCGTCGATGCGCAACTGACTGATATCGGTTGTGGTTTTCATGTCCATGGTATGTCCTTCGAATGCAATAAAGTAAGCGTACAGGTAAGTGAAGTCAGGCCGCCAGATTGACGCCGAGATAGCGGTCCTTGGCCTGATCATCGGCCAGAAAATCTGCATTGCTGGCGCTATACACCACGCGCCCCTGTTCCACGATGTAATGACGATCGGCCAGTTGCGTGCAGACTTGCAGATTCTGCTCGACCAGAATGATGGACATGCCGGTAGCCTTGATCAACTTGATCTGCGCCACGATTTCATCGACGATGACCGGCGCCAACCCTTCCACCGGTTCGTCGAGCATGAGCACCTTGGGATGGGTCATCAGCGCGCGCGCAATCGCCAGCATCTGCTGTTCGCCGCCCGACAATTGGCCGCCGCCATTCTTGCGCCGTTCCTGCAAGCGCGGAAAAATCTTGTAGATGTCCTGCAAACCCCAGGCCGACTCCTTGCGTGCCGCCATGGTCAGGTTTTCCTCCACGGTCAGTAATTTGAAGATGCCGCGATGTTCCGGCACTAGACAGACGCCGCGCGCGGCGATCTTGTGTGGTGGCAGTCCAGCGATATTGTTGCCCTGGAATAGCACCTTGCCCTGGCGCGGTGTTACCACGCCGACGATGGCCTTGAGCGTGGTGGTTTTGCCGGCGCCGTTGCGGCCCAGCAGCGTCACCACTTCGCCTTCAGCAACCTGTAGCGACACGCCTTGCAGAATATGGCTCTTGTCGTAATAGCCGTGAATTTCTTCGACTGTCAGGATCATGGCTTGCCTCCGTTGTTGCCACCGGTAATCATGCTGCCCAGATAAGCGCGACGCACGCGCTCATCGCTGCGAATCTCGGCGGGTTTGCCTTGCGCCAGAATCTGCCCTTGCTGCATCACAGTGATCTGATCCGAAATATCCATGACGATATCCATGTTGTGTTCGATCAGCACCACGGTATAGCTGTCGCGCAGGCTGTGGATCAGGCGCTTCATCTCGCCGATGTCATCAATGCCCATGCCCGAGGTCGGTTCGTCGAGAAAAATCACCTTGGGTCGACCGGCCATCGCCATGCCGACTTCCAGCCGGCGTTGCTGGCCGTGCGACAACTCGCCAGCGACGCGTTCTGCCACCGCTTGCAGGCTCAGTCTGACCAGCAACTGTTCAGCCAGATCAACTGCCTGGCGCAGCAACTCCGGCCGTCGCCAAGGATTGAGCGCCTGCATTGGATGCCGACCCTGCGCCGCCAACCGCAGGTTCTCGCGAACGCTCAGATTGGGAAACAGGCTGGTGACCTGGAACGAGCGCGCCAATCCTTTACGCACCCGTTTATAACCCGGCAGATGCGCCACTTCTTCCCCTTCGACCTGGATGCTGCCGCTGGTGATCGGGGTGGTGCCGGTCAAGGTATGAAACAGCGTGGTCTTGCCAGCGCCATTGGGACCGATGACCGAATGCACGGTGCCGGGGAAAATGTCGAGCGAGATGCCATTGACGGCCGTGAACTTGCCGTAGCGTTTGGTGACATTCTGCGCGCGCAGTATCGGTGTACTCATGGTCGTTGCTCCAGTGTGACGGCACCGGTGTCAGCGCCGCCAGGGCGTAGTTTGCGCAGCACGGCCTGAGCCATGCCAAACAAGCCCTTGTGCATATACAGACTCACGCCGATCAACAAAAAGCCGAGCAGCATCAGCCAACGCGGCCACAGACTCGACAGCCAATTGCCGACCAGTACATAAAACGCGGCACCCAGCACCGAGGCAAACAGATTGCTGGTGCCGCCGATGACGGTCATGATCAGGATCGATTCGCTGGTGTGGTATTCGATATTCGACAATGGCGCAACGCCAGTCATCATGGCGTGCAAGCCACCGGCAAGACCGGTCACCGCGCCAGAAATCACGAAGGCGGCCAGTTTCAGCAGGGTAATGTCGTAGCCCACTGCGGCGGCGCGCGCTTCATTGTCACGCACCGCCAGCAGGGTACGTCCCAGCACTGAATCGACCACGCGTTGCAACAGCCAGAACACCAGCACAAACACGATGGCCACAAAGCTGTAGTACTGCCACGAGCTGGCCGTCGGCAGCAGGGTATGTCCGAACACCGTCAGATTCGGACGCGGCACATCGAGCAAGCCATTGTCGCCGCCGGTGATGTCCTTCATCGTGTAAGCAAGGAAATAAAACATCTGGGCGAACGCCAGCGTCAGCATGACGAAATAGGTACCGCGCTGGCGTATCGAAAACCAGCCAACGATCAAGGCCACGGCAGCACCGATGGCCATGGCGATCAATAGCGAGGGCAGCAGCGGCGCCTTCAGTTGCAGCAAGGCGATTCCGGTGGCATAACTGCCGATGCCGAAAAAGATGCCCTGGCCGAATGACATCAGACCGGTATAGCCGAGCAATAAATTGCAACCCAATGCGGCCAGCGCATAAATCAACACTTCAGTGGCCAGCGTGCCGGAACTCATGAACAGCGGCAGCAGCAAAGTCACCGCAATGGCCAGCAGCGTGAAACGAAAATGTGCAAGTTGTTTCAAGTCTATCTCCTAACTGGCACGGCCAAGCAGGCCATTGGGACGCAGCAGCATGACCGCGGCCATGGCGATGTATATCATCAGATGGGCGCCTTCCGACCAGACCGTGCTCATCACGCTTTGCACGATGCCGACCAGGATGCCGCCGATCAGTGCGCCGGAAAAACTGCCCAGTCCGCCGATGACCACCACCACAAAGGCAATACCCAGTGCCTCCACACCCATGAATGGTTCGACCCCGCGTATCGGTGCTGCCAGTGCGCCGGCCAGACCGGCAGTGGCGGCGCCGAGGGCAAACACCAGGCTGAAAATGCGATTGATGTTCAAGCCCAGCAGCGCCACCATTTCAGTCGACTCACTGCCAGCCCGCACGATGGCGCCGAGCCGGGTGCCTTCCAATATCCACCACAGCAGCAATGCCATGACTGCGGTGAAACCAATCACGAACAAGCGGTAGATGGGATAGACAAAGCCCCCTGCCATCACCACGCCTTGCAGCAGGTCGGGCGGTGAAATATTGTTGCCCAGCGGCCCCCAAAACGAGATGACGGCTTCCTGCACGACCAGTGCCAGGCCGACCGTAAACAAAATATGGAAGTGATGCGGCAGCGCATAGATATGGCGCAGCACGAAGCGCTCCACCAGCCAGGCGAACAAGCCCACCAATAGGGGGGAGAACAGCAGCGACCACCAAAAATTGATGCCCATCTCACCAAGCTGGAAGCACAGATAGGCACCCAGCAGGAAAAAAGCACCATGCGAAAAATTGACGAAACGCAGCAGCCCGAACACGATCGACAGGCCCACCGCCAACAGGAAATACAGCATGCCAATGCCGATGCCATTGGCCACTTGCAGTACGTAGATATTCATGAAACCTCAATACAATGAAACTTCAGCAGTGTCTTTTCAAAAGCGGATTGCCGCAGAACGCCAAGGTGCAAGGCGCTCCCGGACAAGGTATTCATGGCCCTGCTGCGATCCCGTCTGACGGTGTCGCAGCAGGGCCACGAGCAGCTTATGCCATCTTGCACATGGTTTTGTCTAATGCCAGGAACGACTTGCCGAACGAAATGATGTCGGCATAATCATTCTTGTTGCGCATCTTGGACTTGGCCTTGCCCTTGAGCAGGTAGTAGTTCTTGATGACTTGATGATCACCCTTGCGGATTTCTTCGGTGCCGGTCAGACCTTCGTATTTCATCCCTTCCATGGCCGCGATGACGGCTTTCGGATCGGTGCTGTTGGCCTTAATGATGGCGTCGAGCATGATCTTGGTACAGATATAGGACCCGGCCAGGCTGTAGTTCGGATCGATCTTCAGGCTACTGTTGACGAACGGCACGAACTCCTTGTTGAACGGCGAGTCGATTGCATGCCAGTATTGTGCGCCGAAGTAGACGTTCTCGCAGATGTCGGCACCCAGTGTTTCAAACTGTTCCAGACCCGAAGCCCAGGCCATCAGGATGGTCATGTTGTTCTTCATGCCGAAGCTGACTGCTTGGCGCAAGGTGTCCGACGATTGCGAACCGAAGTTGAGCAACAGCAGCACATCCGGTTTGGCTGCCATGGCATTGGTCAGGTAACCGCTGAATTCCTTTTCGGCCAGCGAGTGATAACTGTTGCCGACGTGTTCGATGCCTTTTTCCTTGAAGATGGCCTTGGCCGCATTGAGCAATCCATCGCCGAAGACATATTGCGGCGTGATGGTGTACCAGCGTTTGGCGTTGGGCATTTTTTCCAGCAGCGGACGTACGGTCTGTTCGATGGCGCCATAGGTTGGCACCGACCAGCGGAAGGTGGCGTGATTGCAATCGCTGCCGGTAATTTCATCGGCACCCGCAGTAGTGATGAAAATGCTGTTGCCCTTTTCAGCTTCCTTGCCCATCGCTAGCGCTTCACCGGAGAGAATGCCGCCGGCAAAAAAGTGCGTGCCTTTTTCGATGGTCTCTTGCATCTTGCGCACGGCAGTGGCTGGTTTTCCTTCTGTGTCAAGCGTGGTATAGCCGAGGCTCTTGCCGAGTACCTTGTTGTACTTTTGCAGGACCAGCTTCATGCCCATGTCGGCATATTTGCCATTGGCAGCGAACGGTCCCGACATTGGTACCGGGCAGCCGAACTGGATGGTATCGGCCTGCGCAAATACATCAGTAAATGACAGAACGCCCGGTGCAGCGAGGGCGGAAAGTTTAAGAAAATCACGACGTTTGATCATATTCATATCTCCAAAAAATGACAGCGCATTGAAAGGGTTAATTCATAACGGTATGACGCAAGTTCCATGCCCATGATGGTGCTGATTTTGCCGATATTTCAACAATGGGCAGTCATTCTCTAGTGATGGGAAAACGTGATGAAGCACTGCGTTTGACGACGTGAAAACGTGCGCAAAAACAGTGTTGGATGATCGAAAACGGCGATCGAAATGCGTGGCGCCAACGGCAAACGTCGGTCGCTGCGCAATGCATGATAACGATGGATCATGGATTGCTCCTCCTGGATGAATGTCTCGGTGTTTCTTTTAATTTTTTCTCTGCGGCGATCTTGTTTTTAGTGCGGCACATACTACTTTATTTATCTGTGACTCTCCTTTTTTGTTGTCGTATGCACGTGGCCGATTGGCTTGCACATTAAGGTGCGGTAATACCAGTTTTCTGCACCAGTAAATCCCGTTTTTCGCACCATTTTCCACATAAAATTGCGGCGCAATACGCGTGCTGGAATTGATGCCAACTACAGCGCCAGAAACGACGACGGCATGAGCGCTGCTCATGCCGTTTTGAAACCAGGGTCAGGATTTCTTCTGCGTCATTTCATTTGGGGAAAGGCGAACTCGGCGCCCGCGCTGGCAGTATTCGGCCAACGTTGCATCACGGCCTTGGCACGGGTGTAAAAGCGCACGCCTTCCGGACCATAGACATGGTGATCGCCAAACAGGCTGCGCTTCCAGCCGCCAAAACTGCTGAACGCCATTGGCACCGGCAGCGGCACATTGACGCCGACCATGCCGACTTCAATCTGACGCACGAATTCACGCGCGACACCGCCGTCACGGGTAAACACGGCGACGCCATTGCCGTATTCGTGGTTATTGATCAGGTCGACCGCATAACCGACATCGGGTGCACGCACTACGCACAACACGGGACCGAAAATTTCTTCCTGATAGATCGTCATTTCAGGAGTTACGTGATCAAACAGTGTGCCGCCGACGAAGAAGCCTTGTTCGCGCCCCGGCACCTGATAGCCACGACCATCGACCACCAGTGTCGCGCCTTCTTCAACGCCCTTGCCGATCAAGCCTTCGATGCGTGCCTTGGCTGCAGCGGTGACCACCGGACCCATTTCGGCATCTTTGTCCATGCCGTCATTGATCTTCAATGTGCGTACGCGCTCAGCCAACGCGGCGACCAGTTTGTCGCCGGCATCGCCAACCGCCACCGCCACCGAGATCGCCATGCAACGCTCGCCGGCAGAACCGTAGGCCGCACCGATCAATGCATCGACGGCGACTTGCATGTCGGCATCGGGCATGATCACCATGTGGTTCTTGGCGCCGCCGAGCGCTTGCACCCGTTTGCCCTTGGCGCTGCCGCGTGCATAGATGTATTCGGCAATCGGGGTCGAGCCGACGAAGCTGATGGCCTTGACCTTGGGATGATCGAGCAGTGCATCGACAGTCACCTTGTCACCTTGCACCACATTGAAGACGCCATCAGGCAAGCCTGCTTGCTGCAACAATTCGGCGATCAGCAGCGAGGCCGACGGATCGCGCTCAGATGGTTTCAGGATGAAGCAATTGCCGCAGGCCAGCGCGATCGGGAACATCCACATCGGTACCATGGCGGGGAAATTGAACGGTGTCACACCTGCGACCACGCCAAGCGGTTGGCGCATCGACCAGGCGTCGATGCCGCGGGCGATCTGGTCGGTGTATTCGCCCTTGAGCATTTGCGGAATACCGACCGCGTATTCAATCACTTCAATGCCGCGCGCCACTTCACCTTGTGCATCGGAGAAAGTCTTGCCGTGTTCGCGCGTGAGGATGGCGGCGAATTCGTCGGCATGCTGCTGCATCAGGTTGAGGAACTTGAACAACACGCGCGCACGCGTCAACGGCGGTGTGTTGGACCAGGCCGGGAAGGCAGCGGCGGCAGTCGCCACCGCGCTGTCGACTTCGTCCGCCGTGCCTAACGCTACGCGGGCAACTGCCACGCCCAAGGCCGGGTTGAAGACATCGGCATAACGCTCGCTAAGGGTGTCGACGCGACGGCCGCCGATGAAGTGGGTAATCTTTTCCATACTGTCTATGTGTCCTGATTAAGCTAAAGTCTTGAGAATGGCGGCCAGCTTGCCGAACAATTCGTCGATGTGTTTTTTCTCGATCACCAGTGGTGGCGACAAGGCGATGATGTCGCCGGTGACGCGAATCAGGATGCCGGCATCGAATGCCCGGAGGAAGGCTTCGTAAGCGCGCGCACCTGGCTTGCCGGGGATGCTGGCCAATTCGATGCCGACGATCATGCCGATACTGCGGATGTCGATGATGTGCGGCAGGCCGCGCAAGGCATGGGCGGCGTCCTGCCAATAAGTTTCCACGCTGTTGGCGTGTTCCAGGATGCCGTCCTGTTCAAAGATGTCGAGCGAGGCCAGGCCAGCCGCACATGCCAGCGGGTGACCCGAGTAGGTGTAGCCGTGGTACAGCTCGATGCCGTCCGGACCATGCATGAAGGCGTCGTAGATATGCGGTTTGACGAACACCGCACCCATTGGCACCACGCCATTGGTCAAGCCCTTGGCAGTGGTAAACAGATCCGGTTCGACGCCGAAATAATCGGAGGCGAACGGCGTGCCGAGACGGCCGAAGCCGGTGATCACTTCATCAAAAATCAACAGGATGCCGTGCTTGGTGCAGAGCTCGCGCAGACGTTGCAGATAACCCTTTGGCGGAACCAGCACGCCAGTGGAGCCGGCTACTGGCTCGACGATGACGGCGGCGATGTTGGAGGCGTCGTGCAATGTCACCAGGCGTTCCAGTTCATCGGCCAGATGGGTGCCGTATTCTGGTTCACCCTTGGTGAACGCATTTTTTTCCAGATTGTGGGTGTGCGGCAAGTGATCGACGCCGGCCATCAGGGCCGAGTTGAAGGTCTTGCGATTGCCGCCGATGCCGCCGACCGACATACCGCCGAAACCGACGCCGTGGTAGCCGCGCTCGCGCCCGATCAGACGGGTGCGGGTGGCATCGCCGCGGGTGCGGTGATAGGCCAGCGCGATTTTCAACGCGGAGTCGACCGCTTCCGAGCCGGAGCCGGTGTAGAACACTTGCGAATAGCGCCCGCCAGTGTATTGCTTGAGCCGTTCGGCCAGTTCAAATGCCGATGGATGGCCGAGCTGGAATGAAGGCGCATAGTCCAGCGTTGCCACTGCCTGTTGCACGGCTTTCACGATCCGCGGCTGGGCATGGCCGAGCGGTACACACCACAGACCGGCAGTGCCGTCCAGAATCGCGTTGCCGGCGTCGTCGCGGTAATACATACCCTCGGCCGAAACCAGCATGCGCGGACTGGCCTTGAAGTTGCGATTGGCAGTGTAGGGCATCCAGTAAGCGGACAGGTCGGAGGCAGAAAGTGGTTTGTTCATTGCAGGCACACCCTGGGCAAGAAAAAGGAAATGGGAACCAGACGATCAAGTAGGTTCAATGATGTTGATTATTGCGAGACGGCGTGCCGATTGTTAGATACACTTTGCAATTAACCGAAAAACTGTATTGCTCAATTCGGCAATCTGTATTGATTACAGTTGCCCGACCGAACAAGGAAACCGCATGGCGAAAGCCGCACGTGAAGAGCTGCTCCTGCCGCTGGCGCGCAATGGCCCGGTGCGCCTGGTCGAGCAGGTGGTCAATGGCTTGGCACAATTGATCGAACGCGGCGTGCTGCGCTCCGGCGAGCGCCTGCCGTCGGTGCGCCAGTTTGCCGAATCGCATGGCATCGGTGCCTCGACCGTGGTCGAAGCCTATGAACATCTGGTGGCGCGTGGCCTGCTGGTGGTGCGCCGTGGTGCTGGTTTCTTTATCGCCGCCAAGGGCGCCAGCCTGGCGCCGGTGCCGGCGTTCACGGCACCCGAACCGGTCATCGATTCGGCCTGGTTGTTGTCGGAAATGTTTGCCGACGAGCGCGTGCCGATCAAGGCCGGCTGCGGTTGGTTGCCCGGGAAGTGGCTCGACGACGAAGGCCTGCATCAGGCCGAACGTCGCATCATCCGCTCGCCCGGTGCACAACAGGTCGGTTATGGTCATCCCTATGGCTATGCACCGCTGCGCCAGATCATTGCGCAATTCCTGGCTAATTGGTCGCTGGAAGTCTCGCTCGATCAAGTGTTGACCTCACATGGCGCGACCCAGGCGCTCGATTTGATCATTCGCACCATGACCAAACGTGGTGAAACTGTATTGATCGACGATCCGGCTTATTGCAATCTGGTGGCAATGCTGAGGATGGCCGACCTGAATGTGATCGGCGTGCCGCGTACGCCGACCGGCGTCGATACCGAGGCGCTGGAGCTGCTGGCGCGCACGCATCAGCCAAAATTGTTCTTCACCAGTAGCGTGTTGCAGAATCCGACGGGTACCTCCTATACCCCGGCCTGCGCCATGCGGGTCTTGCAGGCGGCAGAACGGCATGGCTTCTGGGTGGTCGAAGACGACATCTTCCGCGAGCTGGGGCAGCCGACCGATCCCATGCTGGCGGCACTTGATGGCTTGCAGCGGGTGATTTATGTCGGCAGTTATTCGAAAACCATTGCGCCATCGTTGCGGCTTGGCTTCATCGCCTGCCAGCGTGATCTGGCGCGGCAACTGGTGCATACCAAGATGGTGTTGAGCCTGACCAACTCGGAAATCAACGAGCGGCTGGTGCACAGTGTGCTGACCGAAGGTCATCATCGGCGCCATGTCGAAAATCTGGCAGCGTCGCTGTTGAGCGCGCAGGCACGCGTCAATGCCAAATTGACTGAGACTGGCTTGACGCCGTTTACGACGCCGCGCGGCGGTATGTTTTCGTGGGCGACGCTCAACGGATGCAGTATGAGCGCGCGCGAAATTGCCGATCGTGCCCGCCAGAAAGGCATCTGGCTGGCACCCGGCGAATTCTTTCATCTGTCGCCGCCGCAACAGCCGTGGTTTCGCTTCAATGTCGCCTATGCCGAAGCCGATGCCTTGTATGATTTTTTCCGTACGCTGTAAGCGTTGCAGCGTTTTTTCTTGTCCTTGATGAGTGTCCAAGCCTATGCCAAGCAAGCGTTCCGATTACACCAGTGCCGCCGGTATCCGTGCGGTGGTTTTTGATTTCGGCGGGGTTTTGTTCGACTGGAGTCCGCACTACCTGTATCAGCAACTGATTCCCGATGCGGCCGAGCGTGCGCATTTCCTGACCAACATCTGTTCGTCGGAATGGAATTTGCGCCAGGACGAAGGTCGCACCTTGCAAGATGGCACGGCCTTGCTGGTGGCGCAGCATCCGCAGCACGCACCGTTGATTCATGCCTTTTATGACCGCTGGAGCGAAATGCTGCGCGGTCCGCTCGACGAAGGGGTCGCCCTGTTGCGCAACCTGCATGCGCAGGACGTACCACTGTTCGGCTTGACCAACTGGTCGCATGAGACGTTTCCGTATGCGCTGGCCAATTATGATTTTCTACAAATATTCCGCGATATCGTGGTATCCGGCACTGAGCAATGTGTCAAGCCGGATGAGGTGATCTACCAGATTGCGTTGACGCGCTATGGCAAGCAGTTACCAAACCTGCAGCCTAATGAACTGGTGTTCATCGATGATCTGGAAAAGAACGTCGAAGCTGCACGCCGGTTGGGCTGGCATGCCATTCACCATGTCGATTGCGGCGACACGGTCAGGCAACTGCAGGCGTTGGGATTACCGGCGTAGGGTTCGGCGCTTGACTGGATTGGCACTGTCCATGACCAGGCCGTTTTGCGGATAAGTGGTGTCGAATATCTCCAAAGTGGATATAGGCGGGCGCAAACTGCGCTTAACAGGCGCCGTTTCAGAGGCGTTTTTGTACCCGCTGGGCGTCACAGCGTCGCGCTCGTTTTTGGCTGGGGCCTGCTTCTTGGAAGGAAACAGGTAATCACAGGACGGCACGCGCTTTCTTGATCTGGCCTCGGATAGCGCTTGCAGCGAGGCCGTTGGCAGGGCGATACCAGTCGCGTTCGAAGGAATGACCTTGTTGGCTTGCTGAGGATTGCCTAGTAAGAGAATGCCCAGTTCGACGGACAGCTTGTCTATTTCCACCAGCTTTTCATCGATATCAGGCAAGTTCTCAATACGCGCCAACTGTTTATTAATCTCAGTACGTGTCTTGGTCGCCGCTCGAGGCACAACCTCTATTTGCACCAACGTCGGTGGCAAGCCTGAGTTGCTTTCACCGGCTTGCGGCATTGCTGGGCATTTGGCTTTGATGCGGTTGCTGCTGGTAGCAGCACGAACCATGCCGAATGCGAAAGCTATCGCACTCGGCATTTTAAAAATGCGCTCATTATTGCAGCTAGAAGCGGTTGGTATTTTGTCTATCGTTGTTTGCGAACTCATCCTGCTTCCATTCAAATAATAAACTACAACATTGAAGGACAAGCCGGGACGGTACTTTCACAAATCGTGCATTTTTATCGTCAATATACGCAAATAACAATCGCAAAACTTGTAGGTATCAAGGCGTAATGCTCAGCAGCTTATGCACCAGTTCAGAGGAGGTCGACGCGCCGAACTTGCGCATGAGTCGCGCACGATGCATTTCCACAGTACGCGGGCTCAGTTCCACCTGGCGTGCAATCAATTTGCTGGTTTTGCCTTCCACCAGCAGCGCTGCAATCTCACGTTCACGCGGCGTCAGGCCGGGGGCCAGCGGTCGCTTGGCACTGACATCTTCAAACGTCCAGATGCCAGCCGCATGCGGATCACCCTGTACCAGCGAGGCGCCGGTCACGTGGCACCAGAACATTTCCTCGTTGACGCGCTTCATGATGCGCTCATCGGAATAAAAACCTTTTTCGTTGAGAATCGGCACCAGTCGCAAGCCGGTACGTTCAAATTCGTCAGCGGTTGGATACAGCACCTTGAGTGACTGGCCCGACAAGGCGCCTGGCGCATAGCCAAACATCTTCGTCAGGGCCAGATTGGCTTGCTGCATCACGCGGTTGTGCGACACGCACATGCCGATGGGCGCATGCTGGAAGACATTTTCAAAATCGATGGGCGGCGGCGAATTCATGATTGGTCTGATCTTGCGATAACAGGGGGCGTACTGCTAAGAATGCTGAATTCTACGGCTGAAATCAATTCTAGGTATTTTTACCGTATTGTAGGGCTTGGTGACGGCGTCCTATGATGCCAGCTAAGAAGAACTACGATAAATTAAAGGAGACCTATGAATAAAGTCTATCCCGATGCCGCCAGCGCCTTGGCCGGCATTGTGCAGGACGGTCAGATGATCGCGGTTGGCGGTTTTGGCCTGTGTGGAATCCCGGAAGCGCTGATTGCTGCGTTACGCGATTCCAATGTGCAGAATCTGACCGCCATTTCCAACAATGCGGGTACCGATGGTTTTGGTCTTGGTCAATTGTTGACGACGCGCCAGATCAAGAAAATGATTGCGTCCTACGTCGGTGAAAACA
>JAMFSU010000133.1 GCA_026225475.1 Duganella sp.
AGCAATCGCGTATTTTTCGCCAGCCTTTGTATTGTTGATCGACTGCTTCTGGAGGCGATAGCGGAGGCTATCAATCGGTCATCATGTCTCGATTGAAAAGCTTCAATAACTCATCTGAGATGTTGTTTTGTAAGCAGCTAGCTCACTCCCGAAATTTATTTTTCATAACAGTCTGGCATCGGTAAAGGCAGTATTGGGTCAAACATCAACGCAACGGTGACTCAGCCTGAAACGTATTGCCATTCCAGCGTGTTTCTCGGAATTTCGAGCATGTCGAACTCAATATGTCGCCCAGTTGGTTGATCCAAGAAAATTCGACCCCAATGACCGCTCTACATGGCCCACAGATGCCGATATAGATGAATTGAAGGCGCTTTCGAGCCTTACATTGAGAATCACTTTTTCAACAATCGCTTCATCAACAGAGTAGGGAAGTCCTGCCTATGCCCAGCGACGACATACACATAGACGTCATCGCCGATTCGTCGGTAGACCAGCTTGTGATGCGATGTGAAAACGTTCTCGTATTCAAAAATGCCAACCGACGCCAACTCTTTTACGGCAGTGCCTGGGTAGCTCCCGGCATCGACCTGTTGCAGTTTTTCAAAAATCTCTTCCTCGGCTTTCAGCCACTCTAGCTCATCCCATTTATCCAGCATGTATTCTTGAAGCGAGAGCAAGTCCTCTTGTGCATCGGGCAGAATGATGATGGTCATTATTTGCGGCGCTGACGCGCAGCTCGAAGTTGTGCGCGAGATTCGTCAGCGTTGAGCCCCTTACCCAGCAGGCGATCTTTTTCGCCCAAGGCGATGATTTTCAGTGCAGCAATAAGCTCTTCCTTTTCCTGAAATTGTTTGATGCTTTCGATCACCATACTGGCCTCGCCATTCTGGGTGATGACGAATGGATTTCCATTCAATTCCAGGTCTTCGGAAATTTGCGCCGCATGGCTTTTTAGATAGGAAATTGACTTGATGTTGGTAACGGATGGCATGGCGAACTCCTTTATATGGGTGGGTCTAAATTTAGGTCTTAATTAAGTCGAAGTCAATGGTTGACGCATATCCCGCTTGCAAGCCACAATACGAGTGTCACGTTCAGGGATACCATTTTTATTGGTTTTTCTCTTGTGATGTCGCTCATTGGGGTACCTCTTTCATTGAAAGAGCCCATCAAAATCCCATGCAGAATCAGCCAATCAGGTCACGCATATATTATTTCGTTATCAATTTTCTATTGATGAATTGCGAAAAGAATCCAGAATCTCCCTCGATGCTATTGCTCCTGTCATCGGCCTTTCAGCCAAGCTTGTGAATCCAAGCGGTCACTTAACCAACTGTCCGAATTTTAGAGGCCACTTCTGTATTAGTGCACCCGTAAATTTTTCAGAAGCGATGGGACGGCTTTTTATTCAGCGTTTGGGGCGTAGTTGTCTCGCCATCAGGCTCCGCTGCCATCGAGATGCTGATGATAAACAGGTCGAAAATTTTAATGCTTTCTGCCAGCGAGTCGTCTACCGGTAATCCCCAACTGGGAAATTGGCCATCAATGTACATACGTGCCAAGCCATAGACCATGGCGCGTGCGGCCATTTGATATCGCTTGATATCGCCGGGACGAAGCAAGCCCTGAGACGCAGCGTCACACATCAGTTCATTCATCTTGGCGCGAATTAAATCGTTGCGGCTTCTTAACTGGGACCCTTCATAGTCAATCACCGAGCGCGAAGAAATGACTTGAAAATGCGTGGGGTGAGCAAATGACCATTGTAGAAAACCGACGCCAATAGCACGGAATTGCATTAGTGGGCTCTCCCGAGCAGCGGCACTTAATGTGTCTGCTATAGACGCGCCTAGCCGTTCCTGCGCCTCTTCGGCAACGGCGGTGAGTAGTGCCGTGCGCGTAGCAAAGTGACGGAACGGTGCCGCAGGAGAAACGCCGACCAGCTTTGCCACTTCGCGCACGCTGACAGCTTCCAGTCCCCTATCCTCGATCAAGTGTACGCAGGCGTCTACGAGTGCTTTCCGTAGATCGCCATGATGGTAGGCACGGGGAGTTGCTGCTTTGCCAGTAGGCTTTCGCGAGTTTTTTGGTGGGGGCTGCATCAGTCTTCTGTTAATTTTTTAAAAATGTGATTGCTGCTTACATTCTAGGTCAGAATTGTTATAATCAGAATGTAATCAGTGATTACATATATTAATCCTTTAGGGAAGCGTATGAAAATTCGAATGAATCCAACCTGGTTTTACCTCGCTATTGTATTTGCGCTTTCTTGCGTAAAAACCGCTCAGGCAGCTGATAATACTGGGCATGTAGCGGCAGAGCAGACTCTGACGTCGGCAGACCTGTCTGTGAGTGCTCCGATTGCGGCATTGCTGGCGAAGGGCGTAGTGGTGATTCCCTTCAAGTCGGACGATGTCAAAATCGTGCCCCTCTATGGCGAGGCGGCCGCACAAGTTGTCCCGCGCTTGGGACATTTGCATGTCACGTTGGATGGCGCTTTCTGGCATTGGGTACATTCCGATGACGGGCCAGTCGTTTTACAAGGCCTATCCAGCGGACGGCACCAGATCACGCTCGAATTGGCGGATGCTGCACACCGGATTCTTACCAGTCGTAAGGTGGAGTTTGTTGTGCCGTAATTAAGGCGTGAAGTGGACGGTAACACTCGTCGCTGACGGACGACGCCATCAGGTAGATGGTCGATGAGATTTTCTTCCGCTTAGAATCCCGCCATGTGCGGGTTTTTTACGTCTATGTGGAGAATGTTTTGGCCATCAGTCTTCACATTCCTCAGGTATTTGTCAGATCTACATGTAAAAATTTCAAAAAGCTTGGCAGTGGTCTGGTGGCAGCATGTCTACACGCCAGTTTTTCTGTAAGCAATGTCGGCTGCCTGATCTGGATTTTTTTACTTCAACCAACAACACACGAAAAATGCGCAAATTCTTACTGCTGTGTCTTGCCTTGCTTTCGCTCCATGCCCAGGCCGACGAACTGGCAACAGATCTGCATGAATCGGTCGCCACTATCAATGTCAAAGTGAAGGATCTCTACGGTAGAGAGGAGACCGGCAAGGTCGTCATCACTCAATTCAAGCCCGACGGCGACGGCCCTTTTCCGATTTTGGTCTTGAATCATGGCCGCGCAGACAACCGCGTTGATCCGTCGCGTTTCCGCTATGTCAGTCAGGTACGTTTCTTCACTGACCGCGGTTTTGCGGTCTTTGTACCGACCCGTATCGGCTATGGTGCAGCAGGCACCAGTTTCGACCCCGAGAACAACGGCGGTAGTAATCCCTCGTATGCGCCGGTAGCCGTAGCCGCCAGCACCGAAATCCTGGCGGCGCTGGATTATGCCAAACAACAGCCCTATGTCGATCCACAACGGGTGGTCTTGCTGGGACAGTCTGTTGGTGGCTTCACCACGACTGCCACTGCCGCCAAGAACCCGGCCGGTCTGATTGTCGCCATCAATTTCGCGGGCGGAGCGGGCGGCAATCCTGTTCTCCATCCCGGCATACCTGGTAATCCGGGTCAGTTGGAAGACCTATACGCACGATTTGGTGCCGCCACCAAAGCGCCGATGTTATGGATATATACCGAGAACGACAAATTCTTTGGGCCGCGTTATAGCAAGGCTTGGCATGACGCCTTCGTCAAGGCTGGCGGCAATGCTGAGTACCATTTGCTGCCACCGTTCGCAAAAAATGGTCATACCTTGTTTGCCAATGGCATGGAAATCTGGGCACCGTTGGTGGCGCAATTTCTCGGCGAACACGGCTTTCCGGCCGAACCGCTGAAACATTAAGCAGCGGAGTCGTGCTGCCTGCCAGGCCAGGCCGCTGGCACTGGATGAGCATGCAACACGCGTTGGCGCTTTACCGCCATCAATCCATCAGCGAAGTGGTCGACGAGCTTGACCTGGGCTGCCAGATGCGCAGGTGCCGTTTGTGAGCAAGAGCGCTGTAGCTCAGGTATGTCGGCGATTGGTTTCGCTGCTCAATGAAGAACGGCCCGGTCGAAAATTCGACCGGGCCGTCAAAGCCTTACCTGTTCGCTATGCCGTTCGCAAGCTTAAAAATGACCTTAATTGAACGGCATTAGCACTTGTAGGCTTGTTTATCGTCGCTAGATTGCGGTAGGCGCTCTAGTATCAACGGCCACGATCATCATGATCGCGATGATCGTCACGGTAATCGCCGCCGTGATCCCGATCATGGGGTGGCGCTGGCGGTGCCACGATGCATCCGCTCAGCAGTGTTGTCGCAAATGCGGCAACGATGGCCAATTTGATCGTTCCTTGCGTTGTCAATTTAATCATGTAAGTCCTTTTTTAATGAGTCATCGAATTAGTACGACACGAATTCTTGGCTTGGGTTCGAAAAAAGATAGCCTGATGCAACGGGCGCGTATCCGGCAATTCCACGGATGATTGCCAATCGACCGGAATTGATCAAGATGTAATCAATGGTAAAAATGATTATTTTCACCGTCAGATGATCACTTTCTTCGCGCTCGCGTTACCCCCTACTGAGAAATCCAAATTTTCGTTAGGGAGTAATCAGCATGAATCAGCGTTCCAAATTGCAACCCCGTGCACTGGTTGTGGCCGTTGCGGCGGCTTGTGCCGTGTTTTCCACAATGCCGGTCATGGCCCAGGCTGTGTCTTCGTCTGGCGCAAATCAAGCGGAGGATGGGCAAGCGGCCTTGCCCGAAGTGACCGTCTCGGCTGACGGTACGCGTCAGTTACCGACGCAAGGGTCCGATACTTACACCATCCAGGAAAGCAGCTCAGCGGCCAAGATAGCGTTGTCGCCGCGGGAAACGCCGCAAACCATCACGGTGACTACGCGCGCCAAGATGGATGACTTCAAGCTCAATAGCATCAATGATGTGCTGGCCAATACCGCTGGCGTGACCGTCGAAAAAGTGGAGACTGAACGCACCTACTACACCTCGCGTGGTTTTGATATTACTAACTTCATGTTCGACGGGGTGGGCGTGCCGCTGACCTATGGCACCCAGTCAGGTGACCTTGATACCGCCATGTTTGATCGTATTGAGGTGCTGGAAGGTGCTAATGGCTTGAGCGCGTCGACCGGCAATCCATCGGCGACCGTCAACTTCATCCGTAAGCGCCCGACTTATGACTTTCAGGCTGCCGCCGGTGTGACCTTGAGTTCGTGGAATACCAAACGTATCGAAGTCGACATCTCGGGGCCGTTCAATGAAGCCGGTACCGTCGCTGGACGGCTGGTTGCTGTGCATCAGGAGGGTGACTCTTATCTTGATCGCTATCATCCAAGCAAGGATCTGGTGTATGGCGTGGTCGAAGCCAGCTTGAGCAGTTCTACCGTCGCTACGTTGGGCTACAGCTATCAGAAAGTACATGGCAAGGGCGCGATGTGGGGCGCGCTGCCGCTGGCCTACGCTGATGGCAGCCAGGCACAGTATGGTGTGGGTACCAATAGCGCAGCCGACTGGTCGTTTTACGATTCGACCGAGCCGCGCGCGTTTGCCGAACTGAATCAAAAGCTCGGCGATGGCTGGACCTGGAAGAACTCGTTGAACTACGACACGATCGATAGCAATAGTGTCTTGTTTTATATCGGCGGGGCATATGACCCTTCGACCGGTACCGGCTTGTATGGTTTTCCGTCAGCGACAACCAGCAGCAACAAACAGATCTTCATGGATAGCAATGTCAGTGGAAAATTCAACTTGTTTGGTCGCGCCCATGATCTGAGCGTGGGCGTGAGTTGGTCGCGCGCGAAGCAGACGCAGTTCAGTCAAAATACCAACTCCCCCAGCGGTGATGGCTATTATTACGACATTACCCTGGCCCAGGCATTCGGCGGCGCGTTTCCGACGCCGGTCTTCGATGGCATTTCGACGACGGAGTCTTATACCGATACGCGTAAAACAGCCTATGCTGCCACCCGTCTGCATCTGGCTGATCGCGTCAAATTGCTGGTCGGGGCCAACTATACTCAGGCTGAATCGACCGGTTATGCGGAAAGCAGCGCCCACGTGCTGAACCAGTCCGCGCTGTCGCCTTATACTGGTGTGGTGGTTGATTTGAACCAGAATATCTCGGCCTATGGCAGCTATACCAAGATCTTTAACCCGCAATACCAGGTGGACGTCAACCATGCCACGTTGGTGGCAGCGACCGGGAAAAGCTATGAGCTGGGCTTGAAGGGGGAATTCTTCGAGCGTCGTTTGAACGCCTCGGCGTCAGTGTTCAGGGCCAAGCAAAACAATCTGGCCAATTACGCTGGCATGGATTCCGCTGGTAATTACTACTATGACGGTATCAATGCGCAATCCGAAGGTGTTGAATTCAATTTTGGCGGCCAGTTGGTCAAGAACTGGCAAGCCGGCGTTAGCTTGATAACGATGCGCATGACCGGTGATGATGGCAGTTCGGTGCGCACCTATGTTCCGCGCAAACAGTTGCGCCTGTCGACCACCTACCGTCTGCCGCAGTTGCAACAACTCAAGGTCGGTGCCAGCCTTAATTATCAGAGCAAGACCAGCTACGACACCACCAATGCGGCTTACCAGGGCGGCTATTCGTTGCTCAACCTGATGGCCAGCTACGACATTAACAAGAACCTGAGCGTGTCGTTCAACCTGAACAATGTGTTCAACAAGAAATATCTCAACAGTGTGTCGCAAGGAACGGCGTATTACGCCGCGCCGATCAATGGCAGCTTGGCTATCAACTGGAAATATTGATGGCAGGCGTATTGCGCTAAAGCAAGTCGTGGCGGCGAGGATGTGCAGTCTCGTGGTCGCAGGAAATGGCCCTATAGAGTGGATTGATAGTCCTGCTCTTTGGGGCCAGTTTGCTTTGGTTTCCTATACGCGCTTGAAGCACAGCGGCAAGCAGTACCTATTAAGGCATAAACGCGCTGAATATTTCCGTTTGGAAAATTGTTGCACTGGCCGATTTTTTATGATTGGAAATTGGGCGATCCTACTCGGCTGAATTATAATGGCGAACTTCAAAATTGCATTTTTAATAAGTCTTTGCCTGGGCTTGCGTAGGCATTCAAAAATATTGAAATGTCGCTCAATCGCCTGTTCTGGTTCATTTCCCTTGCTTTGATGTTGCTGTTTTCAGCAATGACGGCGCGCGTCGTTGTGCGCGAGTGGGGCACTTATGCGCGCGGGGCCAACAGCGTTGAGGCCGTTAGGGTGGTGCAGTTGGCGATGCGGGCATTGGAAACAGTCTCGACGGAACGCGGGCCATCCAATGCGGTCATGGGAGGTTCGCCAGCGGTCGTGCCGATGCTGCGTCAGCAATTGGCAGCGGCGCGTGGCCGCAGCGACGCCGCACTGTCTGATCTGCAAACGGTTTTGCGCAAAAATACCGATGCGCGCTACGTTTCCGCCTTGCGCAAACTGGAGCAGGTACGTCTGGCATTGGCATCGGCGCGGCAGCGGGTCGATCAGCAAGCGGGCTTGCTCAAGGAGCAGCGTGCTATGGACGGCGTAGCGCTGGCAGTGCAGGGCATGGTCGCCGTGGTGCCGACACTGGTGTCGGTCATTTCTGATGTGTCGAGCCTGGCGGTCGAGGCTGATCCCGAGCTATTGGATGGATTGACCGGCATGCGGGTTGCTGCCAGCTTGCGCGAGTATGCTGGGCAAGTCGGCTCCAAATTCACGGCGCCGATCATCATGCAGCAGCCGTTGGCGCAGCACGAGGTCATCGAAATCGGCAAACTGTACGGGCGCATTGAGCAATTGCGCGCGCTGCTGGATGTTGAGATGCGTTCCTATCGCAATATCCTGGCCTATCGCGAAGCGCTGGCAGTGCTCGATCGGGAGTATTTTGGCCGTGGTTTTCCTTATATTGATGGCTTGCTGAAAGTCGGTCTGGTGTCTGGCGCGTATGGGCTGGATACTTCGGAATTGGCGCGTCGTTATGCGCCATCCATGCAGCCGATTCTGCAATTGCGTGATGTTATTTATGGCGATCTGATTCGCGAAGCTGAGGCGCGCAACCGCTTGGCGCGCAATTTTTTGGTTGGTATTTTGGTGATGGCCTTGTTTGCCTTTTTGTGCTTTTCCGTCCTTTTGTATCTGGTACGGCAGCGCGTATTGCAGCCAGTGCTCAGGGCGACCGACCTGGTGGTTGGCCTGGCCGAAGAGCGATTTGATACGCCGATTCCGCTGGCGCGTTATGGTGATGAGGTAGGCGATATGCTGCGTGCTCTGCATGTGTTGAAGGCGCGTAGCCTGGAGCGCATCAGTCTGGCCAGCGAGCGCGAAACCTTGATTGAGCAATTGCAGGTTTCTTCGAATACCGATTTCCTCACCGGCACGCTAAACCGGCGTGCTTTCTTCGTGCATAGCGAGCAGCAGTTGGCCATCGCTCAGCGTTATCAGCGTAATCTTGCGCTGATTCTGCTGGATATTGACCATTTCAAGCGGATCAATGATGTTCATGGGCATCTGGTGGGCGATGCCATTTTGCGTCATACGGTGCAATTGATCAGCCAGTCACTGCGCAAGATGGATGTGCTGGCGCGTTATGGCGGCGAAGAATTCATCATTCTTGTGCCCGAGGCTGATCTGGAGCAGGGCATGCTGGTGGCGGAAAAACTGCGCACGGAACTGAGTGCTCGCCAGTTCGACATCGACGATAAGCCGCAAATTGCGATCACGGCCAGCTTCGGTGTCAGCGCGCTGCGCGGCGATGAAAGTCTGGATCAAATAATCAGTCGAGCCGACGTCGCCATGTATCTGGCCAAAGAAGGCGGGCGCAATTGCGTGGTGCGCGCCAGCTAGATTAGCCTGGCTTGATTGGTCAGCTTCAATCGCGGTCGTTGAAGGCTGAAATATGGGATACCTGGAAGACGCTGGACAGCGAATGCAATTCGTTGCGATGCAGCGCTGCCAGCCGATGCAGGTATTGTTCTCCTATGGCAGTGAGTCGCACTTGTACCTGGCGCTTGTCCTTGTCGTCCTGGGTGCGAGTGACCAGTCCCGCTTTTTCGCAGCGTGTGACCAGCGCCACTACACCGTGATGCTGAGATTGCAGGCGTTCAGCCAATTCGCTGATGCTGGCCCATTCACGGCCGGGAAATCCTTTTATATGCAGCATCATCAGATATTGCAACGGCGTCAGGCCTTCGCTTTGGGCTGCTTCTTCGCTGAAGCGGATGAAGCGGCGCAATTGATAACGGAATTCCGACAAGGCTTCGAAATCGTCTTTTTTCAGGCTGGCAGATGGTTTCATTGGTACGGCAATATCCTGTTGGGCGTTTACTGATCTTGTCTGGCAAGGGAGAGGGCGAAAGCAGTTAAGCACAATTGCATCATATTGTGATGTAATTACCGGCGTCGACTTTTTCTCACTTCCAATTTGGCTGATATGCGCGATTTTATCCTGCAATGCTTCCGTAGTTTCATGCCGCAGCAATCGGCCGTGGACAGATTCGAACGCATGCGTGCTTGTGTCGGTGCCTTGTTTGGCATTTTTCTCACGGGTTTGTTGACCTATTTGATATTGCCGCACGAGGCCGCTGCGATCTGGCTGATTGCACCGATGGGCGCGTCGGCAGTGTTGTTGTTTGCCGTGCCAGCCAGTCCATTGGCGCAACCCTGGTCGCTGATTGGCGGTAATCTGGTGGCCGCGCTGGTCGGTGTCAGTTGCGCCCGGCTGGTGGCTGAGCCGGTGTTGGCGGCGGCGTTGGCGATTGCATTGGCTATTGCTTGCATGTTCGTTTTGCGCTGCATTCATCCGCCCAGTGGCGCGGTGGCGCTGACAGCGGTGTTGGGTGGGCCGACAATACAGCATATGGGTTATGGCTTTGTCTTGACACCGGTGTTGCTTAACTCCGCACTGCTATTGGCCACGGCATTGTTTTTCAATAACGCGACCGGGCGCCGCTATCCGCATGCGCAACAGGGTGAGCATCGCAGTCAGTCTTATCAGACGCATCAATTGCACAGTGTGGCACCGACCGAGCGTCTGGGCTTTTCGCATGAAGATCTGGATGTGGTCTTGCGGCGCTACAACCAAGTGCTCGATATCAGTCGCGACGATCTGGAAGAAATTTTCCTGCAGACCGAGATGGAGGCGTATCACCGTCGCTTTGGGGGCGCCACTTGTGCCGACATTATGTCGCGCGATGTGGTGGCGGTTGAGTTTGCCACTGAATTGTCGGAAGCCTGGGAGCAGATGCGCCTGCATCGGCTGCAGGCGTTACCGGTAATAGACCGCGCACGCCGGGTGATCGGGATACTTACCAAAACCGACTTTCTGCAGCAACTCGATTTGCAATCCTACGCTGGTCTGCGCGGCAAGCTGCAGGCCCTGCTCAAACGCACGCCACTGATGCATTCGAAGAAGGCAGAGGTGGCTGGTCAGATCATGACGCGCTCGGTGCATACCGCGACGGTGAGCACGCCGATTGTGAAACTGGTGTCGTTGATGGCGGATGAGGGGGTGCATCAAATCCCTGTGGTCGATGCGGCGCACAAATTGGTTGGGATGATTACGCAATCGGATATGGTGGCGGCACTGTATGCCATCAAGCTCAAGCAGATGGGGCGCGCTGCTTAAAAAGTGTTAGCTGACTGTTGTTGCTGGCAATGTTTGATTGTCTTAGTTATTCCTATGGTGAATATCTGCTATTGGAACAATAAAGCAGACGCGAGGGGATGCGATCGCTATAGTTGCACCTGTCTCCTCCAATTTTCCTCCTTAAGGAATTGGATTCAGCCCGCAACCTCTGGTTAGCGGGCTTTTTTTTTGTCTGGAGACCAGATGTGCGCTTCTTGGTAAGATGTATGTCAGTCAGCGTCCTTGCCTTGTAAAGAAACTCATGTCTCAAACTCCCCCGGAACGTCCCGATACGCCTTGTGTTGCTGTGTGCTCGACCACCTTTGATGATATCTGCCGCGGTTGCGGGCGAACGGTTTCTGAGGTCGCGCACTGGGTATTCATGAGCGAAGAAGAAAAAGACAAGGTGTGGCGGCGCATTACCGTCGAAGGTTATCCGCGTCGTCAGAAGTGACGGCTGTTATTGTGTGACACCGAAAAACGCCACGCCAGCGCGTCGCAGCATGTTGGTCAAGGCGATCATCGGCAGGCCGGTCAGCGCAGTCGGGTCGCTGCTTTCAATCTTTTCCAGAATGGCGATGCCCAGTCCTTCATTCTTGGCGCTGCCGGCGCAATCATAGGGTTGCTCGATGCGCAGATAGGCATCCAGTTCGGCATCGCTGAGGTCTCGGAAACTGACTAATGTCTGGATATTTTCCAGCTGAATGACGGGCGCTGACGCGTCGCGGTTGTCCAGCAGGCATAGCGCGGTATGAAAAATGACGCGGCGGCCGCGCATCTTGATCAATTGTTTGAGTGCATTGTCGTGGTTGCCGGGTTTGCCGATTTGTTCGCCATCCAGCGTAGCCACCTGGTCGGAGCCGATGATCAGTGCTTGCGGATGCTTGCGCGCAATCGCTTCGGCTTTTTGGCGCGCCAATCGCAATGCAGTCTGCTCAGGTTTTTCGCCAGTGGTCGCGTTTTCATCGATGTCGGGAATCGCCGTGATGAAGGGGAGTTGCAATCGTGACAACAATTCTTTGCGGTAAGTTGAGCTGGATGCCAGGATCAGCCGTGGCTGTGAGGTGGTTGGGGTCATGGAATGTGGTGTTGCGGCGTATATTTTGCGACAAGCGTGCAAAAGCTTGGCGAGAAATACGCTAACACTTTGACGAATAAGGGGAAACGCTGTTATTATCGCAGGTTTTCCGGATTCTGCTTTCGCCATGACTGCTTTTGTGATTGACGCATTTGCGTTTAGTCGGCTCCAGGAGCGCGCCGAAGGTGAGCTGCAAGTCGCTGCTCTGGCGCGGCTGGCAAGTGAAACTGCGGATCAAGCGGGGGTTGTGCGCTGGTCCTTGGCTGGCGGTGCGGACAAGTTTGGTCATCCTCAGTTGCGTTTGGTGATTACCGGGCAGGTCAAGCTGATTTGCCAGCGTTGTTTGATAGCGATGCCGTTTGAGATCGCCTCCGAGTCGGAATTGGTGTTGGCCAAAGATGAAGATGCAGCGGATGCGATCGAAGCCTTGGTTAATGACGAAGAGGTGGATGTGATTGTCGGCACGGCTGCTTTCGACGTCACCGCGTTGGTCGAGGATGAAGCCTTGTTGGCATTGCCGTTGGCGCCTAAGCATGATGTATGCCCTGCGCAAGCCGCAGTGGTGCCGGTAGTGGGTGGCAAAGTGTCGCCATTCTCGATTCTGAAGAATTTAAAGCAGTAAAGTTGGTGATGTGCTTCGGCGTATCAAAAAGTAGGAATTCTCGGTTGGGCAGTGAGTTTGCTGGCCGGATATGTTAAAATTTTAGAACTTAAGGTTTAGGAGTTATCATGGCTGTTCAGCAAAACAAAAAGACCCCATCGAAGCGCGGTATGCATCGTGCACACGATTTCCTCACTGCGCCTCCACTGGCAATCGAGCCAACAACTGGTGAAACACATCTGCGTCACCACATCAGCCCGAACGGTTTCTACCGTGGTCGCAAAGTGTTGAAGACCAAGAACGACGAGTAATCGGGATTGGCTGTTAAGGCGGAATGCGGCGCAATGATTTTCTAATTGGCGCCGCTTTTTATTATGCTGAATCAGCGTAGCGCGTCATTTTGAATCGCGCCAAATCTGCCCCATAATGTGGGTTGGCAAGGCTCTGAATCAAAACAATGACCATTAAAATTTCTATTGACTGCATGGGTGGCGATTATGGCCCATCAGTTACCATTCCAGCCGCCATTTCTTTCCTGCAGCGTGAACCTGAGGCCGAGTTGATCTTGGTCGGTCAGGAAGAGTTGTTGCGCGCAGCGTTGCGCAAGCACAAGAAGGGCGGTTCTGCGCGGTTGCACATTCAGCACGCGAGCGAAATCGTCACCATGGATGATCCGATCGAGGTCGCCCTGCGCCGCAAGAAGGATTCTTCCATGCGCGTGGCTGTCAATCTGGTCAAGGACGGGCGCGCCAATGCGGCTGTGTCTGCCGGTAATACCGGTGCCTTGATGGCGGTTTCTCGTTATGTGCTCAAGACCATCCCCGGCGTCGATCGCCCGGCGATCTGTACGATACTCCCCAATCAAAAAGACGGCCCCACCTATATGCTCGATCTGGGGGCCAACGTCGATTGCGAGGCGCAGCATTTGCATCAATTCGCCCTGATGGGTTCGGCGCTGGTCTCTGCCATGGAAGGTAAGCCGAAACCGTCAATCGGCTTGCTCAATGTCGGTGAGGAAGAGATTAAGGGCAATGAGGTGGTCAAGCAGACTGCTGAATTGCTGCATGCTGATCACGAAAAAGGCATTCTCAATTTTTACGGCAACGTCGAGGGTAACGATATCTTCGAGGGCACCACCGATATTGTGGTGTGCGACGGCTTTGTCGGGAATGTCACGTTGAAAGCGTCGGAAGGCTTGGGGCGTTTCGTCAAGGCGGTGTTGACTACGGAGTTCAAGAAGGGCATTTTCAATAAGTTGGGGGCCTTGATTGCTTATGGCGCCCTCAAGGCCTTGTCGCGCCGTCTCAATCCCTCCCGTTACAATGGTGCCAGTTTGCTGGGCTTGCGCGGACTGGTATTCAAAAGCCATGGCGGTGCCGATGTCTATGCCTTCGAGTGGGCGATACGGCGTGCCTATGATGCTGCCAAATACGACGTGCTGTCGCGCATCACCAGCACCATGGCAGAGTTGATTCCGCAGGTCGAGGCCTTGCATGTGCCTGAGCGTGTGGCCCCAGCAACTGATCATCAACCGATTTAACCAAAACAGAAAACGGTATGACTCTTTACAGCAAAATTGTCGGCACCGGCAGCTATCTGCCGCCCAAGCGAGTGACTAACGATGAGTTGGCTCAGCAGTTGGCGCAAAAAGGCATAGAAACTTCGGATGAATGGATCGTCTCACGCAGCGGTATTTCCGCGCGCCACTACGCCGCAGCGGACGTGTTGTCGAGTGATCTGGCAGTTGAGGCCTCGCAGCGCGCGCTGGCGGCAGCCGGATTCCAGCCTAACGATGTCGACCTGATCATTTTGGCCAGCTCGACCCCTGATCATCTCGGTGGCTTCCCGAGCACCGCCTGTGTCGTGCAGCGCAAGCTGGGTATTACCAACGGTGCAGCGGCGATGGATGTGCAGGCAGTGTGTAGCGGTTTTGTCTACGCTATGTCGGTGGCGGACAGCTTCATCAAGTCTGGCGCTCACAAGAATGTGCTGGTGATTGGTGCAGAAGTATTTTCCCGTATTCTCAATTTTGAAGATCGCACCACCTGTGTCTTGTTTGGCGACGGTGCCGGTGCGATCGTGATGTCGGCTTCGAACGAGCCTGGTGTGCGTGCGGCGAAGCTCCATGCGGATGGTAGTCACGGCCATATCCTGTGCGTGCCAGGATCGGTCAATGATGGTGTGTTGGCAGGTAGTGCTTATCTCTACATGGATGGGCCGGCCGTGTTCAAGCTGGCCGTTTCGGTACTCGACAAGGTAGCGCGCGAAGTGCTGCATCAGGCCCAGGTCGACGCTGCTGAAATCGACTGGCTGGTGCCGCATCAGGCCAATATCCGCATCATGCAAGGCACGGCCAAGAAACTGGGTCTGCCGCTGGAAAAAATGGTGGTGACCGTCAATGAGCATGGCAATACCTCCGCTGCATCGATTCCTCTGGCTTTGGATCAGGCGGTGCGCGATGGACGCATCAAGCCTGGTCATAACGTCATGATGGAAGGTGTGGGCGGTGGCTTTACCTGGGGTGCGGTGCTGGTCACGATGTAATGTTTTATGTCGCTCTGCACTCGTGTGCATGCGGTATCAATGAGTTGATTAACGACAAGATATTTTCATGACAAAGTTTGCTTTTGTTTTTCCGGGCCAAGGTTCGCAGGCGATCGGAATGTTGAATGGGTTTGCGGATAACGCGGTAGTTAAGGCGACCGTGGCAGAAGCCTCCGATGCGCTGCAATTTGATTTTGGCAAGTTGATTGCCGAAGGCCCCAAGGAAGATCTGGACCTGACTACCAACACGCAGCCAGTCATGCTGACGGCGGCCGTGGCGTTTTATCGGGCCTGGCTGGCCGCGGGTGGCAAAGCGCCGGCACTGGTTGCAGGGCATAGTTTGGGAGAGTATTCGGCACTGGTGGCAGCGGGTGTTATTTCCTTCAAGGATGCTGTGCCGCTGGTGCGTTTTCGTGCGCAAGCGATGCAAGAAGCGGTACCAGTCGGGCAGGGAGGCATGGCCGCCATTCTCGGCCTGTCCGATGACGACGTGCGTGCCGCCTGTGTCGAAGCGGCGCAGGGCGCGGTAGTGGAAGCGGTCAACTTCAATGCGCCGGCACAAGTCGTGATCGCCGGTCACAAGGCTGCAGTGGAGCGTGCCTGCGAAGCCGCCAAGGCGCGCGGTGCCAAGCGTGCGCTGGCATTGCCTGTGTCGGCGCCGTTTCACTCGTCGTTGCTTAAGCCGGCATCTGATCGTTTGCAGCAATATCTGGCAGGGGTACAATTTGCCACGCCGCAAATCCCCGTCATCAATAACGTCGATGTGGCGATGGTGCAGGATCCTGCTGCTATCAAGGATGCCTTGGTGCGTCAGGCTGCCAGTGCTGTGCGTTGGGTCGAGACGGTGCAGGTCATGTCGGCGCAGGGCGTCACCCATTTGATCGAATGTGGTCCCGGCAAGGTGTTGACCGGTTTGGCAAAGCGCATCAATGGCGATTTGATCGGTGATGCCATTGTTGATCAAGCTTCTTTGGATAAAGTATTGGAGTTGTTGAGGTGAGTATGCAAAATCTGCAAAATCAAGTCGCGCTGGTGACCGGTGCTTCGCGTGGTATTGGCCGCGCTATCGCCCAAGAATTGGTGCGTCAAGGTGCTAAAGTGGTTGGTACTGCAACTTCAGCTGCTGGCGCGGAAGCGATCAGTGCCTACTTGGAGCAATTGCAGCCGGGTTGTGGCAAGGGTGTGGTATTGAATGTCACCGATGCGGCTGCCTGTGTGGGCACAATTGAAGAGGTGCAGAAGGAATTCGGCGGTTTGTCGATTCTGGTCAATAATGCCGGCATTACCCAGGATCAACTGGCCATGCGCATGAAGGAAGAAGAGTGGGATAATGTCATCGCCACCAATCTGACGGCTGTTGGCCGCTTGTCGCGCGCAGTATTGCGCGGCATGATGAAGGCCAAGCATGGTCGCATCATTAACATTACCTCTGTGGTCGGTTCGGCCGGCAATCCAGGGCAGATGAACTATGCAGCAGCCAAGGCGGGTGTTGCCGGTATGAGTCGCGCACTGGCGCGCGAAATCGGTAGCCGTAATATCACGGTCAATTGCATTGCGCCCGGCTTTATCGATACTGATATGACCAAAGCCTTGAGCGAACAGCAAACTGCCGCACTATTGCAGCAGATCCCGCTGGGGCGCTTGGGCGCGCCGGAAGACGTCGCTGCTGCAGTGGCTTTCCTGGCCTCGCCGCAAGCAGGTTACGTGACCGGTACCACCTTGCATGTCAACGGCGGTATGTACATGAGTTAAGTGCGTAAGCGCTAAAGTTAAATGTAATTGGCAGCAACTTAAGTAATCTTGATGAGAATACTTAAAAGTAAAATTTTTGGCGTGCAAACCTGATAAAATGCGCGCACTTTTGTAACCTATCCACTGGAGGCACTTATGTCCGATATCGAAGCACGTGTTAAAAAAATCGTCGCCGAACAACTGGGCTGCGCTGAAGCCGACATCAAGACAGAATCGTCGTTCGTCAACGATCTGGGCGCTGACTCGCTCGACACAGTCGAACTGGTCATGGCTTTGGAAGATGAGTTCGAAATGGAAATCCCTGACGAACAAGCAGAAAAAATTACAACCGTGCAACAGGCGATCGATTACGCCAAGGCACACGTCAAGGCCTAAGCTGGTTTTGAACGACTCTAGGAGAATTGCTTGAGCCGCTCACGTGAACGTCGTGTAGTCATTACCGGTCTTGGTTGTATTTCACCTGTGGGCAATTCGGTTGCCGACGCGTGGGGTGCTGTCAAGGAGGGTAAGTCGGGCATTGCTACCATCACCAAATTTGATGCCACACCCTTTTCCACGCATTTTGCGGGAGAAGTGAAGGGCTTCAATATTGAAGACTACATTCCCGCCAAGGAAGCTCGCCATATGGATACTTTCATCCATTTCGGCATGGCAGCGGGCATGCAGGCCATGCAGGATAGTGGCCTGGAAGTGACTGATGAAAACGCTGAGCGTATCGGCGTCTTGATCGGTTCTGGTATCGGTGGTTTGCCAATGATCGAAGCTACCCATGAAGAGCTGACCAACCGTGGCCCGCGCCGCATCAGTCCGTTCTTCATTCCTGCTTCGATCATCAATATGATTTCCGGCAACTTGTCCATCAAGTATGGTCTGAAGGGCCCGAATCTGGCCATCGTGACTGCTTGCACGACAGGTTTGCATTGTATCGGCTCCGCCAGTCGCATGATTCAATACGGCGATGCCGACGTGATGATTGCCGGTGGTGCGGAGTCCAGTGTGTCGCCGTTGGGTATTGGTGGTTTCGCTTCGGCGCGTGCGCTGTCGACGCGCAATGATGATCCGGCTACGGCTTCACGTCCTTGGGATAAGGATCGTGACGGCTTTGTCCTCGGCGAAGGTGCTGGTGTTATGGTCTTGGAAGAGTACGAGCACGCCAAGGCGCGTGGTGCCAGGATTTATGCAGAGGTATTAGGCTTTGGCATGAGTGGTGATGCTTACCACATTACCGCGCCAAGCCTGGATGGTCCGCGGCGTTGCGTGGCTTCGGCCTTGCGCGATGCAGGCGTCAATCCAGATGAAGTCCAGTACCTCAATGCGCATGGTACCTCGACCCCGCTTGGGGATAAGAACGAAACCGAAGCAATCAAGGTGGCATTCGGTGATCATGCCTACAAGATGGTAGTCAATTCGACCAAATCGATGACTGGTCACTTGTTGGGCGGTGCTGGTGGTCTGGAATCGGTATTCACCGTATTGGCGTTGCATAATCAGTTATCCCCGCCGACGATGAACATTTTTAATCAGGATCCGGAATGTGATCTTGATTATTGTGCCAACCAGGCGCGCGATATGAAGATTGATATCGCCGTCAAGAATTCGTTTGGATTCGGTGGTACCAACGGCACGCTGGTGTTCGGTAAAGTCTAAAAAATGACTCGGCTTTCGTTTGAAAGCCGAGTTTGTTTTTCACCTCTGCAACTATGTCGATAGCAGTTTCTGCGGATATCAAACCTTCCCGTCTGCTCTTGATCCTAATGGCGGTGGCTGCTGCTGCGGTCGCTTTGCTTGGCATCATCTTCGCGTTTGCCCTGGTGGGGCAATTGTCTTTTATCTTGAGAATTTCATTGGCGGTCATTTGTGTGGTGGCGGCAAGCTTAGCTTTTTGGTTGGTATTGCAAAATCGCAAAGCAGTGTGGTTGCATGTTTCCGGTACCGGCCAGATCAGATTGGTGGAGCATCATGCCGTGATCCGCGACCAGGCAGGTTCTCAGGTCATGCGTGGTGGGTTGGCGCAGCTTTTGGCGGGCTCCACGGTGTGGCCAAATCTCTTACTGTTGCGACTACGTCTTGAAAATGGGCGCATCCGAACTATCCCTATCTTGCCCGATTCTGTCTCGCAAGAAACTTTTCGTGCACTTCAAGTGGCTTGTCGCTGGGTTGCGAGTCATAATGCTGAATCTCCTTGAGCAGCAATTTTGCCGGGGGGGGGATGTGTTGGCTGCTTGCTGAATTTATTGCATTGCACTGTAGTAATGTGTGGTGCTGCGCAGAAATGATAAAAAAACAAGGAAACTGGATTTGACGACGGAACGCGAAATTGATCAACTGCTTGTCGAGCGCGTACAGCGTGGCGATAAAAAGGCGTTCGAGCTATTGGTTGCCAAATATCAACGGAAGCTGATGCGGCTCGTGTCGCGATTGGTGCGGGATCAGGCCGAAGCCGAGGATGTGGTACAAGAAGCCTTCATCAAAGCCTATCGCGCGTTGCCTCAGTTCCGAGGGGATTCTGCGTTTTATACTTGGCTCTATCGGATCGGCATCAATACAGCAAAAAACTATCTGGTCACGATGGGACGTCGCGCGCCGACTTCAACTGAAGCCGATGCAGAGGAGGCTGAAACTTTTGACGATGGCGAGCACCTAAGGGACATTAATACTCCAGAATCGATGTTGGCGACCAAGCAAATTGCTCAAACCGTCAACGTCGCGATGGAAGCACTACCGGAAGAATTACGCACAGCGATTACGCTACGTGAAATCGAAGGATTGAGCTACGATGAGATTGCCGAGGCGATGGGTTGCCCCATAGGTACAGTGCGTAGCCGCATTTTCCGGGCGCGCGAAGCGATTGCCGAGAAGTTGCGTCCGTTACTGGGTACGGCGCTCGACAAGCGGTGGTGATGTGCAGATGATGTTTGATCAATAGTTTGCAGGTGAAACTGACGATGAAGATATTAAAATGCGGCAAGACTTTCGTTGTAAAGAGAAGTTAAGACATAAAAATAAGAGTAGCTGATGGAACTAGAATTTGTGGCCGGGTGACAATTTATGGATACCAGAGAAATTAGCAGAGAGCAGATTTCGGCGTTAGCCGATGGCGAGTTGGTGGACGCACATGTCAATGTAGCGTTGGCCATCTTGCGCGAGCCTGAGGAGCAGATCACATGGGATCTGTATCACCAGATCGGCGATGTCATGCGCTCAGACGACATGGCGTTTGCGCTCAGTGGGGACTTTGCTGCAAAAATGAGGGCTCGGCTTGATGCTGAGCCAGCCATCATTGCCCCACAGTTGAGCCGCGCTGTTGTGGAACAGATCATTGTTCCTGAAGTTGCCAATGGCGCTGGCCGGGGAATGCGCACACGCAAACAGTTTATGCGCCGCTTTGTCATGCCTGGTGCCGCTGTGGCGGCTGCTGTGGTGGCGGTAGTGTTTGTCGTCGCGCCGCAGCAGTCGGCGATGTTGGGAGGAGTTGGCTCAGCAAGTTCCTCTGCCAGCACCATGGTGACGCCGAGTGCGATCACCGCCGTGGCTGTGGCGGCACCAGCACCCGTTTCAGGGGCAGTGCAGATCAGCAGCCTTGCGCAGCAGGGTGAGGTTGCTCGCGATCCGCGCATTGACGACTATCTACTGGCGCATCAGCGTTTTTCTCCATCGATGTATAGTTCCGCACAATATGCCCGCTCAGCGGGTTTTGCCATTGACTCAGATAAATAATATGCGGCAGACACAAGGTTTGCTCCGGGTCGCTCTCTTCCTTTCCGTGTTCATGACATTTTCCGCTTTGGCGGAGAATGTCATGCCAACAAAAACGAGCAACAATCAGGATGCGCAGGTCTTATTAAAGAAAATCCAAGTCGCTGCTCAGCGGCTTAATTATTCTGGTACTTTCGTTTATCAGCAGTCCAACCAAATGCGGACTTCTCGGATTACCCACATTTTGTCGGGCAAGAATGAAGTCGAAAAACTGGAAATCCTCGATGGCAAGCCGCGTGAATACATTCGTCACAATGACGATGTGGCTTGCTATGTGCCAGAGGCCAAAACAGTATTGATCGAGAAGCGGGTTACGCGTGATGTGTTTCCGGCTATCCTGGCTGCCAATTCGGCAGATCTGGCCGATCATTACACGATCAAGGTCGGTGAAACTGGTAGGGTTGCCGGTCATGACTGTCAGGCTGTGATTCTGGAGCCGAAAGACAACCTGCGCTATGGCTATAAGCTGTGGGCTGATCAAGCCACCGGTTTGCTGTTGAAAGCGCAAACGCTCGATGCTAAGGATGAATTGGTCGAGCAAATCGCCTTTACTCAGATTGAAATTGGCAACATTGATCATAGCCGGGTCAAGCCCAGTTTTAGTAATACCAATGGCTGGCATATCGAAAACTCAGTATTGAGCCAGGTCAATCTGTCAAAATGGTCAGTGACGCCACCACCCGGATTCAAAAAAATTCAAGAACTGAAGCGGTTGATCTCTGACACGCAAAATGTTGCCGGAAAAACTGCGCAACACACGACGACATCTCAGCGCGAGGTTTCCCAGATTGTGTTTTCTGATGGCCTAGCTGCGATTTCGGTGTTCATTGAGCCGAGTTCACAAAGTCGACCTGAAGGTGCTATGCAGCAGGGTGCGATGAATATGATCGGGCGTCGTCAGGGCGATTACTGGTTGACGGTGGTGGGTGAAGTACCTAGTGCGGCGATTCGACAAATGTCGAGTTCGATCGAATTTAAATCAAAATAATACGAAAATTGAAAATGATGATTTCTGCTAAGAAAAAAGTAGTGCTGTCATTGTTGAGTGCTTCCATTCTCAGTTTTTCACCTGTTCTGTTCGGTGCGGCGACGGCAATCGCGGCGCCAGCGGTGGTTGGTTTGCCCGACTTCGCAGACATTGTTGATCGTACCGGCCCCAGTGTTGTGAATATTCGCACCACTGAGCGTGTCAAAGCAGGAGATCAAGCGTCCGGCGGTGCTGACGATGAAGAAATGCAGGAGTTTTTCCGCCGCTTCTTTGGTGTGCCGATGCCGCGTCAACAGCAGCCAAACACGCCAAATGTACCGCGCAATAAAGGCAAGGGTGGCAATGCCCAGCAGGACGAGGTGCCTCGAGGTGTGGGGTCGGGCTTCATCATCTCCAAGGATGGCTTCGTCATGACCAATGCGCACGTGGTCGATGGTGCTAGCGAGGTGTATGTCACATTGGCTGATAAGCGTGAGTTCAAGGCCAAGATCATCGGTGCTGATACACGTACCGATGTGGCAGTGCTCAAAATTGACGGTAGCGATTTACCTAGTATGACCATGGGTGATTCGGACAAAATCCGCGCTGGCGAATGGGTGCTGGCGATCGGTTCGCCATTTGGTCTCGAAAGTACCGTGACTGCTGGCATCATTTCGGCTAAAGCGCGTGACACTGGTGATTACCTGCCTTTGATTCAGACCGATGTGGCGGTCAATCCAGGCAATTCTGGTGGTCCGTTGATCAACCTCAGCGGTGAAGTGATCGGTATCAATTCGCAGATATACAGCCGCTCGGGTGGTTTTATGGGCATTTCGTTTGCTGTGCCAATTGACGAGGCTTTGCGCGTTTCCGAACAGTTGAAGGCTAGCGGTCGCGTCACACGCGGTCGTATCGGTGTGCAGATCGGTGAAGTCACCAAGGAAGTGGCTGAATCGCTTGGTCTGCCCAAAGCTGAGGGCGCGCTAGTGCAACGTGTTGAGCCAGGCAGTCCAGCCGAGAAGGGGGGATTGGAAGCCGGTGACATCATCAGTAAATTTAATGGCGTGACGATCTCCAGGCCTAGTGATTTGCCGCGTATGGTGGGTAGCACCAAGCCAGGATCGCGTGCAACTGCCAGTATCTGGCGCAAGGGAAAATCGCGTGATGTCAGCTTAACCATTGTCGAACTTGAAGCCGACAAGCCGGTCACGGTCGAGGACAAGAAACCCAAGGTCGAAGCAACTGCCAATGCGCTGGGTTTGATCGTCAGTGATTTGTCCGATGCCAAAAAGAAGGAACTCAAGGTTGAAAACGGTGTGCTGGTTGAATCGGCCGTCGGTGTCGCCGCAGGTGCTGGTCTGCGCGCTGGTGACGTGGTACAGCGTCTCAATGACGCTGATATCAAGGATGCCAAGCAATTCAATGCATTAGTGGTTAAACTCGATCCGAAGAAGCGTGCTGCAGTGCTGGTGCGCCGTGGTGATTCGTCGCAGTTCGTGCCCTTGCGTCCTGGTTCGAGCGGCAACTAGGCGCACAGAACATTGTAGTTCCAGTCATAAAGGCTGCATGTCCAAGGCATGCAGCCTTTATTGCATGCAGCGTTTGCATCATCGGAGGAACTGGTGGCATCCACGCATTTCATCATTTACTCGCGTTCCTACTGTCACCTGTGCGAAGACATGTTAAACGCATTGCAGACCTTCCAATCTGCCTATAATTTCTCTGTGGCAATGGTGGATGTCGATGCCGATGCGGGCTTGTTGCAGCGCTATGATGAATTGGTGCCGGTGCTGCAGGGGTGGCATGGCGAGCAAGTCCCGGAACAGCTTTGCCATTACTTTCTCGATGCAGAAAAGGTCGAGCAATTCCTGCAGCGGGGCTGCTGAGATAAGGTCCATGGCTGTTTTGACAAGTGAGCGCAGGAGCGCCTCTCGGTCGCGATTGAGGGGCAAGACCGCTTATTCGGGATTTAGGCCCTGAAATCCGGTAGAATGTCGGGTTGAACACGCAGTTGTAAAGGCGCTCAATCGGGAGACGCTCCCTAGTTGGAGCGCCTTTTTTCATCGTTTTCTGCAATTTAATGAACAATATCCGTAACTTCTCGATCATTGCCCATATTGACCACGGCAAATCTACGCTCGCTGATCGTATCATCCAGCTCTGTGGCGGCCTCTCCAATCGCGAGATGGAAGCCCAAGTCCTCGATTCGATGGACATCGAGCGTGAACGTGGCATCACCATCAAGGCACAAACCGCGGCGCTGCAATACAAGGCACTCGATGGCCAGATCTACAACCTCAATCTGATTGATACGCCGGGCCACGTTGACTTTAGCTATGAAGTCAGTCGCTCGCTGTCGGCCTGCGAGGGCGCATTGCTGGTGGTGGATGCCTCGCAGGGTGTGGAAGCGCAAACGGTGGCCAACTGCTATACCGCGCTCGAGCTCGGCGTAGAAGTGGTGCCCGTGCTCAACAAGATTGACTTGCCGTCGGCCGATCCCGACAACGCCAAGAGCGAAATTGAAGAAGTCATCGGCATTGATGCCAGCGAAGCCACGCAATGTTCGGCCAAGACCGGCTTGGGTGTGCAAGACGTGCTGGAAGCCTTGATTGCGAAGGTGCCAGCGCCCAAGGGTAATGTCGATGCGCCGTTGCAAGCCTTGATCATCGATTCCTGGTTCGATAACTATGTCGGCGTGGTGATGCTGGTGCGTATCATTAACGGCACCTTGCGGCCAAAGGACAAGATTTACCTGATGGCCACCGATTCGACGCACTTGACTGAAAGCATCGGTGTGTTCACGCCGAAGTCGCAGGCACGCGAAACGCTGAGCGCTGGCCAGGTAGGTTTCATCATTGCCGGCATCAAGGAGTTGAAGGCTGCCAAGGTGGGCGATACCGTGACCTTGGCGTCCAATAAGGCCGCAGCGCCACTGCCAGGCTTCAAGGAAGTACAACCGCAGGTGTTTGCCGGTTTGTTCCCGGTTGAGGCCAATCAGTACGACTCCTTGCGCGATTCGCTCGAAAAGCTCAAGCTCAACGACGCTGCCTTGCAGTACGAGCCGGAAGTGTCACAGGCGCTGGGTTTTGGCTTCCGCTGTGGTTTCCTAGGTTTGCTGCATATGGAAATCGTGCAGGAGCGCCTGGAGCGCGAATTTGATATGGACCTGATTACCACGGCACCGACCGTGGTATATGAAGTGGTTCTGCGCGATGGCAGCATTTTGATGGTCGACAACCCGTCGAAGATGCCGGAGCCATCCAAGATTGAAGAGGTGCGCGAACCTATCGTCACCGTCAATCTCTACATGCCGCAAGAATATGTTGGTGCGGTTATTACGCTGTGTACGCAAAAGCGCGGCGTGCAGATCAACATGAGCTATCACGGCAAGCAGGTGCAACTGACCTACGAAATGCCGATGGCGGAAATTGTTTTGGATTTCTTTGATCGTTTGAAGTCGACTTCACGTGGTTATGCCTCGATGGATTATGAGTTCAAGGAATACCGTGCCGCCGATGTGGTCAAGGTCGACATGTTGATCAACAGCGAGCGCGTGGATGCGCTGGCGATCATCGTACACCGCGCCAACAGCCAATACCGTGGCCGTGCAGTGGCAGCTAAGATGCGCGAGCTGATTCCACGGCAGATGTTTGACGTGGCAATCCAGGCTGCAATTGGTGCCACTATCATTTCGCGTGAAAACGTCAAGGCCTTGCGTAAGAACGTGCTGGCCAAGTGCTACGGCGGTGATATCAGTCGTAAGCGCAAGCTGCTGGAAAAACAGAAGGCCGGTAAAAAGCGCATGAAGCAAGTCGGCTCGGTGGAAATTCCGCAGGAAGCATTCCTGGCAATCTTACAAGTGGATGAAAAATGAATCTGCAGTCTCTCTTAGGCAATTTCGCCCTGATTCTGTTTGTGTTGATGTTGGTTACCGGTGTGATCTGGTTTCTGGATGTGTTTTTCTGGGCCAAGCAGCGCCGAACCAAGGCCGATGCCGCTTTGGCGGAGTTTGATGCACGTGCGGCCAAGCCGGGCAGTGAAATTGGCAACGGTGAGCAGCAAGGGCGTGCGGCACTGGAAGCCAGTCTGTTGCGTCAGCCAACCTGGATTGAATATTCCGGTAGCTTCTTTCCGGTAATTGCATTGGTGTTTTGCCTGCGCTCGTTTTTGTATGAGCCGTTCAAGATTCCATCGAGCTCGATGGTGCCAACCTTGCAGGTCGGTGATCTGATTTTGGTCAATAAATACACTTACGGCATTCGCTTGCCAATCGTGAACAAGAAAATTATCAGTATCAATGATCCGCAACGCGGTGATGTCATGGTGTTCAAGTATCCGAAAGATACGTCGGTGGATTACATCAAACGTGTGATCGGTGTCCCAGGTGATAAAATTGCCTATAAAAACAAGCATCTAACAGTTAATGGTAAAGAAGTTTCTTATCAGCCATTGCCAGATTATCTCGATGATGAGAATCTGACGTACTATAAGCAATGGCAGGAAAACCTGACTGGTGTCGAGCACAAGATATTGACCGACGAACGGGCGCCGAATTTTGTGCCCAATCCGGATGCTTTCCCGCAGCATGAGCTGTGCAGCTACGATACTGAAGGTTTTGCCTGTACCGTACCGGCGGGTCAGTACTTCATGATGGGTGATAACCGCGACAATAGCCTGGATAGCCGTTACTGGGGCTTTGTTCCTGATCAAAATATTGTCGGAAAAGCATTTTTTGTCTGGATGAATTTGGGAAATCTGAAGCGTATTGGTAGCTTCCATTAAATTTCTTTGTGGTATTGGCTGCGATGCGCTGACCGCAACGATGGTGCTGATCGTTTTTCTAGGGTAAGTATTCTGCTGTGTGGTCGTTGTGTTTTGATGGCAATGTGCGATTGCTTGCAGGTAACGGGCGGTAAGCGCCCGAGAGAGCGAGACGGAGCAACAGTGCGGCGCAAGCTGCGTCGTTGCCGGCGGTGGCTCTCTCAGCGACGGATGAATAAATGGATCCATTAATATTGCAAAATCGGCTGGGGCACGTGTTCAAGGACGCTACGTTATTGCAGCAGGCCTTGACGCATCGTAGTCATAGTAGCTTGCATAATGAACGCCTGGAATTTCTCGGCGACTCTATTCTCAATTGCGTCGTTGCTTCGCTGTTGTTTGATCGTTACAACAAAATTGATGAGGGCGACCTGTCGCGTTTGCGTGCCAATCTGGTCAAGCAGCAATCGCTGTATGAAATTGCCCAACGCCTCGATTTGTCACAATTTTTGCGTTTGGGTGAGGGTGAGCTGAAGTCCGGTGGTTTTCGCCGCCCGTCGATTCTAGCCGATACGCTGGAGGCGCTGTTTGGCGGAATCTTTCTGGATGCCGGTTTCGATGCGGCACGCGATGTGATTCGCTCGCTATACATTCCCATTCTCGACACGGTTGATCCCAAAACCCTGGGTAAGGATGCCAAGACCTTGTTACAGGAATACCTGCAAGGCAAGAAGATTGCGCTGCCGCAGTACAACGTGGTGGCCACGCATGGTGCGGCGCATAACCAGGAATTTGAAATCGAGTGCCTGGTACCCAAACTGGAAATTCAAGTCTTCGGTACCGGCGGCAGTCGTCGTGCTGGCGAACAAGCCGCCGCCAAACTGGCACTTGAAGCCGTGCAGGCTGCCTTGGTCAAAACCCCGGCATCCGCGCGCAAACCGCGTGCCCGTACCACGCAATTGAAGTTGGCCGGCATTGCAACCATCCAGCCCGATGCACCGATAGAGGACGCGCCTGCCAGCGTTGCCAAGGTCGAGAAACCGATCTCCCTCAAAGCCGGCAAGGCTGAAGTGAAAGTCGACAAGACGCTTAAGGCGGAGAAGCAAGGCAAGGGCGAGGACAAAGACAAGAACGACGGCAAGCTGCAGGCCGCGGCCAGCGCTACGTCAGACAACCATGGTGAGCACTCCGGCACACCGATCAACGTGATACAAAGCAAAACTGCATGACAGAAATTACCACTCCCGCCGACGCATCGAGCGATTTTCGATGCGGTTACATCGCCATTGTCGGTCGCCCGAATGTCGGCAAATCGACTTTGATGAATGTGCTCATCGGCGCCAAGGTCAGTATCACCTCGCGCAAGGCGCAAACCACGCGTCATCGCATCACGGGTATTCAGACGATAGACAATACCCAATACGTTTATATCGATACGCCGGGTTTCCAGACGCGCCATAGCAATGCGCTGAACAAAACACTCAACCGTACGGTGACCACGACGCTGACTGCAGCCGACGTGATTCTGTACGTGATCGAGGCGGGTACCTTTGGTCCGGCCGACAAGCAGGTCATGGCATTGCTGCCGGCCAATGTGCCATGCATCCTGGTGATGAATAAGTCGGACCGAAGCAAGGATAAATCGGTGCTGATGCCATTTGCGCAGGAAGTCGCAGCGCAGCACAATTTTGCCGCAGTGGTGCCGGTGTCGGCCAAGCAGCGTTTTCAGCTCGATTATTTGCAGGAAGAAATCCGCCGTTTGCTGCCGCAAAATCCACCGATGTTCGGTGAAGATGACATTACCGATCGCAGCGAAAAATTTCTGGCATCCGAAATCGTGCGGGAGAAAGTCTTCCGTTTCGTCGGCGAGGAATTGCCGTACACCAGTACCGTACTGATCGAGAAGTTTGAACAAGAAGGCAATCTGCGTCGTGTATTTGCTGCGATTTTGGTCGAACGCGACGGCCACAAAGCCATGGTGATCGGCAACAAGGGTGCACGTCTGAAAGAGATTTCGACGCAGGCGCGACTGGATATGGAGCGCTTGTTTGGCGGTCCGGTGTATCTCGAAATCTGGATCAAGGTCAAGTCCGGCTGGGCTGACAACGAAGCCGGATTGCGCGCCTACGGCTACGAGTAGGTTTGACTGCTGGGGAAAACGAAACGATCTATGGCTGCGACTCTCGCTGATACTGTTGTAGGTTCCATTGTTGCCACTGTTGAGGATGCCGTGGCATCGAGCGCTGCTGCCACTGAATCTGCGCTGGCTAACGCCAGGCAATCGGCGACAGGCAAGCGCACTGCGCGCAGCGCTAGCGCGCGGCCGGCCAGACCGGTCAAGCAGGAAATTCGCGTTCAGGCGCAACCGGGTTTTGTACTGCATAGCTATCCGTATAAAGAAACCAGCCTGATTATCGACGTCTTTTCGCGTGACCATGGTCGCATTGCCCTGGTGGCAAAAGGCGCCAAACGTCCGCACTCGAAATTGCGCGGCGTGTTGCAGACCTTTCAGCCACTCTCGGTTAACTGGAGTGGTAAATCCGAAGTGCGCACCCTGACCGCAGCCGAATGGGTCGGTGGCTTGCTACCGCTGGAAAAGTCGGCCTTGCTATGTGGTTTTTACCTCAACGAATTGCTGGTCAAACTGCTGGCGCGCGACGATCCCCATCCCGCTTTGTTTGATCATTATGTGGCCACGCTCAACAAGCTCGCCCATGGTGAATCGGCACCTATCGTGCTGCGTCAGTTTGAGCGCGCCTTGCTCAAGGAAACCGGCGTCGCCGCCAACTGGACCACTTGCACGCTGTTGCGAAAGCAGGTCGATCCAGCCACAATCTATGTAGTCGATCCCGAGCATGGTGTGCGTCCAGTGCGCCCTGCGGATGTCTGGCCCAAAGTGTCCGGCAAGACCTTGCTCGATATGGAGCGCGAAGATTACAGCGACGCCACCACGCAAACCCAAAGCAAATTATTGATGCGCTCCTTGCTGGCGCATCATTTGGGTGGTGCGCAACTCAATACGCGCCAGATCCTGATCGATCTTACCCAACTCTAACGCTGCGGAGATAAGGTGTTCAAGGATTTCTCCTGGTCCTGTGTAACGGCCGGTTTCGTTGCCGTTTTAATCGGATTTACCAGTTCCGCCGCGATCATTTTTCAGGCCGCTGCCGCTGCCGGCGCCACGCCGGGGCAGATCAGTTCTTGGATTTTTGCGCTTGGCATTGGCATGGGAATGACTTGCATCGGCTTGTCGCTGTATTACCGTACGCCAGTGGTGACCGCCTGGTCAACGCCTGGTGCTGCTTTGCTGATCACTGGGCTGGCAGGTTTGTCGATGCCGCAGGCGGTCGGCGTATTTATGTTTTCGGCTGCCTTGGTGACTATTTGTGGTGTGACTGGATTGTTTGCGCGCCTGATGAACCGTATCCCGTTGTCGATTGCCGCCGCGATGCTGGCTGGCATTCTGGTGCGCTTCGGCATGGATGTATTCGTCGCCATGAAGCTGCAATTCACGCTGGTGTTACTGATGTTTGTGGTTTATCTGCTGGCCAAGCGCGTGCTGCCGCGCTACGTCATCATCATTGTTTTGGTGTTGGGTACGGCCTACGCTGCTACTCAGGGTTTGTTAAAGCTTGAGGGCTTTCATATCGCGCTGGCGCGTCCCGAACTGGTCTGGCCCGAATTTTCGCTAAGCAGCCTGCTCGGCGTCGGCATTCCCTTGTTTGTGGTCACCATGGCTTCGCAGAATGCACCGGGCGTGGCCATCATGCGCGCTTCCGGTTATCAGACGCCTGTGTCGCCGCTGATGACCTCGACCGGGTTGGCGACTTTGCTGCTGGCGCCATTTGGTTGTTTTTCGATTTGTTTGGCGGCGATCACGGCAGCTATTTGCATGGGCAGGGAAGCACATGCCGATCCATCCAAACGTTATGTCGCCAGTGTCGCTGCCGGTGTTTTTTACTTGTTGGCAGGCGTGTTTGGCGCCACTGTCGTGGCCTTGCTGGCAGCGTTTCCACCCGCGCTGGTGATGGCGATTGCGGGACTGGCATTGTTCGGCACCATTGCCAATGGCCTGACCGTGGCCATGGCAAATGAAAAACAGCGCGAACCTGCCTTGATTACATTTTTGGTGACGGCTTCGGGGATATCCCTGTTTGGTATCGGCACTGCATTCTGGGGTTTGGTGGCCGGCACGTTGGCAATGCTGGCATTCAACTGGCGCCGCCAGGCTGTGCCGCCGCAGACCGCAGCCGAGGACACGTCGGCAGCAGCATCCACATCTACTTCTCACAGCATATCGCGATAAATCCATGAGCTTCCTGCACCCTGTCGGACCCAGCATTGAACTGGGCATCAATATCGATCACGTTGCCACCTTGCGCAATGCGCGTGGTACCACTTATCCCGATCCGATTCAAGCAGCCTTGCAGGCGGAGGAGGCCGGTGCCGATACGATTACGCTGCATTTGCGCGAAGATCGCCGTCATATCCGCGATGCCGATGTCGAGGCGATCCGTCCCTTGCTGCGCACGCGCATGAACCTGGAAGCGGCGGTGACCAGTGAAATGATCGATTTTTCCTGCCGCATCAAGCCGCATGACTCTTGCCTGGTGCCAGAAAAACGCACGGAAGTCACCACTGAAGGTGGACTTGACGTCGTCGCGCATTTCGCCCAGGTACAAGCGGCAGTGCGCCAGTTGCAAGCGGAAGGTATTCGCGTGAGCTTGTTCATCGATCCGGATGACGAGCAGATCAAGGCGGCCGCAGAAACCGGCGCGCCAGTGATTGAATTGCACACCGGCCGCTATGCCGAAGCGCATGATGCCGTCGCCCAGCAGAAAGAATTGGAACGTGTCAGAACGGGGGTGCTGGCAGGCCTCAAGCATGGCCTCAAGGTCAATGCGGGCCATGGGTTACATTACACTAACGTCCAGGCAATTGCTGCCATTGCCGATATCGCCGAACTCAATATTGGCCACGCAGTGGTCGCTCAGGCAGTATTTGTCGGCTGGCAGCGCGCTATCAGCGACATGAAGGCGATCATACAAAAAGCCCGTCTGGACGCACTCAAGGGACATCCATGATTTACGGTATCGGCACCGACATTTTGCAGATTTCGCGCCTCAAGGCTGCGCTTGGACGGCATGGTGACCGCTTTGCCGAAAAAATCCTGGGGCCCGAAGAGATGGTGAAATATCTCCATCGTAAAGCCAAAGTGGAAGCGCGCGGTATCAGTTTTCTAGCGACGCGTTTTGCTGCCAAGGAAGCCTTTTCCAAGGCAATTGGCTTGGGCATGCGCATGCCGATGACATGGCGCTCGATGCAAACGCTCAACGCTGCCAGCGGCAAGCCGGAAGTGGTGTGCAGCGGCAAACTGAAAACCTGGATGGAAGAAAATGGATTGACCGCACAAGTCTCAATCACCGATGAGGTAGAGTACGCGGTTGCATTTGTTATAGCGGAGAAAAAATGAAAGCAGCAGGTCAGCAACAAGTCTTGATTCCACTGGGTCCCGTCATGCTCGATGTGGTGGGTACCACGCTGACAGTAGAGGATATTCGACGCATTCAGCACCCGCTGACCGGTGGCGTGATTCTGTTCGCGCGCAATTACGAAAACCGTCAGCAATTAGTGACATTGACGCAAGCCATTCATGCCGCGCGCCCCGGCGTGCTGATCGCGGTTGATCACGAAGGCGGACGTGTGCAGCGCTTCAAGACCGATGGTTTTACGCATTTGCCGGCCATGCGCTTGCTTGGCGACTTGTGGGATCGCGATGTTTTGGTCGCTACCAAGCTGGCTACTGCCGTCGGTTTCGTATTGGCTGCCGAGTTGCGTGCCTGCGGTGTTGATCTGTCGTTTACGCCGGTGCTTGATCTCGACTTTGGTGTGTCGAGCGTGATCGGTACGCGCGCTTTTCATCGGGATCCACGCGTGGTTACTCTGCTGGCAAAAAGTCTTAATCATGGTCTGGCGCTGGCTGGCATGGCCAATTGCGGCAAGCATTTTCCTGGCCATGGTTATGTGGAGGCTGATTCGCACATTGCCATTCCAGTCGATGAGCGTGAGTTCAAAGACATCATCGGCGACGATGCGGCACCGTATGACTGGCTCGGTATGAGTCTGACTGCGGTGATGCCGGCCCACGTGATCTATCCAAAGGTAGATGCTCAACCGGCCGGTTTTTCCAAAAAATGGCTCAATATCCTGCGCCAGGATATGGGCTTTCAGGGTGTGATTTTCAGTGATGATCTCAGTATGGAAGGCGCCAGCGTCGCAGGAGGTGTGATCGATGGCGCCAAGGCGGCATTGCAGGCAGGTTGCGACATGGTCTTGATCTGCAACGCACCTGACAAGGCCGATCAGTTGCTCAACGGCCTCAATGCCAAGGTGTCGACGCAGTCGGCTGCGCGGATTGCCGGGTTGGTGCCGCAAAGCACGGCACAGGGCTGGGATGCGATGCAGCAGGATGTGCGCTTCCTGGCGGCCAAGGCACTGCTCAAGACTTTGTCCTGACCGTCGCCACACCAGCCGACGTCAATCCAGCCAATATGTCAGAAACCTTGCCATTAGATCCACGCGACATCGTCCTTGAGACGGTGGCCAAGCTGCCGCATCTGCCAGGCGTGTATCGCTATTTCGATGGCGACGACAATGTGCTGTATGTGGGCAAGGCGCGCGATCTGAAAAAGCGCGTTTCCAGTTATTTTCAAAAGACCCTGACCAGCCCGCGCATCGCCATGATGGTCGAGCGTATTGCGCGACTGGAGACTACCGTCACGCGTAGTGAAGCTGAGGCGCTGTTGCTGGAAAACAATCTGATCAAGACCTTGCGGCCGCGCTTCAATATTCTGTTTCGCGACGACAAGTCCTATCCGTATTTGAAGATTACCGGGCATAGGTTTCCACGCATGGCGTATTACCGTGGTGCAGTGGACAAGAAGAATCAGTACTTCGGGCCGTTTCCGAATGCCTGGGGAGTCAAGGAGTCAATCCAGATCCTGCAAAAAGTGTTTTTGTTGCGTACTTGTGAAGACACCGTCTATGCCAATCGTACTCGCCCCTGCCTGCTGCATCAAATCCATCGCTGTAGCGGCCCTTGCGTGAATCTGGTGACGCCGGAAGACTATGCGCTTGATGTCGAGAATGCCTCTAAATTCCTGCGCGGCCGGCAGACTGAAGTGCTGGATGTGCTGGAAAAGAAAATGCATGCGTTTGCCGATGAGCTCAAGTTTGAGCAAGCTGCCGCAGTACGTAATCAGATTACATCCTTGTCGAGCGTACTGCATCAGCAAACGATGGAAACTGGCAGCGATGCCGACATCGACATCATTGCAGTGATCGTCCAAGGCGGGCGTGCCTGCGTCAATCTGGCGATGGTGCGCGGTGGTCGTCATCTGGGAGATCGGGCTTATTTCCCCACCCATGTCGAGGGTGCCGATGCGCTGGCCGACGCGGATGAGTCGTTGGAAGTGGCGGTGCTCAAGGCTTTTCTGGCGCAACACTTCATCGACAAGTTCATTCCCGGCAATTTGATCGTCAATACCGAATTTGATGATCCTGCGCTGATGCTGGCTCTGATGGAGCAATGCGGCCATCGCATCACATTGACGTTTCAGCCGCAAGGTCAGCGGCGCCAATGGCTAGAAATGGCGTACAAGGGGGGGCAGATCGCACTGGCGCGCCTGTTGTCGGAACAAGGCTCGCAACAGGCACGCACGCGTGCACTGGTAGAGGCGCTGGGCAGCGAGATAGAGGATATCGAAAGTTTGCGCGTCGAATGTTTTGACATCAGTCACACGCAGGGCGAAGCAACCCAGGCTTCCTGCGTGGTGTTCCATCATCATGCCATGCAAAATGGCGAATACCGTCGTTACAATATCAACGACATCACACCGGGCGATGACTATGCAGCGATGCGTCAGGTTTTGATGCGCCGTTACGAAAAGGTTGCCAACGGTGAAGGTACGATGCCGGATATCGTCCTGATCGATGGCGGCAAGGGCCAGGTAGAAATGGCACGTCAGGTCTTTGTAGAACTGGGGCTCGACATCGGCCTCATCGTCGGCGTTGCCAAAGGGGAGGGGCGCAAGGTCGGGCTGGAAACCTTGGTCTTCGTCGATGGCCGTGCGCCGCAAGAGTTGGGCAAGGAATCGGCCGCCTTGATGCTGATTGCGCAGATTCGCGATGAAGCCCATCGCTTTGCCATCACCGGCATGCGTGCCAAACGCGACAAGGCAAGGCAGACTTCGCGGCTGGAAGAAATCGAAGGTATTGGTGCCAAGCGACGCCAAAAACTGTTGGCGCGCTTCGGTGGCTTGCGTGGCGTGGCCGACGCCAGCATCGATGATTTGGCTTCGGTCGAGGGTATTTCACGCAATTTGGCAGAGGAAATTTATCGGCAGCTGCATTGATGCCATTGAATTCGTTGCTTGTGCCGGCATGTAGCTCCCTGTAATGACATTTCGATCTTCAGCGGCTTTTCAGGAAGGCTCTGATACTATCTCGATACCTTTAACCTTGCGTAGCAGTTCCCGATAATAAATAAACGTATGCCATTCAATATTCCCATTTTGCTTACCTGGTTGCGCGTTGCCCTGATTCCGCTTGTGGTCGGGGTGTTTTATGTTCCTGAATTGGGCCTCTCGCGTGCCGATCAAGGATTGGCATCGACCATCATTTTTATCGTTGCCGCCGCGACTGACTGGTTTGACGGCTTTCTGGCGCGGCGCTGGAATCAGACATCGGCGTTCGGTGCCTTCCTTGATCCGGTCGCCGACAAGCTGATGGTGACGGGGGCCTTGCTGGTGCTGGTGCATCTGGATCGTGTCCATCCGATCACGGCCTTCATTATCATTGGCCGTGAAATCGCCATTTCCGCTTTGCGCGAATGGATGGCGCAGATCGGCGCATCCAAATCGGTGGCTGTCAGTTCGCTGGGCAAGATCAAGACCACGGCGCAAATGATTGCCATCCCCATGCTGTTGTTCTACAACGATCTGTTGGGCGTCATCGATACCCGCATGCTCGGGCATTGGTTATTGCTGGTGGCGGCATTGTTGACGGTGTGGTCAATGCTTTACTATCTGCGCAAAGCTTGGCCACTGATAAAAAAAGTACAAGAAGACAAAGGTGTCGCTTGACTTCGGCTGTCAGTGCTCTATAATTGCGTTCTGTTGTTGATGCGGGAGTAGCTCAGTTGGTAGAGCGATACCTTGCCAAGGTATAGGTCGAGAGTTCGAGCCTCTTCTCCCGCTCCAGAATACTAAAGGAAGCCTAAACCGCTTCCTTTTTTCATTGTGAGAGTTTGGCACTGATCGTTAAAATATTCAGGTAAATACTGATGTTTTTAATGTGTAAAAATCACAGTGATTGCGCAGTGATGATGTTTCCCCTGGCGGGGTAGCAAAGTGGTTATGCAGCGGCCTGCAAAGCCGTGTACGCCGGTTCGATCCCGACCCCCGCCTCCAGTTTTGTTGGATCTTCGAAAAAATAGCCTGCTGCTTAGCGGGCTATTTTTTTGTTTGTCATTGCCGGTAACCTGTGCAGAACACACTTTGAACAGATTCACTTGCATTGAGCGCCAATCGCGCGCGCGTAACTTGTCTTGGCCTCTTGTCGATCAAAACGACAAATGTGAACATCTTCCAGGAATGGACGGCCAATATTATTCGTCATTGAACACGGTGAGGGTAGCTAGAAACTGTCGTAAGGCGCTAAAGTAATTGCGACTGGCGCCAGAGTTGTGCGATTGGGTTACCAGGGCTAGATCGCCGGCGCCGACCGGAGCGGAATACAGACGATATAGTGTGCGACAGCTTCGGCGCGAAAGTAGGCGAGTCGCAGCAACTAGCGAAAAAAATCCCGCGCACTGTGGCGCGGGCGGGGTTAGATCATTGATATTGGCAAAACACAGTCGCAGAAATTGCGGCCGCTTACGACTGTTGCTCGTACAACAAGTTTAAGCCTGACTCACCGCATTCTTATTTTCGGCTTACTTCGCGTAATCCGCGAACAAATTTTTGCTTGTCCAAATAGCCAGATCAGATATCCAGTTGTGAGACGAACTTGGTGTTGACATAGGCTTCGATCGCCTCAGTGCCGCCCTCGGAACCGTAGCCGCTATCCTTGATGCCGCCGAATGGTACTTCTGGCAAGGCCAGCCCCAGATGGTTCATGGTCAGCATGCCGCTTTCCACGCGGCTGGCTAACGCATGCTTGGTCTGCGCCGATTTGGCGTAGGCATAGGCGGCCAGGCCGAACGGCAGGCGGTTGGCTTCGGCGATCGCTTCGTCGAGTGTTTCGAATGAATTGATCAATGCTAGTGGACCAAATGGTTCTTCATTCATCGCCCGTGCGGTCAATGGCACATTGGTCAGCACGGTCGGTTCAAAGAAATAACCCTTGTTGCCGATGCGCTTGCCACCGAAACGTAATTGCGCTCCTTGCTCGACGGCATCGGCGATCATGGCTTCCAGGGCTGGAATGCGGCGCTGATTGGCCACCGGCCCCATGGTCGTGCCGGCTACGCTACCGTCGCCAACCTTGAGCTGACTGGCCACGGTGATGAACTTGTCGACGAATGCATCGAAGACCTTTTTCTGCACCAGGAAACGCGTTGGCGATACGCACACCTGACCCGCATTGCGGAACTTGGCTGTGGCCAACTGCGTCGCAGCGGCATTGATGTCGGCATCGTCGAACACGATCGCCGGTGCATGGCCGCCGAGTTCCATGGTGGCACGCTTCATGTGCAGACCAGCCAAGGCAGCTAGTTGTTTGCCCACTGGCGTCGAACCGGTGAACGAAATTTTCTTGATGATCGGATGCGGGATCAGGTATTCAGAAATTTCTGACGGCACACCATAGACCAGATTGACCACGCCTTCAGGAATGCCAGCATCGGCAAATGCGCGAATCAGTTCGGCCGGCGATGCCGGGGTTTCTTCCGGCGCCTTGACGATGATCGAGCAGCCGGCAGCGAGTGCCGCCGACAGCTTGCGCACCACTTGATTGAGCGGGAAATTCCATGGCGTGAACGCCGCCACCGGACCGACCGGCTCCTTGATGACCATTTGATAGGCACCGGGCACGCGTGCTGGCACCAAACGGCCGTAGGTGCGGCGCGCTTCTTCGGCAAACCAGTCAATGGTGTCGGCCGCGCCGAGAGTTTCCATGCGGGCTTCAGCCAGCGGCTTGCCTTGTTCCAGGGTCATCAGTTGTGCCACTTCCTCGACACGCTCACGCAGGATATTGGCAGCTTTGCGCATGATCTTGGCGCGTTCGAACGCCGAGGTGTTGCGCCAGGTGTCAAAACCCTTTTGCGCCGATGCCAGCGCAGCGTCGAGGTCTTGCTTGTTGGCATGGGCGATGTGGCCGATGATTTCTTCGGTAGCGGGATTGACCACGGCGATGGTGCGATCCGAGACGCTGGAAGTCCAGCGGCCATTGATGAATAGTTGAACGTCTTTGTACATGGTGGCGACCTCTTATTGAATCAGGTTAATCGAGAAGGGAAGAGCGAGGCATGCGAACCGCGATAAGTGCCGTTGCACGCCATTGAAATGATTCAGTCGAGTGCGCTGTAATCGACGCTCTCGCGCAGCGGCGTCTTGCTCGATGCGGCGCGTACGTATTGCGGCGGCCAGGCAACGTTTTCCTTGAGTTCATTGGCAGCATGCAGCGGCCAGTAAGGATCACGCAGCAGTTCGCGTGCCAGCAGCACCAGATCGGCCTGGCCGGTGCGCAAAACGTGTTCGGCCTGGGTCGCATCGGTGATCATGCCGACCGTGCCGGTGGCGATGTTGGCGTCTCGTTTGATCTGGGCAGCAAAGGCTGTCTGGTAACCAGGGCCGGTCGGAATCGTCGCAGTGGCAACATTGCCTCCGCTGGAGACATCGATCAGATCGACACCGCGTTCACGCAGCAGGCGCGAGACGGCGACGGTTTCTTCGGGATTCCAGCCACCGTCAGTCCAGTCGGTGGCAGATACGCGCACGAACAGCGGCAAGCTGGCCGGCCATACCTTGCGCACGGCGGTGACGGTTTCCAGCAGGAAGCGCACGCGATTTTCAAAGGCTCCGCCATATTCATCGCTGCGCTGATTGCTCAGCGGCGACAGGAATTCATGTAGCAGATAGCCATGCGCTGCATGTACTTCGACCACCTTGAAACCGGCTTGCAAGGCACGTTGTGCTGCATCGGCAAATGCCTGTACATGACGCCCAATATCGGTCACGCTCATTTCGGCCGGTGCTTTGAAGTTGCTGTCGAATGGCAAGGCCGACGGGCCGACGGTGCTCCAGCCGCCTGCGGTCGTCGGCACGCTGCCGGCCTGCCCCGCCCAGGGACGATAGGCGCTGGCCTTGCGTCCGGCATGCGCCAATTGGATGCCTGCGAAGGAGCCCTGCGCTTCGATGAAACGGGTCAGGCGACGCAGCGGTTCGATTTGTTCATCTTTCCAGATGCCAATGTCTTCGGGGGTGATGCGGCCTTCGGCCAGAATCGCGGCCGCTTCGGCAATCACCAACCCAGCGCCACCAACTGCACGGCTGCCCAGATGTACCAGATGCCAGTCGTTGACGAATCCATCCTGCGCCGAGTACTGGCACATCGGTGAGACGGCAATGCGGTTGGGCAAGGTCAACTCGCGCAACGTCAATGGAGAAAATAAGGTGCTGCTCATTACATGGCTCCCAACAGATTTGATTCGTTAGCAATGCAGTCTATTTTATTTTTCGATGTCGCGTATGACGCCAGTCCTTATCGGGCTTGTCGAATTGATATGCATCAGTCAGTGTTGAATTGCAGCGCAGCCAGCCCTGCATATAAACCATTGGCGGCAATCAATGCCGCATGGGTACCGGTTTCGACGATACGGCCATGCTCTAGCACAATGATGCGGTCGGCGCGCTGCACGGTTGCCAGTCGATGTGCGATGACCAGCGTGGTACGTCCGACCATGGCAGCTTCGAGCGCGCTCTGTACCAAACGTTCCGATTCGGCATCGAGTGCGCTGGTGGCTTCATCGAGCAACAGCAGTGGCGGATTCTTGAGCATGGCGCGGGCAATCGCAATTCGTTGCCGCTGACCGCCGGACAAGCGCACGCCGCGTTCGCCGAGGAAGGATTGGTATCCCTGTGGCAGACGTTCGATGAATTCATGCGCTGCGGCCATCTTGGCGGCAGCGATGACTTCTTCGTCACTGGCATTGGCGCGACCGAAGCGGATATTTTCTAATGCATTCTCTGAAAAGATCACGGTATCTTGCGGCACGATGCCAATGGCGCCGCGCAGTGCTGTCAAGCTCAGGTAGCGGATATCGACGCCATCGAGACGAATGTTGCCCTGTTGCGGATCGTAGAAGCGCAGCAGCAACTGAAACAAAGTGGTCTTGCCGGCGCCAGAAGGGCCAACGACGGCGATGGTTTCACCAGGACGGATATCGAGCGACAGATGTTCCAGTGCCGAGCTGTCAGGCCGCGATGGATAATGGAACACGATATCGTTCAGTTGCAGGGCGGCGCCATTGGCGGTGCGCGGCGGTAGCGTCTCTGGCAGCAGCACCGATTGCACAGGCGATTGCGCCGATAACAGTTCCAGCAAGCGATCGGTCGCTCCAGCGGCGCGTTGGGTGTCACCCAGAACTTCCGAAAGCGCACCAATCGAACCGGCCACCAATGAGGCATACAGAATGAACTGGCCCAGATCGCCGCCGCTCATGCTGCCTTGTACCACCGCATGTGCACCTAGCCATAGCACAAATACAATCGCGCCGAACACCAGCAAAATCGCCATCAAGGTCAGCACCGAACGCGCCCGGATACGCTGCATGGCGGTATGGAATGCCCGTTCCACCGAGGTGCCGAAACGGCGGGCTTCAATGTCTTCATGGGTGAAGGCTTGCACAGTCGGCATGGCATTGAGGATTTCACCGGCCAGCGCCGAGGCATCGGCGACGCGGTCCTGCGACTCGCGTGACAGCTTGCGCACGCGCCGACCGTAAAACACGATCGGCAATACCACGGCAGCCAACATGACAATAATGATGGATGACAGTTTGACGCTGGTGACGAACAGCATGACTAAGCCGCCAGCAAACAGCAAGGCATTGCGCAAGGCCATCGAGATGCTGGTGCCGACCAGGGTCTGGATCAAGGTGGTGTCGGTGGTCAGGCGCGACAGCACTTCACCGGTCTTGGTGGTTTCGAAGAATTGCGGGCTCTGCGTGACCACATGCGCGTAGACCGCGCTGCGCAAGTCGGCGGTGACCCGTTCGCCAAGCCAAGACACCATATAGAAGCGCGCCGCTGTGGCCACGCCCAGGATACAGGCTACGCCGAATAATGCCAGGAAATACAGGTCGATGTGCAAGGTACTCTTGCCGCCACCGATGCCATTGGCACCGAAGCCGAGGTCAATCATCTGCTTGAATGCGTATGGGATTGCCAGCGTGGCAGTGGCAGCAACAATCAGCGCCAGCCCGGCCAGCAGGAATTGACGACCATAAGGTTTGAGGAAAGGGAATAGGCCTAGCAAGGTCTTTAGGCTGCCTTTGGCGGGTTCGGGTTTGCTGCTAGATGGCATGTTGACAATGTTGGCAATAGTGAATGATGTCGGAGTGGTAACTTAATTTGCCGACAGTCGGATATTTGTTCTAGATGTGAACCACATTGGTGATTGCAAGTCGATAGAATGCATAAATATATGCGGTAATCAACTATCGTGAGGGGCAACATCATTCTCGAACGCGCTCTAGTGTAGTGCATGCACTGACATAAATCTTGTGGCCTGCATTGTGCGCATCGTGTTTTCGCTATTTCAACAAAGGAGAGCAAATTGGCTCAACGCTTGTTGCAGGACATACAAGAATTACAGGGTGATGATTCAAGCGCGGCGCACATCAATCAGGGAATGCGTCAGGAGTTGGCCGCAGGTCTGAGCGCGGCGTCTGCCAGCATCGCGCCTAAATATTTTTATGATGCGCTCGGTTCCAAATTGTTCGAAGCCATTTGTGCACTCGACGAATACTATCCGACGCGCACCGAGGTTGGCATTTTCAGCCGTCACGCCGACGAGATCGCTGCAACCGTGGGACAAGGTGTGACCTTGATTGATCTTGGTGCAGGCAATTGTGCCAAGGCGGCGCGTCTGTTTCCGTCATTGCAGCCTCGTCAGTATGTACCGATCGATATTTCCACTGATTTTTTACGCGCCGCAGTGGCCGACTTGCGCCAGAAATACCCGGCAATACCTATGCAGGAAATTGCCATGGACTTTTCCAGTGCGTTGCAATTGCCGGCCACGGTCGGACGCACGCAGCGTCTGTTTTTCTACCCCGGATCGTCATTGGGTAATTTTGCCCCGGAGCAGGCCTTGCAATTCCTGCGACGTTTGCGCCATGCCTTGCAATTGGGGGAGGCAGGAGGTGTCTTGATCGGTGTCGATCTGATCAAGGACGCCGCCGTGCTCAATGCTGCCTACGACGACGCGCTGGGTGTAACGGCAGCCTTCAATCGCAATGTACTGTTGAACGTCAATCGGTTGCTCGACAGCGACTTTGCGTTGGCCGACTGGCGCCATCGCAGTTTTTTCAATGCAGCCCAGTCGCGCGTGGAAATGCATCTGGAAGCACAGAATGAGCTCACGGTGCGCTGGGCTGGTGGCGGCGTGCGCCGCTTCGAGCAAGGCGAGCGCATCCATACCGAAAACAGCTATAAATTCACGCCGGAGAGCTTTGCCGAATTGTTGCAGCAGGCCGGTTTTGGTCATTGCAAGATGTGGTTTGATGCGCGTAAATGGTTCATGCTGTGCCATGCGCGTGCGGTGTAGGCGCGCGACGTCAAGGAAGCAGAATATGCAGATAGAAGCAGCAGTACAGTCGACCAATGCAGGCATCATCGACGATTTCCTGCGGGTGCGCGAATATTCGATGATCCTGGCCGTGCCACTGTCGGAAGAAGATTGTTGCGTCCAGGCGATGCCCGACGCTAGTCCGATAAAATGGCATCTGGCCCATACCAGTTGGTTTTTCGAGACCTTTATTCTGGAGCGCTTCGAAAGTGACTTTGCGCCGTTTAACCCGGCATTTCGAATTCTGTTCAATTCTTATTACGAAGGTGTTGGTGAGCGCCATCCGCGCGCCCAACGTGGTCTGCTGACGCGCCCGGCGCTGGCAGAAATTTATGCTTATCGGGCCCAGATCGATCAGCGCATGCAAGACCTGCTGCGCGAATATGCTGACGATGGTGCCGTGTTGGCACTGCTGCAATTGGGTATGCAACATGAGCAGCAGCATCAGGAGTTGATGCTGACCGATCTCAAATATTTGTTGTCATTGAATCCGCTCAAGCCAGCTTATTTGCCGCGGTCCTTGCCAGCGACGCCTGTGCAGTCCGAACTGGAATGGTGTTGCTTCGATGCCAGCGTGATCGAGCTTGGACATCGCAGTAGTGATGGTCGTTTTTGTTTCGATAATGAGTTGCCGTTGCATCGCGTATTCGTCGAAGCATTTGCCATGGCGACGCGGCTGATCAGCAATCGCGAATATCTGTTGTTCATCGAACAGGGTGGATATGACAACCCTGCCTTCTGGCTATCGGAAGGTTGGGATTGGCGCAATGGCAAGCAATTGCGTCATCCCGTGTATTGGCAGCAGCAGCTCGATGGCAATTGGAGTGAATTCACCTTGCACGGCATGTTGCCGCTGGACCCGCATGCGACCGTATTACACCTGTCGTATTACGAAGCTGATGCCTACGCGCGCTGGGCTGGAGCGCGTTTGCCGACTGAGGCGGAATGGGAGTATGGTGCGCGCCATCTTGGTAACGGCGGGCGCCAATGGTTCGATACCGCCTGGCAGTGGACGGCAAGCAGCTATGCAGCCTATCCCGGCTACGTTGTCGCCGCTGGGGCAGTGGGCGAATACAACGGTAAATTCATGGTCAATCAATACGTCTTGCGTGGCGCTTCCGGGGCGACACCGCTCGGGCATGCGCGCGCCAGTTATCGTAACTTCTTTGCCGCCACTGCGTGTTGGCAATACAGTGGAATACGACTGGCGCGATCGTTGTAATCCATCGACGATTGCTATCCTCTGCTATGTTGGAAACTGGTTCATTAGCGTCATCTGCTTATGTGATTTAGATCAGATTGGCGGCAGTTTAACGGATGATCCGCATAGTGAAAAAACAATATCAAATGCTTGAATTAATTGTCGCGTTTGTTTCTTGCAAGTGCTATCGAAATAGACCTTTTAGACTTGGGGACATTTTTTTAATTCGAAAGGTTCGTCATTGTGGCTACTCAAACAGGGGGGATTGGTGGGGGCGGGAATGCGTTTGTAATTGATCGAACAGAAGCTTTTCAAGAAACAAATAGAAATGCAGCTTTGCCGCCGATAGGGCGGGCATATCTGCCAGAAGATAAAAAACGTGCTGCAAGAGACAACGATAGCAATACGATTGAAGAGCTTTTTACATCGGCATGTTCCGGTGACGCAGAAGGTCAGGCCGCAGCGCGGTTTTTGTTCAATTTATATGTAGGCTACGAAGGCTCAAGTGAACTTCTTGTCAGACAACTGTCGCGCGACAGTTTAAAGTTGTGCGAACTGGTGGCGGCGCGGAATGCAAAGAAACCTCAGGCAGATTGGTGGATCGTTCCGACAGAGATTTTGATCATGGCTGGGTTCGAAACCACAGGGGGATCGCAGTCGCGTAGTGATATTGTGGAGCGAATAAAAGTACAAGAGCCAGGTCTTTGTTCATACATTGCCGATGAACAGCTGGATTCAGCCATATTTGCGCAAAATCGTCTGGTGACCAGTGCGGAACTGGATTCTGTCTCGCATCACTTGAACAACACCGGCGCTGAGTTCTATTTTTGCGGGGCACACAGCATTTCTGACGAAGCAGTGCATCATCAGCATCTGGATGAACAATTGCTTTCAGTGCTCAATCCGCGGAGCCCTCCCGCCGAGCAGGAAAGGTCTAGTGGCACATTTATTCCTCTATTGCTACGTGGACATTGGGTGTTGTTTGGTTTGTTGGATCAAGGTCAGGATAAATCCGCAGTACTCTTTAGCAGTCTTACCAATCTAGATTCGGCGCAAAAAGAGCATTTGACCAATTTGGCTGAGCGTTGTGGTGCCCGCTGTTCTTTTGTCGAGAGGAACCTGCAGGACAATGCACCAAATGCTTGCGGGCTGTTCGTTGCGGAAGCAATGCGACGCGTGGCTGATGTGGGGCCGAGCGAGGTTGTGTCCAAGTGGCACGAATTTTCGGATACCTTCGCCACATTGGACGGCGCTGATCAGGCTACATATAACTGCAATGGTCGCGCCGAATTGTTTGGTGACTTGATTGAGCGCTATCGATCAATTCGAGACGCAGATTTTCGTCGTCGAAACGATGATTTTTCTAATGTGTAGAATCATCAGTTTTATGAAGCGCGCACAGTTTTTTAGTATGGCCAAGTTGTGCAGTTTTCATTGAGGTATTTGCACAAAAAGGAAAAAAGCCGCCGGTGGCGATACCGGCGGCTTTTTTAACGCTTCTTGCTCAATCAGGCTGCTTTTGCTTTTGGCGAAGCTGTCTGATTGGCGCTCTGATCAATCGCGATCTGGCGATTGATGGCGCTCAGCACGGCCTTGAATGAGGCCGTCACAATGTTGGCGTCGATGCCGACACCAAAGCCGGTCGCCGCTTCATTGAGACGAAGTTCGATATAGCTGGCTGCCTGTGCATTGGCGCCGGCGCCGATGGCGTGTTCATGGAAATCCATCAGTTTGATATCCAGGCCGAGCGCGTTGACGAACGCATCGATAGGACCGTTGCCGGTACCACGCAGCGTCGACGTAACGCCGCTGCATTCGATGTCGATCTCGATCTTGATCGATTCCTGCTGTGCAGAGTCTTCCGACATACGGTGGGCGCGATAGACATACGGCGCACTGCGGTCCAGATATTCACTCTTGAAAATGGTATAGATGTCGGTGGCGACAATTTCCTTGCCACTGGCATCGGCTTGGCGTTGAATCGCCCGGCTGAATTCGATTTGCAGGCGGCGCGGCAGGGTCAGACCGTATTCCTGTTCCAGCAGATAGGCCATGCCGCCCTTGCCGGACTGGCTGTTGACACGGATCACGGCATCGTAGCTGCGGCCCAGATCGGCCGGGTCGATCGGCAGATAAGGGACTTCCCACAGGGCATCGGCCTGTTGCTTGGCGAAACCCTTTTTGATCGCATCCTGGTGCGAACCGGAGAAGGCGGTAAACACCAAATCACCGACATAGGGGTGGCGCGGATGTACTGGAATCTGGTTGCATTCTTCGACACATTGACGCACGGTGTCGATGTCGGAAAAGTTCAGGCCAGGATGCACGCCCTGAGTGTAAAGATTCAATGCCAGCGTCACCAGATCGACGTTGCCGGTACGTTCGCCGTTGCCAAACAGGCAGCCCTCGACACGTTCGGCACCGGCCATGACTGCCAGTTCGGCGGAGGCGACAGCGGTACCGCGGTCATTATGCGGGTGCACCGAGATGATCGACGATGCGCGGTATTGCAGGTTGCGATGCATCCATTCAATCTGGTCGGCGTAGACATTTGGTGTGCTGCACTCGACAGTTGACGGCAGGTTCAGGATAACTTTGCGTTCCGGTGTGGCACCCCAGGTGGCACAGACGGCATCGCAGATTTCGCGCGAGAAATCGAGTTCGGTGGTGCTGAACGACTCGGGTGAGTATTCGTAGCGCCATTGTGTTTCCGGACGGGCATCGGTCAATTCCTTGACCAGGCGGGTACCGGAGACGGCGATTTCCTTGATCTGATCGCGGCTCATATTGAAAACGATCTTGCGGAACGCCGGGGCCACCGAATTGTAGAGGTGGACAATTGCTTGCTTGGCGCCTTGCAGCGAATCGACGGTGCGGCGGATCAGTTCTTCGCGGGACTGGGTCAGTACAATGATGGTGACATCATCAGGAATGCGGTTTTCTTCAATCAACTTGCGCACGAAATCGAAGTCGGTTTGCGACGCGGACGGAAAGCCAACTTCGATTTCCTTGAGGCCGATTTGCAGCAGCATTTCAAAGAAGCGCAGCTTGCGTTCCGGGCTCATTGGTTCAATCAATGCCTGATTGCCATCGCGCAGGTCGGTGCTCATCCAGATTGGCGGCTTGTCGATGATCTGATTCGGCCAACTGCGATCTGCCAACGGGATGGGAGGAAATGCGCGATATTTTGCTGCCGGGTTGCTTAACATCATGATGAAGCCTCTTTAATTTGTCACTGCAGAGAAATGTAAAATAGTCAATTGGGTGTGGCTGCAAGCCGCCTGGCTGCCACTAACGCAAGGCCAGGCAAGCGATCGGTAGCGGTAGCAGCGCCAGTGCGCGGGCAAATATCATCAAGGCGACGATTTCGCCGGACATCAAGAATGCGATGATTGGTTTGAAATGCATACACGGCTTTTCAGAAAGATGGACAACTGTTTATTTTTGCTGGACTTGCCACCGATGGTCTACTTGAGACGCTTTCTGTGGCTGGCCAGCGAAGATACTGCAAGGGAAAAAGAGATTAGCGCGAAGCTGGTAGTAGCGTCACTAGTAGCAACGCTAGCAGGGAGCCAGCGCAGTGCGATAGTGTTAGGGAGAATGGTGTTGCGGAGTTCATTCAGCCACTGTAGAAGATTGCCGTTTGCATTGTCAAGCTTTATCTAATTCGTTGGCACAAAAGCGCGCCAGCGAATACGAATTTTGTTGTTAGAATCCAAGATTCCGTTATGCAGCAAATATAGTCGCAAATATAGTAAATGCAGCAATGTGTCAGGCAGGTGGCCAGGCGCGTACCAAATCATGCGCACATTGTCGAATTTCACTATGATTGATGTCCAGCAATATTCACCGACATAGGGCCTCCCCTTTTTCAATGCAAGAACGTCCCGACCTGATCGTCTGCGAAGAATGTGATGCGGTGCATCGCCGGCCACTGCTCAAGCAGGCCGAAGTAGCGCGCTGCCTGCGCTGCGGCGCCGAGTTGCAACGTAATACCGGCAAGCGTTTGCAGCGCTTGCTGCCATTGACGCTGGCCAGTTTGATCATGTTTGTGATTGCCAACAGTTTTCCGATTGTCGAGATCGAATTGCAAGGTTTGACCAGCAAGACCACGCTCATGGGTGCGGTGATTGTGCTCAGTGAGGATGGCATGTCGCTGGTGGCCATGCTGGTGGCAGCCACCACGATTTTATTTCCATTAATGCAATTGTTGATTCTGTTGTATATCTTGCTGCCTGCTACGCATGACGTGCACCGGCCGGGTGTCAGGTTTTTGTTACGGTTGATACAGATAGTGCGGCCATGGGGCATGGTGGAAGTGTTTTTGCTCGGTGTGCTGGTGGCCTTGGTCAAGTTGTCGAACATGGCAACAGTTATTCCTGAGGTGGCGCTGTGGGCGTTTGCCGCCTTGACCATTTTGCTTACCGTAGTGGTATCTTTCAATCCGCGCTATTTGTGGCAATCGCTGGTGATTGTGCCAGGCCAGCCTCCCAGCGAGCCAACGCCATGACGTACGAAGCCGATTTGCACGCGCCGCTGGCGCAAGATATGCACAAACACAGCGATGCTGGCGCTGAACTGACTTTCGTCAGCGCAGCCACTAGCGGGTTGTGCGCCTGCCGCCATTGCGGCACGGTCTGGCAGGACGTGGTTGAACATGATCGTTGCGAGGTATGCCTGAGTCCCTTGCATCAACGCAAGATCGATAGCCTCACACGCACCTGGGCATTTCTGATTGCCGCCTGTATTTTGTATATACCGGCCAATTTGTTGCCGGTGATGGTGACCACCACCTTGCTCGATCAGCAACAGGATACGATCATGAGCGGCATTATCTATTTTTGGGTATCGGGGGCGTGGGAGTTGGCAGTGGTGGTGTTTGTCGCCAGTTTCCTGGTGCCACTGTTCAAACTGGTGTCCTTGATTGTGCTGACGGTCAGCGCCCGCCGGCGCAGCAGTTGGCAACGCTTGCAGCGCGCCAAGCTGTACCGTCTGGTGGAAACCATCGGCCGCTGGTCGATGCTGGATGTATTCGTCGTCTCGTTGCTGGCCGGCCTGGTGCAGATCGAAGGATTTGCCAAGGTCACCGCAGGGGTCGGGGTGGCAGCGTTTGGTTCGGTGGTGGTGCTGACCATGCTGGCATCATTGAGCTTCGATCCGCGCCTGATCTGGGACGAAAGTGACGAACTTGAAGTTGACGGCCTGGACAATGCCGTCTCAGCAGTGCAACTGACAAAGAACAAGGATAGTAATGACTGAACCGACCGTGCCGCAGCACCCTTTGCCGGAACCCAAACGCGAACGCCCGCGCAGCTGGTTGCCGTCGCTGGTCTGGTTGATCCCGATTGTGGCCGCAGTGGTTGGTTTGACCTTGGTGGTCAAGATCGTGCTGGAGCGCGGCCCGGTGATTACCATCAGTTTCATCTCGGCCGAAGGATTGGAGGCCGGCAAAACCAAGGTCAAATACAAGGATGTCGATATCGGCCAAGTGCAGTCGATCACGCTGAGCAAGGATCGTTCGCATGTCGTGACCACGGTGCAATTGACCAAGGAAGCGGAAAGCTTCACTGCCGGTGACACCCGTTTTTGGGTAGTACGTCCGCGCGTGGCGGCGTCCGGCGTTTCCGGCTTGAATACCTTATTGTCTGGAGCTTATATCGGCGCCGATGCTGGCAAATCGGAAGAAACCAAAAAAGAATTTGCCGGACTGGAACAGCCACCGATCATTACCCGCGATACGTCTGGCAAGCAGTTTGTGCTGCATGCGTCCGATCTGGGTTCGCTCGATATCGGCTCGCCGGTGTTTTTCCGTCGCATCAAGGTCGGTCAGGTGGCCGCTTTTGATCTTGACCGCGATGGCAAAGGTGTGACCTTGCGCATCTTTGTCAATGCGCCATACGACAAGTTTGTTAGCATCAATTCACGGTTCTGGCATGCCAGTGGCTTCGACATGCAGATCAACGCCAGCGGTTTCAAGTTGCATACGCAGTCCTTGGCTACCGTGGTGCTGGGTGGCATTGCCTTCAAACCCATGGACGATACCGAGGAATCCAGTGCAGCAGGCGAGAACACCAGTTTCCGCCTGGCCGATGATGAAACGTCCGCATTGAAAGAGCCAGATGGCCGGTCGCAATCGGTGCTGCTGTATTTCAACCAGTCGGTGCGCGGACTCGAGCCAGGTGCCGCGGTCGATTTCCGCGGCGTGGTGCTCGGTGAGGTCAAATCGATCGGCATCGAATATGACGACAAGGCGCGTCAATTCATGATGCCGGTACTGGTAGAGCTGTTCCCTGATCGTCTGGGCCGCAAGTTCAACGAACAACAGCAGTCGAACCACACACCAAAGGAACGTCTGCGCTATCTGGTCGCGCATGGTTTGCGAGCACAATTGCGCAGCGGCAGCTTGCTGACTGGTCAGTTGTATATCGCTTTGGATATCTTCCCCAACGCACCGCTGGCGCAGATTGATATCGATCACGCGCCACCGGTGTTTCCGACGATTCCCAATAGTCTCGATGAAATCCAGACGCAAATTGCCGATGTCACACGCAAGCTGAGCAAAGTGCCGTTCGACAAAATCGGCGAGGATTTGCGCAAGACCTTGGCGACGCTCAATCGCACCTTGAGCAGTGCCGAGCAAACCATGAACAAGCTCAATAACGACGTCGCGCCTGAAATTACGGCGGCCATGCGCGATGCGCGCAAGACGCTGAATGCCGCTGAACGCACCTTGTCGGATGACGCACCTTTGCAGCAGGACGTGCGCCAGACCATGCAAGAACTTTCACGCGCGGCAGCCTCGATCAGGGTATTGACCGATTATTTGCAGCAGCATCCGGAATCCTTGATTCGCGGCAAGCAGGAGGATAAATAATGCAACGGAGGTTCACTTATCTGTCGGTGTTGTCGGTGCTAATCATGCTGACTGCATGTGCTTCTGCGCCAACCCGCTTTTATACGCTGTCGTCGCCGGCCAAGTCTGCGACCATTTCAATGACGCCAGTCGAACCTGTCTATATCGACATGGCGGCTGTGAACGTGCCGGACCGGCTGGCACGTCCTCAGATCGTCATCCGCAGCGACGATGCACGCGTCGATATCCTGGAGCAGGATCGTTGGTCAGCGCCGCTGAATGCCGAATTGCGCGACGCCCTAGCGGGCGGCCTTGCCAACCGGCTCAATGCTATCGATGTGAGTCGTAGCGGCCGACCGGCGAGTGCCCCGGTATACCGGATCAATGTCGAACTGCGTGGACTTGATGCAGTCAGGGGAAGCCAGGTCAATGCTCAGTTTGGCTGGACCATTACACGTAGCGACAGCGGCAAGCGCGCCATTTGTCGTCTGAGCTTGCTGGAGCCAGTAGTGGGCGTGGGCATCGATACTGTAGTGCAGGGCATGCAGCGGGCCGTCGATCACGCTGCTGACGCAATGGCCAAAAACATCGCGGCGTTACGCGACGGCCAGGCTGACGCTTGCAGTCACTGATCTGACTTCCCCGCTTTCTCATGGTGTTGGGGAGGCATGCACATACACCGCGTCCCGGATCAAGCTGGCGGGGGTAAGGCACCGTCGTGTATCTGTTTTCCCTGGATTGCCGCATCATACGCTCAACGACAGAGGCCGCTTCAATCAGCGGCCTCTGTCGTATTTCCGGCGCAATGCAACAGCTGCGCATCTCCAGCGCAGGCCTGGATTAGTCACTGAGTGCCAATGTTCTTGACGAGATCCAAGTCCAGATTAAAACCCGAAGCAAATTGTTATCTTCGCTCATGGGGTGCGCCAGGAGTCCATCGACAATATTGGCGAAGTCGCGTTGCAATTCAGATTGCCACACATGAGATGACGGAAATATGTCCGTTTCTAAATTGCTAAACCGCAAAAGCTGCTGTATTTTCTCATTTGCTAAATAGTGTTTTTTTGACAACTAATTGACAGGCGAGATACCTATGGCTCCAACGAATTCATCAACCCATAACGAAACCATGTGGACTGGAATTGGCCCAAACATGCACGATGGAGACTCGCGCGCAGTGAATTCTACGATGCCTTGGCAGGGTATATCTACAGTGGCTAGCGCACATGCCAGGCAAATGACCGAGGGGGGGCGGCTTTATCGGCTGGCGTTCAATTCCGATGAGTCAACCAGTTCACCTGTCAAGCCAGTCAAGCAAACCATCACCGATTGCCTGCTGACAGTGATCAATGCGGCTGGCACTGTGGCTGATGCAGCGCGGTTCCGAAATGAGGCTGGCATGGTCGGTTCTGCGGTTGGTGCAGAAGATATGTTCAAGCCTCGAGATAATATCGGTATGCAGCCGTATAAGCTGGCAGGGCAGTTGCCATTGTCTCTGCATGAGAGCGGCAATGTCGGCCGGCAGAAATGCTGTCATGGCGATGCTGAAATACCAGGCGATTCACAGAATTGCCACCTGATTAATATGCTGTGCGAGCGTGGTTACAATATTGCCGAGGATGACCAGCGGGTGGCCTCCAGTATGATGATCAAGGCCATTGTCACTATGGTGCAAAAAGATCCTAAGGCTAAACGATGGGTGGCAAGAAAGATATTACGGGATCTTGGCTACTATGGTGGTCATAAAACCGAGCGTATTTCGAGCGATTATCAATCCAGGGTGCTGGTTGACCTGATCATCCGCGAACTGTTCGACGGCAATGTCGAGGACTTTATTGTCACGCAGTTGAGTGCGACAACAAATCTGTCTCAACTGACGACAGCAAGCGTGAGCGATGTGTTGCGCAAGCGGATTTACGAAAGTCTCCTGCTCACTGATACCGACGATCAGCCCAATGCGCAGGATCTCAAGATCAAGCAATGGATCTGGCAACATGTGGTACTCGATGCCTTGCCGATCTTGCGACATGAACAAGATGATCAAGGCAATCCATTCGATCTGCATCAGCCTCTGTGGGGACAGATCCACGCCGGTTTGCAGTTTGTCAAGGCAGCAGGTGTTGATCCGGCAACCGTCTCGCAGGCGCAGGCACTGGCGGTAGCGAAAATGTTGCATGCCGAGCTCAATGAAAAAATAATTTTACCGGAATGGGCGCGGTTTTTCTGGTTGCCAGCGCAATGCCATGCTGCCTTGACGCGTCCTGAGCAGGAGCCACGACTAGGCCAAAGCAAGGAAGATGTCGTGGTGGCTTATTTTGCTTTCGTCGAGCAATTTGTTGATGCACGGTGCCCAGTAACGGTGTTTCAAAAGGCGCTTTCTGGTTTTCAAACCCGTCCTCAATTGGCCAAGCGGATCATCGATGAAAACTGCCCGTCTATGGAGGTCGACAGCCTTCTGAATTGGGGATCCAGCATATGTTGGAAATTGCCGTTTCCGCATGTGGAAAATGTCAACGACGTTTATCCACAGGAAGTTGCGGCGGTTGCTAACGCTTATGCCAATTTCGATAAATTATTGGTCATGTCCGCGTGGTCAAAACTTGCAGATGCAGAGATTGATTTTATCGATAGTGCCAAAATACAGAGGATGCAAGCATGTTTTACTGCCGCCGATACCATCAGAGATATTCCTCTCGGGCGGGCATATCACGGGGTACGCGATAGCCTGACTGTGCAGTTGGGTGCTGGCGTAGAGCTGTTTGCAGCCCGGTGTGGTGGCGAAGAACGTATTTATGTGCTGCGCAGGGAAGGCGCAGGTTACGATATTAATCGTATCGACAGGAACACGGCAGATTATTACGAACTACTGGACGATAGTCGGCCACAGTTCGATAGCGATTATGTATTGAAGATCAACGGTTTGGGTGACACAGTCGAGCGGAAATCTGCCATGTTTGCCGAGCTGATCCGAATCTGTGTGGCGCGCCATACAGAAATGTTTTCTCAGCAATTGCACGCGTTTGGTTATGAAAAAACGACTACCGAAAAGGTAGTCGACTTCGCGTTGTCTCTGCTGCCTTTTTATACGTGCATCAGCGAAAGCAGGAGCGGCAATGTTGGTGGCGCGGCCCTGGCATGCAGCATCGATATCCTCTTGCTGGTACCGGTGATCGGTATTGCGGGGAAATTATCAATCAAGTTCGGTCAAGCGTTCTCCCGTGGTTCTTTTGTCGCCATGCAAACGGCGACCAGTGAAGTGGCGGCACGTCAGGCATTGAGGACCGTACTTAAAAATGGCGCGAGCGACTTTGTACAATACGGCCTTGTGCCTGCTTCTGAAATCGTCGGTCGAAAGGAGGTGGCATTAGCAGGGCGGGCCTTGTTCAATGCATATGATCCGGGCCTTCAGCTCATTGGCCAACTGGGACGGAAATCGATGCAGCAAGCGATAAAACTTGGCCATTTTATGGAAATGCATTTACCTGCATTGAAAGAAATTCTGCCTAAGTTAAATAGTCGCCTGGAAAAGCGTTTAGTAAATGCCGATGTCATTACCAATGCGTCAGGATTTTTGCCCGGCATTGCCAACGCGGTGAAGATCAAGCATATTCCTATGCAGTATTTGGATTCACGGCCCGTCTATGTGCAAGTTCATCCGGAGACTGGTGCGCTATTCGGGCGCAAATATACGTTGGCCGACGATGGCCGACTTCAGGTGATACCGATTGACACGATGCAACGCATCCGACATTTGCGAGAACAGGGGCTGGGCGGACGCGGTGCAATTGGCGCTAGTAAGGTTCTGGCAGCCGAAACGCAGGACAATGCGCTTGCTGTCGTCAATGCCAATGCGAGGCCGATTACTGCACAATTGTTGCGTACAGTGCAGGGCAGGGCCGTCGGTGTTGGAGGTGTGGAGCAGCTCGCCAGGCACCAAGGTGATGCTGCTAGTGAATTGGTAAAGTATCTTAATGAGCCGGGGCAGCTTACCGAGGCAGGAAATGCAATGCTTGCGCAAGCCGATGCGGCAGAAATGGGATCATCCGCAGTGTCATTGGACAGACTCGATGATGCCGCGCCGCATGCACCGGTTTCGGACATGCATTTGGATGCGTGGCAACATTTGAGTCAGGAGCAGCGCGACCTGCTTGGCATAAACAATTTCTGTCAGATGTATGGCATCGACATCAATGCTTTTCGCGATTTTCTAAAGCAGAATCAAGCTCTTGATCTGCCTGTGCCGGTCCCTTTCGAGGTGCAACCGCAACCGTTGGCACCTATGGCCGAGGAGAACTTGGTTCAATCTGGTTCTACACCGGTCAGTGCGGCTGAAAAAACACCCTCGTATCAATTCGAGTCATTCTCTGATGAAATATTGAAGAAATGGACACACTCGAAGTGGCTGCGTGCATGGCGGTTGTCACCGGAGGAGTTCGTTAGAGAACATCGTTTGAATCCTCGGGAATGGGCCGAAAAAGTTGATTCCCTTGGCAATGTCAGGGTCGCAGCATCAAGCGCAGCCGATCGGCCGTCAGGTGTAATAGCCGGGCGCACAAGGGGCGAGCGAGTTGGCCGCCCTGGCAACGACAGGACGGTTGCGCCAAGGATAAACCGTGGGCCGCCAACCGAAATCACTGAAGACTTACTGGATCAATGGCGATTGTTCGCTCACAACCATCCTGGGCCCGGGAATCAAAGGGATTTTCTCCACTTATGGAACGTGAAGCCCCGCGATTGGGTTAGTTATGTCGATGCGGAGGGTAAGGTCATCAAGGCTGCACCGGCCAATGATAATCGCATGGGCAGTGTTGCTGCGGCGCCAGGACCGGAAGCACAAGTTTTTGCAACAGCGCGACAGCATTCGTCACGAATGAACTTGGCGCCTGAATACAAACGACCACGCAATTATGCCGCAACGCCATTACCGAGTAGATGAGTCCTTGCCTGATGGTTCAGTGCTTGATCTAATGTTGCGCCGAGCATCCGGCGATCACCTGGTCAAGGTAAGCGACATCGCAAATTAAAAACCATCCTGTCCGTAATCACGGAGAGGATGGTTTTTGTTTGCTTCTAGCGACAGGAAAGGGCCTGTTTGCTGGCCCAACCATAATTACATCCGCAGATTAGCGATCGCCATACGAACGGCGTGCGCCGTCGGAACGTGCGCCGCCACCCTTGTAGCCGCCGCTGCCTTCCTTGCGTGGACCACCAGCTGCCGGCTTGTTGGCGCCGAAGGTGCGACCACCGCCGTTGCCACCGGCACGCGGTGGGCTGCTGCGATTTTCACCTGGGCGCCAGCCACCTGGCTTGCGACCGGTGCGTGCTGGTGCAGCTGTCTTCTTGGGTTCGAAACCTTCAATCACATCAACTGGAATCGGTTGCTTGGTAAAGCGTTCGATGCGTTTGACGTGCATACCTTCGGCGTGGTTGACCAGCGAAACGGCTACACCGTTACGACCGGCACGACCAGTACGGCCGATACGGTGGACATAGTCTTCCGGGAACTTTGGCAGATCGTAGTTGAATACGTGGGTAATGCCTGGCACGTCGATGCCGCGTGCAGCGACATCGGTTGCTACCAGTACACGCACTTGACCGCGACGCATGCCGTCGAGCGTGCGATTACGTGCGCCTTGATGCATGTCGCCATGCAGTGCGGCAGCAGCGAAACCGGCGATGTTCAGACGGTCAGCGATGGTATCGGCATCGCGCTTGGTGGCGGTGAAGACCACGGCTTGATCCATGGTGACGTCACGCAGCAGATGATCGAGCAGGCGATTCTTGTGCGACAGGTCGTCGACAAAGTGCACGCGCTGGGAGATGTTTTCATGCTTGGTGGCGGAACCGGCGATCTGGATGATCTGCGGTGCATTGGTAATGCGCTTGGCCATGTTGCCGACGACGCCATCGAGCGTTGCCGAGAACAGCATGGTTTGGCGTGTGGCTGGTGTGGCAGCAACGATTTTTTCGATATCGTCGATGAAACCCATGTCCAGCATGCGGTCAGCTTCGTCCAGCACGAGGATTTGCAGTTCGGAAAAATCGATCTTTCCCGAATCCATATGGTCGATCAAGCGGCCCGGTGTGGCCACCAGAATTTCCGGATTGCGCGACAGCAATTGCATTTGCTTAGGATAAGGCATGCCACCCAGAATCGACACTGCCTTGATACGGCGCATATGGGCGCAGTATTTGTCAGTGGCGGTGGTCACTTGCAGGGCCAGTTCACGGGTTGGCGTCAACACCAGCATCTTCGGCTGGGCTGCACGGAAACGTGGACGGTCGCCGCGCGAGCGGGCAGCCTGGGCTTCTTGATTTGGTGTCTTGGTGCTTGGTGCATCTGGTGGCAGCGAAGCGAACTTGTGCAGCGCCGGCAGCATGAAGGCGGCAGTTTTGCCAGAGCCCGTCTGCGACGACACCAGCAAATCCTTGCCGGCGATAGCGGCTGGGATGGCTTGCTCTTGCACCGAGGTTGGCTTGGTGTAGCCGGCGTCGGTCAAGGCTTTGATAATCAGCGGGTGCAGGCCAAGTGCTTCAAACGTTGTGGATTCTTCAACAGTCATGTGTTCTTTCGGTTTATATATGAGCGCCAGACAAATGCAATGCAGCGCAAACGTTTGCGAGTAAACGCAACGTGCGCATGCCAAATGCGGTGAACGCAAAAAAGCAACGCCAACCAACGAAATGACTATAAAAAACAAAGAAATTTCGGCACAAAAGCTTTGCGCCGGGACGGTGTCATAAGGAGACACTCAAGGCGGGAGGGCTTTTACTACGTACTGTCGTATGTCTAGCGCGACAGTTAGGGCTTGCGAAGCTACTAAGTAAAACTTGCTAACTGACATCGGCCTGCAAAAAAGGACAACCGTTGCAGATTGTCCAAGGCTTGACATGCTAGTCAGTGAATGTGCACCCTTACTGCAATGCACAAACCGAATAATACACGAAAATACCCGGTTTGGCACGCTTGCTATTTGAGAATAATTTATTCCTGAATTATTCCGAGATGCCGCCGACGACGCGCGAGAAACCGCCATCGACATAGGTAATTTCACCGGTAATGCCATTGGCCAGATCCGATAACAGGAACGCAGAAGCATTGCCGACATCGTCGATGGTTACATTGCGGCGCAACGGAGCATGCTCAGAAACGAAGCCGAGGATTTTGCCAAAACCTTTAATGCCGCTGGCAGCCAGGGTCTTGATTGGGCCGGCCGAGACGCCATTGACGCGCACGCCCTTGGGGCCGAGCGATTCAGCCAGATAGCGCACGCTGGCTTCCAGCGATGCCTTGGCCAGACCCATGGTGTTGTAATTTGGAACCACGCGCTCGGAGCCCAGGTAAGTCAGTGTCAGCAGCGCCGAATTCGGACGCAGCATCGGCAACGCCGCCTTTGCCATAGCCGGGAAGCTGTAGGCCGAGATGTCGTGGGCGATCTTGAAGCCTTCGCGCGACAGACCTTCCAGGAAGTCACCGGCAATCGCTTCGTTTGGCGCGAAGCCGATCGCATGGACCAAACCATCCAATTGATTCCAGGACTTACCCAGATCGGCGAACAAGGCATTGATTTGCTCATCGCTGCCGACGTCGCAATCAAAAATCAGCTTGCTGTCGAATTCGTCCGCAAATTTGGTAATGCGGTCCTTGAAGCGTTCGCCGACATAGGTGAACGCCAGCTCTGCGCCTTCGCGTTTGCAGGCCTGGGCGATGCCATAGGCAATCGAACGATTGGATAACAAACCTGTAATCAGGATTTTCTTGCCTTGCAAAAATGCCATGTTGACTCCGAGTGATGCGCTGGGCTGCCGCGAACAAGCCGCGTTTGGCCAGATGCAATAAAGGGGATTCCGGTTCCGGGCAAGTACCGCTTGCTTTGGTTTTTGTCCGAACTGGCCAAGATTGTAGGGGCTTGCAGCGATGGCGGCAACTTTTGCAGATTTGCCTACTTCGTAGTTTTGCTATCGACAACGGACCGATTCGGTAAAATACTAATAATATTTCGCTGCCTAATGCCGTATCTGGCAAGCTCAACCTCTACAGGAATTCGATTTTTATCGCTCCCATGCGTCTATTATTTTCGTTGTTCCTGTTGCCGGCTGCCTTGCTGGGCGCGCTTGGCACGTCTAGACCGGCGCACGCCGCGCATGCTTTTTCACTGTACGATACTCCCAAGTATCCCGCCGGATTCAGCCATTTTGACTATGTCAATCCGGATGCGCCCAAACGCGGCACCTTGTATCTGGCCAATCCCGACCGTCGCAGCAGTTTCGATAAATTCAATCCGTTCTCGCTCAAGGGCGTCGCCGCTGCCGGCGTGTCGACACTGATGTTTGAGACGCTGGCCGTCAGTTCTTCCGATGAAGTGGCGACCATGTACGGTTTGCTGGCCGATGACATGAAGCTGGCGCCCGATCGCCTGGCGATGACATTCCACCTCAATGCGCAGGCGCGCTTCAACAATGGTGATCCGGTTACTGCGGCCGACGTCAAGTATTCCTACGACACACTGATGGCCAAGGGCGCACCGCAATTCAAGTCGATGTTTGCCGACGTCAAGCAATGCGTGGTGGTCGATGCGCAAACAGTGCGCTTCGACTTCAAGAATAAAAATCATGAATTGCCGCTGATCGTCGGCAGCGTGCCGGTGTTTTCCAGGAAATGGGCGGCAGGTACGTCATTCGACAATATCCAACTGACGCCACCAATCACCAGCGGCCCCTATTTGATCGAGCACTACGACCTCGGCCGCAGCATCACCTACCTGCGCAATCCTGCCTATTGGGGTAGTGATATTCCGACCCGCAAGGGCAGCTTCAATTTCGAACGCATCGTCTATCGTTTCTACAAGGATGATGTGGCGCGACTGGAAGCGTTCAAAGCCGGTGAGTTCGATGTCGTGGTGGAGTACAGCGCCAAGAACTGGGTCCGCAACTACAACGGTCCCAAATTCACCAGCGGTGAAATCGTCAAGCGTGAACTGGCCCATTCCAATGGTGCCGGCATGCAAGGTTTCGTGATGAATTTGCGTCGCGCCCAGTTCCGCGACGTGCGCGTGCGTCAGGCGCTGGGCTTGGCGCTCGACTACGAATGGATGAACCGGCAATTGTTTTATGGCCAGTACAAACGCATTTATTCATTTTTCAACAATAGCACCATGGCCGCCACCGGCGTGCCTGTCGGCGCGGAACTGCAACTGCTGGAGTCAATCAAGGCTGGCGGCGGCAAGATTGATCCGGCGGTGTTCGGGCCTGCGCCCATACCACCCACGACCAATCCGCCAGGTTCGTTGCGCGCCAATTTGTTGCAGGCACGCGAGCTGTTGCGCCAGGCCGGATGGGCGTATCGCGACGGCGCCTTGCGCAATGCCAAAGGTGAGCCATTTGCATTCGAGATTCTGGATGACCAGTCGGCGCTGTCCCGTGTGATCAGCATCTATGTGCGCAATCTGCAAAAGCTCGGTATCCAGGTGACCCAGCGCACCGCCGACTATGCCCTGGTGGCCAAACGCATGGACGATTTCGATTACGACATGACCAGCGTGCGCTTTCCCGATGTCAGCAGTCCCGGCAATGAAATGTTCGACATGTTCGGCTCCAAGGCGGCGGATGAAAAAGGCTCGAACAATGTCTGGGGCTTGAAAGATCCTGTGGTCGACAAGCTGGTCGAGGCGCTGGTCGCCGCCGACACGCGCAAGGATCTGGAGGCAGCGGCACGCGGGCTGGACCGGGTCTTGCTCCACAAATACATCGTAGTGCCGCAATGGTATTCGTCGACGCATCGTGTGGCCTATCGCAACCGTTTTGGCATCCCGGCCGTGGCACCGCTGTATTACCAGGCTGACCCCTACGTGATTTCAACCTGGTGGGAAAAGACCCCGAAATGACGACGCCAAGCACAACCATTCCCATGAGGCTGCCTGCATGAATATCTGGTACTACATTCTCAAACGCGTGCTGCTGATGGTGCCCACGCTGTTTGGTGTAATCGTCATCACCTTTGCGGTGATTCAGTTCGTGCCAGGCGGTCCGGTGGAGCAGGCGCTGACCGAAATGAAGGGTCTCGGTGGCGCTGGCGAAGCCTCGGGCGGCGGCGCTTCGCAATACCGTGGACGGCAGGGCATCGACATTGATCGCATCAATGAAATCAAGGCCCTGTACGGCTTCGATAAACCACCGATGGCGCGCTTCTGGCAAATGCTCAAGGGCTTTGCCACGTTTGATCTGGGTCAGAGTTTTTATCATCACAGTGATGTCTGGCAATTGGTCAAATCCAAACTGCCGGTGTCGATCACGATCGGCTTGTGGACTTTCTTCATTACCTATTTGATTTCGGTGCCGCTGGGGATTGCCAAGGCGGTGCGCGAAGGCAGTCGTTTCGATGCATTGTCGAGCGCGCTGGTGCTGATTGGCTATTCAATTCCTGGTTTCGTGCTGGGCGTGTTCTTGCTGGTGGTGTTTGGCGGCGGCAGTTTCCTGCAATGGTTTCCGTTGCGCGGACTGACTTCGGACAACTGGGCGTCCTTGTCGCTGGTCGGCAAGGTGCTTGACTATCTGTGGCATATCGCCATGCCGGTGACGGCATCGGTAGCCGGTTCTTTTGCGGTGATGACGATGTTGACCAAGAATACCTTTCTCGAAGAGATCCGCAAGCAATATGTGCTGACTGCGCGCGCCAAGGGCCTGAGCGAAAGCAAGGTGCTCTACAAGCACGTATTTCGCAATGCCTTGATTCCCTTGGTGACCGGTTTTCCGGCGGGCTTCATTGGCGCCTTTTTTGCTGGCAGCCTGTTAATCGAAACCTTGTTCTCGCTCGATGGTCTTGGTTTGCTGTCGTATGAATCGGTGATCCGGCGCGACTATCCGGTCGTCATGGGCACGCTCTATCTGTTCACCCTGATCGGTCTGGTGGTCAAGCTGTTGGGCGATTTATGTTATGTCTGGGCCGACCCGCGCGTCCAGTTTGAAAGTCTTGCCAAATGAGCGCTGTCCTGTTGCCACCGACTGCTTCCTTGCCCCTGGCGACACCATCGGTGTCACCGGGCCGCCGTATCTGGTTGCGTTTCCGGCAGAACCGCAATGGTTACTGGAGCCTGATCATTTTCCTGTTGCTGTTTGCCTTTAGCCTGGCCGCGGAGCTGGTGTCCAATGACAAGCCCTTGATCGCCAGTTATCAGGGCAAGATCCTGTTTCCCATCGTGCATGATTATTCGGAGAAAACGTTTGGTGGGGATTTTGAATCACCGGCCGATTATCTCGATCCCTTCATTCAGGATCAGTTCAAGAAGAATGGCAACTGGGCCGTCTATCCGCTCAATCACTACCGCTTCGATACGCTCAACTACTTTGCCAAGCAACCGAATCCAGCGCCGCCGTCGGCGGAAAACTGGCTCGGCACCGATGATCGCGGGCGTGATGTGTTTGCACGCTTGCTGTACGGCTTCCGTATTTCCATCCTGTTCGGGTTGGCGCTGACCGTTACCGGCGTGGTGCTGGGCTTGTTGGCCGGTGCCGTGCAAGGTTATTTTGCCGGACGTACCGATTTGCTGATGCAACGCGTGCTGGAAATCTGGGGGTCGATGCCGGAGTTGTATTTGCTGATCATTTTTTCCTCGATCTTCGAACCGAGCATCGGCTTGTTGCTAGTGCTGTTGTCGCTGTTTGGCTGGATGAGTTTGTCCGATTACGTGCGGGCCGACTTTCTGCGCAACCGCAATCTGGATTATGTACAGGCGGCGCGCGCGCTGGGTTTGTCGCACTGGCAAATCATTTGGCGCCATGTGTTGCCCAACAGCATGACGCCAGTGGTGACCTTCTTGCCGTTCCGCATGAGTGCCGCGATTCTGGCGCTGACCAGCCTTGATTTCCTCGGCCTCGGTGTGCCGCCATCGACGCCCAGTCTGGGCGAATTGCTAGCGCAAGGCAAAAACAATCTGGATGCCTGGTGGATTGCGCTATCTACGTTTCTGGTACTGACGGTGACCTTGTTGTTGCTGACCAATATTGGCGATGCCTTGCGCAATGCGCTGGATGTGCGGAGAAAAGCATGAGTCTGCTAAGCATTGAAAATCTATCAGTCCGCTTCGGTCAGGCATTGGTGGTGGATGATGTCAGCTTCTCCATCGCCGCCGGGGAAAAGTTTGCGCTGGTCGGCGAGTCCGGCTCAGGCAAGACAGTCAGCGCCTTGTCGGTGCTGCGATTGAATCAGGATGCCGATTACAGCGGCCGTATTCTGTTTAATGGCGACGACTTACTGCAAAAAAGCGAACGCGCCATGCGCGGTGTGCGCGGCATGGATGCAGCAATGATTTTCCAGGAACCGATGACGGCCTTGAATCCGTTGTTCACCATCGGCAATCAGATTGCCGAAGTGCTGCAACAGCATGAGGGACTTAATGCCAGGGCGGCGGCCCAGCGCACGGTAAGCTTGCTGGAAAAGACCGGCATTGCTGAACCGGCGCGGCGAGCGCTGGCTTATCCGCATCAGTTGTCGGGCGGCCAGCGTCAGCGCGCCATGATCGCCATGGCGCTGGCCTGCCGTCCCAAGCTATTGATTGCCGATGAGCCGACCACTGCGCTCGACGTGACGATACAAGTGCAGATTCTGGAATTGCTTAACAGCTTGCAGCGCGAGCAAGATATGGCGGTGCTGCTGATTTCACATGATTTGAATCTGGTGCGCCATTTCGCCGACCGGGTTGGCGTGATGGAGCAGGGCAAGCTGGTCGAAAACAAGCCCACTGCAGAATTGTTTGCCGCGCCTGAGCATCCCTATACCCGCCGGCTGTTGGCCAGTCAGCCCGAGCGCAGCGTGGCGCCGCTCTCCAATGAAGCAGAGATATTGCTGCACGCCGAACATCTGCGGTGCAGTTTTTCGATCAAGCAAAGCTGGCTGCGCAAGAAGGATTTTGTGGCGGTCGATGATGTGAGCCTGCAATTACGTCGAGGTGAAACGCTCGGTATCGTCGGCGAATCTGGTTCCGGGAAATCAACCCTGGGTATGGCTTTGCTGCGCCTGTCGACGGCAAACGTGCAGGGAAATATCACCTTTGAAGCCCATGCCATCAGTGCCATGAGCGCCAATGCCTTGCGGCCGCTACGGGCCCAAATGCAGGTGGTATTTCAGGATCCATTCGCCTCATTGTCGCCGCGCCGTACCGTCGAACAAATCGTCGGTGAAGGCTTGGCCTTGCATCAACCGCAGTTAAGTCAGACGCAGCAACGCGCTGAGGTGCTGGTGGCCTTGCAGGAAGTGGGGTTATCGGAACAGATGCTGCAACGCTATCCGCATGAATTCTCGGGCGGGCAGCGCCAGCGTATTGCGATTGCGCGTGCGCTAGTGTTGAAACCGGCATTGTTGTTGCTCGATGAGCCGACCTCGGCGCTAGATGTCACCGTGCAGCAGCAGGTATTGCAACTGTTGGCGCAATTGCAGCGCAAGCATGGACTGGCCTATTTGTTCATCAGCCATGATTTGGCCGTGATCCGCGCCATGGCGCATCAGGTGTTGGTGATGAAGGATGGCAAGGTAGTGGAGAGTGGCGCCACCGAGCAGGTCTTGCAGCGCCCGGAACACGCCTATACCCAGCGTTTGCTGGCGGCCGCCACCTATGCCAGCGATCCGCAGCTCGACGATGTCGGTGCGGCGCCTTAAAACACCACGCCGGCAATCAAAATGATATTGGCGTAAGGGCTGCACTCGCCGGTACGGATGACGGCGCGGGCTCGCTGGCTGCGCTGTTTGAACGCGTCGTGCGGCAACACTTGCTTGCCGGGCAGGCTCAACTGCGCCACTTGTTGTGCAATCGTCGGATTGCGCAAATCGAGCTCCTCGGCCAGGATATGCTGTTCGACCTGCATCTCACTCAACACCACTTGCACAGTGTCGATGAAGCCAGGCACGCCGCGCGTCAATGCCAGATCGATCAGTGGCACGCCCGCTGGCACCGGCAGACCGGCATCGCCGATCACGATGCTGTCACCGTGACCGAGCGACGCAATCAATTGCGACAGGGCGATATTGAGCAGCGGCGTTTTTTTCATGTTGGTCTTCTTAGTTGATCAGCTCGTGGCGATATGGAATTGAGGTTTGCGCACCGACGCGTGTCACGCTCAAGGCGGCTGCGCGCTGACCATAGGCAATTGCTTCGGCTTCACTGCGGCCTTCCGCCAGCGCTGCGACAAAACCACCGATGAAGGTGTCGCCGGCAGCCGTGGTATCGATCGCCTTGGTCGCTTGCGCGGCAAACTGCTGTTCGCCGTCAGTCAGCGCAGCATAGACGCCTTTGTCGCCGAGCGTGATCAGCAACTTGCTGCTGCCATCTGCGCGCAGCTTGGCAACCAGATCGCTAACGGATGTGTCGCTGGCCATTCCGGCCAGCATGGCGGCTTCGATTTCATTGGGCACCAGATAGTCTACCTGCGCCAACAATGACTGCGGCAAGGCCTGCGCTGGTGCTGGATTGAGCACCACGGTCTTGCCCAGAGCCCGTACCACGGCAATCGCATGCTGCACGGTGGCCAACGGTGTTTCCAGTTGCAGCACCACGATGCTGGCCTGCGAAATGAGATCGCGTGCGGCATCGATGTGGGCCGGGCTTAATGCATGGTTGGCACCGCCGGCGAGCACGATACTGTTCTGTCCTTGGTCGTCGACCAGAATCGAGGCAATGCCCGAAGCGGTGTCGGCGATGCTGCTGACATGGCGGTCATCGACGCCATCGTCACGCAACGCCGCGCGCAATTGCTGGCCGAAGGCATCATCGCCGAGACAGCCGATCATGGCCACCGGGATGCCGTCCGCGCGCAAGCGCGCACAGGCAACCGCCTGATTGGCGCCCTTGCCACCGGGAATGGTGCGGAACTGGCCGCCGGTGATGGTTTCGCCTGGGAGCGGCATGCGCGGCACGCGTAATACCAGGTCCATGTTGATGCTGCCGATAATGACGATCATGTGCTCTTGCCTTGGTGAAAATTTATATAGTGACGCTGGTGCTGTTGCTAGGGTTGGTCGTGGGTGCGGCAACGGTCGAGCCGCGGACATGCAATTGCGGCGTGATGATCTGGCGTTGCACCGGACGGCTAGGGTCAGCGATGCGCTCAAGCAGGCACTGCGCCGTCATCTGGCCTAGCTTGCGGGTGTTTTGCGCGACGCTGGTCAAAGCAGGGTGCACAAACTGTGCCAGATCGATATCGTCGAAGCCGATGATCGACAAATCGTTCGGCACATTGATGCCACGTTCCGCGGCGGCGCGCAGTGCACCGATGGCCATCAGGTCATTGCAGCAAAAAATAGCATCCGGCCGTGGTGTTGCCGACAGTAACTTGCAGGCGGCAACATAGCCGCCGGCGCTGGTGAAGTCGCCATACGCCAGCAGGTGCTCAGGTAGTTTGACGCCGCCTGCGGACAAGGACTGGCGCAGGCCGGCCACGCGTTCGATGGAAATGTCGAGTTCCTGCGGTCCGGCGATGCAGGCAATGCGACGACGCCCCAGTGCCAGCAAATGTTGCGCTGCCAAGGCGCCGCCGGCGGCATTGTCGACCCCCACCAGGTCAATGGCCATGTTCTGGGGCGCACGGTCGAGCAGTACCGTGGGTACTTTCATTTTGCGCAGCAATTCGCTATCGGTTTGCGCCAGCGTGGCGACGATCAGGCCGTCGCAGCGCTTGGTCAGCAGCACGTTGAGATAATCGCGCTGTTTGGCCGGATCGTCATCCGAGTTGCACAGAATGACGCTGTAACCGGCGGCATAACAACTGTCTTCAATGCCGCGTGCGACTTCCGAGAAATACGGATTGGTGTTGTTGGGAATGATCAGGCCGATACTGCCGGTGGCCTTGCTGCGCAGCGAACGCGCCAATGCACTAGGCACATAGGCCAGCATCTCGACCGCTGCCAGCACGCGCTCACGCGCCTCGCTGCTGACCGGACGGGTCTTGTTCAGTACATGCGAGACAGTGGTATAGGAAACCCCCGCGTGACGTGCTACATCCTTGATCGTGGCCATGATGTCTTTGCAGTAGTGAAATCAGTATCGGGAAACAGTCATTGAATTTTAATGGCCGTTGCGTTCACCGCGACGGCGGTAAGTGTCGAGCACCACGGCAGCGACGATCACCAAGCCGGTGACGATGCGCTTCATTGGCTCGCTCACGCCAACTTGCGCCAGTCCGGCTTCCAGCACCGAAATGATCAGCACGCCGATAAAGGTGCTGATGACCGAGCCGCGTCCACCCATCAGGCTGGTGCCGCCGATGACCACGGCGGCAATCACTTGCAGCTCCATGCCGACACCGCCATTGGGATCGGCCGCTTCCAGTCGCGAGACTTGAAACAGCGCACCGACGCCGGCTAGCAGCCCCATCAGCGCAAACACCAGCACCTTGCTCGGACGCGGATTGATACCGGCCAGCCGGACGGCTTCTTCATTGGTGCCGATACCGATCCAGTGGCGGCCCAGAACGGTGCGGGTCAGCACCAGATGACCGACGATGACGATGGCAATCGCGGCGATGAAAGCCGGTGACAGGCTAAACAAGATCGGCGTGCTGATGCTGTCAACCGCGCTGCCGATATATTCGGTACGCGAATTGGTGACTTGATAGGCGGCACCGCGCGCCATTTCCAGCACACCCAGCGACACGATGAAAGAAGGAACGCGCCAGCCGACCGAAATCAGCCCGGTCAGCATGCCACACAGACTGGCCACCAGAATACCCAGCATGCCAGCCGCAAATAGCGGCCAGCCCCAGCGCACCATGGCCATCGACAGCACCGAAGCTGCCAGCGCCATGACCGAGCCAACCGACAGGTCAATGCCGCCGACGATCAACACAAACGTCATGCCGACGGCCATCACCACCAGCGTTGGAATATCGTTGGACAAGGTGCTGAAGGTTGCCAGCGTGAGGAAATTTTCGCTGAGAAAGGCGAACAGCACGCACATGGCGAGCAGGGCCAGCAACAGGCCTAGATAGTTTTTCAGTCCGGACATGCCGGCCAGCATCGAGGATGCGCGGGAAGGTGTGGTCATGGTCGTGGCAGAGGAAGTAGGGGGCATGATAAGGGCGGGTTCAGGCAGCCGCAGTATTGACGTAGCCGCTGAAGGCAGAAGCCAGAATGGCTTCCTGGCTCCAGTGGCCGCGCTCGAAGGTGTCAACCAGGCGGCCGGCGCTCATTACGGCAATGCGGTCGCAGATCAGCATCAGTTCGCGCAGGTCGCTGGAGACGATCAGCAAACCCTTGCCCTGGCGCGACAGATCGGCCATCAGCTTGTAGATATCAAATTTGGCGCCGATATCGATACCGCGTGTGGGTTCATCAAACAGCATGATCGGGCAATCGCGATAGAGCCAGCGCGCAATCACGACTTTTTGCTGATTGCCGCCGGACAGCTCGCCTGCCGCTTGCGCCCCATTGCGCGAGCGGATGCGCAGGCGCTGGATGTAATCGTTGGCGACGGCCATTTCCGCCGTGTCGTCGAGCACGCCCATGCTGCTGACTTGATCGAGCCGGGACAAGGTGGTATTGACCGCAATCGATTGCGACAACAGCAAGCCCTGGCTCTTGCGATCTTCGGTGATCATGGCGATGCCTGCGGCAATCGCGGTTTTTGGTGAGGTAATCTGGGCTGCCTGGGGGGCATCGCCGATGAATACTTCACCTTGATCGGCACGGTCGGCACCGAAGATGAGTCGCAGCAACTCGGTACGGCCGGAGCCAATCAAGCCGGCAATGCCGAGAATTTCACCGGCGTGTAAATCAAACGAAGTCGGAGCTACCACTGGCGCTCGTGCCAGATTGCGTACGCGCAACAGCGGTGCGCCAATCTCGCGATGACCGAGGTCAAGTTCGGCTGAGGCGGTGCGGCCGACCATCAATTGCACCAGTGCCTCGCTGCTATAGCCTTCGATAAGATCGTCGCACACCAGCTTGCCGTCGCGCAGCACGGCGATGCGATCGGCGACCTGCTTCAATTCTTCCAGCCGGTGCGAGATATAAATGATGGCTACGCCTTCTGCCTGCAGCCGGGTAATTTGTGCAAATAGCAGTTCTACTTCACGGCTGGTCAGCATCGCAGTCGGTTCATCGAGCACCAGCAAGCGGCAGCTGCCGATCAGATTGCGGGCGATTTCCACCATTTGCTGATGACCGACGCCGAGTTCGCCCACCGGCGTCCACGGGTCGATCTCGGTCAAGCCGACTGCTGCCATCTGCGCGCGCGCGTTGGCGGCCAGTTGGCGCCGGTCGATCCAGCCAAAGCGTTGTGGCAATTGATTGAGGTAGAGATTTTCGGCAATGCTCAGCGTCGGGATCAGGTTCAATTCTTGCATCACCATGCGGATGCCGAGTTGTTCTGCCTCGCTGCGCGAGCGCGGCGCATAGGCTTTCCCATCGAGCTGCATGCAGCCTTCAGTGGGGCTGATCAAGCCACAGACGATCTTCGACAAGGTGCTTTTGCCGGCGCCGTTTTCACCGGTCAACGCCAGGATTTGCCCGGCGCTGAGGGTGATACTGACGTCGCCGAGTACCGGTTCGACATAGGTCTTGCCGATGCCGATCAGGTTCAGCAATGGCGTGCTTGCATTAGGTTCTTTGGGCATGTCAACTCCAACAGCGGACGCCGTGGTGCGATATAGGGAAGTGCAGGCAGGACGCAAATGACGCGTCCTGCCACGTGGGTCAGCTTACTTGCTATCCTTGGTCACCAACGCAACCTTGGTTTCTATGGTGCCGCCCAGCGTGTTCTGGGCTTTCTTCTCGGTCACCGCCTTGAGGGCAGCTTCGATGCCGAACACCGCCTGTTGCGAAGCGAACTGGTCAGCAGTGGCCAACACGCGGCCATCCTTCAACATTGGCTTGATCGCGTTGATATTGTCGTAGCCCACCACCAGCACCTTGCCTGCTTTGCCAGCGGCGCGCACGGCGGCCACCGCACCCAGCGCCATATTGTCATTGCCGGCCAGGATTGCCTTGATGTCAGGATGGGCGTTCAGGATAGCCGAGGCAACCTTGTTGCCTGGATCGATTTCCCATTGACCCGATTGCACCGATACAACCTTGGCGCCGGCAGCCGACATGGCATCCTGGAAGCCTAAAGTACGCTGCTGGGCGTTGAAGGTAGTCGAGACGCCTTCGATGATGGCAACCTTGTCGCCGCTCTTGATCTGCTTGGCCAGATAGTCGCCAACCAGCTTGGCACCCTTGCGATTGTCCGGGCCGACGAACGGCACCACGATGCCTTTTTCCTTCAGCGCGGATTCATCGAGCTTGTTATCGATGTTGACCACAATGATGCCTGCATCAACCGCCTTCTTGATAACCGGTACCAGTGCCTTGGAGTCGGCCGGTGCAATCACCAGCGCGTTGACTTTGGAGATGATCATCTGTTCGACGATCTTGATCTGGTTGGCCGTGTCCTGCTCATCCTTGATACCGTTGGTGATCAGGTCGTATTGCGCTGCATGTGCCTTTTGGTGTTCCTTGGCGCCAGTTTCCATGGTCAGGAAGAATTCATTGGCGAGCGACTTCATCACCAGTGCTACCTTGGGTTTTGCGGCGGTTTGCGCCATTGCCGACAGCGGCAGTGACGGCAGGGCGCAAGCCACGACAGCGGCGGCAATCAGCTTGAGGCGGATACGTGTCTTCATCAAAGTCTCCAGATATTTGTTATAAAAAACCGGGTATTGAGCGGCATCATCGTGGCGGCTTATGCCGCACACGATGATGTGCGCAAACGTTTGCGCGGAAGCGATCATAGCACTGGATGGGGTGAAATAGAAGTCGAGTTTGGCATGACTTATGTCGCGTTGCGGCAGTGCTAGCGCGGGTGTCGTCATTAGAACGAGCTGTTGCGAAGGCACTGGCGTGAGTGCGTGGTGATGCTGCGATGCGCAATGAATGGTGTACTGAAATGAAAAAACGGCTGGCGGTTTGCACCGGCCAGCCGTTGGGCATAAGCGTCATGTAATTTATTGTTTGCGTGTGCCGCGTTCGGAAGCCAGCGTAATCGGTGCCGATGACGCCGCTGCCCTGCGAATCGGCGCGTGCGTATTCTTGGTCACCACCGCAGCTTTGCGAATCGGTCGCGCCGGCGCACGTACTATTTGACGTACACGCACAGGCGCCGCTTCGTGATAAGGCACCTGCAATTGCAGGCTTTGTCCATTGGCCAGCACATCGCGGTGCAAGCCATTCCACTGGCGAATCTGCGCCACGCTGACACGATAGCGGTTGGCGATGCTGTTTAAGGTATCGCGTTTGCCGGCACGCACATAGATGCGGCGGGAGTCCGGCACATCAGGGGCAATTGCCATGTGCGCATTGTCGGCTTCTTCCTGGGTGATGTCGTCACCCATGGATGCTTCCGTTTTTGGCACCAGGATAGTAGAGCCAGCCTTGAGCACCATGCGCGGTGGAATCTGATTGACGCTGCGAATCACTTCGGGTGTGGTGCCGAACCGGCTGGCGATGGTTTCAATGCGTTCGCGCGCGCTCGAGACGGTATGGGCAGTCCAGGATGACAGCGTTTGCGTGAACTTGGCAATGTTGGTCTTGAATTTTTCGGCATTGCTTTCGGGCAGCAGAATCTTGGTGTCATCGCCGCCAATGATGACCGGGCGGTTGAATTGCGGATTGAGCTGCTTGAATTCGTCGAGCGAGAGTTCGGCCAGTTGCGCGGCGACTTTCACGTCGATGTTGCGGGTCTTGCCAATGGTGACGAAATAGGGCTGGTTGTCGACCTTGGGTAGCTCAATGCCAAAATTGCCTGGTGCAGCGATGATGTTCTTGACCGCCTGCAGTTTGGGGACGTAGTTGCGCGTCTCCAGCGGCATCTGCGCCGACAGGGTGTTGAAGTCGATTGGCAGGCCAGCTGCCAGATTGCGGTTGACCGCGCGTTGCACCGAACCTTCGCCCCAGTTGTAAGCGGCCAGTGCCAGTTGCCAGTCACCGAACATGCCGTACAGCTTTTGCAGATAGGTTAGCGCCGCATCGGTCGAGGCCAGTACGTCGCGGCGCTCGTCGGTGAACATATTCTGCTTGAGATTGTAGTCGCGGCCGGTGGAGGGAATGAACTGCCACATGCCGGCTGCCTTGGCAGTCGACAACGCCTGCGGATTGAATGCTGATTCGATGAACGGCAACAGCGCCAGTTCGGTCGGCATGCCACGCTTTTCCAGTTCTTGCACGACGTGGAACAAATAGCGCGAAGCACGCAAGGTGGTGCGTTGTATATAGTCGGGACGCGAGCTATACCATTGGGTCTGATTGTCGACTAGCGGATTTTCCAGGTCGGGAATGCCGAAACCCTTGCGAATACGTGCCCAGATATCAATGTCTTCCATGCCTGGGAGGTTCGATGCGGGATCGTTGGGGTCAATGGCGTTGAACGGTGCGGGGTAGATCGAGATATCGTTGGCGTGGGAGACCAGCGGTATGGCTAGGCAAAAAAGCGCCGCAATAGCTAGTTTCTTGAATGTTCGCTGCATGAAGTCGAAACCCTCTGCCTGTGGCAGTTGAAAATGGTTTGTATGCACCGCTCGTGGCCGCGTCTGTTTTAGATTCACTGCACCTCCATGAGGAAGAACGTGTCAGATGTAACAAGAGGATCAATAGCATCAATAGGACCAATATCGGTCCCCGCGGCAATGTCAGCAAAATACGACAAAACCACGCCTTTTATCTAAAACCACTTGCAAGCGAGTGGGAATTGGAGAATAGACGGAGTGTACGTAAGCCCCTTTTACCCCGTCAAGTAAAAATTCGCTAATGTTACAAAGCTTTTGTTTGGAATTGCCGTGCTTTTATTTTAAAAGTTCACAACTTCGCTCATTTGTAGTTATTTTTCCATTCTCGCAGTGCAGCAAATGTTTCTGTTGGCCGTATTTGTGATGGCGCCGCCGGCAGACGTCCGGCGTTCTGCATAGTCGTCACAATTGCAGCTTGCTGGCAGCGCAGGAAAGGATTGGTTTGTTTTTCCAGTGCAATCGTCGATGGCACGGTCGGTTCATTGCGCGCGCGTTTGGCTTGTTCGGCGGCAATCCGGTTTTGCAGTGCCGGGTTATCTGGTTCGACGTGTGCCGCAAAGCGCAGGTTGTCCAGCGTATATTCATGCGCGCAGTAGACTTCAGTGGCGTCCGGCAGTGCTGTCAATTTTGCCAGGGATGCCATCATCTGCTCGGGCGTGCCTTCAAACAGGCGACCGCAGCCGCCGGCAAATAAAGTGTCGCCACAGAACAGCCAGCCTTGCTTGCTGGCCACGTAGGCGATGTGACCACGCGTATGGCCCGGCACATCAATGACGCGCAGATCCAGCGACAGATCGGCCAGATGCAGCAGGTCACCCTCCCATAATGGCTGCGTGATGGTCGCAATGTCTTCGCCAGCGGGGCCGTAGACCGGAACTTGCCCGTGTTGCAACAAGGCTGGCACACCGCCAACATGGTCAGCATGGTGATGAGTCAGTAGAATAGCGACCAAGCTCAGGCCATGTGCGGCGAGCGCGGCAAGTACCGGTGCTGCATCGCCTGGGTCGACCACTGCAGCATGCACGCCGTCATGGATCAGCCACAAGTAATTGTCGTTAAATGCGGGAACAGTAAGTACACTCAATGATGCTGTCGGCGTGGCTGGCATGGTCGGTATAAGGCGAGCTGAATGAAAGAAATGGAAACGAAGCAAACAGATGAGGCAAAGCCGGGCATGGACCCGCGCGATGGCGCTGGGCCGGAGCCGGAAGAATCCATTATAGACCTCGATAGCTGGTTGCAAACGCCGATGGGCACGTATCTGCGTGCCTGGGAACAAAAGCATCTCGATGCATTGACGGCGGATATCTTTGGTTTCAACGCAGTGCAGATTGGATTGCCGCAAATCAATGCCCTGCAAGCCAACCGCATGCCGTATCGCTGGCTGACCGATACCACGCTGCCACTATTTTCAAATGCAGGGCGCGAAGTACCGATGGTGGTGGCGCATGATTTTTCTGAATTGCCGTTTGCCTCGCAAAGTCTTGATCTGGTGGTGTTGCCGCATGTACTGGAATTGAGCGCCGAGCCGCATCAGGTATTGCGCGAAGTCGAGCGGGTGCTGATACCGGAAGGGCAGGTCATCATTTGCGGTTTCAATCCGACCAGCCTGTGGGGTATGCGGCAGGCGGCCGGTCGTCTGACAGGCGCGCACTTTTTGCCGCAAGATGGCGAATTCATTCGGCTGCCGCGACTCAAGGACTGGCTCAAGCTGCTCAACATGGAAGTCAATCGCGGTCATTTCGGCTGTTATGCACCACCATGCGCCACCGACAAATGGCTGCACCGGTTTTCCTTCATGGAAAAGGCTGGCGACCGCTGGTGGCCGTATTTCGGCGCCGTCTATATCGTGCAGGCGATCAAGCGGGTCAAGGGCATGCGCCTGATCGGGCCGGCCTGGCGCAAGCACAGGGTGAAGGTGCCAAAAGGTGTTCCTGCCACCAATCGCATCCACAAGGAATAGAATGCTGCTTTGGCTAAGGCCAAGGCTGTATGACATCCGCAAAATCAGCAACATTCATTGAGATCATTTAAGAAGTCAGTATGGAAAACGTAGAACAAACAGCACAAGCAACATTGGAACGAGTTGAGATTTATGCCGACGGCGCCTGCAAGGGTAATCCTGGTACCGGCGGCTGGGGAGCCCTGCTGGTCGCAGGTGGCAAGGAAAAGGAGTTGTGTGGCGGCGAGCGCAATACCACCAATAACCGGATGGAACTCAAGGCGGTGATCGAAGCGCTGGGTGCGCTCAACCGTCGTTGTGACGTCACTGTCTATACCGATAGTCAGTACGTGCAAAAAGGCATCAGTGAATGGATTCATGGATGGAAGGCGCGCGGCTGGAAAACCGCGGCGCGCGAACCGGTCAAGAACGTCGACCTGTGGCAGGCGCTCGACACCGCCCAGGCCGAACACAAGATCGAATGGCGCTGGGTCAAGGGTCATTCCGGTCATGCCGGGAACGAGCGCGCCGATCAGTTGGCCAACCGTGGCGTTGAAACAGTCCGTTGATGTCATCAGGAGCAAGCATGCGACAAATTGTCCTCGATACGGAAACCACCGGTCTGAATCCGCGCAACGGCGATCGGGTGATTGAAATCGGTTGCGTCGAACTGCTCAACCGGCAGCTCACCGGTAACAACCTGCACTTTTATATCAACCCTGAACGCGACTCTGAAGAAGGTGCGTTGGCGGTGCACGGATTGACTACCGAGTTCCTGCGCGACAAGCCCAAGTTTGCCCAGATCGCCGCCGAGTTCCGCGACTACGTGGGCGACGCCGAGATCATCATTCACAATGCGCCGTTTGACGTCGGTTTCCTCGATGCCGAATTCAAGCTGCTCGGCCTGCCGCCATTCAGGGAGCATGTCGCCACCGTCGTCGATTCGCTGCAGATGGCCAAGGAGCAGCATCCTGGTCGACGCAACTCGCTCGATGCGCTGTGCGACCGTTATGGCATCTCCAATGCGCACCGTACGCTGCACGGCGGTTTGCTCGATGCGGCCTTGCTTGCCGAAGTGTATCTGGCGATGACGCGAGGCCAGAACAGTCTGACCATGGATCTCAATGATGCCGACGGCGCGGAGGATGGCGGCATCGACCTCGCTTCGGTGCCATTGGCCGAAATCATCGTGCTGGCTGCTTCCGAGGAGGAGCTGGGTTTGCATGAAACCGTGCTCAATAGTCTTGACAAGGAAGTCAAAGGCATCTGCGTGTGGCGCAAGGAGCCGGTGGAAGCCGCTCCCGCCGGCGATCCTGCAGCCGTTTAATGTAGGGAAAAGCAAGGCAATCAATAAGCCGCTTGCCCAGCTCGATAGATCCATGTCATAATGCGGGCCGCTTCTCAAGAAGCGTAGTCGCACCAAAAACGGAAGGTTAGCTCAGGGGTAGAGCACTGCATTCACACTGCAGGGGTCCGCAGTTCGAAACTGCGACTTTCCACCAGAATCAGAAAAGCCAGCGTTCGCGCTGGCTTTTGTCGTTTCTGGGTGAGAAAAGACCGTCGAGGCCACTTCTTTCCAATCATGACGAAGCAGGTATGCGTTACGCATCGGCACTACGAGCCGTTGTCGCCTGACCTGTTTGAAGCAGTTCGGTAAACCTTGCTGCGATCCACAACGCGGGAGCGCTCAACTGTTGCCCCGGTAGCCATAGCATCTGGACCGACAGCAAAGGCAATGCAATTGTGCTGCATACAAGCGGCATCAAGGTTTTCGCATAGTCGAAATATTCGGCGACATTGATTGGCAAGATCGCCCACCCTAGATTGTCTGCCACCATTTCGGCAATGCTGTAGTGGTTGTCCGAATGCCAGAGTTTGGTACTGTAGGCAATTTGCTCTGCATTATCGGCCTGCAGGATCAGTTGGCGGTGTTGTGACAGGTCGGTCTTTAGCACCCGTTTTTTTCTTGCCAGCGGGTGCATGCGAGAGACGAAAATTCCTTGCTGTACCAAACCGATGTGGCGTTGGTCGAAGCGCGTGTTCGGGCGGCCTCGGTTGAAGTGGAAGCCGATATCGGCGCGCTGTTGTTCGATAGCACCGACTACTTCGTCGGGCGAACCGTCCAGCAAGGTCAATTCCAGATCGGGAAATCGTATTGACAGCTCCCGCAACAGCACCCTGATCGCCGAATACGGCAATGCTTCATCGAGTGCCACGGCCAACCTGGCATCCGCGCCGCGCGCGAACGAACGTGCACGCTGCTCCAGCGCATCGGCCTGGCGCAATACTTCCTTTGCTTCCAGCAGCATCGACTGGCCGACGTCGGTCAGGCCGGCCTTGTGCCTGGATCGATCGAATAGAGTAATGCCCAGGTCAACTTCCAATAAGCCGATAGCCGTGCTGACGGCAGATTGCGCCTTGCCCGCTTGGCGCGCGGCGGCGCTGATGGAGCCCAGTTCGGCGGCGGCGACAAATTGCCTGAGTTGTTCCAGATTCCATTGCATAGTCGCATATTATCAATTTATTAGATGGATATTATCTTTATTTATCATAATTTTTGTTTGATTATGCGATCTTTGGCCGTGAAAGCGATGACCGATGAATCCGACTACCAGTATCAGACTGCGTCCGCTCGAACGTGAGGACTTGCGCTTCGTGCACGATCTCAACAACAATGCCAGCGTCATGCGCTATTGGTTCGAGGAGCCCTGCGAGACTTTTGCCGAGTTGTCGTCATTGTATGAAGACCATATCCATGACCAGAGCGAGCGGCGCTTCGTCATCGATGAAGAGGCGCAAAAGATCGGTTTGGTTGAATTGGTCGAGATCAACTACGTCCATCGCTATGCCGAGTTTCAGATCATCATCGCCCCCGAGTATCAGGGTAAAGGGCTGGCGCTATGCGCCACTAGGTTGGCGCTGGACTATGCCTTCAGGGTGCTCAATCTGCACAAGATCTACCTGATCGTCGACACGGACAATCATAAAGCGATCCACATCTATGACAAGGCCGGTTTCAAGGTGGAGGGGGTGCTTAGGGAGGAGTTCTTCATCAACGGCGACTACAGGGACGTCACGCGGATGTGCATCTTCCAGCGCGAGCATCTATCACGAGCGCCATTGGCCGAGGAGCGGCCCGCAAGGTCAGTCGCTGAAACGCTGATGCATTGACGAGTAATTGACATCCACGAAAACACAAGTACCGCTATGTCCGCCTACCTTACATTATCCATTGCCATCGTCGCTGAAGTCATTGCCACGACTGCATTGAAGTCATCGCAGGGCCTCAGTCGCGCACTGCCCGCGACCATCGTGGTACTGGGCTACGCCATTTCCTTCTATTGCCTGTCCCTGACCTTGAGGACCATGCCGACCAGCATTGCCTATGCAATATGGGCAGGCGCCGGGATCGTCCTCATCACCATTGCGGCATGGCTGGTGCATGGGCAAAAGCTCGATTTTCCCGCCCTTGCTGGTATTGCGCTGATCGTCGTCGGGGTGTTGGTTATCCAGGTCTATTCCGCAAGCATGTCCGTTTCCTAGGCGCGTATTGCATCGCCATGCCTGGTCTGTCATATCCAATTCGACTTACAGGGCATCAAATTATATATTGGACAACTCGTAGTGCATGCGGCACGCTGATGGCCCTTACTTCATCGCCGCACTGAGGAGACACCCATTATGCCTACTTACCGTTCCCACACTACCACCCAAGGCCGCAACATGGCGGGTGCGCGCGCATTGTGGCGCGCCACCGGCATGAAGGACGGCGATTTCGACAAGCCGATCATTGCCGTGGTTAATTCTTTCACGCAGTTCGTGCCGGGCCATGTGCATCTGAAAGACTTGGGCCAAATGGTGGCGCGCGAGATTGAGGCGGCCGGCGGCGTGGCCAAAGAATTCAATACCATTGCCGTGGACGACGGCATCGCCATGGGTCACGGCGGCATGCTGTATTCGTTGCCATCGCGCGATCTGATCGCCGATTCGGTCGAATACATGGTCAATGCGCACTGCGCCGATGCCATGGTGTGCATCTCCAATTGCGACAAGATCACGCCGGGCATGCTGATGGCCGCCATGCGACTGAACATTCCTGTCGTGTTCGTCTCGGGCGGCCCAATGGAAGCCGGTAAGGTGATCAAGGTCGTCAACAACGAGCGCAAGATCATCAAGCTGGATCTGGTTGATGCCATGATTCAAGCTGGCGACAGCAATATTTCCGACGCCGACGTGGCCGAAGTGGAGCGTTCCGCTTGCCCGACCTGCGGTTCCTGTTCCGGCATGTTTACCGCCAATTCAATGAACTGCCTGACCGAAGTGTTGGGCCTGTCGTTGCCCGGCAATGGCACTATTGTGGCAACCCATTCCGACCGTAAGGAATTGTTCCTGCGTGCTGGCCGCACCATCGTCGAACTGGCCAAGCGCCATTATGAGCAAGACGATTACTCGATCCTGCCGCGCAGCATTGCGACTAAGGCTGCCTGGGAAAACGCCATGACGCTGGACGTCGCCATGGGCGGCTCGACCAATACCGTGTTGCACTTGCTGGCTGCTGCGCACGAAGCCGAAGTGGCCTTCACGATGGCCGACATCGACCGTATTTCGCGCAACGTACCTTGCCTGTGCAAAGTGGCGCCGATGACCAACAAATACCATATCGAAGACGTGCACCGCGCTGGCGGCATCCTCGCCATCCTCGGTGAACTGGCGCGCGCCGGTCTGCTCGATACCTCGTTGCCGACCGTGCACAGCAAGTCGCTGGCAGCCGCGATTGAACAATACGATATCCGCGTCAGCAGCGACGCTGCCGTACACAAGCTGTTCCGTGCTGCGCCGGGCGGTGTCGCGACTCAGGTGGCGTTTTCGCAATCCGAGCGCTATGAAGAGAATGATCTGGATCGCAGCAACGGTTGCATCCGTGACCGCGAACACGCGTATTCGCAAGATGGTGGTCTGGCAGTCCTGTACGGCAATATTGCCGAGAAGGGTTGCATCGTCAAGACCGCCGGCGTGGATGAAAGCATCTTGAAGTTCTCCGGCAAGGCGCGTGTATTCGAAAGCCAGGACGCTGCCGTCACCGCCATTCTGGGCGACACAGTGCATGCCGGCGACGTCGTCATCATTCGTTACGAAGGTCCAAAGGGGGGGCCGGGTATGCAGGAAATGCTGTATCCGACTTCCTACATCAAGTCGAAGGGACTCGGCAAAGCTTGCGCCTTGTTCACTGATGGCCGTTTCTCGGGTGGTTCCTCGGGTCTGGTGATTGGTCATGCATCACCGGAGGCTGCTGAAGGCGGCGCCATCGGTCTGGTGGAAGAGGGTGACATGATTGATATCGACATCCCGGCACGCACCATCAATCTGCGCGTCTCGACTGAAGATCTGGCGCACCGTCGTGGCGTCATGGAAGCGCGTGGCAAGGATGCCTGGCTACCGCTCAATCGCGAGCGCTTCGTCTCGCAGGCACTGCAAGCGTATGCAGCGTTGACGACGTCGGCTGACCGTGGCGCTGTGCGTGATCTGTCGCAACTGAAGCGCTGATCAGTTGGCGGGTTCATGCCGCGTCCGTGATTTGACTGCGGACGCGGCATGAACGCCAGTTGCGAACGTCTCCCCGTTTTTCTTTTAGACCTAGAGTCTCGGTGGCTGCGCGATTAACTTAATCATCGCCCTTGGCCACCGCAGCACCTTCAATCTGATGTCGCGCCAGCGCTGCATCGACAAATCCCGACGCTTTCATCTCTTCCACGAACTGCGACAAGTAGGCCGCCGCTGCCTCGCCCTTGGCTTTTGGTACGCCCATGGCCTGACGGATCACCATGAAGCGTTGATTCAGTATGCGCAAGCCACCGGCCTTGGCGGCATCTTTTTCGAGTTGCTGCTTGACGCCGGCTGCGACGTCCAGGTGTTGATCCAGAAAGCCCTGCACCACAGCGGGCGAAGTTGCAATGCGCACGATTGTTGCGTGCTTCAGTTCGCGCGTGAGGAACAAATCGTAAGCGCTACCGTTGCCAACGGCGACAGTGACGCCGGTCTGGTCGACTTGCGCATTGCTGGTGATCGCAGAATCGTTGCGCACGGCATAAAATCCCTCGATCAAGACATAGGGTTTGGTGAAGTGGATTTCCTGGCCGCGCTTGGGATCGACGGCGAAAAAGCCGATGTCGGCCTTGTCCTGCTCTATATTTTCGACCGAGATGCCCGCCGATTTGACCACCACCAATTGCAGCGGTACGCCCAGTCGTTTGGCCAGTTCGGTAGCCAGATCAACCGAGACGCCAACCGCCTGACCGGTGTGCGCGTCCAGCGTCGCAAGCACTGGATTGCCGAGATTGATCGAGGCCCGCAAACTGCCAGTAGGCGCGAATACTGCTGCCATGGCTGGATTGGTCGCGCTGGCCGAACCTGGTGCGATGATGCCGCAACTCAGTGCAAGTGACACTAGCGACAACAGGGGCAAACGGTTTTTCATCATTGATATTCTGGTCATGGTGGCAACTCTTGAGAGTGAATGGGGAATACGCAATGCGTTGCAATGTGGGCGTTCAAATGCCATTGATTCTAAGCGAAAGCTAAGATATCGACACGGCAGAGCCTGGTTTGTTGTTGCGCATGCTGAGGCCGTGGCGATAGTCGATGATGCGTCTTTTGCGGAGTGCCTAGTGGCTGCGCAATTCCTGCATGCCTTGCAACAAGGCAGCATGAAAGGCCTCTGGCTCCTGCATCTGCGGCGCATGACCGGCATCGGCGAATTCAACCAGCTTGACCTTGGGAATCACCGCTGCCGCTTGTCTGGCCAATTGCGGATAATTGCCCAGCGTCGGCCGCAATGCCGCCGGGGCGAATTCCTTGGCGATGGCAGTTGTATCCTTGTCGCCAATCATCAGCAAGGTCGGTACTGTCAGTTGCGGCAGTTCGTAGTAGACCGGCTGGGTCAGAATCATGTCGTACAGCAGTGCCGAATTCCATGCCACCAGTGCGCGCTGTGGTCCGCGATACATGCCTGCCAGCATTTGCACCGATGGCTCGTAATCGGCACGCCATTGGCCGGCGAAATAGGTGTTCTTTTCATAATTGCGGATGCGTTCGGCCGAGGTGCCCAGTTCGCGGGCATACCATTGATCGACCGATACTGGCGGCACACCTTTGGCGCGCCAGTCTTCCAGCCCGATCGGGTCGACCAGTACCAGTTGCTCGGTCTGCTGCGGATAGCTCAGCGCGTAACGGATGCCGAGCATGCCGCCGGTGGAATGGCCGATCACGATTTCCTGTTTAATGTTGAGCGACTGCAATAAGGCATTGGTGTTGAGTGCCAGTTGCTGGAATGTGTATTGATAATGCGCAGGCTTGGTCGACTTGCAAAAGCCGATCTGATCGACGGCGATCACACGGTAGCCAGCGTGGCTCAACACGGCGATGCTCGGTCCCCAGGTCGCGGCACAATAGTTCTTTCCATGCAGCAGCACCGCCGTTTTGCCGTTGGCGGTACCGGCAGCGGCTGGCACGTCCATATAGGCCATTTGCACATCCTGACGTTGCGACTGGAATTGGTAATGAGAGACCGGATAGGGATAGTCAAACCCTTGCAGCTCAGCACCATAGACCGGGCCATCGGGTGCGGCGACGACGGTTTGTGCCGCTGCCAGCAAGGGTGTCAGTGCGGCAGACAATGCCAATGCAGCACTGCTGAGCAGTGCAAGAAGCAACGGGGATTTTTTCATGGTAGACAGTGGCTAGGAATGGAAAACGACGGCTTGCCAACGGTAGCGACTACGTCAGCGTTCTAGGGGGATTATACGGAGCCAGGTGCCGTCGATTCGGGGGCGGGATGTAAGGATTTTGTATCTGTTTGTCGAAGGAGTGCCTCTGCCGGACGCAAGCGCAATCTGCACCTGCTAACCGTAAATCGGCAGCGCCAAAAACAGCTTGATCACAATCGCGTTGGCAATATCGATGAAGAAGGCGCTCACCATCGGCACCACCAGAAACGCCACCGGTGACGGCCCGAAACGCTCGGTCACGGCTTGCATGTTGGCAATTGCGGTAGGTGTGGCGCCCAGGCCGAAACCGCAATGGCCGGCTGCCAGCACTGCCGCATCGTAGTTTCGTCCCATCACCCGAAAGGTCACAAAGATTGCATAGGCAGCCATCGCCACGGCTTGCACTGCCAGAATCAGCAACACCGGCAAGGCCAGTGACGCCAGCTCCCACAGGCGCAGGCTCATCAGCGCCATTGCCAGGAACAGCGACAGGCTGACCTGGCCCAGCACCTGGATGGCACGCTCAAAAATCTTGTAGCCGACCAACAGCGACAGGCCATTGCTGACCAGGACGCCGACGAACAGCACGCAGACAAAAGTTGGCAATTCAAAGACTGTGCCATTCAAGCAATGGGCGATGATGGTGCCGACGGACAGACTGATCGCAATCAAGGCCAATGCTTCGATCATTGCCGATGGTGTGATCAACTGCACCGCCTTGGGATGTTCGAAGCCGATCGATTGAGGGGCTGCGCTGGCAGGGTTTGCCTTAGCGTCCGGCAGGCGCACGCGTTTGACCAGAAATCCCGCGACCGGGCCACCAATCAGACCACCCAGAATCAAGCCGAAGGTAGCGCAGGCAATTGCAATTTCAGTCGCCGCGGCCAAGCCATGGTGCTCAGAAAACACCCGGCCCCAAGCGGCACCAGTGCCATGCCCGCCGGACAGCGTGATCGAGGCGCCGAGCAAACCGATCAAGGGGTCTAGCCCCATAATTTTTGCCATCACAATGCCGATAGTGTCTTGCAATAACAGCAAACCCAGCACCACGCCCAAAAATAGCGCCAGCGTGCGGCCACCGGCTTTCAGGCTGGCCAGATTGGCATTGAGGCCGATGGTGGCAAAAAACGCCAGCATCAATGGTCCCTGCAAGCTGCTGTCAAATTGCACCTGCACCGGTGAAACCGAGCGCAGCGCAAACAGGAGCAAGGCCACCAGCAAACCACCGACCACTGGTTCGGGAATGCTATAGGTTTTTAGCAGGGTGGAAGACGATACCATTTTGCGTCCCAGCAACAATACCAACGATGCGGCGACGAGCGTTTCGAGAGTGTCCAGCGTAATCATGATGCCTCCCTGTTTCGGTATGGTGCGCGCAATGGCAGGCCTGCGCTGCCCATTACATCTCATGCTTTTGGAAAGAGAGCGCTTTTTGAAAGGCGTGATTGTAGTCAGGTTTGTCCATGCTACGTTCAAAAAACGAACATGACAATCTGAATTCAGCGTTCGACAGTACTCTTCTGCTTGCGTTGACGTGTTTTTTTTGCAATGGAAATTACATCAGGCAGATTGCGGTCATGCGCGTAAAAAACTAATGCAGGCAGGGCATTGGTCGCTGCGGTGGTGGTGCACAATATTTTCACGTGTGGCCCGTCTACACCAAGATGGATAGGTGCTACTCCTATCTCTTCAGGGCCAGCCATTGCTCATGAGAACGCCATGCAGCATCCCGCTCGGTGCAATCAGGACGTTGCGCGGAGGCGGCCTTCGCCACCAACAATTACCTGGAACTTGCACCATGACCAACATGACTTTTCCCGTCACCTCAAAACACACCGGCCTGATCGAAGCCACAATGCAAAAACTGTTCACCCGGACCGTGCAGGTTGTCGACATCGTGGACATTGGCAGCGCTTTCCGCATCATCACGCTCGGCGGCGCAGCGCTGTGTGATGTCACATGGACACCGGGCGACAAGATTCAAATCCAGCTGGGTGGATGGGTTCAGCGTACCTACACGCCAATGGATTGGGATGCCCAAACTGGGCGCACGCGCATCCTGGTGTACCTGCATGCCGATGGCCCCGGCATGCAATGGGCGCGCACCGTTGCCGAGGGCGACACCTGTATCGTCTTCGGTCCGCGCAAGTCGATCAGGATCGCACCAGCACAGGCGCCGCTGATCTTGTTTGGGGATGAAACTTCGTTGGGGTTGGCGGTAGCATTGGCCCGTCAACAGTCGGGGCAGACGGTGGCGTTGTTGCTGGAAGCGACCGCGCTGGCTGAGACTTTGCCAGTCCTGGAGTATCTGCAACTTGACGATGCGCATGTCTATTCTCGCCTGCCAGTTGATCAGCATCTCATCGCGCTGGAGGAGCAATTGTCCGCATTGCTGCCGGCGCATCCGGTGGCAAACATTGTGCTGACTGGAAACGCCAGCGCGATTCAGCACGTCAGCCGCTTTCTGCGAACGCAGAGTGGTTCTGCCGGGCGGCGTCAGAGCAAGGCGTACTGGGCGGTTGGCAAGACCGGGCTGGACTGATGGCCGTATCGTCGCGGTTAGTTCGCCGGTTTGTTCAACCGTGCATTGCGCAGATCGATATCGTTTCGCGCTATTTCCGACAACAAGGTGGCAGCGGCGATGGAAAAGCGTAGCAGTTCACCGCGCTGGCGGTTGTTGAACAGCGGACGGTCTTGCTCTGCTTCGCGTTCATCAAATTCGAGCAGTTACATGACTGTGGCAATGCCTGAGCCGATGTCTTTGCTCAGTGCGACGAGTGTTTCTGCACTGGACTGCGCATCGCCAGCGTGCTGGGGAAAAGCGTGGAAGTGTTCTTCGGACTACCTTGCCGGGTACCTCAGTGTGTAGTTGAATCTTTGTTTTCTTCGGACGACCTAGCCGGGGGCGGCCCGGCAGCCGCTCACTTTCTTTGGTCTCGCCCAAAGATAAGTAAGCAAAGAAAGGCGACCGCTACTACGTCGCCCCTGCGG
>JAMFSU010000020.1 GCA_026225475.1 Duganella sp.
CCAAAGGAACTCGGGAATATGTTCGACTTTGACAGCAGAAGGGATTTTCTTCGGCGGAGGGGTAAATGCGACTAAACGATAGTCAGTCAATTTCGCGAATGCCCATTGCGAGGACAATTCGTATGCCTCATGCACTGTCAGTGGCGTTCGAAGATCGAAAGTAAGCATGGTCTTCGGCAAACGCAAAGGAAATACATTCGCAAAAACGGGCTCCGGCTTCGCCACGGTCACATGAGTGGGAAGATAATCTCTTAAGGCAATCTGCCTTCCTCGCTCGATATCGAGCGCTGGTTTAATTCCCAGCGCCATAAGACGTGAAATAACTTGCGGTAAGCCGATACTCCACGACTCGCAAAAATCCGCAGGCACCAACTTGGAAAGCCTTGATGGCATTCCTTCATCACCACCGTTAACTCGACAAGGAAGCACGAAGTTTTCTTTACTGGCAGCGATGGTACAACGCTCTAAAAACACGCTATTGGTCAAACTTGATGTGGAGATTATTGGCAAATAATGAATTGCACGGACCTCAAGTAGCTTGCGAACGGTGTCGTCCGAATTCTCACCCGCAAGGGGCGCAGTGCCAAAGCACCAGGTTCGAAATCCAGCAAGCGAGAGACGACGAGCCAACCATGTGGCGACAGCATGGTCTGCACTAACGTGATCGATCAGAATCGTATCTCTGCTTTCGGAGATAGACTGCCCGCCAAGCTGTGAGAAAAAAGGAGGAGTAAAGATGCTGGGGTGCTGCGCGACTAAGTGACGCTGCGGTCCCACGAGCTGTACCCGCAGCCGCTCAAGATCGAAAAGATCGAACTGCCAGCCATATTGCTCGGTAACTATTTTATAGGCTGCGTCCTTTTGGGAAGCGGACAGCGCCTCAGTGCATACGAAAACGAAAGAATGGGGATTGTGCCCCATTTCGCGAACCCGCTTACAGTCACTTTCCAGTTTGATTCGCCAATCGGATCTCACTGTATAAGCAAAGACGATTTTCCGCCCTGTCGCATCGGCGCGGACAATAGCGTCCCGCCCTCCATCGCCAGTCCCCCCTAGCGGGTCAATACCCGGATAACCTAAATCGGCTAAGAGTGCCGAACAAAGCCGCTCAAAATCACGGTAGTCGGACACTCGCTCAAGACAGTAAATAATGGGATCTGCAGACATTTCGTGATCATACGATACTACGGCACATACTACACATAATGTGAGCGTAGATCGGCTATACGCATTCTTAGAGAATAGAAAACTCCACTTAGCCAGACAACTACTGAGCTATTTTAGAGATGGATTTCCCTGTAAGTTAAATTGGCAGCATCTCGCCCGGTGTAGAAGTAACGTGCTTCATTAGCTGTCTGTATTCCCGATCAACCGCAGTCTGCCGACTCGAGGCCGCTTGTTTTCGCGCCGCAGCACGATGACGATCGCAAGTAATCTCAACGCGTTCAGATAACCACTCCAATTCTGCGTCCGGAATTCCCCATTGACGCAAACCGTCTCGTGTCCGCAGAAGATAGTCTGCCGCGGTACCGAGCCCACCTGACGCAGTTGAGAGACGTTCAATGATTGCATTGACGTTCATATCCTTCACATAGCGTGGGCTTTCTGGATTAATCGTGAATGCCAGTGCATATCCGAACTTATTGCCTTCAGCATCAAGAACCTCCACCCAACGGGGGATATAAGAGCCGCAGACCATTTCTCGACGCCAGAGAAGTTCTAGCTCAGTTTTCACGTTCTCGTCAGCGATGCGATATGCCGTGCCAATACAGTCACCGCCTGTATCCAAGGCCAATACTAAACCTGGATTTGCGGGTGTCCCACGTCCTGCAGTTACGGAAAGACAGAACGAGCGATGCCATCCTTGAATCTTGGCGATTTTCGATTCGACAGTACGAATCGCAGGATTCCAGATCAAAGAGCCGTAACCAAACAGCCATACATCACCGACAGGCTTTACCGCGAGTGCCTCTTTCAGGGATCGCCGTTGTTCAGTTTCAGATACAAGCGGCATATCAGGAGAATCTTTGGCGTAAATAGCCTCTACGCCGCCAGCCAACAGCAAAGAGCGTGAGAGAACCGGAGCGTCTTCTGCCAAGAAATGTTTTTTGATGCGATTCGCAACGATATTCAGATTCACAATGGACCTCTTACGCTAGTTTTGGTTTGCGCCAATTGCGCGTGCTTTGTGGTCTGCGGGACGAATCCAATCGATCTGCGTCGCCTCAACCAACCTTGAGACGAAGTTTGATGCAAGCGTTTAAATGGAAAACTCCGAATCTTGCGCTACAAAGAAATCAGCAAAAACCACTCTTTAATCGAGCGCAAGAAACGGAGCGCAACTGCAATTCGCCGTGTGTACTGTGACGTCTACTTAATGACGCTTTTAAACAGGACAACGGAGAAATCGTGAAATCGACACAATCACCATCGACAACAACAACGACATATATACCGCTACTCAAGGATTTGGGATTGACGGGCAATCCGGTCAATGGGCGTAATCCGCAATACTTCTCCGAAGGCGATATTGCAGAGAATCATCCACATCATGGCGTCGCAACGATTTTCTCGATCTCGCAATTTCCGAACGAAATAGGCTCTCGCTTTGACCACATACGCCTGAGTGCAGTGGTTTCCCAATGCTTGGACATGGATCTATCTGAAGCCAAATTGCTATTTGCATTGGCTGGTGAGTCCCCTGCACAAACAGAACAGTCGCCACAAGCATTCAACAAGGTTCTGCAAGAAGTTCTCCATCGCTATCGTCTTCAGAATTTGTTCTGTGCCGGCGAAGGTGGTGAACATCATCGTGGCATCACTCCTACTGCCTACAACGAACTTACCGGGGACATCTACGCCGAAGAGATGGCGAGATGGCGTGCCGATTTTCGGGCGATGGCGCCAGAACGACAAATGATGGCAGCGACAATCATTTGGCTCTATCAGTCTGGCCCAGACAACACATGGCTGCGACGCGTACCGTGCACATGGCGTGCCTCGGAAGCTCTGAACTACTTGCAGGATGCCGATTGCCTTCGCGATTGGCTGCGCCTGCTGGCTACTTATCCAGGCTGGTAAGAGAACAATTAAATTCAATCGCAAGGAACAGAGTTCGCTTGCGACGATGAATCTCTACAGTGAAGCATCACTTATTCACGGAGCACTAATATCATGACGACAAACACTCTTGCGAAGATTCGGCTGCACTTCCGCGCCCCTGACGCACCGTTGCTGGAGAAAATCCAGTTTGCCATTGGCAGCTGCGTATATGGCGCTCTGCTGGTGGCGCGCAGCGACGACGGCATTTGCGCCATCTTTCTGGACGACGATAGCACCAAGCTCGAGGCACAGCTTGCTGGAGCCTTTCCGGAGAGTCTGCGCGAAGAAAGCCCCTCTGCCCTGAAATACGACCTGGAACAGGTAGTGACTTTCATTAATACGCCAGATCAAGCGACACAACTTGACCTCGTTGTTGGCGGCACGGCTTATCAGCAACGGGTCTGGGAGTTCCTTTGCCGCATTCCTGCCGGCACAACCTACAGCTATACCGAAATCGCGGAGAGCCTGGGAGATCCTGATGGTGCCCGCGCGGTCGCTGGTGCATGCGCCGCAAACGTCCTCGCCATTGCTATTCCGTGCCATCGCGTCATTCGCAGCGATGGCTCCATCTCGGGCTATCGCTGGGGCGTAGAACGTAAGCGCCGCCTCCTGGGAAAGGAGCGTCAACAATGACTTCCCGTAGCCGAGGTGTATCTGCGACCACCTTGCATGAGCAGGATTGGCTAGATATCGAGCAGTCGCTGAGCGCAAATGGCAACGCGTTATTGCCGGGATTGCTAACACCCGAACAGTGCGACGAACTGATCGCTATGTATCCGCAAGATAAGCGGTATCGGACTCGGATTGTGATGGCGCGCCATGGCTTTGGCTTGGGGGAATACAAGTACTTCAACTATCCGTTGCCCGGCATCCTATCTCAGTTGCGTGCTGCGCTCTATGCGCGCTTGGCACCCATAGGGAATCGCTGGAACCAGTCGATGGGTATCGATATTCGCTATCCGGCGCAATTGGAGGGATTTCTTGATCGCTGCCACGCAGCTGGCCAGACCCGACCCACGCCTTTGATTCTCAAATATGTTGAAGGTGATTACAACTGTCTGCATCAAGACCTGTATGGCGAACATGTGTTCCCGTTGCAAGTGGCGATTCTTCTGGCTAAGCCGGGCGAAGATTTTACGGGCGGTGAATTCGTCATGACCGAAAACGCGCCGTCGCAGCAACGAGCAGATGTCGTTCCACTGCGTCAGGGTGATGGCGTCGTCTTTACCGTCAATCAACGTCCCGTGGAAACCAAGCGCTCTACGCGCCGTGTAGCAATGAGACACGGCGTCAGTCGGGTACGTAGCGGTAATCGCCACACCATTGGTTTAATTTTTCACGATTCGAAATAATCATGACGCAAGACCTATTTCCTCTTTACAGCTCAGGTGAACGTGAGCAAATCGGCCCTCGCTCGTACGTCCTACGCGGCTTCGCTGCACCCTACGTAGACGAGCTCCTGCCGATCATTCAAACGCTTGAGCAGGAAGCTTCATTCCGCCACATGGTAACGCCAGGCGGATTCAATATGTCTGTCGCGATGACCAACTGTGGTCACTTGGGCTGGACAACAGATCGGCGTGGCTATCGATATAGCGAACGTGACCCATTGACTGATCGGGAATGGCCCGCAATGCCGGCAACATTCCTCGATCTGGCTCAGAAGGCAGCCGCAGCCGCTGGATTTGTTGCGTTTGAACCAGATGCCTGTCTCATTAATCGGTATCGACCAGGTAGTCGTCTTTCGTTGCATCAAGACAAGAATGAAAAGGATTTTGATGCGCCAATTGTCTCCGTATCCCTTGGCGTACCGGCGGTGTTTCTGTTTGGTGGCCACGAGCGCACCGACAAAGCCGTACGCATTCCCTTGATGCATGCGGATGTCGCCGTATGGGGAGCAGAAGATCGACTCCGCTATCACGGTGTCATGCCGCTCAAAGAGAATGTGCATCCCCTATTGGGCGCAGAACGCATCAACTTCACTTTCCGCAAAGCAGGTTAAGAACACACACCTGGAAGAGCCATCGCAAGAAACGGATAGTTTCCAGATTGTCGATCTTGCAGACTATGAGGCAGTCTCGACGGTTAGAGCGCCGAGTTTTCCTGGAAGTGAAAATTATTTATGAATACGACCGACGACATCAACGAATTGCTTACCTACGACATTAGCGGTGATGGCCGCTCGGTCAGGATGCACTTCAAGGATGTAGCAGGAAGAGCGCAGCAGATTGATATTTCCCTGACATGTGTGAATGCCCTAATGCGGACTCTTCCCCGGACGGTACAAGATGTCGCCCGTGAGCATTACGACGATCCGGACATGATGGTGACGTATCCACTGGGCAGGCATTGGGCTTTTTTCTACCAAGATCGAAATGCGCACGTACTAACACTTTCGACGCCAGACGAATTCTCATTGTCGTTTGCGCTGTCGGAAGCTCAATTGCGCCAGGTAGGAAAGACTGCACCTAAGACTGCGGACGAACTGACGGACGTTGAATTAGTCGGCAGGGAAGCGGACTCACAGGATCTCGTGAATTACGAGCCCATTAACGACATGCCGGCAATACGCATCACTTTTAAACAGAGCGACGAAACGAAACAATCGTTGGTCTTCCCGATCGTCTGTCTCGTCAGTTTGATGATGACTTTACCGGCCATTAACGTGGCGGCGCTCAGAGTTCAACACAAAGACCCAACTCTTACCATTGCCTATCCGGTTGAACACTTCGAAGTGCTATACGGATCGAATATGAATACGCGAATCCTCACCTTAAAAACACTTGAGGGATTTTCTATTTCGTACAGCATGAGTGAGACCCAACAGCACGACATCGGGCAAGCCAATTTCAGCTTGTCCAGTACAGAAAGCCCTCGGCTTATGCACTGACCGACAGGGACGGCCAAAAGGACCGTCCCTCTCGATCATGCTTCTTTGGAGATTTTATATGCCTGTCACCGGATTTTACCCACAACCTAGGCCGGCACCAGCCGAGAACTATGAAAGTGCGAATGCGCGGGTCAAAGTGATGATGCACTTTCAAGATGCGGTCAACGCGGGCAATGCGGTCTGGCATATCAATGAAGATGGCGAGAAGGAGCTGCATATGCACAGCGGAGAAGTATTTCTGCTCGAGGCCACAACCATCACACGACTGAAGTGATTTTTAAGGATTAATCATGCAATTCAATTTAAGTACTGTGGAATCGCCGATTGGCCAATTGCTTTTGGTCACAGATGAACAAAAGCGCGTACGCGCACTGGAATTCGCCGATCACGAAACGCGTTTGCGTCGACTTCTGCGCGAGCACTATGGATCGGTCGAATTAGTCACGACCACCGCACCTGAGGAGATTGTCACGGCGCTGGGCAACTATTTCTCAGGCGATCTGAATGCGTTCGACAACGTTGTCACCGAAACCAACGGAACTGAACTCCAACGACAAGTATGGGCAGCTCTACGCGCCATTCCTGGCGGCTTGACGACCAGTTACGGGGAAATGGCGCGTGGTCTCGGCTATGCCGATCCACGTATGGCAATCGACATCGGCGCCGCCAATGGTGCTAATCCCATTGCCATTATCGTGCCGTGCCACCGTGTGATCGCAAAGAATGGCGATCTGAAGGGCTATGCCTGGGGCGTACATCGCAAACGCTGGTTGCTCGAACACGAAGGTGTATTGGGCGCCCCCCAATCAGCTGCTGCTTCCGAAGAAATTCGCCTACCTGGGTTTTAAGTTCATGCCAATCATCGCCGATATATCCCCTGCCTCCTATGAGGAAGCAGTCAGCCATTTATCCAATCTCGACAGCGACTGGAAGCGACATATTGCAGAAATCGGCCCTTGCCGGCATGAAGCAAAGCCGGCACGCGAACCATACGAAGCTCTGGTGCGCGCGATTGCTTATCAACAACTGCACGCAAAAGCCGGGGACGCCATCTTAGGACGCCTTTTGGCGCTGTATCCAGGTATCGCGTTTCCCTCTCCAGAGCAATTACTAGCGACAGACCCCGAACTGCAACGTGCTTGCGGCTTCTCTGCTACCAAGCTTGGGACAATTCGCGGCATTGCACAGGCCTCGGTCGACAAAATCGTTCCCACGCGTGCTGAAGCGCTGACACTTTCCGATGATCAACTCATCGAACGCCTCGTCCCATTACGTGGCATAGGACGGTGGACAGTGGAGATGTTTCTTATTTATACGCTGGAGCGATCGGACATATTACCGATCGACGATTTTGGCGTGCGCGAAGGCTATCGGCGCCTTAAAGGTATGACTACGACTCCGACACCGCGACAGATGCGCGAGATTGGACAGGCCTGGAGCCCTTATCGTACGGTAGCGTCCTGGTATTTATGGCGTTGTACGCCATAGGATCGATTGGGGCGCAAGAAACGGAGTTCTTGCGAAAGAAGTCTGCCTTAAAGTGACTTCACTACATAGTGTATTGGACACGAAAATGAATTCCCCAAAAGAAATGATGATCGACCAAACGATTGATGACATTCGCTGGAATGCCGTGCGTATGCGTGATCAATCTGCTGACGCCAGTTTCGTCTATGCGGTGAAGACGACCGGAGTCTATTGCCGTCCAAGCTCGTCAGCACGTCTTCCTAAGCGTGAGAATGTCGAATATTTCGACACGCCTGAAGCTGCGGAGGTGGCAGGCTATCGTGCGAGCCGCCACAGCTCTGCCGATCGCACCGCCGCTGCGACACAACGCGCTTCGTTGGTCGCCGAAGCCTGTCGCTTGATTGACGCCTCGGAGGTTCAGCCCAATCTCGAGGAATTGGCGAAACAGGCGAATATGAGCCCGTTCCACTTCCATCGCGTCTTTAAAGCAGAAACGGGACTCACACCAAAAGCATACACCAGCGCATCGCGCGCTCGGAGACTGCGCGAAGAACTATCGACGCCGGGCACCATTACCGACGCTATCTACGGCGCCGGCTTCAACTCGAACAGCCGCTTCTATGAGAGTTCCAAAGGCATGCTCGGCATGCGTGCGAAAGACTACAAGGACGGTGGACTGAATTCGGTCATTCGTTTCGCTGTAGGTGAGTGTTCTCTGGGCGCCATCCTGGTAGCGCAAAGCCAACGTGGTATTTGCGCAATCTTGTTGGGTGACGACCCCGATTTACTGGTTCGTGACTTGCAGGACCAATTCCGCAAAGCGCAACTGGTCGGCGCAGACTCAGAATTTGAGAAGCTGGTAGCCGAAGTGGTTGGCTTTATCGAAGCACCTGCGCTGGGCTTGAATCTCCCATTGGACGTGCGCGGTACGGCATTCCAGGAACGTGTATGGCAAGCCCTGCGAGAAATCCCCCCTGGCATGACCGTCAGTTACGCTCAAGTCGCAGAACGGATTGGCTCGCCAAAAGCAGTACGGGCAGTTGCACAAGCTTGCGGCGCCAATCACATCGCCGTAGCGATCCCGTGTCACCGTGTGGTCAGGCGCGACGGCGATATCTCCGGCTATCGCTGGGGTGTCGAACGCAAACGTGAATTGCTGCAACGCGAAGCTTAAAAGAAGACGCAAGAGAACGAATGATGAAAACGAATACTATCAAAAACCTTAACTGGACGGCTTTGACTGCTGACCTGGACAAAGAGGGATATGCACTATTGCCAAATCTTCTTGATGTTGACGAAGCGAAGAAAATGGCGGCTCTGGCTTTAGATGCAGCAGCAAAGACGCCGCAACAATCGCTTAGTGTTTTGGAATTGGGAAAGGGAGCGCAATGGCGCTTGTCAGGAGAATTGCCAGATCCTCTCTCGGCATTGCAAGAAGGTTTATACGAAATGCTCTCGCCCATCGCCAATCGCTGGAACGAGACAATGGGCCTCGCTTCTTCGTATCCACTCAAATGGCAAGAGTTCTTGCGTGAAAATACGAAAGTTGGCCAGAAAAGTTCTCACGCCACATTGAGTCGTTTGCGCGGTGGCGACTATCAGGGTCTCCACCAGAGTACGGACGGCACCACGATCTTCCCGATTCAATTGGTTGTGCTGTTGTCGGATCCAGAAGCCGAGTTTAGCGGCGGCGAATTTGTGATGACCGAACAGCGGCCACGCATGCAGTCCAGACCCATGGTCTTGCCGATGCGACAAGGCGATGCAGCGCTGATCACGGTAGCCCACCGCCCGTTCAAAGGGACCAAAGGATACTACCGCGTCAATCTCAAGCATGCGATTAGCAAAGTACGTGCAGGCGAACGCGTAGGTCTGGAAATGACGTTCCACGATACGCTTGGAATCCATTCCAATGGATAAAGCACGAACATGGACCTTAATCGGGACTGACGGGCTTCCATATGAAAGCGATGTGCCAGGAACATTAGGTGGCTATCGCCGCGGCAAGTTATACGGTCGCTTCGATTGTCGCTCTGCCTTGGCAGCGATCGCCCGCGGTGGCTATGTGAAACACCGTGTGTTTTTCCTTGATGAAGCCACTGCTATTAGTGCGGGCTATCGACCGTGTGCCGTGTGTCTGCCGAACCTTTATGCGACCTGGAAAGCTGCCCAAGCGCCTACTCAACCACTCCGTAAGAAGATATGACTACCGAATTGCTAGCGTCCCTTGGTAGCGACGCGCTGAAGAATACCCTCATCAATCAGTCCGCTACACCGTCCGCTCGTATATCGGCGCTGGACTGGCAAAAAATTGAAACAGACCTCAACGTCAACGGCTACGCGATAACACCAGCGCTTCTGAGCTCCGACGAGTGCGCGGCTACCGTTGATCTCTACGGTAATGAAGACCGCTTCCGCAGTCGAATTGTCATGGAGCGCTATGCATTTGGACGAGGCGAATATAAGTATTTCAATTATCCGCTTCCCGATGTCGTGAGCGAACTACGCACCGGACTGTATCCCCACCTGTCTCCGATTGCGAATCGTTGGCACGCTGCGATGCGCATGGATGAACGCTTTCCTGCGGAACATAGTGAATTTGCTGAAATCTGCCATGCGGCCGGCCAACGTCGACCGACTCCGCTCATGCTCAGATATGGCCCGAAGGACTACTGCTGCTTGCATCAGGATCTCTATGGCAATCACGTCTTCCCGTTCCAGGCAGTGTTTCTGCTGTCGGAACCTGGTCGTGACTTTGTGGGCGGTGAGCTACTGCTCGCTGAAAGTGATTCTAAACAAGCCGGCAGAGCGGAAGTCATTGATCTCCGACAAGGGCAGGCAGTTATCTTTGCGGTCAATAGCCGCCCTGTGCGCAGCACACGTGGCTTCTATCGCGTCAACATGCGCCACGGTGTCAGCCAGCTGCACAGCGGACATCGTCATACGCTGGGCATTATTTTTCATGACGCAAAATAGGGAAACCAGCGTCGATCCAGTGAAAGATTGTTATGAAAATCACCATTCGTATCCGTAAGCCACGAAATCCTCTGGTCGCCGCGGCACAATTCCGCCGCGCAGGAACTCATCAAGAAAGCGAACGATCCTCTCGCCAGCGCGCTGCACGCGATCTGAGGAAGGAACTCTACCAAGGTAAAGACCGCTGAATTAACTCTCCCCGACATGAAGATTTCTTGATTTGCTGCCACGCTTCATGATTAGATCTACGTCCCCACTATTCAAGGCATCTCATGTCGAACTGGACTGACTTGGTACTTATACACGGCAACATAGAAGGCGCGCGTACCGCCTTCGAGCGTGCTTGCGAAATGATCATTGGTTGGAAGCGTCGTCCAGAAACGGTACGAGGAATCAGGGTCCAACAAGGCGATGGTGGTATCGATGTGTATGTAGGCGATTTTGGCAATACACCGATAGACGTTTACCAATGCAAGTATTTTATCCACGGCATTGACGATTCACAGAAGCAGCAGATCCGGAATTCGTACAAGACGGCTGTTTCATCGGCAGATTTTAAAGTGAACAAATGGTATCTTTGCTTGCCGGTAAATCTCTCGATTCCAGAAACGACATGGTTTGAGGGATGGTCTAAATCTCTTAATCCTTCCGTCACGTTACTGCCGCCAGCCGAGTTGATGATCGATGCTGAGAACGCTGGCTTGGCAACCTCGATCTTCCAACGTAGCGACTCCCTTAAGCTTGATCGGATTGTCGAAGATCTGAAAAAACACAATCGCGATCCCTGGTTCGCATTGGTCGCGGAGACCGAAGACGACTGCTTTCAAATTTTACTGAAATTGATCCGGGAACATCAAAAATGTATTGGCGATCAATATCCACATCTGAATGCACTCGCACGCGGTGCGAACGCTGGAGATAAACTCGATGCCTGCCAATACCTAAAGAGTGTTTTGGTCGGAGCTATTGAGACCAATCACAAGGTCTGGCTGTTAAATATGCTCAGCGACTTTACGTGGGAACCCATTGCATACCGTTTTATCCGCCGCTACGACGCTTTGGTTGAAAAAGCCAGCGAGTTAGGGTATTTACCGGTCCTGTCCACTACTGAGTTCTACTCTACTTGGAACCTTCTTCGTTCTCCCGCAATCTCGTCTCTGCGAGACCAGGCCGAGTGGACAGTCAAATTCGAATGATCGTTTAACGTAAGAGGGGTAGAGATAAAGGCAAGATGGATCGCTTCTTTCTTGCCGACGACTCAACCAAAAATGGATTCTTTCGATTGATTACCCCCCTCGCATCACGGTTGAACGCGACCGGAGAACATTAGAATCTTTGCGTTGTACTCTGCAATGATGGTTTTATTTTTAGACATGTCGATGACTTCGCCGTAGGCAATTGCGCCTAACATATTTGTGGTCAGCAATAGATTCAAGATGTCTTCCTCTGAATAATTCGGCTGGACCTTGCCGGGGGAATGTCGGCGAGAAACCTGATGAAATCCTGTGTGGGTAAAACCGTTCATCGCCGTCCAGGCACGATTTTTTAACGACGAGAATAATGTCGTCGTGCCCAACGTAGGCTCAAGATCAGCGATAAATTCTCCGAACTTCCTGCCAATATCTCCCTTTTTGAATTTCGCTACTTGGCTGTCTGTCGCGCATCTGCGCAACCACATGCCGCACACCACGGACTCCATGAGCACCCGTAATAAGGCAAACGCAGATCCGTACAGCTCTGTCTTATAGAGAAGCGCAATCGCTGCCTGATGCTCAGTGGCGACGTCAATACAGCCAAGTACCATCAACGCCCGCTCGTCTGCGGGCAATGCCAGTCCCGCCGTAAGCGTATCGAGCCAAGCCATCTGCTTCAGTAACTGCTCATGTTGTTCAGCGGCGCTCATATGTCCTCCCGTAGGTATCTCCATAGCAGTCTAACTGACTTGGAGAAGACCATCTCCGTCATACCTAGTCCTCCACTACCACCAAAGACGTGGCTCTCTTTCTCCCCAGGAGTACCCAACCAAGGCTCTCTGTGAGAGAAGGACTTTTTAAACTTGCGGCGCAAGAAACGGAGCGATTTGAAATTGTGATCGCCGTATTCTTCAGACATGGAGACGAAACGCGAAATCTCCTACCGTGACGCTCGAAATTACAGCTTTCATCCAATCATGCTCTCACTATAGAGCGCCTATACCTGACGGAGATTTTGAACATGAAACGAATTGGCTATGCAGCGGGCGCCTTCGATCTGTTTCACGTTGGACACCTGAATATTCTCAAGCAAGCAAAAAGTCAGTGCGACTTTCTGATCGCGGGCGTTGTATCGGACGAGATGCTCAAACTCAACAAAGGAATAACACCGGTTGTCCCACTTGCCGAACGTTTGGAAATCGTGCGCAACATCCATGTCGTAGACCAGGCCTATGCTGAAGACGTGTCAGACAAGCTTGATGTGTGGCGCGAACTTAAATTCGATGTCTTCTTCAAAGGCGACGATTGGCGTGGAACAGAAAAAGGATTGCGACTTGAACGTGCATTTGCAGAAGTCGGTGTCGAGGTTATCTATTTTCCTTATCTGAAAACCACATCAAGCACCGTACTGCGCAGAGCGTTGGACAACGTCAATCGCATGGCAGAAGTTTTGAGTTTCAACAGCAATCTTGCAGGCTTTACGCGCGCAGTAACGTCAATCGGAAGTCATGCTCATGGGTAAGAGAGAATTTCTTATATATGGTATCGGGGACAGTCAAATTGGCCCCGTCCTCGTTGCCAGCAACATCAAAGGTCTTCGTGCCATTTATATGGGTAGTGATGCCGAAACGCTTATCGCCGAATTGAAGGCAGAATTCCCATCCTGCGATTGTGTCGAAGCCGTCTGTGAATACGATTATGTTATCGCGCGCGTGTTGGATTGCATCGAAAATCCATCTCACGCCTTCGAGCTTCCTCTCGATAGCCGAGGGAGCGATTTCGAGGAGATCGTATGGGCTGCGCTTCGTACGGTTGAGGCCGGCACTATCGTCAACTACGCTGACGTCGCGCTATTGATTGGTGCGGATCCGGGTATGGCGGCCTAGTTGCCAAAGCTTGCGGGCGCAACAATCTCGCGTTGGTAATACCATGTCATCGCGTGGTTGATGCAAACGGCATGGCGCCAAGCTTCCGGTGGGGCGAGCAGATTCGGCGTCAACTTCTAGACCGTGAGATGAGCCTTGAACAGCAAAGTTAAGCTGACAAAGCCGGCTGATACTGTTCCGGCAGCAGCTTGGTTGGCGGTCACCTCTCTTTCCTTTCTGAAGCCAAGACTGCGGCGATCACTGCAACCGATCGCCGCAATGGCAGTACGTTTGGGAGTGACCGCGAACCAAGTTACGCTTGCCTCGCTCGCTGGATCAATTCTTGTTGGCGCGTTGCTGACATGGAAGAATGGAGCTCATGGCGTATTCATTTTGCTGCCCGCCTGGCTGGTGATGCGAACTTTTCTCGCTGGATTGGATGGCACACTCGCCCTGGATTTTGGCCAAAAGAGTCGCTTGGGCGGAATACTCAACGAAGTTGGCGATTTGATCTCAGACATCGCTCTGTATAGTCCATTCGTCCTCATCGCTCCATTTTCACCGGGGTGGGTATTGGTCGTAATCGGTCTGGCTGTCATTTGCGAACTAATTGGGATCACTGCCGGGGCGTTAAATCTTGGCCGCAGATGCGAAGGTCCTGCGGGAAAAACAGATCGCTCTTTTGTATTCGGCCTGCTTGGATTGAGCTTCTCACTGCAGGGGGCTCTGCCAACATGGATGTCTGTGGCGATGCCCCTTTTAGCGAGTCTACTGGTCCTGACTGCAGTAAATCGGGTTCGTTTTTCTCTTTCTGCGCACTCGGATCAACTCCAATAATTTGTTTCTGGCGATTAAAATATCATGCGTTTGCATTGATGTGCATAGTCTCCAGCCACCGCAAATAAAACATTGAATGCAGACTATTAGCGCGGCGTACGAAATCCCTGGCTTGTCCAGGCGTAGTAGCCGATAACTAAAACCAAAATTACTATAGCGGCAACCGGGCTGATAAACCATCCGACGACTGCTGCAATGAGACATAGAACAATTCCGACTATCGGTCGAAGGATCTGATTCGAGAATTCCGTATTAAGCAGATGAGATTTAATCAATTCTGGGTGGCGACGTAAGTGATAGAAGACCGGAATCCACGCTGCTGACATGAAGCAGACAATCATCGCGTAAAGGATGACCGCTGCTTTTTGATCCATGAGATTCCCGTCACGAAAGGCACTCACAAGCACACTTGTTGGGAACGGTATTAGAGAAGCTGTCCCGACTATGCCGAGATTTATCCAGTTGAGCGTCAGATCGATCTTGCATATCCGCTCGAACAGATAGTGATGATTAAGCCAAATTATCCCCACGTACACAAATGCGACAACATATGCCACATAAGACGGCCATTCCAATAGCAGTTCTTCCGCCAGTTTTCCTGGAATAGCACTCGGGCGATGTATTTCGAGAGCAAGAAGTGTAATGATGATTGAAAAAGCCGCGTCACTGAATCCCTCCACGCGACGCGGCTCGGCAAGATTGGTTGTGGTTGATTTTATTTCCAGTATAGACATAGCGTTTGAATTCCTCTTGGAGATTGATAGACGTCAGTACATGGAATTTACTCGCGCATTCGATGCAATACGCTCCGTTTCTTGCTACGAAATTTTTAAATTCGATAGCATCCTGGATCTCTGTGGACAATCACACGTCAGAGCTCTCGGCTTGGTTATCCATGATGTTTTCCTGGCTTCGGCTAGGTGTGGAGCGTGTGCTGGGTCGAAGAGATCTATGTACACGCAAAAATTGACGGATGCAGTCGTGTGTACCGCCAAATCCATGAAAATATGCGGCGGCGATGCAGTTCTAAGACAGTCTTGCCGAGAAACCCGGCTTCGTGGTCTAGCGTAACTTGCTCTGGCATCTCCGCCGTGGTGCCTTCAGCAGCGCGTGGTCATCGCCGCAGTCGCTGCCGGCACCCCAAATACCAAAATGAAAAACGGTAGTTCCTCCATCAAAGAATACCCCGCGTAGTGCATCCCCATCGCCAGGTTGATACCGGCGGCGATGAGCCACACCGCGCAGAAGCCGAGACATAAGGCGCTGTTGCCGACACGCAGATCGAACATGGTGCGCGCCAGTAGCACGCTGCTCCACAAGGCAAGGCCACCGAGGATGATCAGTACGCTGTGCATGTCGGCCTCCTTGTCAGGCAATCACCGCGGGATGCAGGAGGTCATCGATGCCGATGCGCTGTGCAAATTCTTCGCGCACGCGCTCGGCCACCTCGGTGACTTCGGCAGCGCCGTCGTCGATAAAATCAACTACTGCACGAAACGGCCGCTGACCGGCAGGTAGATTGACGATGCGCGTCATTTCATCGGCCACGGCTTGCGGATCGGCGTGGTCCGGCGACAACGCTGAAAGACGTGCGCCAACCTGATCCATCACACCGGCATAGCGTGCATAAGCGTCGGCGGTTTTCTGATCTGCTGGCTTGCCGGCGTTCGGAAAATGATCGGTGCCGCGAGTGAATGCACCTGGCACCATGATCGAGGTCTCGATGCCGAAGCGCGCCAGTTCATACGACTGCGTCACGGCGATGGAATCCATCGCGGCCTTGGCGGCGGCATATGGCCCCAAGAACGGTGGAAAACCGCCGCGTACCGTGGTGCTACTGACCCACAGCAGCAACCCAGCCTGGCGCTCACGCATATGTGGCAAGAAGGCACGGTTGACGCGCTGGGCGCCAAGTACGTTGGTGTCGAATACCTTGATCATTTCTTCCGGCGTAAAGGCCTCAGTCGGTCCGACCACCAGATGACCGGCGTTATGCACGACAACGTCGATGCGGCCTTGCTCGCTGATGATGCGTGCGGCGGCAGCGTCAGCGGAATCTTGCAACAACACATCCAGTTCGACAGCGCGCATATCCAGACCCTGCGCAAAACTCCAGTCCTGCAAAGCACGCACTTTGGGGGCATTTCGACCGTTGATATCGCGCATGCTGGCATAGACAGCATGTCCCGCCTGCGCCAGCGAACGCGCGGTCAGGTTGCCGATACCGGCCGATGCGCCGGTGACGAGGATGACTAATTTTTTCATGATGTTTCCTTTGAGTAAGTGTGTAGGTACCGGATAAGCGACGGGCTTAGACCAGGCCGCCGTTGGCGCGGATAGTTTGGCCATTGACCCAGCCATCAGGCGCCGCCAGGAAAGCCACTGCGCGAGCAATGTCTTCCGGTGAGCCCAGACGTTCCAGCGGCGCCATTTTGGACATGCGCTCGATGGTTTCCGGTGTCTTGCCATCGAGGAACAGCGCGGTCGCGGTTGGTCCCGGTGCAACAGCGTTGACGCTGATCTGTTTGCCGCGCAGTTCCTTGGCGAAGATGTTGGTCATGACTTCGATCGCACCCTTGGTGGCGGCATAAACTGCGTAGCCAGGCAAGGCAAGGCCGATCACGCTGGTCGAAAAATTGACGATGCGGCCCCCTTGTTGCAGACGCGTGGCGGCAGCGCGCATGGTGTTGAAGCTACCTTTGAGATTGACTGCGATCAGGCGATCAAAGGTGGCGTCGTCTGTGTCGGCCAGCATCGGCAGTTTGGGCGGCATGATGCCGGCGTTGTTGACCAGCACGTCGACGCGACCGAAGGCGGCAATCGCTTGTTCAAACATAGCGTCAACGGCCTTGCTGTCGGCAACGTCAGCTTGCACGGCGATGGCCTGGCCTTGGTTGGCGAGAATGGCGTCGACCACGTTTTGTGCTTCAGCGGCGTTGCCGGCGTAGTTGACGACCACGGCGTAACCGTCCAGGCCGAGCTGTTTAGCGATCTCTGCGCCGATACCGCGGGAGGCGCCGGTGACGATAGCGACTTGTTGAGTGTTGTTTGCGGTGCTTGTTTGGGTTGTTTGCATGGTGATGCTCCTGATTGTGAGTAATGACTAAATAAGCGAGTGAATGACTGCCGACTTGTTCAGTGCTGTACGGCGAGTCAGTGATTGCATTCTGAACCCGTACATCAATTGGATAAATATGCTTAAATTGCCATCATTATTCAAAAATAATCAACAATAGTAAGGAAAGACCATGGACCGCTTTGATGCCATGCGCGTATTCACCCGTATCGTCGAACTGAGCAGCTTCACCAAGGCGGCAGATGACCTGCATATCCCGCGCGCCACGGTGACGCACACCATCAAGCAGATGGAAGCGCGGCTGGGCGTCCGGCTGTTGCAGCGGACCACGCGCCAGGTCAGCGCGACGCTGGACGGCAATGCGTATTACGCGCGCTGCGTGCAGTTGATGGCCGATTTGGAAGAAACCGAATCGGCCTTCAGTGCCGCCGCCTCCAACCCGCGCGGCAAGGTGCGCATCGATCTACAGGGTTCGTTGGCGATGCATTTCATCCTGCCGCGACTGCCGGAGTTTTGTGCGCAGTATCCACAAATTGAATTGGAAATCGGCATGGGTGACCGCACGGTGGATCTGGTGCGCGAGGGCTACGACTGCGTGCTGCGCGCCGGCGAGCCGCGCGATTCCAGTCTTGTGATTCGATGCGTGGCGCGGCTGCCGCAGGTGACCTGCGCCAGCCCGGCGTATCTCAAAAGGCACGGCGTGCCAGATTCGCTAGAGGCGTTCGGCGTGCACCAGGCGGTGAATTTTTTCTCGTCGGTGAGCGGCAAGATCCTGCCGTTTGATTTTCTGGTCGATGGCGACGAACGGCAAGTGACGCTGCCCGGCCAGATCGCAGTAAGTCACGCCGAGGCCTATGTCAGTTGTTGCGAAGGCGGGCTAGGACTGGTGCAGTTGCCGCGTTATCACGTTCAACAGCAATTGACGGAGGGCCGCTTGGTCGAGGTGATGGCGGCATTCCGGCCGGCACCGATGGCGGTATCCATCCTGTACCCGCATCAGCGGCAGCTGTCACGGCGCGTACGCGTGCTGGTGGATTGGATGGCAGATCTGATGCGTCAGGGAGGAAATGCCGCCTGATATGAGAAATCGATGACCGTGTAGCTGCCTTCGGAACGCAATGAAAAGGGCAATTGAAGGCTTCATCTTTGTGAGCAAATCAACACAAAATGAATGATTCCTGACACAGAAGCAAAAAAACCCAGCGGAAGCTGGGTTTTTTTCGGTACCTCGTGAGACTGAGGTACAACTAAGGCCTCGGTGGGCAGGTAGATCAATCTACTGGAGAATTCATGCATAGTCAAACTTCAAGTCAATGCCATAGTTTCCCATCGGATATAGCGATGGCAGCGTTACGAGAAAGGTCTACCTACTGCTTCTCTTGGTCAAATGACAGATGGCATGCTCTCATATGCGTCGCCAACAGAAATGCTATTGCATGTCCGCAACCGCCAGGATCAGCCGTTCACGAAATCGGAAAATAAAGAGCAACATGCATCCAGATATTGAAGCACTTGTGCAGAAGCTTCGCGAAGCGGAGAAGTTACTACGCGCCCACCGTGAATCGCGCTGGGCGGATTGGCTCGCAAGTGATGCGGACCGTATTCATCGTTTGGATTTCTATGGTATCGAGCATCTGTTATCGGCGTTCGGTGGCATGGGCAGCCTGAATGACTCAGTCCTCCAGTACCAAGATGGCGCTTTTTTGCATGTGCCCATTACGGAAAACGAACGCTTTGATGTAATGCGAGGAGAAATTTACTTGCTAGCCCAAAAACTAAAATCAGAAGAATCGTAGGTCTGCTTCCGCCGCCAGTAGCAGCCATTACCGATAAGAAAAAAAGCCTCTACATGCGGAGCCTTTTTGGGCGTTTGGTATGGCGTGGGATTTAGATGTCCATTCAACGTTGCTCGGGCGCTATTTTCGATTGATAGTATAGGTCGTTGAGATTGCATCGCCTCCCACTGGACCTGACGTCGAGTAGGAATATAAATCGCAGTTTTTCCCGGTGCAACGTATGTCGACAGAGCTGACTTGGCGTACTTGGCGTATGGCACGTCAAAAGCTAGCTAGCAGCTCAGTCAGCATTAATCTGCCGGTCGCGTCACGCAAGCCCTTCTGCTCGCAGTGCTTCGACAATTGCAGGCCGTTGTTTCAACCGCGCTAGGTAGTCGGCTAGCCTCGGCGGCACCGCAACGCCCATCATCGCGGCCCAAGCCAACATGATGAACAGGTAGCAATCGGCAATCGTCATCACTGTACCGATTAAAAAGGGGTTGTCTCCTAGCTGGTCGCTGAGTGTGCCGAAGCGCATGTGAAGCGCTTGCGTAGCAGCCTCTTTCTCCTGCTCGGTCCCGCCCCTGAAGAATGGCATGAAGTTGCGGTGAATTTCGGTCGTCATGAACGTCGTTGCTTCCAGCGCACGCCAGCGTGCCACGCCGTCTTTGGCAAGCAGCTTGCCGGATTTTTCCGCGATGTAGACGAGAATGGCAAGGTTCTCGGTCAGGATAGTTCCATCGCCCAAGTCGAGCGCGGGCGTGTAGCCTTTGGGATTAATGAGGTTGAAGTCGCGACCGTCGTCAGTGCGCCGGTCGCGGCCTGTCTTGATCAGCGAGTGCGGCAATCCGGCTTCGATCAGGGCGATATGGGAAGCTTGGCTGCAAGCACCGGGGGCGTAGTAGAGAATCATGATACTCCTTATATGTAGTCAGGATTGTTGACCAGCACCGAGTATGCGACCATATCTCTTTCGACGAAAACGCATATTTTTGAGGCCAAGTCATATGAATGTGACCACTCCGCCCGCAATGGGAACCTGCCGCCAAGTGAGCGAAGTGCTCAACCGGATCGGCGACAAATGGAGCGTACAAGTTATCGTGGCGTTGCGCGACCAACCATGCCGGTTCAACGAGCTGCGCCGTCAAGTGGGCGGCATTTCGCAGCAGATGCTGACCCGTACGCTCAAGGTGCTCGAACGCGACGGGCTGGTCGAGCGCACGGTGCGCGCCACCTCTCCACCGCAAGTCGACTATGCCCTCACGCCGTTTGGGCGCTCACTCGCCGTGCCGGTTCGAGAGCTGGCGCGATGGGCCATTTCGAACCTCGACACTCTCTACGATAATCGGGCGCGCTATGACGCCCAAGACGACACCCACTGAGCTATCTTCGAGACGGCCATCTCGCCGTAAAATACAGCGGTCCCCAATCGGCCGAGGCCGTGTAAAAACGCCGGCAGCGTTAATTCTAATCTGAAGTAAACGATTTGCAGAGATTCAGGTCACACGAACAGATCATTCTGTTCGAGGTGCCTATGAAACGCTTCATTGAAGGCCAGGATCGCCATCAACGCATCTTGCTTCCCGAACAACTGGATGACTACGTTGCCGACAGCAACCCGGTTCGGGTAGTCGATGTCTTCGTCGATGAACTGGACCTAGTGCAAATGGGTTTCGAAGGAACAATGCCTGCACAAACAGGACGCCCAGCCTATCATCCATCAGTGCTTCTCAAGATTTACATCTACGGCTATCTCAATCGACTTCAATCCAGCCGTCGCCTGGAACGAGAGGCGCAGCGTAACGTTGAACTGATGTGGCTGACCGGTCATTTGACACCGGACTTCAAGACCATCGCCAACTTCCGCAAAGACAACGGCCATGCCATCTCCAATGTCTGTCGTCAGTTCGTCGTACTCTGTCAGCGGCTTGGTTTATTCTCTGATGCATTGGTGGCCGTTGATGGCAGCAAATTCAAGGCCGTCAACAACCGCGACCGCAACTTCACCAGCGCCAAGCTGCAACGGCGCATGGAAGAGATTAAATCGAGCATCGACCGCTATCTCACGGCACTCGACACGGCCGATCGCCAAGAGCCAGAACGTAAGCAAATCACGACAACGCGACTGCATGAGAATATCGCAGCGCTCAAGGCGCAGATGCGAGAGCTTGAAGATATCCAATTCAAGCTCGAACAGATGCCGGATCAACAAGTCTCCCAGACCGATCCCGATGCAAGGTCGATGAAGACGCGCGGTACAGGTATCGTTGGCTACAACGTGCAAACGGCGGTAGATGCAAAGCATCATCTGATTAAAACCAAGGCCCGGGTGAGCACCGAGATGAGCTTGCATGTCCTGGCATACAACATGAAACGGATGATCAATATACTCGGCGTGGGGGCATTGATGAAGGTGATGAGCGCATAGGCGCTTTTAGCG
>JAMFSU010000021.1 GCA_026225475.1 Duganella sp.
GCAGTAGCGGTCGCCTTTCTTTGCTTACTTATCTTTGGGCGAGACCAAAGAAAGTGAGCGGCTGCCGGGCCGCCCCCGGCTAGGTTGTCCGAAGAAAACAAAGATTCAACTACACACTGAGGTACCCGGCAAGGTAGTCCGAAGAGAACAAAGATTCAACTACGTACTGAGGTAAGAGGCTGCCGAACCGCCCCCGGCTAACTCGTCCGAAGAACACACAACATCAACAACCAAGAAAATCAAGAAAACCACACTGGTCTTTTCTGCCACAGCTGGAACAATCACCAGCACAAGCAATCACGCTAAAATTGCTAACCAGCACCACCATCATTGCCTGCAAGGCAGTGACAACGGTCCGATTGCGGCCAACTTGGCGGCATTGCAGAAGCAATTTTCCGTGGCACTGCGTATCGACAGCTACGAAGAACGCAGCGCCGGAAAATTGAACTTATTCTCGGCTCCCCCTCCAAAGATACATGCCTGCATCATCGATACAAATGGCATACTTGCTTCACATCATTACGGGAGTTATTCATGAATGTCACTGTCAGCGATACGCACAGCAAGGCCATCGGCTATGCATTGTGGATTTTTGGATTTACCGGCGCCCATCGTTTCTACTATGGCAAACCGATTACCGGCACCATCTGGTTTTTCACACTGGGACTCCTTGGTATCGGCTGGTTGATCGATCTGTTTCTGATTCCCGGCATGGACCGCGAAGCAGACCAGCGCTTTACCGGCGGCAACATCAACTACTCAGTGGCATGGCTGTTGCTGAGCTTTCTCGGCATCTTCGGCCTCCACCGCATGTATATGGGCAAATGGATCAGCGGCATCGTCTACCTGTGTACCGGTGGTGTGTTCTTGCTCGGCGTACTCTACGATTTATGGACGCTCAATACACAAATTTCGGAGTGCAATCGGGAGGCTGGCATCACAACAGCTTGAGGCATGAAAACGCCAGGAAAAACCATGTCATATTCACAGCGACATGGGCAGACCTGGCGTCAGAGCCTGACAGACGATACCGTTTTTACGATTTTTTTATCCATTCCACGCTCAGATGGCTATACCAGGGGTCGTTAAAAAACTGAGCGATCTCCTCCCGCGACCAATCACCCCCACCTGTATTGACTATAATTCCGTCACGCTTCAGTAGCGCACTGAAGATCTCAAGATCTTCATGGTGAAAAGCAAAGATCACGGATTTTTGCCCATCATTATTTTCGGCATTGACATCGATCATTGGCATTTCCATAAGCGCCTTTGCAATGTTCGGTTTATTTTTTTTACACGCCAACATCAGCGCGGTCATGCCGTCGCTGTTTTTGACGTTGACATCGAATCCACTCACATTCCTGACGCAAAAATCCAGTGTCTTCACATCCCCGGTCATGGCGGCAGCAAACCAGTGCCGCTGCCATTGCTTGCTAAACTGCGCAATGCTTTCAAGCCGATAGTGTTGCCACGCATGGGTGAATGCCTCGGTGGAATTGATCAAATCCTGCGCATCGGTGACGCGATCAAAAATTGCTCGCATGAGCTCAGGCGGAAGATTATCGATACCCGTAGCGCGGGACAAGCTAGCCGGACTGGAGTGCGAGGACGATAGCTCGGTTGCAAGGGATTTCTCTTGCAGGGTGCGGCAATCTCTAAAGTTCCATGTCGAACCTTCGCAGCTTGAGGTAGCGGTTGTAGCAATGGGTAGCATGTTGACTATTTCAGTTAATAAACCGGGACTTATATCAATCCCGGCTAGTCTTCGCCGTCATATTTCGACCCAATGAACATACCGATGTCGACAATGGTTTTGAGCGCAGTACCTGGCCCGCACCAGCAGGGCCAGATCAATCTTCAAACATCCGCAAAAACACCGCAAACCGCGGCAACCCGCGATCGGTCAGACCACGATAGCGATATGTCACCACACTACCCACCGGCGGCGGTTGGCGCCGCAATGCATCGCTGAGACCGCTGCCGATCTTGAAGCGCAGCCCATTCGGCATCTCCACCATGAGGGCACCAACCATACCGACATACTTGCCGGCCCCCGGCAAATGTGCGATCACTTCGGCCTCAGCGTCGTCATAGGGCTTGAACTTGAGGAAATCATTATTACGCTCGGCGCGATAGCAGGAACTGCCGCGATGCAGTATCAGACCTTCTGCACCCTGCCCGACAACTTGATCGAGCAACACTTGCAAGTCGGCATGACTGGCGATCTTGCGCTGAGCAACCGCCTGCACCCAGGGCACACCCATCTTAGCGACTAGCGCCTGTAACGCCGGCAACCGTTGATCAAAGGTGCCGCCATGCCGTGGCAAATCAAAGACCATGAAGCGTATTTCACGCCATGCTGCTTCCTGCGGTATCTGCCTGCGTACCGCAGACAATGCCTGAGAAAAGCGCCCGCGCCCGGCCCACAACTCACCATCAATGGCCTGCGCCGGCCAACCGGCGGTGAACCAGGCCGGCGCCTGAATCACTTCACCGCCGCGCGTCAATAAACGCTGGCCATCCCAATAGCCGCGCACGCCATCATATTTTTCACTGACCCAGTAATCATCGAGGGCGAAGCCCGGTTGGTAGATGTTGGCCAGCATCACCGGCGCGGGAGTGACTGCGCGGGCGTCGTTCATGCTGCCGCCTAGCAGTTGGCAACATAGCGCCGCAGCAAAGTAAATGCGGCGCAATTGCGGCAGGTGGTTGAAGGAAGAGGATTGCGGGGTGTCGGTGTGCTGCATCAGGGCTCCAATTCGCCCTCCCTAAAAAATCAGCAGTGACAGTATGCTGATTTTTTAGCAGCAATACGGTCAGCTCTTGTCGGCTTTTCCTGCTTCTGGCTTGTCGGTCTTGTCGTTCTTCTCGCTTTTATCAGCGTGAAAACGCGTGACCAGCAACTGGTTGATCTTGTTGCCCTCGATATCGACCACTTCGAACTTGAATTCGGCAAACAGCACGAAGTCGGTTTTCTTGGGAATCTTGCGCAACATGTACATGATGAATCCTGCCAGAGTTTCATAACCCATAGGATTAGGATAATCATCAATATTGAGTGCATTCATCACTTCGGCCAGTGGTGTGAGGCCATCCATGAGCCAGGAGTGCTCATCCCGTTTGACGATTTGCTGTTCCTCGGCGGGCAGGCTCAGCAGATTGCCCATCAGGACGCTGGTGACGTCAGTGATGCTGATGATACCGACAACCAATGCGTATTCGTTGACCACCACCGCCAGGTCTTCATCGACCGCCTTCATGCGTTCCAGCACTTCCCATAAATTGAGGCTATTGGGAATCGACAGCGGCACATGAATCAAGCCCTTGTCACGCAGCGAAAACTGTTCGCCCTTGAGCAGGCGCTTGAGCACGTCCTTGCTGTCGATATAACCGAGCACGTCGTCGATATTGTTTTCGCACACCAGAAAGCGCGAATGCGGGTGATCGATGATCTTCTGGCGCAGCATTTCTTCGGTATCTGTCACCAGAAAATAGACAATGCTTTCGCGCTGCGTCATCGCTGATGGCACGTAACGCGTTTCCAGCTCGAACACGTTTTCGATCAAGTGATGTTCCTGATGCAGCAAGGCCCCGGCCTGGGCGCCCGCGTCGACAATGGCATGGATTTCATTGGGCGTGATGACATCGTGACGCACTTGCGGCAAGCCGAACATGGTGAAAAACATTTTCGACAAGCCATTGAACATCCAGATCAGCGGTTTGAACACGCGCTCCAGAAACAGCATCGGACTGACCAGCAAAATGGCCGCACGTTCCGGTGCCAGCATTGCCAGCCGCTTGGGCATCAGGTCGGCAAACAGAATGAAGAAACCAGTCACCAGCAGGAAAGAAATCGCCAAGCTGACGTTTTCCATCCATGGCCCCTCATAAAACAAGGCCACCAGATCGCGCATATGCGGCGTCAACGCCGGTTCGCCGACCACGCCGCCGAGGATGGCGACGGCGTTCAGACCGATTTGCACCACGGTGAAAAAATTGCCCGGCTGCGCCTGCAATGCCAGCACGCGCAAGGCATTGTGATCACCATCCTTGGCCAGCATTTCGAGGCGGATCTTGCGTGAAGCCGCTAATGAAATTTCCGCGCACGATAAAAATGCGCTGATCACCACCAGCAAGAGGATGAATAGAAAGCTAGCAAAAAAACTCATTTTTATTATCTCTTGAAATTCTTGTGCACCCATTCTCGCCTGCCTGAGCCGAAAAGTACAATCGGCTCGCAACCGCCCTAGCGCAGCAATTCATAAGGGCCGCCGCGTTCCAGCGCGCGCAAATACGCCGGGCGCGCATGAATTGCTTCCAGATACTTGAGCAGGTTCGGATAATGTCCGTCAAGACCGCCACGCGAACGCAAGCCTTCAATTGGGAAGCTCATCTGTATATCGGCGGCCGTGAAGCTGTCGCCGGCAAACCAGGTGTTCTTGGTCAACTCGGCTTCCAAATAGGCCAAATGACGGGTCAATTGCGGGCCAATGAATTTTTGTTTAAAACCGCCGGCAATCAGCTTGGCCACAGGCCGAATCAAGGCTGGCACCGCCTTCGGCAAGCGCCCGAAAATCAATTGCAGCAATAACAAGGGCATGGCAGAACCTTCGGCATAATGCAGCCAATAGCGGTAACGCAGCCGCTCCGGCGTGCCGACAGCAGGTATGAACTGGCCATTGCCGTAGGTTTCGACCAGATATTCAATAATGGCACCCGATTCGGCAATGGTCGCTGCGCCGTCGGTGATGACCGGTGATTTACCCAGTGGATGGACTTCGCGCAAGGCTGGCGGCGCCAGCATGGTCTTCGGATCGCGCTGGTAAAACTTGATTTCATATTCCAGACCCAGCTCTTCGAGCAGCCAGAGCACACGTTGCGAGCGGGAGTTATTCAAATGGTGGACGGTGATCATGGTGCGCCTTTCTGTAGAATGCGTGTCTGCACTACTCTAACAGCAAGTCCTACGCAAAACAAAACAGCATGCCACGCCAATCCCGTCCTAGCCCGTTACCGCTGTACAAAAAATTCGCCGACGAACTGGCGGCATCGATCAATGCCGGCGTGTTGCAGCCGGGCGAACGCGTGACATCGGTGCGTAGCGCCAGCCAGCAGCACAGTCTGAGCGTCACCACCGTGGTACGGGCCTATGAATTGCTGGAAAGCCGCGGCATCATCGAAAGCCATCCGCAGTCGGGTTATTTTGTACGCAAAGCGCAAGCACCGCTAGCGACGCCAAGCAGCAACAGCAACCTGCTATCACCCAGCCATCCGGCCAGTCAGCAGCCGCATGAAGTCGATGTCAGCCGCCTGGTGCTGGCCACGCTCAAGGCAATCCAGCAAGACGGCACGGTGCCGCTCGGCTCGCCCTACCCCAATCCGGCGCTGTTTCCGTCGCAGCGCATCGGCCAGTATGCCGCCAAGATCACGCGCAATAGTCATGGTTTCAGCGTCTTCAACGATTTGCCGCCGGGCCATCCGGAACTGCTGCGGCAAATTGCGCGGCGCTATCTGGAAACCGGTCTGAAAGTCGATCCCGACGATATCATCATCACGGTCGGTGCTACCGAAGCCATCAATTTATGCCTGCAAGCGGTGGCGCAGCCGGGTGACACGATTGCGGTGGAAACGCCAACCTTTTACGCCATCCTGCATGCGATTGAACGCATGGGCATGCGCGCGGTTGAAATCCCCACCGACCCGTTGACCGGCATCGATCTCGATGCCCTTGAAGCGCTATTGCAAACGCAGAAAATCGCCGCCTGCATGGTGATGCCCAACTTCCAGAACCCGCTCGGTTCGATGATGCCGGACGCCCACAAGCAACGGCTGGTAGCGCTGGCACATCACCACAACATGCCGCTCATCGAGGATGCGGTCTACAGTGAGCTGTTTTATGGCAACGCCCATCCCAGTTCGCTCAAGACCTATGATCGCGACGGTTTGGTGCTGCATTGTTCTTCGTTCTCGAAAAGCCTGACCTCGGCCTATCGGGTCGGCTGGGCGATTCCTGGTCGTTACCGTGCTCAGGTAGAAAAGCTCAAATTCCTCAATACGCTGGCCACGCCCACCATTCCACAACGCGCGATTGCCGAATATCTGACCCAAGGCGGCTATGAACGCCATCTGCGGCGCGTGCGACGCAGCTTGCAGCAGCAGCGCGACCTGATGCGGCATTTTGTGCTGCGTTTCTTTCCCGAGGGCACCCAGGTATCAGAACCGAATGGTGGTTATATTCTGTGGGTGGAATTGCCGCCAGCGGTGGAAGCGATGGAGTTGTACCGGCGTTGTCTGGTGCTTGGCATCACGATTGCGCCTGGCCGCATTTTTGCGGCCAGCAACCGCTACAGCCATTTCATCCGGCTCAACTATAGCTATGCCTGGACCATTGAAACGGAAAAAGCCCTGAAGACCATTGCCAAGATCGTCAACGATTTGCGCTAAAGCAACTCAGTCGCAACTCAGTCGCGCAGTTGCAGACCAGCAGCAGTCAGGATGGCGCTGCCGGTGCCGTCGTCATTAAGTACCACCGCGACAATCCCCGCCTCTTCCAGTGCGCTCAGATAGCGGCGCAAGGTACTCATGCGCAATTGCGTCCGTTTGGACAGCCGCGCCAGCGACAACGGTGCCTGACTGCGCTGGTGCTCCTCATACAAACTATCGAGGATACGCACCAGCTCCGGTGGCAAGGCTGCCTGCTCGTCCGCCATCAATGGACCCCGTTCATGCCGCCTTGGCATGCTGCACGACAGCCCGATGCAACAACACCGGAATCGACTTCGACGTCGGTGTCCGCGCCTTATCGGCAAAGCTCTCCAGCGGCACCAAGGGATTGGTTTCCGGATAGTAACTGCCGATGCAGCCACGTGGAATATCGTATTCCACCAGCAGGAAGCCATCCGCACGACGTTCGATGCCGTCGTCCCAAACGCTGACCAAATCAACCCACTCGCCCGTCTTCAGGCCCAGCAATTCCAGATCAAGCTTATGGATGAACACCACGCGGCGCTGGCCGAACACGCCGCGATAGCGGTCATCCATGCCATAGATGGTGGTGTTGTACTGATCGTGCGAACGCGTGGTCATCAGCGTCATCAACTTGTCGCCATGGATGCGGCGCGCGCGATGAATCGGCGTGTCTTGCGGAATCGGGTGGACGATGAAATTGGCCTTGCCGGTACCGGTCTTCCAGACCCGCTCGCGCGATGCCACGCCGAGATGGAAACCACCTGGATTGGTGATGCGCTGGTTGTAATCCTTGAAGGCGTCATACACCTTTTCGATGGCATCGCGGATGCGTGCGTAGTCGTCGGCATACCACAGCCAGTCAATCTTCTTGCCGTTGTCGCGGTGCTTCATGGTGGCTTCGGCCAGATGGGCAACGATCGCGGTTTCCGACATGCAATCGGGCGAAGCCGGCTTGTTGATGCCGTAAGACACGTGGACCATGCTCATCGAATCTTCCACCGTCACGCCTTGGGCGCCGCTGGCTTGCCGGTCGATTTCAGTACGTCCCAACGTTGGCAGAATCAGTGCATCCTTGCCATGCACCAGATGGCTGCGGTTCAGCTTGGTGGTGATATGCACGGTCAGATTGCAGGAGCGCATGGCATCAAAGGTACGCGGCGTATCAGGCGTGGCCATCGCGAAGTTGCCGCCGAGGCCGATGAATACCTTAGTGCGGCCTGCCAGCATGGCCATCACCGAACCGACGGTATCGTTGCCGTGATGGCGCGGCGCCTTGAATTCAAACACTTGCTCCAGACGATCAAGGAAGGCATCCGTTGGCTTTTCGTCGATGCCGACAGTACGGTCACCCTGTACGTTGGAATGGCCGCGCACCGGGCACAACCCTGCACCAGGGCGGCCAATATTGCCGCGCAGCATCATCAGATTGGACAGCAGTTGAATCGTGCCCACGGCATGCTTGTGCTGGGTCAGGCCCATGCCCCAGGTTGCAATGACGGCCTTGCCTTTGACATAAACTTGACTCAGCTTTTCGATGTCATCACGGGAGACGCCTGATTCAGAGATGATGTCATCCCAGTTTTCGGCGCGTGCATCGGCGGCGAATTCCTCAAAACCGGAGGTATGTTCGGCAATGAACTGCAGGTCCAGAACCCGTTCCGCACCACTGGCCAGGGCCGCATCATCGAGCTCGATAGTACGCTTGATGACACCTTTGATCAGCGCCAGATCGCCGCCCAGAGTCGGATGGATGAACATCGAACTGATCCGGGTGCTGCCCATGGTCAACATTTCCACCTTGCTCTGCGGATCGGCAAACCGTTCCAGACCGCGTTCCTTGAGCGGATTGATCGCCACAATGGTGGCGCCGCGCTTAGAGGCATGGCGCAATTCACCCATCATGCGCGGGTGATTGGTCGCCGGGTTTTGCCCGAACAGCAACAAGGTGTCGCACAGGTCAAAGTCATCCAGCAATACCGTGCCCTTGCCAACACCGACTGTCCCCGGCAAACCGACGCTGGTCGGTTCGTGGCACATGTTGGAACAGTCCGGGAAATTATTGGTGCCGTATTGACGCACGAACAACTGGAACAGGAAAGCGGCTTCATTGCTGGCGCGGCCGGAAACATAGAAGTCGGCCATGTTCGGATCAGGCAAGGCATTGAGATGCTTTGCCATCAACTCATAGGCCTGCGGCCAGGCAATCGGCACGTATTTGTCGCTGGCCGCGTCATACACCATCGGCTCAGTCAGACGGCCGTGGTTTTCCAGTTCGTAATCGGATTGCGCCATCAATTCGGTCACGGTATGGGCCGCGAAGAAATCACGCCGCACGCGATTGGCGGTGGCTTCCGCCGCCACTGCCTTGACGCCGTTTTCGCAGAATTCGAAGGTCGAGGTGTGCTCTCGATCAGGCCAGGCACAGCCGGGACAATCGAAGCCATCAGGCTGGTTTTGCGACAACAAGGTGCGCAAGCCTTTGCCGTCGGCGACATGCTCCTTGACCAGATTCAAGGCCACATATTTGAGTGCGCCCCAACCGCCTGCAGGCTGGTTGTAGGTCTCGATTTTTGGTTTGATTGTCTTTGCCATGGGTGCTCCACCAATACAATTTCAGATAGTGGGAAGTCTAGCGCGCGTAAGCCAGACCTGCAGGTACAGTGCGCAGGTGAAAATAGCAGTACAGCGCCGCTTGATGCTGTCATTTCCCTGACTGGCCATCACTCTTCCAGCGCCAAGGCCAGGGTTTCCTTGATTTCTTCCATTACCACATAGCTCTTGGACTGCGCCGCACCGGGCAATTGCAGCAATATATCGCCCAGCAGCTTGCGGTACTCCGCCATGCCGTGAATCCGGGCCTTGATCAGGTAATCAAAATCGCCCGATACCAGATGACATTCCTGCACCTCAGGAATGCGCAGCACTTCCCGGCGGAACTGTTCGAACATATTGCCCGACTTATGGTTCAGCGTGATTTCGACAAACACCAGCAAGGTCGCGCCCAAAGCTTCCGGATTAACCCGCGCGAAATAACCGGTAATCACGCCGTCGCGCTCCATGCGCTTGACGCGTTCGATACAGGGCGTGATCGACAATCCGACCTGCTCGCCCAGCTCCTTCATCGACATCCGGCCATCCTTTTGCAACAAGGTCAGGATACGGCGATCCAGCTTGTCTAGAGTACGTACTAAAAGTTGTTGCGTTCGCATTATTTTCTACTAGATATAGCATTAAATTCAGAAACAAATTTCAGTCATTTATCAATATCATAGTTTTATATTCTAATCATACATAGTATTTTTTTGGGGAAGCCTGCATGCGTGTCGTTATTCTGGGTAGCGGTGTCATTGGCGTCACCAGCGCTTATTATCTAGCCAAGGCCGGCCATCAAGTTACCGTGCTGGAGCGCCACGATGGTTCGGCGCTCGACACCAGCTTCGGCAATGCGGGTCAGATCTCTCCCGGCTATGCCTCGCCCTGGGCTGCGCCCGGCATTCCGCTCAAGGCGCTGAAATGGATGTTTGAAGAACATGCACCGCTGGCAATCCGCCCTGACGGCACGCTGCAACAGTTGCGCTGGATGTGGCAAATGCTGCGCCATTGCAATGCCGAGCGCTATGCCATCAACAAAGAACGCATGGTCCGTTTGGCCGAATACAGCCGCGATTGTCTGCGCCAATTACGCGCCGATACCGGGATCAGCTATGAAGACCGCCAACAAGGCACCTTGCAGTTGTTTCGCACGCAAGAGCAATTCGACGGTGCCGAAAAGGATATCGCCGTGCTGCGCCAGACCGGAGTGCCGTTTGAACTGCTCGACCGCAACCAACTGGCACAGGCCGAACCTGCACTGGCCAAGGCTGGCAACAAGCTGACCGGCGGTCTGCGCCTGCCCAACGATGAAACCGGTGACTGCCAATTGTTCACCACCCGTCTAGCTAAAATGGCGCAAGACCTCGGCGTACAGTTCCGCTATGGCGTTGATATCAAGGCGCTGGCCGTGGCTGCTGACGCCATTGATGGCGTGGTCTGCGGCAATGAACTGATCAAGGGCGATGCCTATGTGGTGGCACTGGGATCGTATTCGACCCAGTTGTTGCGCAACATCGTTGACATTCCGGTCTACCCGCTCAAAGGGTATTCCATCACGGTACCGGTCACCAATGCCAATGCAGCACCGGTATCGACCATCCTCGACGAAACCTACAAAATCGCGGTAACGCGTTTCGACAATCGCATTCGCGTCGGTGGCATGGCAGAAATCGTTGGCTTCAACAAAGACCTCAATCCAAAACGGCGCGCCACGCTGGAAATGGTGGTCAACGATTTATTCCCCGGCGCCGGCAACACCGCACAGGCCTCCTTCTGGACCGGGTTGCGGCCGATGACGCCGGACGGCACGCCTGTGGTCGGCCCGACCGCATTGCAGAACCTGTTTATCAATACCGGCCACGGCACGCTAGGTTGGACCATGTCCTGCGGTTCAGGACAATTGCTGTCGGATCTGATTTCGGGCCGCCGCCCAGCGATTGCGGCAGACGATTTGTCGGTGGCGCGCTACAGCAAGACTACGCCGTCACGCTTGGTTGCCACGGCATAGGCCGCCGTGGCGTCACACAGTTAGGCCTGCACCGCGACACTGACCTGCGCTACCAAAGCCACGTTCTGTTGCGTCACCAGATCCATCTGGACGATGGCAGTATTGACCTGTTCGATGCCGGTGGTCTGCTCCGATGAAGCCCCTGCGATGTTGTTCATGATCTCGCTGAAACGCTGCACTGACGACAGCGATGCCGTCTGCTCGTCGGTACGCTGCGACAGATCGAAGTTACCTCGTGCAATCTCACCCGATGCCACCGAAATCGTCTCTGTCGAATTCTTGATGCCATTGACGATCATAGTGAGCTGGGAACGCATCTGTTCAATCGACGCCATCAAGCTGCCGTGATCGCCCGGCCGCAAGGTAACAGCGGCAGTCAGATCACCACCACTAATGTCACGCGCAATCAACGTAACTACAAGTTACGCCTGCAATGCCACCATGATTTTTTTTGAGAAAAAATACAGGCAAACGCCTACAAAATTTGTTGTATTTTTTTGGTATTAATTCACACTTTTCTACATTCCCCACATTCATCTTGGTAGCTTTGAATCAAAGGTTCAAGCTAGCGCCACCCCGCCACAATGCATTTCAATTTTTTGTACGGCGTTTGCACTGCTATTAATCAGCAGCAACCCGAACGACGTAGGAAAAATCTGACAAGGAATGGGTTGCACCACTGATAGGCGTCTGCAAAAAATCAGCCCATCATGGACAGCAACATGACAAGAAGCGAACCCAAATCTCGCATTCCTCACAATCACATCACGGCAAAAAGCAAGCCAGTAGCCAAGTAATCGCCCGGTATTTCTGAGCACTATTTTCTGCCATGCCTTCGTCGCCCGAGGCTGCTTCGCTGACCTTTCGTAAGGACTTTCGCATGCATTCCCAATCGCACCGGCACAGTACTTCCGAGAGTGCCATATCGGCAATCCCGACAGCACGCAAAATCGCTCGCCACGAAGGCTTGCGCTACGTCAACGATGACACGCCCGGCATCCAGCGCCAGCGCCACAATAGCGAATTCGTCTATACCGGCGAGGATGGCCAGTTGATTGACGACAGCACCTTGCTTGCCCGCATCAAAACCATGGCAATTCCTCCTGCGTGGGAGGATGTTTGGATTTGTCCCTGGTCCAACGGTCACATCCAGGCCACCGGCCGCGATGCCCGCCAGCGCAAGCAATATCGCTATCATGCGCGCTGGCGCAGCGTGCGTGATGAAGTCAAATTTCAACGCATGATCAGTTTCGCCAGCGTGTTGCCACAAATTCGCATCAGCCTGGAACACGACCTCAAAAAACCCGGCTTGAGTAAGCAAAAAGTGCTGGCTGCCGTGGTCTATTTATTGCAGGCCACACTCATGCGGGTCGGCAATGACGCGTATGCGCGGCAGAACCATTCATTCGGCCTGACCACCTTGCGTAACCGCCATGTGGACATCGATGGCGCTGATATTAAATTCCATTTTCGTGGCAAGAGCGGCGTACAGCACAGTATCAAACTGCATGACCCCTATATGGTCCGCATCGTCAGAAAGCTGCTCGACCTGCCGGGCCAGGATCTGTTTCAGTACGTCGATGACGCCGGTCTGCAACATGCGATTGGCTCCAGCGATGTCAACAATTATCTGCACGAAATCACCGGTGACGATTACACCGCCAAGGATTTCCGCACCTGGGCCGGTACCGTACTGGCGGCGCTGGCGCTGGATGAATGCAAGCACTTCGATACCCAGGCGCAAGCCAAGAAAAATATCGTGCACGCCATCGAGCATGTCGCCACGAAACTGGGCAACACGCCGACCATCTGCCGTAAATGTTATGTGCACCCGGATGTCATCGCATCCTATCTGGATGGTGTCACCGCAGGTATGTTGAAAAACCAGGTGCGCGCCACGCTGGCGCACGACATCCGCACGCTCAGCGCGGAAGAAGCGACGGTGCTGGCGCTGTTGCAACAACGGCTACAGCACCAGCAAACCAAGGCAAGGAACAATACTTAAGCGACGACCGGCGCCGGCTTCAACTTAGGCAAGAAAGCCGCCAGCAAGCCGATCAAGGGCAAGAAGGCGCACACTTGATAGACGAAGAAGATGCCGTACACATCCGCCAGCTTACCCAGCATGGCCGCGCCGATGCCGCCCATGCCAAAGGCAAAGCCGAAGAACAGTCCGGAAACGGTACCGACCTTGCCCGGCATCAATTCCTGCGCAAACACCAGAATCGCTGAAAACGCCGACGCCAGAATCAAACCGATAATCACGGTCAGCACCGTGGTCCAGAACAAGTCGGCATGTGGCAGCAACAGCGTAAACGGTGCCACACCCAGAATCGATACCCAGATCACCAGCTTGCGGCCAACGCGATCGCCGATCGGCCCGCCTGCTACCGTACCGACTGCGACCGCCGCCAGGAACACAAACAGATGGATCTGCGCCTGCTGCACCGACAACTGGAATTTGCTGATCAGATAAAACGTGAAGTAACTCGACAAGCTGGCCATGTAAAAGTACTTGGAAAAGATCAGCACCAACAGAATGCCAACCGCCTTGATGACCTGATCGCGTGGCAAAGCGATGTAACTTGCTGCCTTACGCTTGGCCTTGCTTTTGCCGAGCGTCTGCTGACGCTGATACCAGTGACCGATCTGACGCAACACGAAGATCGCCAGCAGCGCTGCAATCGAAAACCAGGCAATGCTGTGCTGACCACCGGGAATGATGATCCATGCCGCCAGCAAAGGCCCCATGGCACTCCCGGCGTTGCCACCGACCTGAAACAGCGATTGCGCCAGACCATGGCGACCGCCAGAGGCCATGCGCGCGACCCGCGAAGCCTCCGGATGGAACACTGAGGAGCCGGTACCGACCAAGGCTGCCGCGATCAGCAGCACCACAAAATTGGGGGCAATCGACAGCAGCAACAGCCCGCACAGGGTCGAGCCCATGCCGATGGCCAGCGAATAGGGTTGCGGATACTTGTCGGTATAGTGACCGATCAACGGTTGCAGCAGCGATGCCGTCACCTGAAAGGTCAAGGTGATCAAGCCGATCTGCACAAAGCTCAGATGAAAATTGCCCTTCAACAAGGGATAGATCGCCAACAACAACGACTGGATCATGTCATTGAGGAAATGCGAAAAACTGATCGCGCCGAGCACGCGAAAACCGGTTTTTTCTGCGGCCTGCTGATTTTCTGCGCCCACCTCCGCAGCTGCTGCTGGGGTGCTGTTGAGCGTTGTCTCCATGATTTTCGTTTTTAAGTTGGAAAAAATGGAATTTTAGACCTTCTGCCATGCTTTGTCTTTTCGGGTCCGAATTGGCTCCCCTTGCCGACGACGCCAACTCAGCCAGCGCAGCGAAACGTCAGATTGAAGCGGCAGCGGCCGGTCAAGGCGTGCTCGCCCTCGGCCACGGTATCAACACCATGAAAACGCAAACGTGCCGGCCCGCCCCACACCACCACATCACCGTTTTCCAGCAACAGGCGCAGCGACTTGTCACTGCGTTGCGCGCCGCCAAACAGGAATCTGGCCGGTAAGCCTAGCGATACTGAAACGATCGGCTGCGTCATATCGCGTTCGTTTTTATCCTGATGCAACGACATCTTGGCGCCGGGTACATAGCGATTGATCAGGCAGGCGTCCGGTACAAATCCAGCGAAACCTGCCGCCGCTGCGGCATGCTCGGCCAATGCACTGAAGACAGCTGGCAATCGCGGCCACGCTTGCCCTGTCAACGGATCGTCGCGCTGATAACGATAACCGCGACGGTCGCTGACCCAACCGAGCGCGCCGCAATTGCTGGTCGCCACCGACATGGTATAGCCGCCCGGCGTCTGCATCTGACGCAGTGGCGCTTGCGCCAGCACGGCCGCAATTGCCGTCATCAACGCGCCAGTCTGATCGTCGGCAAACGCCCGCAGCCAGACCGCACCGTCGGTAATCGGCTCGGCCGCAGGTTGACGCGCATGCTCGAAAGCGGCGAACAGGTCCGCGTTCATCGATACCGCCTCATGCCTCGCCTTCCCGGTCCAGCAAGGCTTGTTTGCGCGCCACGCCCCAACGGTAGCCGGACAGTGCGCCATCGGTGCGTACGACGCGGTGGCAGGGAATCAAGACGGCAATCGCATTTGCGCCGCAGGCATTGGCCACCGCACGCACCGCAGACGGTTGACCAATACGGCGCGCCAGTTCGGCGTAGCTCCAGCGCTGGCCGGCCGGAATGTCGCGCAAGGCTTGCCATACGCGTTGCTGAAACGCCGTGCCGTGCACGTCCAGTGGCAAATTGACGGCGCTGTCGGGCGCATCGATCACTGCCAATACACTAGCGACCAGTTGTTCGAACTGTGCATCGGCACCGATCAACTCGGCTTGCGGGAAACGGTCTTGCAATGCACGCACCAATAACCCGGGATCATCACCCAGGCTCACCGCGCACACGCCCTGCCCGGTGGCCGCCACCAACAATGCTCCCAGCCAGCACTGGGCCACCGCAAAGCGGATCGCCACACCACGACCACCGGCCCGATAGGCGCTGGGCGTCATGCCAAGCATGGCGGTGCTATTGGCATAAAACCGGCCGCTGGAATTGAAGCCAGCGTCATACATCGCCGCGGTAACACTGGCACCATCGGCCAGTTGCTGACGCACCCGCTGCGAGCGCAGCGCATCGGCATAGGCCTTGGGCGTCACGCCGGTGTGTTGTTTGAACAGCCGGTGAAAATGAAAGCGGCTCAGTCCGGCCTGCTGCGCGAGCTGATCCAATGAAGGTAAATGTTCGGCCTGTTCAATGACGCGACACGCGCTGGCAACAGCCTGGGCTTGGCGTTCCGCCAGCGCCGACTGGTCCGGCTTGCAACGCTTGCAAGGCCGGTAACCATCCTGCTGCGCCGCTGCCACGCTGGTATAAAAACGCACATTGTCACGCCGCGGCTGCCGCGACGGACAGGACGGACGGCACACCACGCCGGTGCTACGCACTGCATAAAAAAAGCTGCCGTCGGCGCGCTTGTCACGCTGCACGACGGCTTGCCAGCGTTGCTCTTCGGCGCTGTCGGAGCCGACATCAGCAATCGTCGGGGTGGAAATGGCAGCATTGGACATGAACATCATGATGACACCTTTTGAAACAGGTTTGGCAAGCAGGTCATCACACTGTAGGTCAGCCGACGCCGGTGCACACTCCGGCGCTTGCTTTTGAATCGACTTAGTGTCAGGAAGAAAACTTGATGCGTTGGCGGCTTTGCGACGGTTGCGTCACATGGTCCAACGGCAACACATGCGAATGCTTGATCTGCTTCATCGTGATGTTGGATTTAACATTGGTCACGCCGGGCAAGCGCAGCAAACGCGTCATCATGAATTCGGAAAATGCCGCCAGATCCGGGGCGACGATGCGCAAGATATAATCAGCCTCGCCCGTGATCGAAAAACACTCCATGATTTCCGGCATGTCTTGCACTTCTTTTTCGAACTGGACACCACGGGTTTCGCCCTGGCGGTCCAGCGTTACACTGGTGAATGCAGTCACCCCCAAGCCGACGACGCCAGGATCAAGCACCGCGGTATAGCGTTCGATGACACGCGCCTCTTCCAGCCTTTGCACGCGGCGGCTGATCTGCGAGGTCGACAGATGGACTTTCTGTCCCAGCGCGCTATTGGTAATGTGACCATCACGCTGCAGCTCGGTCAACAAGGCCAAATCAAAGCGATCTACGGTGATCGTGCTCATTTTTCTCTCTTTTCCAAAGCAAATTGAGTTATTTGTGCATATTATCCGCAAATTTTCGCAAATAACAATCACAAATTGCGAGATAGCTGCAATAAACTCAACCCCACTACCACCCAGCACGGCGTTTGCGCGAGGGGTAATGAAGCGCGCAGTGCTGTACCTATCGCCTTCACACAGGAGAGCATCATGGGCCAGGCCACACCTGCAGCAGCTTCCACCGATCTATTTGAGAACCCCATGGGTACCGATGGCTTCGAATTCGTCGAATTCGCCGCGCTTGATCCACTGCCGCTGGCCGCCGTACTGGAATCGATGGGCTTTGCCGCGGTCGCCCGCCACCGCTCCAAAAATGTCACGCTGTATCGCCAGGGCGGCATCAATTTCATCCTCAACGCCGAACCAGACAGCAACGCCACCGCGTTTGCCACCATTCATGGCGCGTCCGTCAACGCCATGGCATTTCGGGTGCGTGATGCGGCGCAAGTCTATCAGCGCGCGCTGCAACTGGGTGCGGAAGGCGTGCCGTCCAAGCTCGGGCCGATGGAACTCAACATTCCGGCCATCAAAGGCATCGGCGGCTCGCTGCTGTATCTGGTCGATCGCTATGGCGACCATGGCTCGATCTACGATGTCGATTTTGTCTTTTTTGCCAATGCCGAGCGCCATCCGACCGGGGTTGGCCTGACCTACATCGATCACCTGACGCACAACGTGGTGCGTGGCGCCATGGATAACTGGTCGTCATTCTATGAACGGCTGTTCAACTTCCGTGAAATCAAATACTTCGATATCGAAGGCAAGCTGACGGGCTTAAAATCTCGCGCCATGACCAGCCCTTGCGGCAAAATCCGTATTCCGATCAACGAGAGTGCCGACGATAAATCGCAGATCGAGGAATTCATCAAGCAATACAACGGCGAAGGCATTCAGCATATTGCGCTGGGCACCGATGATATCTATCAAACCGTGCGCACACTGTATCAACGCCAGGTACCGCTGCAGGACACCATCAACACCTATTACGATCTGGTCGAGCGGCGTGTGCCTGGGCATGGCGAAGACCTTGCCGCACTGCGCCAACTGAAAATTCTCATCGATGGTGCGCCGACCGCGGGGCAAGGTTTGTTGCTGCAGATTTTCACGCAGACGCTGATCGGCCCGGTGTTTTTTGAAATCATCCAGCGCAAAGGCAATGACGGCTTTGGCGAAGGTAATTTCAAGGCCTTGTTTGAGTCAATCGAACTGGATCAAATCCGCCGTGGCGTGATTTAAATAACAACAGATGGTGGCGCGCACGACAGCGTTGTAGCGTCACCGCACTGGGCAAGGATTTCCTCAAGAAAAAGTATTTGTGACCGTTAATGAAACCAAATACTAGAAATAATACCCAACGGTACTCTTGAGGAGACACCATGTCCGTCACAACCCAGGTTGAGAAATATGCCGTTGCTGCTTCCGCCGCGATGGTGGAAGAGATTTCCGAGCGTATTCGCCAGTTGACCCATCGTATTCGCGCCATGCGCCAGCAATTGTATGCCTTGCTGGCTAACGTGCCGGAACCGTCGTTGCGCGTGCTGCGTCAGCGCATCCAGGTGCATCAGCAAGAAATCCTGCGACTGGAGCAAGCCATTGCCCACAATCGCGGACGCCAGCAACTATCCGCAATACAGGCACTCGCCAGCATCTGAGCGACTGGC
>JAMFSU010000022.1 GCA_026225475.1 Duganella sp.
CGCGCAAGGAGTGCGTGCGGACCGCCGCATGCCCGTTTGATCTGCTATTGAGCGTGCATGCCCCGGTCCGGTATGGAAGCGGTCTGGTTGTGCCGCTACGACACCGCGTCGGTCTGCCCTTGCAGATGGCCGCCGGGCGCGTGCTCGAACCAGCGGAATTGCACCGTCCGATCGGTTGCCACGCGTGCCCCGAAGGTCGTCTCCCAGTCGAGATACGCTTTCCAGGCTTCGTCGCGGCGCGGTCCGAAAACCCGCATGACTGAACCCCAGTCGTCGTCGAACGGGGTGAGCAACTGCGCCGCCTCGTAGTGTGCTTCCACCTTCAATCCGGCCAGTTTCCATTGCTGGGTGCCACCGGCCAGCCAGGCAATGCGTGCCTCTGGCCACAAGGCGCGGGCGTCGCGCGCAGCCAGTTCCGCGCTAGTGCCGTCGGGTGAGGTGAAGACCAGAGTCTGGTCCGCTTGGAGCAATTGTTGCAGAGGTGCCAGCGAGGCCGGCAACAAAAAATAGGCGCCCGCAATATGCTCGCGCTCAAAATCGATGCTGGCGCCAACATCGATCACGGCGACACTGTCGCGCTGGTGCAGCAAGGATGCTGCCGAGATCGACGGCGCTGCATCTTGCTCTGGAACGCCGTGTGTTGGTACATGCAAGTCGGGCACATCGGCGCTTGCCACGTCGGCATCCAGAATGAATACCTGCGCCTGATTCAGTTGCGTCAGCCAGAATGCGGTAATGGTGGCGCGCAGGCGGTGCGGATCGTCGATCAGGACGATGCGTGGATGACGCACACCGATGTAGTTTTCGTAGTGCATCAGCAACTGGCCGCCGGCCACGGAACGCACCGATGAATCCGCCCGGTCAGGCGCGGTGCGCCGTACGTCGAACAGATAGGTGGTGCGTTCGCTATCTTGCCGCAGCCGTTGCAAACCAGCGGCATCAATACGCGGCAACGCATACCGCGCCGCGAAATTCTCAGCCAGCTCATGCAGCTCCTGCTCGGGCAAGGGCGCAATATCGTCCGGGCCGGCGGCATTCTGCTCCAGCGGCAAGCCTTGCAGTCCCCATTCCATGACACCATCCTCGACAAAGGCGGCCTGCTCGCTTAAACCCAGCAGGCGCAAGGTGGTGGTACCAATGATGCCGCGTGTGCGGCTGAAGCAACTGATTGCCAGCAGATGCTGCGGATCGTCAGCCGGATAGCGGCGCAACGCCAGCTCGGTGCCGGGATAATTGCGCGCGCCGGCAATGGTCAGGAACTGGTATTCGGCACGCGGCCGTGCATCGATGATGGTGGTGGGCAGACCTGTATTGCTGCGTTTGGCCAGTTCGGCCACTTGCAGCACCGGTGTTTCGTAGTGTTCCCGCGCCAGGTCGGCAAAGGCCTTGACCAGCGTGTTGTAGCCGTCGGTCACTGGCAGCCCGGCGGCGCGCCAGGCGCGTAGCCCGCCTTCCAATCGCCGCACATTGTGGTAGCCGAGGCGCGCCAGGATCCCGGCCGCGCGCGCTGCCGCACCGTCGGCCGCGTTGTCGTCATCGAGCAGGACGACGGCGCTGTTGAGGCGCGGCACCAGGCGGCCGATGCGCAATTCAAGTGTGCTCAGCGGTGCATGCCGCGCCAGATTGAGATGGCCGGCGTTAAAGATGCGGGCTTCCCTGACATCGAGCAGGGCGATTTCTTCTGACGCCAGCAACAGGCTGTGCAGGGCGGGCGAGGCGATAGGTTGAGAATTGCTCATGGGTGCTCCTTGGTGTCTGGTTCAATGCCTGCGGTACGGTGGGGAAGTGAGCGTCAGCGCCCGCCAAACAGGCCGTAGCGGTTATGTCCGGCGGCGGCTTCCTGGCCTGCCCAGTCATCTTCCAGTTCGATGGGGAATACCTTGTCGACGTAGGTGTAATCGGCATAGCCGAGCCGCGCCAGCGGCTTGATGCGGGCGACATCAATCTTGCCTTCCGGGGTCAGGGCGGCGTCGTCGATGTGGATGCCGATGACCTTGCCAACCACGATGTAGTGCGAGGTGCCGATGCTGTCGCCGGGCAGGCACAGAGTGGTGTAATAGCTGCATTCGAACGAGACCGGGCTTTCAGCCACGCGCGGCGTTTTGATGATCCTGCTCGGTGCGGCAGTCAATCCCACGGCATCCAGTTCGCTGATGTTGGGATCGTAAATCTGCGAGCTGCGCGTGACTTGCGCACGCAAGTCCCAGGTCGCCATGTTGTAGACGAACTCGCCACGCCGTTCGGCATTGTCGCTGGAGTCCTTGCGGCGCCAGTCGGGTGGATGGCGATTGGCGGAAAACATCACATAGCCAGGATCGAAGCCGACGATGTTGAATTGCGAGAACGGCGCCAGATTGACGCGGCCATCATCGGCTAGCGTGGTGATCCAGCCGATCGGACGTGGTACGACGCAGGACTTGAATGGATTGAACGGCAGACCATGCTGGCCGGATTGTGGATCGTAGAACATGTTTTCCTTGTGATGTGCGCCCGTGCGCTATTGGGCCGATGCGGTGACGTGCGCAGCCTCGGTCTGCTGGCGAGCGTCGTCATCATCGCCGTAGCGGGAGCGCAGGAACAGCAAGCCGATCACCAGTGTGACGCCGGTCACGCCGATGCAGTACCACAGTCCGGCATAGAGATCGCCGCGCGCAGCGATCAGGGCGAACGCAATCGGCGCTGTGAAGCCGCCGAACCAGCCGTTGCCGATATTGTAGGCAGTTGCCACGGCACTAAAGCGTATCTGCGCTGGAAACATCTCCACCAGCAGGGCCGCCATTGGCCCGTAGACGATGGTGGCGAACACCATCAGCAAGGCAAACAGGACCACGATCATGGGCTTGTTGATGCGACCCGGATCGGCACTGACCGGATAGCCGGCTTGTGCTACTGCGGTCTCGAAAGCGGCATTGACAGGTCCCAGCCGGGCCTTGAATTGCTGGTCGCTGAGCCCATTGCCGTCAAAGCTGGCAGTCTGGTGGCCGTTGATCTCGATATAGGCGATGCTGTTGGCAGCAGCGGTAATGTTCTGGTATGGCACGCCGCGTCGGCTCAGGAAAGATTTGGCAATATCGCAGGACGAGCGAAAGCGCGCTGCGCCGGTCGGGTTGAACTGGAAGGCGCAGGTCGCCGGATCAGCCACCACCTTCACCGGAGCCTGGAGTTGTGCAAGCTCCAGCGCTGGATTGGAAAAATGTGTGAACGCCTCGAACACTGGACGGTACGCCAGTGTCGCCAGCAACAGGCCGAGAATGACCAGCGGCTTGCGGCCGATCCTGTCGGACAGCGCTCCAAACACAACGAATAGCGGCGCCGTGAGCACCAGTGCAATCGCTTGTAGGCCATTGACGGTGGCGAAGTCGACCTTCAGCGTCTGGGTCATGAAGAAGAACGAATAGGTCATGCCGACATTGATGACTACCGCCTGGCCGGCGGCCAGACCAAACAACGCCAGCAAGACGATGCGCAGATTGCGCCAGCGCAGGAAGGTCTCCTTCAGCGGCGAGCGAGCGACGTGACCTTGCGCACGCAGGGCCTGGAACACCGGCGACTCCTGCACCGACAGCCTGATCCAGATCGAGATCACCAGCAACACCACTGAGAGCAGGAAGGCAATACGCCAGCCCCAGGCATTGAACTGCTCAACAGTGATAAATAACTGGATCGCCAGAATTGCCGACATGGCCAGCAATTGACCGAGCGGCGTGGTGACCTGTATCCAACTGGTAAAGAAGCCACGCCGATGAGCGGGCGCGTGTTCGGCGACATAGATGGCCGCGCCGCTGTATTCGCCGCCCAGTGCAAAGCCTTGCAACAGGCGCAGGCCAACCAGCAAGAATGCCGAGACCGTGCCCCAGGTTTGGTAACCGGGCAGCAGACCGATGCAGAAGGTCGCCGCACCCATCAACACCACGGTCACCAGAAAGCTGCGCTTGCGTCCGAAGCGGTCGCCATAACGGCCAAACACTAGCGCACCCAGCGGCCGGATGGCAGTGCCGGCGGAAAACGACAGCAAGGTCACAATATAGGCAGACGTCTCATCGATGCCGCCAAAGAACTGCTTGGCCAATACCGATGACAGGATGCCGTAAATAAAAAAGTCATACCACTCGAATATTGTGCCGAGCGAAGCGCCGATGATGACGCGGCGCAATTCGCGCGGGTGCGTCGGCGTCACGGCGGCGCTGGTGGGCTGCGCATCTGCTCTTGCATGCGATCCGGCGACGTTGTTTGGGGCGCTCGATTGCGCTGCTGTGATTGCATCCACTGACTACTCCTCCATCTCAATGAGCCGCTTTGGCTTGGGTTGGTGTGAACGCACTGAGGCATCCTGTCCATCCAATGATTATAGGGAGCGCATGCCAGGCCGTCGCCTCACTTTTCGTGCGACATCCATAACCTGAGGTTAAGGGTTGTCGGTTGCCGTTGATGCGCAATTGCCGGTGCTGAATAAATAATATAAATAATTATATTGTTATGGGTTTTTTGTTTTCTTGTGGTGTATTTTTTAAACGAAAAATTCAACTATCGGTATGCATTTATATCGCAAGAAAATAAGGAGTCTGCGCCAGTGGATCCTGCACTCACGAGCAATGGTCTTCTTTGCATGGGCCATTGCACAGGATCATCCGCGTTGAAAAAAGTCCGCATTGCTGTGTGCGAGTGCAGATTTTTTTTTGGCGTGTCCTGCGCGCGCAAGCAACCAGATAGTGCAATTGACAGGGCAGTGCAGATGGCACTTCCCCTTAGTAAGGATTCATCATGCCAACCATTACACATGGTCTTTCTACAGGACTGACTACGATTGACGCTGCAGCAAATTCGCTGCACGATTCGCGTAAAAGTGCATCACCCAGCGACTCCGTTCCAGCCGACCAACGCCTCGTTCCGTTCACGGGGGAACCGGCGCATACCGGCTTCAAGAATGCGCGTGCGTCGTTTTTTGCAGCCGGTCTGCATACCGGCATACTGCCGAGCGAATATGCAGAAACCGCATTGAAAAAAAGCACCGAGGAACCAAGCGAGGAGCGCACGTTCAGTGAAAAATTCTTCGCAGCATTCCATCGCGAAATCGGTGCTTCTACCGCGGCGGCCAGCAAGGCGACGCCGTCGACCGATCCCTCCACGCCGCAAGGCGAAGCGTGGTTGCGCAGCGAATTTGAAAAGATTCGCAGCAATGTCACCGACCAAGCCAGCAAGCCTTCCTACGACACGCTGGAGCGGGTCATTGCAGGAAACTTCAAGCCCATCAAGGAGCGTAGTACCAACGAAATCTACTGGGAACATATCTTGTTGCGCTACGTCGGCAATGTCCCTTTGGACATCGAACGCAACTACTCGGAAAAGCTCAAGCTGGCCCTGATCGGCAGCGCTGAACGGCTGTTGCACGGTCACGAGGGGATTACCGAGTCAGCCCGCATTCTCAACGAGTTGCTGGCGACCACGCAGTACACCATCGTCGATACCATCATGCGCGACACCGGCAAGGAGGGCGGTTGGGTGACCGAGCGCTGGGCCTATCTCGATGAACAAAAGAAACACAACCAGGTGCTCGACGGTATCGATTCCTTTTTGATCAAGGAGGGACAGATTGATACCAAGATGATTAACTACACGGTCGAACCGGCTGGCTCGGCGTTCGACTTTTATACCGCGCTGGGCGTGACGCACCCGGACCACAATCCCAACGTCGATTGAGATCGATGGCGGTTGGCTGAAATCAACTGACGGCAATCCTTCCTGAAGCTGCCTCGCTCGTCAACGCAGTCAGGGGAAGCTGTGTTGCAACAAGGCGAAAACAGTCATGCGGCAGGGTATTCGCAGTAGTGCGGGTGCCCGCCGCTTATGTGTTTGCCGCATATGCTAAGCCGATAAGTGTCGTCAGAAAAATCATGAAATACCTTATCCTCACCATACCTTGTGCAGTGATTGTTGACCCTGTTGTTTAACTTCTTGTTATGGTTCGCGAGACATCCACCGGCAATGTTGTGGCGATCTCTCATCGAGCGGAAAGATGAAATGCAATGAAGCTCAATCTACGCCAGATTGAGGTATTTCGCGCCATCATGTTGAGCGGTTCAATCAGCGGTGCGTCGAAATCCCTGTTCGTATCGCAGCCTGCGGTGAGCCGTCTGATTTCCTATACGGAACAGCGCCTGGGCATGCTGCTGTTCCAGCGCATCAAGGGACGTCTGTATCCGACGCCGGAAGCGCGCAAGCTGTTCGAGGAAGTCGGCACCCTGTATCAAAGTGTGCAGCGCCTCAATGAAATGGCTGAGAATCTGGCCGAAAACCGTGTCGGCCAGTTGCGCATTGCCTGTAGTCCCAACATCGGCCAATCACTGATGCCGCGCGCCATGGCGATTTTTTGCGAACGTCATCCGGAAGTGCACGTGACCTTGCATACCTTGATCTCCAGCGTCATGTTGCCGGCATTGCTCAATCAGCAGATCGAGCTGGGTATTGCCTACATGCCTGTCAGTCATCCCAGTCTGCATGCCCGGCCGCTGCATCGCAACCGCATCGTGGTGGTGGTGCCGCGCCAGCATCGCATGGCCAGGCGTACCGCGATCAATGTCGATGACCTCGCTGGCGAACGGCTGATCGGGTATGGCAGCGATATCCCGCTGGGACAGTTGCAACAGCAGATAGTGGGCAACGACCCGGCGCGGCAGGTGCATCGCATCGAGGTGCAGCAAGCCCATGTCGCCTGCGCGATGGTGCAGGCCGGCGCCGGTATTGCGCTGGTCGATGAGATTACCCTGATGGGGCCAGTCTGGTCGGAGATCGTCGCATTGCCTTTGTTGCCGTCGGTGAATGCGCCCATCCATCTGTTTCATCTGGAGATGGAGCCACTGTCGCGTCTGGCGCAGGAATTCATTGACATTGCCGAGTCGCTCGACAAGGTCGATGCATTGGCCGCCTGATGGCTGACGGCATTAACCTGAGGTTATGGATGCGCGACAAAATGTGACGCGACGGCGAGTGCTGCCGGATTTTAAGATGCTCTCCTGATTTCAGCGTGAAGGAGTAGCAGGCGATGGGAAGAATCTTGAAGCCGAGGGATGTCGAGGCAGCAGTCCGGGGCGGTTCGGTGTTTGCCTGCGGCGGTGGCGGCTGGGCTGACCACGGGCGCGAACTGGGCACGTTGGCAGTGACGATAGGGCGGCCGGAGCTGGTGCAGGTGGACGAGCTGGATGCGGATGACTGGATCGCTACCGCGGCCGCCATCGGCGCCCCGGGTGGGCTGACCGACTGGCAGATGCTGGGGGTCGATTATGTCAAGGCAGTGCAGTTGGCGCAACAGGCGCTGGGGCAGCCGATCGCCGGTCTGATCATTGGCCAGAACGGCATGTCCAGCACTTTGAATGGCTGGTTGCCGGCAGCGCTGCTGGGGACCAAGGTGGTCGATGCGGTAGGTGACCTGCGCGCCCATCCGACCGGCGACATGGGCTCGCTCGGTCTTGCCGCCAGCACGGAGCCGATGATCCAGAGTGCCGCTGGCGGCAATCGCGAGCGTCATGCCTATATCGAGCTGGTGGTGCGTGGTGCGACTGCGCGGGTCTCGCCGGTGTTGCGCAAGGCAGCCGATATGGCCGGTGGTTTCATCGCCAGTTGCCGCAATCCGATGCGGGCTTCCTACGTGCGCCAGCATGCGGCGCTCGGCGGCATCAGTACTGCACTTGCCTTGGGCGAGGCGATACTGGCGGCCGAGTCGCGCAACGCGACCAGCGTGGTTGACGCCATTTGCAGGCAAACCGGCGGCAGCATCATCGCCAGCGGCAAAGTGGTGCGCAACACGCTGCGCTATACCGAAGAAGCCTTCGACATCGGCGTGATCCAGATCGGTTCGGGGGCGGCTGCGCACCTCTTGCATGTGATGAATGAATACATGGCAGTTGATGATGCGCACGGCCTGCGCCGTGCCAGCTATCCGGATGTCATCACCACGCTCGATGAGCAGGGTAATCCGCTCAGTGCCGGGCAATTGCACGAGGGGCAGGAGGTGCTGGTGTTTCATATTCCCAAGACGCTCATCGCGCTGTCGTCCAGCGTCACCGACCCATCGGTGTACCCCAAGGTGGAGAGCGCACTGGGTATCGAGCTGAGCCGGTATGCGCTGGCACAGGGCGGCGCATGAACCTGCAGAATCCACCGAGCCAGCGTCACTTCCCGGTACCCGCTGGCACCACGCTGCGCTGCAAGGGCTGGCGTCAGGAAGCCTTGTTGCGTCTGCTGGAGAACGTGCTGGCCATCGGTGAGGCGCCGCAGCGACTGGTGGTCTACGCCGCATTGGGCAAGGCGGCGCGCGACTGGGCGTCGTTTGATGCGATTGTGGCGGCGCTGTTGCAGTTGGAAGAGGGATACACCCTGCTGATTCAGTCAGGCAAGCCGATCGGCGTGCTCAAGACCCATCGTGCCGCACCGCTGGTACTCATGGCCAATTGCAATCTGGTCGGCCAATGGGCGACGGCAGAGCACTTCTATGCACTGGAGCAGAAAAATCTGATCTGCTGGGGCGGCCTGACTGCCGGTGACTGGCAATACATTGGTTCGCAGGGGGTGATCCAGGGCACCTATGAAATTTTCAGCCGGATTGCCGAACGGCATTTCAGCGGCGACTTGCGCGGCCGCTTCATCCTCACCGCCGGGCTGGGCGGCATGGGCGGAGCACAAGCGCTGGCCGGCAAGCTGGCCAATGCGGCGATCCTGGTGGTCGAGGTCAATCAGGCCAATATCCGCAAACGCCTGGACAACGGTTTTTTAGACCGTAGTGCCGACACGCTGGAGCAAGCCCTGGCGCTCATTGCCGACGCCGTCGCGCGCAAGGTGCCGCTGTCGGTGGGCTTGTGCGGCAATGCCGCTGAGATTTATCCGGCCATCGTAGCGCGCGGCCTGGTGCCCGACATTGTCACCGACCAGACTTCTGCTCATGACCTTCTCTACGGCTACATTCCTGCCGGGCATACCTTGGAACAGGTGCAGCGCCTGCGCGAGCAGGACCCGCACACGCTGATGCGGGCCGGGGCCGATTCCATTGTGCGGCACGTGCGGGCCATGCTCGATTTCAAGGATCGCGGCGCGGTGGTGTTCGATAACGGCAACCTGATCCGCACCCATGCCAGACAGAACGGCGTGGAACGCGCTTTCGAGATTCCCATTTTCACCGAAGCCTACCTGCGTCCCTTGTTCGCCCGTGCGATCGGGCCGTTCCGCTGGATTGCGCTCACTGGCGACGCCGAAGACATTGGCAAGATCGACGCGCTGCTGTTGCGGCGCTTTGCCAATAACGGCATTGTCACCAACTGGATCAGGCTAGCGCGTCAACATGTGCCGTTTGAAGGCTTGCCGGCGCGGATTGCCTGGCTTGGCCACGGCGAGCGCACGGCGCTGGCGCTGGAAGTCAATCGGATGGTGCGCGACGGCGAGTTGAGCGGGCCGATTGCTTTCACGCGCGACCACCTCGACGGCGGCGCCATGGCGCATCCCAATATCATGACCGAGAACATGCGCGACGGCTCCGATGCCATTGCCGACTGGCCGTTGCTCAATGCAATGATCAATTGTTCGTCGTCGGCTGACCTGGTCGCCATCCATTCCGGCGGTGGCGGCTATACCGGTTACATGACCAGTGCCGGTGTGACACTGGTGGCCGACGGCAGTAGCGCAGCCGATCAGCGCTTGGGCCAGACGCTGACCAATGACACCTCGCTCGGGGTGCTGCGCTATGCCGATGCCGGTTATGACGAGGCGTTGCAGGAAGTGCAACGCAGCGGGATTGCGCGCATCGGGATGGATCCGATCCGGACCGATCACACCTAGTCGGCCTGGGCCGCCTGCGCGGTGCGCACCGGCGAGCGCTGCGGCGTCCTGCGCACCTGCGGCGGCAGTTTGCGCCAGGGCAGTAGGGCTGGGTCGAGCAGGAACGCGCCCGGTGCGGCGCAGATCAGGATGTCGCTGGCAATGGGGGCAAAGTCGGCGCGGAAATGGACGGTACTCTTGACCGCAATGATGTGTTGTTCGGCGGGTTCAATGCCGATGAAACGTAGTAGCGCCAGATCCAGCAGTTGTACTGGCTTCGACACCACCACCACGCGCACGCCGTCGACCACCAGGCAGGCGCTCGGCCCGAGTGTCAGCTGGTAGCCGTGAAACACGCTGCCAGTGGCGCGCACGTCACCGCCATGCAAACGCTCGACCATAAACTCTGCCTCGAACGGGGTGTCTCCCGCAACGCCGGATTTACCGCCCAGCGCCAGGCGCAAGCGTGCGCCGACACCGGCCGCATGGGCTTGCTGCGCAGCTTGGGCATCGACCAGCAGACCCAGCACGACGCCGCCAATCCTGCCAGCACGACCGTCTACCAGTGCCTTGAGCAGGCTGGTGGTGTCGGCACTGCCACCGGCGCCGGGGTTGTCCTGGGCATCTGCAATGACGACCGGGCCGCCGCGAGTGGCAACTAGTTCAATGGCGCGCGCGACCGCAGTTGATGCCGCCAGGATCTCGCCGCTGAAGTCGGTTTCCGCTGCCGTGATGGCGCTCAGCAGCGCTTGCGCAGTGTTCTCGGCTGCGCTTGCCGTCGCCGCGTAGGCCCACACCGTCGGACCGCATTTTTCCACATCGGCAGCCGGGAAACCCATCGCAAAGGAGTGCGTGTCGCCGCCGTGCGGTGTCGGCGCGTCGAGCAGGGCATACAGGCCCTGGGCCGGGGCGCTGTCGGTGCACTGCCAGCACAGCGGGATCAGATAGGGAATCCGTCGCCATGCCATGTGCGCACGCGGCTGGCCTGCCAGCAGGCGCGCCAGCGCGTCAAACGCGCGCGCGCCGGTGGCCGCCATGTCGACATGCGGATAGGTGCGGTAGGCAATGAGCACATCGGCCTGGGTCAGCATCTGCTCCGAGACATTGGCATGCAGGTCGAGGCTGGCCACCAGTGGCACATCAGCGCCGATGACCGCACGCACGCGCGCCAGGATGTCGCCATCGGCATCATCGACATGTTCGGCTGCCATGGCGCCGTGCAG
>JAMFSU010000134.1 GCA_026225475.1 Duganella sp.
ACAGCGCCGGGAACCCCGCAGGGGCGACGTAGTAGCGGTCGCCTTTCTTTGCTTACTTATCTTTGGGCGAGACCAAAGAAAGTGAGCGGCTGCCGGGCCGCCCCCGGCTAGCTCGTCCGAAGAAAACGCAGCATCAGCAACACCGCAATTTAGGGGAACTCGTTGATCGTTACAGAGATGCAAATTGAGCTGGAAGCTGGAAGCCCGATGCCCGCACCACTTTGACGTTGCAGGTCGACTACGTGCGCAGCCACACCGATTATATCTATCGCCTGCTCTACTTGGCCGACAATGGCCTGGCGCCGTATATCAGCTTTGCCCAATCACTCCAGCCGTACGGCAGCGACCTAATGCTCAGCGCCGCCCTGTATCAACTGACCCAGAAAAACGTCTTGGCGACCGATCCAGTCGATACCAACATAATCGCGTCGTATGCCCATACCGATTCCCGCGCCACCGCCGACACCGACGCCAGCAATATCGGCAAACGGCGTGGCATGGTGCCAAACAATCAGGCCTCACTGTGGCTCAATGATGACTTTGGCCAATGGGGCATGAAGAATCTCAAGGCCAGCGCCGGCATGCGGGTGATACGCTGGGCCTATATGTGGCAGGTACCGTGGCGTCTGGCGCTCAACAGCCGCAATCTCGGTGATCGTTCAATTAGAGCGAACGGGTGATGCCGCCATCGATACGGATGTTCTGGCCGGTAATATAAGCCGCATCAGCGCCGGCCAGATGCGACACCAGTGCCGCCACTTCAGCCACCTTGCCGTAACGCGCCATCGGAATCATTTCCTTGATGCCTGGCTTTTCCGGCAAGCTGTCGATGAAGCCGGGCAAGACATTGTTCATGCGCACATTCTCTGCGGCGTATTTATCGGCAAACAGTTTGGTGTATGCCGCCAGACCAGCACGAAACACACTCGAAGTTGGAAACGACTGCGATGGCTCCACTGCTGAAAAACTGGAAATATTGATGATGCCGCCGCCGCCCTGCTGCTGCATCAACGGTGTCACCACGCGCGCGCTGCGCACCACATTCATCAGATAGACTTCCATGCCGAGCAGCCATTCTTCATCGCTCAATTCCAGCACCTTGCCCTTGGGGCCATGACCGGCACTATTGACCAGCACGTCAATCCGTCCCCAGCGTGCCACGCATGCATCGACGACACGTTGCAGATCCGCAGAGGAACGGTTGGAGCCGGTCACACCGACACCGCCAAGACTATTGGCCAGGGCCTCACCTTTACCCGAAGACGACAGAATACCAATGGCAAAACCGTCAGCCGCCAGCCGCTGCGCTGCCGCCGCACCCATGCCACTACCGCCACCGATGATCAGGGCTACCTTGTTTGTGTTCATTGCGATTCCTTTGCTGCGAATGTTGACGAGCCGACAGCCTACACCAGAGTGCTCAAGTTCGCAGGTGAACGCTGTGGACGTCGCGGGTCTAGGGTGCTGAGCGCAACACCCACGACACCGAATAAAGAATGTTCTGGGCCAGCGACTCAAACCGGCGCGAGTCAATGGCCAGCGGCGACATTGCCGGCTCCTCAAACTCGGTCGACCACAATACCGCGCCACTGCCAGTGCGCAAGACGCTGGCGCGCACCGACAAGCGATGGGTGCACATGCCGTTTTCCTTGCATACCTGGACATCTTTGTACGCACGAATCCGGACCGTGTGGGTGGCACTGGTATTGGCAGGCGGTTGTGCCTTGTCGTCTGTCAGCAAAACAAACTCCGTCGCAATACCCTTGGTTTCCAGACCGGCTGGAATCCTTTGCTGCACAGCTTTACCGAGCGACTCAGCCATGCGCACCTTGCCCTCGGCCGGTACCTCGACTGCGGTCGGCGCGATATGCTTGTCCAGATTGCCCATCTCGTAGATGACCAGCACCTTGCCAACCTTGATCGGCAGCGTGGTGGCGGAACGGGTATTGATTTCGGTGGTCTCGCAAGCGCTAAGAGACACACTAACGGCGACGAGCAGGAGCGCGCTGCGGAGAATTTTTTGCGTCGCCGTAAATAATTTCATGGTTTTTCTTTCATCGTGTCGATGAAGCTCTTTTGGGTTTAACTGGCTCCCGAACGAGTATAACAGTGCGTCAGCGCTATACCTAACGCCACTGGCGTTGTTGAAAATTCTGCTCGGCCAGCAGCAGCGCCTCGTTCACCGCGCGCAGCAAGGTGTCGGACTCGACCGGCTTGGTCAGGAACTGCAGCGCACCGACCTCGAACGCCTGCACCGCCAACGCCACCGACACAAATGCCGTAACAAAAATGATCGGCATGTATTGCCCCCTACGCGCCAGCTCGGCGGCGACCTCCAGACCGCCAATCTGCGGCATGTGCATGTCCAGGATCAGACACACCGGCAAGTCCGGCAACGGCGTCTGAAAAAACGCCTCCGCCGAAGCGAATGCCTGTGCCGAATAACCGGCTGCATCGAGCAGGTTGCAATAGGCGTGTCGCACCGCGTGATTGTCGTCGACCACAAACACCTGTTGCCGCACGCTCTGTCGCCGTTCTTGCTGCATCACTTACCTCCACCCAGCAGCGTCTTCATGTGGGCAACTCCGGCAGGCCAAACAGCACGCTGCAGCCATGCGGCTGATGCGGCTCGGCGCGAATGCTGCCGCCATGCGCCGCAATGATCGCGCTGCAGATCGCCAAACCCATGCCCATGCCATCGTTCTTGGTCGTGAAATACGGCTCGAACATACGCGCCGCACCAACGCAGTCGATGCCGCCACCAGAATCATCGACGCGCACCACAATCTGGTTCTGTTCAGTGTCGGTGGCGATGCGCAGACGGCGCTCGCGGCCGGTCACGTCGGACATCGCTTCAATCGCATTGACCACCACGTTGAGCAATACCTGCTGCAACTGCACGGCGTCGCCGTTGATCCAGCCGCTGACTGCATGCAATACCAACTCCAGCGCCACATCGTGACGTTCCAGTTCGCTGCGCGAGAGTGCGGCAATATGCCGTATCGTCGCATGCAGGTCGAGCGGTGCCAGCACTTGCTCTCCCTTGCTGGTGAGCGCACGCAGTGCGCCGATGATGGCGCCGGCGCGCTGGCTCTGGTCGGCAATTTCCTGCAAACCGCTGCGCACCCGATCGAGCTGGGGCGGATCACGATCAAGCCAGCGCAGACTGGCACCGGCATGAGAAGAAATCGACATGAGCGGCTGGTTGACTTCGTGCGCTATCGACGAGGTCAATTGGCCGACCGTGGTCACGCGTGCTACCCGTGCCAGTTCTGCATGCGCCCGATGCAAGGCATTTTCAGCTTCGCGGCGGGCGGTGATATCGATGGTGGTGCCGACATACATCAGCTTGCCAACCGTGCCGAGCGGCTCACCGGCACCGGCTAGATAATGCACTTTACCGGCATCATCGATAATCCGGTACTCGATTTGAATCGCATGGCGGTTAGCCGCGCTGCCCTCGATGGCGGCCATGACACGCGCCCGGTCGTCGCTATGAATCCGTTGCAGGACCGCATCCAGCGTGACCTGCGCTTGCGCCGGGTCAAACCCGAACAGGCGGCAGAACTCCGGCGAACAAGTCAGGGTACCGGCTTCCTGATCCCGCACCCAGCTACCGCTACGATTGATCTGCTCTGCCAGCAGCAAGGTGGCGCGGCTCTCACGCGCGACCTGCTCGGCTTGCCGCCGCTGGCGGTTTTCTTCCTGCAGTGCGGCGTACAACGATGCGGTCTCCAGCGACACCGCCGCCTGTGCTGCCAGCAAGGACAATACCTTGACCTGTTCGCCGGTAAAGGCATCGGCCACCAGACGGTTTTCCAGATACAACATGCCGACCATGCGTGCCTGCTTGAGCATGGGAATACAAATCGCATGACAACGCGGCTGCTTGAGCAAATAGGGATCGGCGTTGAATGGCGCACTGCGCGGCCCAGCCTCCACTATCACCACCTGCTGCGTGCGCATGACCGCAAACAGCATCGACAGCGGCACATCAAGTTCGCTGGCAGGCAGTTGCTCCAGGTCAACCACCGTGCCCTGCTCGGTCAGCACTGCGCGCGCCTGCAGCATCAGCGTGACATCATCCATGCGTACTAGCAGCGCGCGTTGTGCGCTGGAGTGTTCCAATGCAATCGTCATCAGGGAGCGCACCAGCGGCGCCGCCTGGATTTCTTCCGACAACGCACGCATGGCCCGGATCACACAGTCGAGATTGCGGATTTCAGCAGTCTCGACAATGCTCACCGTGTCTTGACTGAGGTTACCTGGCAAGGGCCGCCGCAACGGCATCTGTGCTTGCAGTTGCGCCACCTTGCGCAAAGCTCCCCAGCGTCGATAGCCGTCGATGGCGGCCTGCCAATGCGCACGTGCGCCGCTGCCATGGCCACCGCGCTGGCATAGCGCTGCCGCCATTTCATTGGCCATCGCCGCATAGTGGTAAAAACCATGACGTTCGGCATGCTCGATTGCCTGTTCGTAGAAACGCAAAGCGCCCACCACTTCACCAGCGCGTTGCAGAATCGCTGCCTGCGCCAGGGCGTGCTTGTCGGCGAAGGTGCTTGGGTTGGCTTCCGCCCAGGCCGCCAGCGGCGCTGCATGGGCCGCAATGCGGGCACGCTGCGCGGCTTCCTGCGCGGCAGCAATGGGAATGGCGCACAGCGTCAATACGCGCAATAAATGATATTCCAGCAAATGGATATGGGCCGGTGCCGACCAGGCCAAGGCACCGGCTTGTTCCAGGCTGGCATGCGCACGCAGTAGGTCGCCATCCAGAAACTGCGCCATGGCGAGATAGAGCCAATGCCAGAACTGCAGCGTCGCCATGCCGCTGGCATCACTGGCGCTGGAACTTAACGGCAAGGCCTCAGGCAAGCCGCGCAAGTAATCAACAAACTGTTGCTGCACCAGCAGGATGGCTTCCACGTCCTTGAAATCAGCGCGTGCCACGAACGCACGGGCGCGACTGATTTCTGCGGCGACCGTATCGAGGCGGTCGCCGCGGACCAACAACATGCAGGTGCGATGACAACTCTCAAAACAAGCCATGGTCAGGTCACCGACGGCCAGCGCCGCATCAAAACCGGCCTGGGCACAATCGAGCGAAAATGCCAACGGTTGCGTCCACACGGCCAACTGGTCCAGCGCCAGTAAAATCTGCGCCGCATAGGCGCGGTAGCCATGCTGTTCCAGCAGCGCACGGGCCGCAATGCCGAACTCGAAACCTTTGGCATAGTCGCCATAGCGCTCGCATACCATCACACCCAGCCAGGCCAGCGCAACACTGGCCTCGCCGCACATGCCATGCACCAGACTCAGTTGCAGCGTGCGGCACAACTGCAGAAACAACAAGCGCGGTGAATGAAAACTGGCCGCCGGTAGCAGACTCGACAGCAGCGACATGACCGCGGCCAGATCAGCATCGCTCTGCTGCGGCAGGTCATGCAACTGCGCGCGCCAATGTCCCTGCAGTTGCTGGCAAAGTGCCGCATACGCCTGTTCACAATCGGCGTCCGACGGCACTGCTGCCATGTCGATGCCGAAGCCGCGCAATGCCTCCAGCGCAATCGCCACGGCCTTGCCATAGTCACCACGGCGCACCGCAATATCGACCGCCAAGCGCGCCAGTTGCGCGCGCATCAGACGCGCTTGTACTGCGTGCTGAAGTTGCGGAATCAAGCTGGCTGCGGCGTCCAGATTGCCACTAAAAAATTCGCCATGCGCGCGCTCGCAATCGAGTTCCAGCGTCAGTTGCTGCGCCACTGCATCGCTACGTTGCGTCAGCAGTTTGCGCGCCATCTGCAGATACGACAGCGCCGATCCATGGGCGCACGAGCGCCGCGACTTGCGCGCTGCCAGCAAGGCCAGTTCAACCACTTGCAGCGCAAGTTCGCCTGTGAGCACGTCAGCGCCATTTTTAAAATGTTCCATGGCGCCAAACAGGATGTCGTCGCGTTCGCTCTGGCGTGCCGCCTGCGCCATCATCTGCCCCAGTTGCACATGCAATTGTTGGCGCGCGAGCGGAGGCAATGCGGCATAGGCAGCTTCCTGTAAACGGTCATGGGTGAACACATAACCGTACGGCGTCACCGCCAGCACATCGGCCTCAATCGCAGCGGTCAAGGCTTCCTCCATCTGCTGCCCGCTCATGGCATACAAGGTGCACAGCATGCCGGTACTGCCGCTGCGACCGAGGCACGACAAGCCTCCCAGCACGCGCTGCGTTGACGCTGACAAACGCGTGAGCCGAGCCAATAACAGGTCCGCCACATTCGCGGTGTAGTGCCGGCTACCGATATCGGCCAGATGCATCTGCCACACGCCGGCGCGATCACGCACGATCAGTCCCTGGTCGGCAATGGTCTGCATGAATTGCTGCACAAAATAAGGATTGCCTGCGGTCTTTTGGTAGACCAGTTGCGCTAACGTGGTCACGTTGGCACGCTCAGTACGCATGGCCTCGGCCAGCAAGTCTGCCAGCGCCGTGGTGTCGAGCGGCGTCAACGCCAACACGCTGGCATGCGCGGCACGCCGCTGCAATTGCGCCAGCGCCGTTGGTAGCGCCGCCTGCTGCGGTTCGCTACGGCAAGTCAGCAGCAGCAGCAACGGCAAAGCGCGCGTCATCTCCAGCAAACTGTCGAGCAATTGCAGGCTGGCAGCGTCCAGCCATTGCACGTCATCAATGCTCAATACCAACGGTCGTTCGGGCACCGCGAACAGTTGCAGCAGGCGCAACACTGTCAGTGTCAGATGGCCGGGAGCCTCCGCCACCGGCGTCGCTTCGACACAATCGCAGGGGTCAATCAACAAGGCCAGTTCGGGCACCAGCTCAAATGCCTGCCCGGCATCGCCAGCCAGACCGCGTTGCAGTCGTTCACGCCAGAACTCGGCGTCTTGCCCGCCCTGCTTGCGGATCTGCGCGACCAGGCTGCGCATGGCGTCGGCCAGCGCCACATAAGGCGCCGTGCCGGCAAACTGATCCACCTTGGCAGTAGCCACCGCTGCGCCTTGCAATTGCGGATGCTGCAAAAAATGCGCCACCAACGCAGACTTGCCGACCCCCGAGACGCCATGCACCACCACCAGAGCAGCAATACCGTGCTCGGTCACCCGGGCAAACTCGGCCAGCAACGCCGCCATCGGCACCTGCCGTCCATGCAGGCGCGTCACCCGGTGCACCACTGGCATACCATCCTGTCCCAGCGGGAATGGCGTAATCAGCGCATGGCTGAGCCATTCCTGCTGACAGCGGCGCACGTCGGCCTCCAGGCTGGCAGCATTCTGGTAGCGTTCATCCTGATTCTTGGCCAGCAGCTTGAGCAACAGTTGCGACAGTGGCGGCGGCAGTCCCGGCATATCCCTGTGCGGCGGCACCGGCTCAGACGCCAGATGCGCGTGTATCCACGCATTGGCGCTGGCCGGATGACTGGACAGGAAGGGCAGTCTTCCGGTCAGCAATTCGTAAAAGCTCACGCCGACTGCATACAGGTCACTGCGCACATCGACTGCCATTTGCGTACGTCCGCTCTGCTCCGGCGCCATATACGCCGGTGTGCCGCGCACCAGTCCCGCCCCCAACGGTCGCACATGGGCGGCGCTCAGCCGGGCCACGCCGAAGCCGGTCAGACGACAGCAACCAGCCGCATCCATCAGCATATTGGCAGGCTTGAGATTTTGATGCAGCACACCTGCTTCATGCATCTGACGCACGGCGTGACTGATGCTGACGGCCAGGCGCAGGAAAGCGCCGACCTCCAGCGCACCGGCAGGACGCTGGCTCAGTGCAGCAGTGCCAACGCCGGCGGCGTCGTAGACCAGTGCCATAGCGCCATTGAGGGCAACGCTGGTATGCGGTAGCAGCGCCCATTCCGGGCGCAGGTACGCGCGCAATGCGTACTCGTTGTTCAAATAAGGAGCGGCGGCATCGGCCACCTCGGCAGACGCCGCCGTGACGATCAGAATGGCACTCGCCTGCGTTGCATGGCGGCCGCGCAAGGTGGCCAGCACGCCATCCTGATGCAGCAGTTCAAATGCAAAACCGGCCAGTGCGGCCGCATCATGATCCACCTTCAACGATGCTGGCACCGCTTCGCTGTGGATGCTGGTATCGCTGTCGTGGCGCTTGCCTTGAAGCTGCATGCTGAGCCTTTGTTGAGGGGACGAGAAGCCTGCCTTTCAGGCTGAGGCACATCAAGGCCAAGAGTATACGTAAGAATGACCGGTGCCGGCGGCCTGTTGCCGCTGCCGCTCAACTGCCGGTCAGCTACGCTCGCTGTCAGGCGACGCTGCCGTTTCCAGATGACGGTCAGGCACAAACCACAACAACGCCAACAACACGTAAATCGCGCTACCTGATAACGGACTCCACAACGACAACGGTATTGCCAAGCCGTACAAGGCGATCGACCATGAATTCTTGACGCCTTTGCCAGCGCTCCTGGCCAGACGCGAATCGCGCCCCTCACTGCCCAGCAGCGTCAGCCGCAACAGGAAAAAAGCAATCGAACACATCAACAGCACCGCGCCATAAGCGGCCACCGGAATGGCATCGCGATGATGCTCGGCGACCCAGTTGGTGACAAACGGAATCAGCGACAGCCAGAACAGCAAATGCAGATTGGCCCACAGTATCCGGCCATTGACCCGGCTCACCGTCTGCAGCAAATGGTGATGGTTGACCCAGTAAATACCGACGTAGGTAAAGCTGAGCAAGTAGCTCAGCAACTGCGGCACCAGCTTGAGCAGGTCGGCCAGTGCCGCACCGCGCGGCGTCTGCAGTCCCAGCACCATGATGGTGATGGCAATGGCAATAACGCCATCGCTGAATGCTTCCAGCCGCGCCTTGTTCACGAGGCCGCCAGTTCACGTCCGGCCGCACTGCGATCGATCACGATCAGCATCAGCAAAATCAACAGCGGCATTGCCAGCGCGGCAAAACCGATCGCATGATACGCAAACGCGGCCACGATTGAGCCAATACCAAACGCCAGGATGGTCCAGAAGAATTTCTTGCAGCGCTCGGCGGTACCGGCATCGGCCGCGCCGCGCCAGACATCGATGCTGTCGATGACCAGTTGCGTGACATTGCCGGTCATCATCGAAGTCGGCGCCAGATGTGCCAGCAGCAGACGGCTCATGGCGCTATGCACGCCCATGGCCGCGGTGCCCAGCAAACCGGCCGTCATCGCAGCAGACGATGCGCTCGAACCTACCGGTGTGGCCAGCAGGCCGCACACCATGAACCCGGCCAGCAACAGCCATTGCAAGCCCCACGCCAGTGCCAGCGCCGGGCCATTGTGGCGCTGCACCGCCACGATCAGCAGGCGCGCGCCGGCGACCCCGGCAATAAAGGCCGGAAACGCCAAAAACTTGAGCAGGATCGACATCTGCGAGGCATCGGCCAGAGCAGCACCGATCAAGATAAAGTTGCCAGTTACATGGGCTGTGAACAAGCCAAACAAGGCAATGAAGCCGAGCGTATCCACATAGCCGGCCAGGAATGCCAGGCCGGTTGCCTGTAGCAGATTGCGCGACGAGGTATTCATTTCAGCTTCTCCAGGAATGCCGTGTACTTGATGCGGTAGAGCGCATAATGGACCGTAACATAGCACTGTGCGGCATCCATGTTAATTATCCAAAGAGATAGTTGTCGGTTTGATATAACCAGCCAGCAAGCCAACGCATTTTGTACAAAAAAAAGCAGCTTTGTACAAGCCAGATGAATGCCGGATGAACATCATGAGGTTCACGTGCGCATCGCACTTGCGGCGCACTTTTTCAGCTGCAGCAGGCAATTCAATGTCGCGCGTTCATCTCAACGCACGAACCGTGCTCGTGGTGCAACACAGTGACAGGAATACACCATGGAAAGAATAGTTTATGTCGTCGACGACGACGACCATGTCCGCGCCGCGCTGGTGGACTTGCTCGGCTCGGCCGGCTATACCGCGCACGGTTTTGCATCGGCCAACCAGTTTTTCTCCAGCACGCTGCCGGCGATTGCCAGTTGCCTGATTCTGGACATGAAAATGCCGGGATCAAATGGCTTCGATGTGGTGCGGATGCTGGAACAAAAAGGCGTGGTGATTCCTGTCATCTTCCTCTCCGGTTATGGCACGATTCCAATTACCGTGCAGGCGATGAAGGCCGGCGCGCGCGAATTTTTTACCAAACCGGTACACAGCGATCAACTGCTGCTAGCGGTAGAACAGGCGCTGAGCTACGCTGAGCACAATCTGGCTTCCAGTACCGAACATGCGGCATCCACCCAACGTCTGGGCACCTTGACGCCACGCGAACGCGAAGTGCTGGAACTGGCCATCGGCGGCTTGCTCAACAAGCAGATCGCCACCGAATTGGGCATCAGTGAAATTACCGCCAAGGTACATAAACGCCGCGTGATGGATAAAATGGAAGCACGCACTCTGGCCGATCTTGTACGCGCGGCTGAGCGTCTGCAAATCTCCCGCGCCAGAAGCCGTTGAGCGCAAGCCACCCCCTTGAAAAGAAAGACTGCATGAGCAACTTCGACGACACCGGCAATCGCCAGCAACTACAACAGCTGGCGCAAGATCTGCGCAAGATGCATAAACAATTGATCGATCTGCAATCGCGCAGTTTTGGCGATGTCGGCAACCCGTTCGCCCATCTGCAACTGGTGACCATGCATCCCGACTTCGCCTGGCTGCGCAGTCTGTCCGAATTCATGGTGAGCCTCGATGAACGACTCGATGACAAGGTCGCGCTGGACGATGCCACTGTCACCGCCTTTCGCCAGGCGGTAGAAGCGCTGATCGGTCCGGCCGCAGCCAGCCAACCAGAATTCCGCGAAAAATACCTGGCCGCCTTGCACGCCTCGCCCGACATCACCATGTTGCATGGCGGACTGCGTTTGACGCTGAGCAAGCTGCAACGGGCCAACTGATAAAAAAAACGCATCCTGGTCGAGGATGCGTTTTTTATTCATCAAACCATCAAACAGCTTCAGCTATGCCGTCCTGATTCAAACAGAAGCTGCTGTCGATCATGCTTGCAGGAAACCCAGCAAGTCCAGATTGAGCTGGTCCTTGTGCGTAAAGCACAGCGCATGTGGCGCACCGGCATACACTTTCAATTGCGAACCCGGTACGGCAGCAGCAGCCAGCTTGCCGGTGGCGGCCAGCGGCACGACCTGATCGTCGTCACCGTGGATGACCAGGGTCGGCAAGGTGAACTTCTTCATGTCGTCACGGAAATCGGTTTCCGAAAATGCCGTCACGCAATCGATGGTGCCCTTGAGCGAAGCCAGCAAGGCGATGTTCAATGTCTGCGTCAGGACACCGGCCGATACTTTGCTATCGGGACGGTTGGTGCCGTAGAACACGCTGCTGAAGTCACTGAGAAATTGCGCACGGTCGGCGCGCAAGCCATCCTTGATACCATCAAAGACAACCTTGGGCACGCCTTCGGGATGGTCGTCGGTCTGGATGAACAGGGGTGTGACGGCACCAACCAGCACAGCTTTGGACAAACGCTTGACGCCATGGCGACCGATGTAGCGGGCGACATCGCCGCCGCCCATGGAAAAGCCGACCAGCATCGCTTCTTTCAGATCAAGCTGTTCGATCAACTCGGCCAGGTCATCGGCGAAGGTGTCGTAGTTGTAGCCGTCCCATGGCTGGCTCGAACGGCCGAAACCGCGCCGATCATAAGCGATGACACGATAGCCTTTTTCCGCCAGGAAGTTCATCTGGTATTCCCACATGTCGGCATCGAGCGGCCAACCATGACTGAAGATTACGGGCTGACCGCTGCCCCAGTCCTTGTAATAGATTTCTGTACCATCGCGTGTCGTGATAGTGCCCATGGTGTTACTCCTTTATTAGATTGCGGGGAAATGCGGAATGCGCTGGATTCAATTCTTGCCACTGCCGGCGAGACGCCAACGACCGGGACCAGCTATAGCAATCGAGATGAAGATCACCAGCAGCAGCCAGCCGAACTGGCCGTCGGCGATACTCCAGTCGGGATGCACGGCCAGCATGGCGACTAGCAATACGCCAATGATGGGCAGGCAGGCCAGCCGCGTGAACAAGCCGGCGGCGATCAGGATCGGGCAGATGAATTCCGCCAGAATCGCTGCCAGCAGACTAAGATGCGGTCCCAGCCCGAATGGGTCTTCGATCTGCGTCAATTCATGCGCGTAGTGCAATACCTTTGGCAAGCCATGCACATAAAAAATCATGCAGCTGCCAGCCACGCGCAAGAACAGCAAACCGAGATCGACCTGCGGCAATAGAAAAGAAGAAGTTGTTTTTGTCATGATGTGAGAAATGCAATGGGTCAGTAGGTCTAAAGCTCAGAAGATCTGAAGATCAAAAAGCAAAGCAGCTGCAACCGAGCGCCCCCCAGAAACCGGCGTAGTTGGCGACAGGCACTGCCGAGCCGCGTGCCGTATCGTGCCCATGTCCATGCACGCCGCAAGCACCTGCGCAGGCATGCGGCAGCGCCGTCTTTTTGCTGCTCGCGAGCGGACGATAATGGCCCGGCACCAACGCCACCGGCGACCAGTCTGGCAACACCGGAATCGCCGCCGGTCCATGCGACGAGAACTCACGATCGGCATAGACCACCTTGCCGCCGACGATGGTCATGACCGATTCGATGGCCTTGATGTCGTCTTCGTGCACACTGAAAAAGTCGGCGCTGAGCACCGCCATGTCGGCCAACTGCCCGGCCTTGATGCGCCCCTTTTTATCTTGTTCGCTGGAGAACCAGGCACTACCGGCGGTCCACAGTTCGATCGCGGTTTCACGCGGCAACCGGGCGGCAGTGTCATACAACTTCAAGCCGCCCACGGTGCGTCCCGACACCAGCCAGTACAGCGCCGTCCACGGGTTGTAGCTGGCCACGCGGGTGGCATCGGTGCCACCGCCGACCGGCACGCCCATCTCCAGCATCTTGGCCACCGGTGGTGTATGGCTGGCCGCTTCGGCGCCATAGCGCTCGACAAAATATTCACCCTGGAAGGCCATGCGATGCTGAATCGCAATACCGCCGCCGAGCGCGCGCACGCGTTCGATATTTTTGGTGCTGATGGTTTCGGCATGATCAAACAACCAATGCAAGCCATCGAAGGGAATCTCCCGATTGACCTTTTCAAAGACATTGAGCATGCGCTCGATCGATTCGTCATAAGTCGCATGCAAACGGAACGGCCAGCGCTGGCTGACCAGATGGCGCACCACGCGTTCCAGTTCATCTTCCATGCCGGGATCGAGGTCGGGACGCGGCTCCAGGAAATCCTCAAAGTCGGCGGCCGAAAACACCAGCATTTCACCGGCACCGTTGTGACGGTAAAAATCGTCACCTGCGCCAGGAGAAACCAGATCGGTCCATTGCTGGAAATCTTCCAGTTCGGCGCCCTTATGTTGGGTAAACAAATTGTAGGCAATGCGCAAGGTCAACTGCCCTTCCTTGGCCAGTTGATCCACCACCGCATAGTCTTGCGGATAATTCTGGAAACCGCCGCCGGCATCGATGGCGCTGGTCAATCCCAGGCGATTGAGTTCGCGCATGAACTGACGGGTGGAGTTGACCTGATATTCGAGCGGCAGCGTCGGCCCTTTGGCTAGCGTCGCATACAAAATCATGGCATTGGGACGGGCAATCAGCATGCCGGTTGGATTGCCAGCCTGGTCACGCTGGATTTCGCCGCCCGGTGGATTCGGCGTGTCCTTGGTATAACCGACCGCGCGCAAGGCAGCGCGATTGAGCAGTGCGCGGTCATACAGATGTAACACGAATACCGGGGTATCGGGGGCCGCCAGATTCAACTCTTCCAGCGTCGGCATACGTCGTTCGGCAAACTGAAATTCGGTCCAGCCGCCGACCACGCGCACCCATTGCGGGTGCGGTGTCCGATCGGCCTGCGTCTTCAACATGCGCAAGGCATCAACCACCGAGGGCACGCCTTCCCAGCGCAATTCCAGGTTGTAGTTGAGACCGCCGCGAATCAGGTGCAGGTGCGAATCGTTCAGGCCTGGCACCACTGTGCGCCCACCCAGATCGATGACCTTGGTGTCGACGTTCTTATGACGCATCACCGTAGCGGCATCACCCACTTCGACAAATTTTCCGTTGCTGATGGCGACTGCGCTGGCGCTTGGATTCTGTCGATCGACAGTATGGAATTTTCCGTTGATGAGGATCAGATCGGGTGTGACCGTGGATGTCATGGCGAGCTCCTGAGAAGGCGATGCGTGGCACTGTCATCGGCATCGGTCTTGGCAACCCGATAGGAAGACAGCATAAAAATCATGCTAGCAGTTTGCAAAAACGCGCTCTGATCGTCTAGCTATACGAACAGATAATGGCGAGCCGGTTTGCTGCGACCTATGATGCGTCCGATGATGGCCGCTACGCTCACGATAGTGAAGATTGCACCGCATCACTGACAAAACGCTGACCAACACCTAACAGCACATCCGCTTTTTTTACCGGGCCGTATTTTTTGCCTGATTGACATTGGCACCTGCCGTAAGGCGCACAGACATTCTCCCAAACCGTAAAAGGAACCAACATGACGAACCCAAAACTTGAAGTATTGACACCAACCAATTGCCAGATGATCTTCATCGATCAACAACCGCAAATGGCATTCGGCGTGCAGTCGATGGACCGCCAGGTGCTCAAGAACAATACCGTGGCGCTGGCCAAGGCCGCCAAGGTGTTTGGCATTCCGACCATCATCACTACGGTGGAAACCGAAAGCTTCTCGGGCCATACCTATCCGGAGTTGCTCAACGTGTTCCCTGACGCCGACATCCTGGAACGGTCGTCGATGAATTCCTGGGACGACCAGAAAGTACGCGACGCACTGGCAGCCAACGGCAAGAAAAAAATCGTGGTCTCTGGCTTGTGGACCGAAGTCTGCAACAACAGCTTCTCGCTGTGCGCGATGGCCGAAGGCGATTATGAAATCTACATGGTGGCCGATGCCTCCGGCGGCACGTCGAAGGAAGCACATGACTATGCCATGCAGCGCATGATCCAGGCTGGCGTGATTCCAGTGACCTGGCAACAAGTAATGCTGGAATGGCAACGCGACTGGGCGCGCAAGGAATCCTATAACGCAGTCATGGATATCGTGCGCGAACATTCGGGTGCTTACGGCATGGGTGTCGACTACGCGTACACCATGGTGCATAAGGCACCGGCACGCGACATCGGCAATCACAAGACGCTCGCACCGATTCCCGCCAAGTAATTGCGAATCTGCCTGTGCTGACGTGCCGCTGTGCGGACATGCGGCACAGGCCGTGCAATATCTTCCGACTCTGTCGCTATCTCACGATAGAAAGCTATGTCTACTTATTTATTGTCGCTCGGCGCCGGTGTGTTGATCGGCCTCCTGTATGCGCTATGTAAAGTGCGTTCACCGGCACCACCTGGCATTGCCCTGATCGGCCTGCTGGGCATGGTCATTGGCGAGCCTTTATTGCCGCTGCTGCAGCATTGGCTGGCGGGCTGATCTTTTTCAGGAACACACAATGAATCCCTACCTGATTTCCCTGCTCATGGGCGTACTCGCTGGCCTGGTCTATTCGCTGCTGGCGATCCGCTCACCGGCGCCGCCCGTGATTGCGCTGCTGGGCTTGCTTGGTATGCTGATCGGCGAACAACTGGTGCCGGCAATCAAACGGAAATTATCGGGCGAACCGCTCACAGTCGCATGGTTCCGATCCGAATGCATTCCCAAGATCACCGGCACGACACCACCCAAGAAAGAAGAGCCGCCGCACTGAGACGGCAGCGGCATGATAGCCGCAGCAACTCAACCGCGTGCGTGGCGACGCCAGTTGCCCGGTGTGGTCCCCATCAATTGGGAGAACACACGGCTGAAGTGGCTCTGATCAGAAAAATGGCAGGCGATGGCAATCTCGGCCAGTGCCTGATCGGAATGCAGCAATAGTTCGCGCGCCTGTTGCACGCGTTGCAACAACAACCACTGGTGCGGCGTATGCCCGGTCGTGGCGCGAAATGCGCGTAAGAAATAACTGGCCGACATAGTGCATTGGCTGGCAATCTCGGCAATCGAAATATTGCCTTTGGCTTTGCTCATCAGCAAGGCTTTGGCGCGCTGCTCATGCAGGCGCGACAATCCTACCCGCTTGCCCTGCGTAGCCACGGCACCACCGCCATAGTGATCAATCAGATAAGTCCCGATGGCGGTACCCAACTGGTCAACAAACAACATGCTGGCCTGGCCGGGCCGCGCCAGTGCCGGTGCCAGCGCTTGCGCCAGATGTGCCAGTACCGGGTCACGCTGGCCAGTCACGGTACTGAGGCCGGCCACGCGCGCACTGCGCGTGCCGGCACCGACATGTTCCAGGAACGCCCGAGGCAATTCACACAACAGGAAGTCGAAAGGCCCGTGCAAATCAGCACGATAAACCTCGGAGAAATCGCGTACATAAATCGCGTCTTTGCTGAAGTCGTGACGCGAGGTTTGCCGGCCTTGAAAGATGCTGCGGCGATGTCCCTCGGACATCGAGATGCCCACCAGAAAACCGCGATCCGACGCTGGCGTGACCACTTGCGACGTCTGCGCACCATCTGCGTGCTTGCGGTAGAACGTGATGCCGCCTCCATGCAATTCTTGGTTTTTATGCAATTTGCTGGCGACACAGCCGAGCGAATCGGTTGCCTTGGGCGGCCGCACGGTATCGATAGGAACTGTTTGCATGGCGAGAGCCTTTCTCAAAACTTCAAGCGCGACGATCAATACAGGCACGACACGTTAGTCGATACGATCACGTCATCTCTGCATATTGTCAAAAAAATAACTGAAGCGACATTGTGTTCACTTTTCTGCGATGCAACAGAATAGCCGTTCCCGGCATTTCTTGCTGCGCTTGCGCTTGCCAGGTTTCGTCTGATCGTCTACCCAGACGCACCACACGGCCTGACTGATACAAGCAAGTACAAGCGCAACGCCGACTTGCTGGCATTCGCAAAATTCCAAGCAGACGCGATTCATCACACCGACCGCGGCGCACACATTGTCTCCGCCGGTTTGCTGCCAGCGCCGAAAAGCCGACGCAAAATAGTGAACTGACGTACACTGTGGCGTGGTCGCCTACGCGGCGGCGCATTCAAGCAACGACAAACCTCACCTTATTTGTGAATCAACGGCAGCCTTTTGTACCCGCCGATTGGTTCAAATGCATTGAAGCCAGCCATCCTGCGTGTGACTCGGAGCACACAACCCTGGATTCAGCTCTCCCGCAAGCCAACTTGACAAGCATCGCAGAATTGTTAAATGCGCCTTGGTCTGGCGCGTCGAGGACTTTTTTCTTCTTTGAACAGATTGCCCACAAAAAATCAGCCATGAAACTGCACGACTTCATTGCCACGCATATGGACGACATTCTGACCGAATGGGAGGTTTTTGCCCAAACCTTATCCGGCCAGGATAGTGAAAAACCGGATCTGGTCTTGCGCGGCCACGTCAAGCTGATTCTGCAAGCCATTGAGACCGACATTGAAACGCTGCAAAATCCGCAACAGCAGCAACTGAAGTCACAGGGGCAAGCGCCAACGGTACTGTTTTCGCAGCAAAGCGCCGCTTCGATCCATGGTGCTTTACGCCAGGCAGGAGATTTTTCGCTGTTGCAGGTCAGCGCGGAATACCGGGCGCTGCGCGCCACGGTATTACGTCTGTGGTTGCAACAGGTTGGCGCCATGTCGGACCAAACCATACAACAGATGGTACGCTTCAATGAGGCGATCGATCAGGCCCAGAGCGAGGCAATCATCACCTTTTCGGAGCTTGCTGCACATACCCGCGAATTGTTCCTGGCGGTACTCGGGCATGATCTGCGTGCGCCGCTCAACAATATGGGACTGGCAGGTGATCTGCTGATGCGCGGCAACCTGGAACTCGAGCAGATCATCGAACTCGGCGCGCGCGTCAAACGTAGTTCCAAGATGATGAATTGCATGGTCAATGATCTGCTCGGCTATACCCGCACCCAAATGGGCAGCGGCATGCCGACCCTACGCGAGCCAACCGACCTGCTGGAACTGTTTCGTTCGGTGCGCGAAGAGGCGGCCATTAGCCATCCTGAGATGCAATTTGAACTGCACGCCGACGGTGACATGCAGGGATGGTTCGATCCCGTGCGTTTGCATCAGCTGTTTTCCAATCTACTCTCTAATGCGGCGCAATACGGCACACCGAACCGGCCAGTCAGCATCAATGCACAGCGCAGTGGCGACAGCGTCATTGTCAACGTCAAGAATTACGGTGACAAGATTCCGCTGGCCGCACTGCAATCGATCTTCAAACCACTGGTACAGTTGCCCACCGACGCCGGCAATGATGGCCGGCCGCGCACCAGTCTGGGACTAGGATTATTTATTGCGCGTGAAGTCGCAGTCGCCCACGGCGGCGGCATCAAGGTCACCTCAAGCAAGGAGTCCGGGACCATCTTCACCGTCGAACTTCCGGTGCACTTGTCTGACGACGACAACAAGCGTCTTGCAGTGCCAGCCGCCATCGACAGTTAACGGCGGTTGCACAATACGAATGGCCAGGCATGCGATTCATTATAGAAACGCCATGATCACCGCGACGCTCGCCTGCGGTTGCTCTTCCATCAACCAATGGCCAGCGTTCGGCACCACCGCACCATGGACGTCGCTGGCGGCAAACCGCGCCACGGTCGCCATCGTGGTACCAAACGACTTTTCGCCACCAATGGCCAACACCGGCATGGTCAGCTTGCCCTGAGCGAGAAATGCCTTGTTATCGATGGCGTCCTGATCGAAGGCGTGAAATTGTGCGAAGCCGGAATGCATGGCACCCGGCAGCGCATAGAATTTGGCATAGTGGCGTCGCGAGGCTTCATCAAATTGCTTGGGATCGGCCGAGAATTCATTCCAGAAACGATCCAGATAAATCCGTTCACGCCCCTTCACCAGGCGCTCCATGTCCGGGCCGCCGAAACGAAAATGCCACAACAAGGGACTCTTCAGGATTTCTTCCCAAGGACCGATACCAGGCAACGGCGCATCCATGAGCACCAGCTTGGTAACCCGTTGCGGGTATTGTGCCGCGAACGCATAAGCCACCATATTGCCGATATCGTGGGCGACCACATCGACCTTGCCGATATCGAGTGCATCGAGCACCCCTTTGATATCGACTGCCTGATTTTTCTTGTCGTAACCGCCGGCGGGATGATCCGACAAACCCATGCCGCGCAGATCCGGTACGATCACGGTGTGCCGCTTGGACAACCTGGCCGCCAGCGGCGACCACATGTCGCCGGTCTCGCCATAACCATGCAACAGCACGACCGCCGGTCCGTGACCGCCAACCCTGACATACATGCGCGCACCGTTGGTGGCGATAGTCTGCGTCTTGAAGCCCGCAGGCAAGGAAAAGTCGGCGGCATCTGCAGATTGAAACTGTAGCGCGGCAATCAATGCCAGTAACGCCATTATCGTTCGCATATTTCCCCCCTTGGTTGGCCAGGCACACTGGCCTGATGCAAGAATACTTGCACAAAATATCGGATCGACCTACGCTTTTATCGCCGCGGTGGCCCAGCCTTGGGCTGGTACATCAAAGCGCATCATGCGCCGACACCTGCACCGTGCGCCGCAGGGCAATTGACGGCACCAGCAAGGCCGCCAGCAACACCGCAACGGTGATCAGGAACATGACCCAAAACGTCACATGCAGCGATTGATGCAAGGCCAGTTGCACCTGTACATTCTGTACCGCGCCGCTGACTTCGCTGTCGAGTAATTGCTTGATCTGGTCGGCGGTGATTTTCACAGTATCCGAGGTATGCGCGAGTCCATAGTTAAGCACCGCACCGAACAGCGTAGCGCCCAGCGTATTGCCCAGATTGCGTGAAAACAGATTCGACGCGGTGGCACTGCCGCGCTGCGCCGGCTCGACGATTTCCTGGATCAGCACCAGTGAACTGATGCTGGCAATGCCCATACCCAGGCCCATGATCAGCGAACCAATACCGGCCAGGACAGGCGAACTCTCCGGTGTGAGCAACACAAAGCACACCGCGCCCAGCGGCACCACAGCACTGCCGAAGACCATCAATTGCCGCAAGCCGAAGCGATGCAGTGACTTCGCCGATAGCGTCGCACCCAGCGGCCAGCCCACCATCATCATGGTCAACGCCAGACCGGCCACCACCGGTGTCCGATGCAATACACCTTGCACATACATTGGCAGGAACGTGGTCAATCCCATCATTGCCATGCCGACAAAGACAGTCGCGCAATTCGAAGCAGCAATCGGACGGCGGCCCCATATGCTGAACGACATCATCGGATCAACCGCGCGCCGTTCCTGCCAAACGAACAAGACGGCGCAAACAGCGCAGATCGCCAACTCGAACAAGGCACGTCCGCCATTGGAGGTACCAGCATCGGTCAGCGCCAGCATCAGCGCACCAATTGCCGCAGTAAACAAAACGGCTCCGGGAATATCGAGTGCAGGTTTGCTTTGCCGTGCGCCTTCGCGCAGAAACAGCATGAAGCCGACCGCAGCGGCCAGGCCGATGGGCACATTCAGCCAGAAAATCCAGGCCCACGACATGTCGTGAATGATCAGACTGCCCACCATCGGCCCCAACACCGCAGAAATCGCCCAGACGCTGGCCAGATAGCCCTGCACCTTGCCGCGCTCGCGCGCCGGGTAGAGGTCGGCGACGATGGTCATGGCCACCGGTTGAATAGCACCAGCACCGACACCCTGGATCAGGCGGAATACGATCATCGCCGGCATCGACCAGGCAAACCCGGCCAGCACCGAACCGAGGACAAAAATGGCAATCCCGGCCAGCATGACCGGCTTGCGGCCATAGAGATCGGACAGTTTCCCGAACACCACCGTCATTGCCGTCTGTGCCAGCAGGAACGATGCGAACACCCAGCTATACAGCTGCAGGCCGCCGAGATCGGTGACGATTTGCGGCATGGCAGTGGCAACAATGGTGGCTTCGAGTGCCACCATGGCCATTGATGCCATCACGGCAGCGATGACAAGTGGACGTTTGGTCTGGTTGGATGTGGACATGGTCTGGTATGGAAATCGCTGCACGATGCGCAGTAGGGCTAAGGCGCCGGCCACCACTGCGGTAACAGCGGCATGGTCAGAATAGGCTTGATGTCGGGCATTATGCAGTGTCTGGCAAAGTCGCGCTGACGCCCTCCCCAAACCGCCGTTGCGACGCCGATTGGCGTTAAAATGCGCTGGCTGGCATTGCTTTGATTTGCTTCGACCTTCGACAATACAAACATGACAAAAAAAATTCTACGCTGGTTTAGACAACCTGCCCTTGGCGCGTTGATCGCTTGCCTTGCCATGCTCGGCCCCGTCCATGCGGAGGACATCCGCTACACCGCCGCTGTCAGCACAATGATGGTCGCGGACCCGGTAGCGGCATTTCAGGTGGTGGTGTTCTACCCGACGCAGGATCCCTTGCGAGCCTGGCATGCAGGTCCATTCGACATCAATGCCTCACGCGATGCCGCTGCGGTGTCGGGCATGCGCTTTCCCGTGATCCTGCTGTCGCATGGCCGTCAAGGTGGGCCCATGAGCCACCGCATGCTGGCCACGGCCCTGGCACAAGCCGGATTCATTGTCGTTCTACCCACTCACGTGGGCGATGCGTCAGGCGCGCCGCTGGCGAAATCGCAGGCAGAAATCCTGGTCAACCGTCCCAGACAGGCCAAGCAAGCATTGGCTGCCGTGCTCAACGATGCCAGATTTACATCGATTGCAGACCAGGACCGTATCGGCATGATCGGCCATTCCGCCGGCGGCTACACCGCCTTGATTCTGGCGGGAGCGCAACCCAACTTCGCGCACGCAGCACAATATTGTGCCAGCCACCACGATCCGGCATCGTGTCCGACCGCAAGCGCTGCAACTACACCTGCCGCGAATGTGCTAACGCTCGCCAATTGGCAGCCGGATCGTGAACCGCGCCTCAAAGCGCTGGTATTGCTGGACCCCTTGGCGGTGATGTTCGACCGATCCAGTTTGCAAAATATTGCTCTACCGTCACTCATCTATGCACCGCAGGATGGCAGCTATCTTAATCAGGCCACCAATGTCGATGTGGTCGCGGCGGGACTGCCGCAGGCCAGCTTCATGCCACGGGTTCCAGGTAACCATTTCGTCTTCATCGATCCCTGTCCGGACGCAGTGGCAAAGTTGAATGCACTGGTTTGCCAGGATGCGCCGGGCGTTGACCGGAATGCCATCCATCTGAAAATGACACAGGAAATTATCGCGTTTTTGCAGCAACACCTGTAAAGAACAGCGCGCCATCCAAAACCTGGCGATAATGCCTGCATACAAGCCTGTTCAGGCATTGCGTGTCTGCCCGGTCAGCGCTCCATGCGCGCGTCGAATCTATCTTTACTGTCTGCCTCGTATGCTGAAAAACCTCTGGTACGTCGTCGCCCCTTCTGCGCAATTGCACGATCAACTGTTGCCGGTGCGCCTGCTCGGCCAGCCGTTCGTAGCATTTCGGGATCAGGCCGGCGCGGTGCATCTGCTCTCCGACATCTGCGTCCATCGCGGTGGCGCACTCTCGGCCGGCAACAAGATCGGCGGCGAAGTGCAATGTCCTTATCATGGCTGGCGCTTTGGCGGCGATGGCATCTGTACCGCTATCCCGGCACAACCCGATTTGCGCATCCCGGCCAAAGCCCGGGTCGACGCCTATCCGACGCTGGAACGCTATGGCTGGATCTGGGCGTTTCTGGGCGACCTACCGGAAGCAGAACGGGCGCCGCTGCCATCACTGGACTGGGTCGATTCGCCCGACATTCGCGTGGTACGCGGCCACTTCGACTGGGACGCAAGTTGGGATCGGGTGATGGAGAATGGCCTCGACTTTGCCCATGCACCGTTTGTCCATGGCACCACGTTTGGCGACCCCGAGCATCCTGAAATGGCTTCATTTGAAACCCACACCGATGACTGGAGCGGACAAGCCTTGATGACCATGCGTCGCCCTGTGCGCAAGGGCTGGCCGTTTCCCCGGCCGACCGGCGCATTCATCGAGGTGGCTACCCAACCGGGCTTTCATCTGTCTGGACCATGTGCCACGCTGGCGCTGTCGCCGCGTGCCGACTGGAAGATTTATATTGTGTCGGCGCATGTGCCGATCGGCCCCAACCAGACTCGCACCTGGTGGATGATGGGGCGCAGCTTTTTCCGCTCGCCGCTGTTTGATCGCAATGTCATCGCACGTAACAATCGCATCTTCGAACAAGATCATGCGGTACTCAAAAACGTCCGCCCGGAACGCGTGCCAGATGCATGGCAACAGGAAGTGTCGGTGAAATCGGATGCGTTGCAGATCGCCTTCCGCCGACGCATCAAGGAACTGGCACAGCGCGGCTGGCAAATCGATGAAGCCAAAATTGCGGCCGACTACACCGGCCGCACCGCTTGCGCAGTGCCAAGCCCGGCCCGCCGCGAAGTGAAATCCTGGGCCATCGAAGCGATTCCGGTCGTGCCTGCCAGCGACTGAACAACGACTGGCAGCACGACCTCACTTGCGGGCGATAAAATGATCTCCCGCACCGGCTGGCATGGCCCTGATTTCAATCAGGCTGCACAACACGATCACCGCCAGAAACACAAACGCAATACGATAGCCATTGGCCACCGATGCCGCGCCGCCGAATTCGGCAATAGCGTGGCCGGCGCGCACAAACATCGCCGCCAGCGTAATACCGGCGGCCATGGTCAACTGACTAATGGTATTAAATAGACCATTGGCATCGGCCATCATCGGCTTGGGAATATCTGAAAAACTGATGGTACTGATCGAGGTGAATTGCATGGAACGTGTCATGCCTCCGGCCACCAAGACGATCACCATCAACAGCATCGGCGTGGACGCTTGCAACAACGCGCAGCTCAACAAGCTGAGCGCGCACAGCACACCATTCCACAGCAACACGCGACGATAGCCGAAACGCCGCAACACTGGCGTGGTCGCTGTCTTCATCAACAGATTGCCGGCGAACACGGCAAGCACCAGCAGACCGGCGTGAAAGGCATCAAAACCGAAGCCCAGCTGGAACATCAAGGTCAGAAGAAATGGCGCGCTGCCGATGGCCATGCGCGACAAGGAACCACCCAGCATGGCAGCGCGGAAAGTGCGCACACTGAACACCGACAGATTCAACATCGGCGCACTGCTGCGACGGAAGTGTCGCACCGCAATCGTCAACAGAACCACACCGGCCATCATCAGCGCAACACTGACCAGATCGATCGCTTGCGTGAGCCACTCCAATCCCAGCAACAACGAAAACGTGCCAGTGCCGCACATCAAAAAGCCCGACCAATCGAACTTGCGCACCACCTCGGCCTTGATTTTCGGCACCAGGAGCCGTGCGGCCACCAGTGCGATCACACCCAATGGCACATTCAGGAAAAAAATCCAATGCCAGCCGATGTGTTGGGTAATGAAGCCACCGAGCGGCGGCCCAATGACGGGTGCCACCAGTGCCGGCCAGACCAGCGAAGACATGGCCGCCATCAGTTTGTCCTGCGGCGTGTATTTAAAAATCACCAGGCGTCCGACCGGCACCATCAGCGCACCGCTGAAGCCTTGCAAGATGCGCAGCGCAACGAATTCCTCCAGCGTTTGTGACACGCCACACAGGGCCGAACTGATCATGAACAGAACGAGGGCCAGCATGAAAATGCGGCGTGTGCCAAAACGCTCGGCAATCCAGCCACTGGCGGGCACAAAAATGCCGACAGCGAGCATATAGGCACTGATGCCGATGTTGAGTTCGAGTGCAGTGGTACCAAAAACACGCGCCATTGCCGGCAGTGCCGGGGCAATGATGGCGCCGTCGAGAATTTCCATGAACAAGGCGCCGGTGACCAAAAACAGTAACAGGCGCTGACGTACTGGATCGGGACTTGTCATCACCGGCTCCGAAGTGGATGTTGTTTGTTTTGTCATAGGTGAAATTGTATCGTCACTCATCGTCATCCTGTTTCGGTAAAAAGTCGTGGCGTCACTTTTTTGGTTGCCGATGGTGGGTTTTCTGCGGACTAGCTGGCTTTCTTTGGCCTCGCCCCGGGCCGCCTCGGCTTCTTCGTCCGAAGAAAACCCACCATCGACAACAAAGAAAAAAATTAAAGAAAATTCAATTGACGGAACGCCATCACCATCACCATCACGAACAGTTCATGTTGCTCACCCAAATACCTCTCCACACGCAAAGAAAACATACTACGAATGATGTCTTTACTGCGTGAAAAACGCAGCATGCATCTTCACTATTTTTTACATTTAAATGTTACATTCTTGGTCGCTCGCATCAAGGGTCGACAGAAAATTCGAAGTCATTGAAGCAGTCAAGAGAATAAAAATACATCCACAAGTTATCGACTCAATTGAAAAAAATATAAAGACGTCATGATTCTTTCCAAAAAATATTTGTGCCTGCTCGCTGCCTTGGTGTTCTCAACACCACTACTCGCACAAACTGACGCAGCAAAAAAAGAAATCCAGCTCGCGCAAGAAGAAGCAGTGAAAGTGCTGATCAAAGGGCCGGAAAATATACGCCTCAAAGACCAGGCTAATTTCTCGCTGCCGCAGAACACCGGCTTTGTTCCTGCCGCTGCTGCGGCCCGTTATCTGAATGCGATGGGCAACGTTGTCGATGAAAAATCCTTGTTGGGCCTGGTGGTTCCACTAGACGGAAAATCGGAGTGGTTCGCACAAATTGCGCTACAACAGGATGGCTACGTTCGTGACGACGATGCCAGCCATTGGAAGGCCGAGGATATGCTGCAAAGTCTGCAGCAAGGCACCGAACACGCGAATACGGCACGTAAGGAGCGTGGCATTCCTGAACTGGAAGTTTCCGGCTGGGCCGAGCTGCCAAATTATGACACCAGTACCCATCGGCTTTACTGGTCAGCCACCGTCCGCAATAAAGGCGATGCACCAAGCGATGCGGACTTCGTCAACTATCGTACGATCGCGCTGGGACGTGATGGATTTTTATCATTGACCCTGGTGACGCGGCTGTCGCAATTGGCACAGGAAAAACGTGTCGCCAATCATCTGCTTGCCAACATGAACTTTGACGAAGGAAAACGCTACACCGATTTTAGCGCCTCGACTGACCGTATTGCCGAATATGGTCTGGGTGCGCTGATCGTCGGTGTCGCGGCCAAGAAAATTGGCTTGATCGCAGTCATCCTTGCGTTCGCCGCGAAGTTTCTTAAAATCGGCCTACTTGCTGCGGCCGGATTCGGTATCGCCATAAAAAAGTTCTTCGCGCGCAAGCCTAAGGTCGCGAAACCTGCATCCGTACCAGCAGTACCAATGCAATCTGTCGATACGACTGCTCCAGGCAGCGACGATAAACCGAACAGCACACCGACCGGCCCGTTGTAGACAACGGGCGCGCTAAATGATCAAATTGTTGCTGTTTTTATTCGGTGGCTTGAAGTTCGGGAAAATTCTCCTGACCAGCGGCACCATGCTGTTGTCCATTGCCGCTTATGCCCTGTTGTACGGCTGGAGTTTTGCCATCGGCTTCGTGCTACTCCTGTTCGTACACGAAGCCGGGCATTATCTGGCAGCACAGAAAAGAGGTTTAGCCGTGGGGGCACCGACCTTTATTCCGTTTGTCGGCGCCTGGATTCAAATGAAAGAAATGCCGCACGATGCTGAAACTGAAGCATACGTCGGATTGGGCGGACCTTTCTTGGGGACGCTGGGAGCACTGCTCTGCTATTTCCTGGCGCGTCACTTTGATAGCCCGCTTTTATTGGCCTTGTCTTATTCAGGCTTCTTCCTGAATTTGTTTAACATGATTCCAATATCGCCTCTGGATGGCGGACGTATCACGGCAGTACTCTCGCCCCGCATCTGGTTTGCCGGGGTACCTGTCTTGATTGCATTGTTTATCTATCGACCCAATGCGATCTTGCTTGTCATCGCCATTCTGGCGTTTCCTCAGTTGGTCCGGGCCTGGAAATACGACCCGACCACCGCTGAAAACCAGCGCTACTACGGCATTGATAGCGCGGTGAAAGCAACCTACACCTTCTATTATTTGGCCTTGCTTGTATTCCTCATCCTGATGACACATAACGTGCACGACATGCTGTCGCCGGTGAGAGCGGGCGCGTCATGGCTGTAACAGATTCATAAAGTATTGACCTCTGGTGCCGCCCCTATCCCTTCCATGTCGTCTATCTGCCCAATCGTCATCTCGGTGAGCGCCTGCGCGTGTTCATTGATAGGCTGGCCTAGCGCTTTCCACTGCAGCGCCAGGCCAGGGTAGGCAAGAAGCGCTAACATGCATGCCAGCAACTGTTGTCCGTCCATGTGGAAATATTTTCAAACCGCGGGAATAAGCGGCTGTGCTGTGCGTCTTACTGTGCACTAACGATGACAACGCCTATCCACCATGAGTAAAGACTTCAGCGACGATGACTTGCGCGTACTGCTGCCCCGGCTACGGCGTTTTGCGCTATCGCTGACGCGCCATGAAAACAGTGCCGACGATCTGGTGCAGTCGTGCCTGGAGCGGGCCTTGTCGCGCCAATCCCGACGCCACGACGACGGCGACCTGCGGGCCTGGCTGTTCCAGATTATGTATCGCCAGTTTCTCGACGGCCAACGGCGCGCCAAACGTTATGCCGGATTGCTGTCGATCTTCGGCTGGGGCGGCGAAGACATGGCGCCATCGGCGGAAGAAGTGGCCATGTCGCGCTCCGCCTTGCAAGATTTCGACAAACTGCCGGCCGAGCAGCGCGCCTTGCTGTTGCTGGTATCGGTCGAAGGTCTGCGTTATCAGGAAGTGGCCGATACCATGGGTATTCCGATCGGTACCGTAATGTCGCGGCTGTCACGCGCCCGCAAGGCCTTGCGCGCCCTCAACGAGGGCCCGTTGAACAATCCTTCCTTACGGATTCTGAAATGAACGCTTTTGCTCCCTCCGATGATGATCTGCACGCCTATGTGGATGGCCAGCTCGATGCGACCACGCAACGGCAGGTCGAACTGTATCTGGCCGGCCATGCAGAGGCCGCACTCACCGTCGAGCAATGGCGCCAGCACAATCACGTACTGCGCACGGCGCTGGAAAACAGCGTAACCACGCCCGTGCCGGCACGGCTGGACCCATTCCGTATCCGCCGCGAATTACGCGCGCGCCGCCAACGCTACGTGGCGATGGCGGCTTCGCTGGTGTTGACCTTGAGCCTGGGCACACTCGGTGGCTGGCAGTTGCGCGATATCGCGATCCGCCAAGTCTATCTGCCGATGGCCGACGCCACGCAAGCCTATCGGATGTTCGCCGGCAATGACATGGCGCAGAAGGTCGATCTGAGAACCAGTGAACCCACTCAGTTGCAGCATTGGCTCAATCAGCATTTTGTGCAGCCGGCACCAGTGCCGGACTTCAGCGCCTATGGTTTCCAACCAGTCGGTGGCCGCCTGATGGCCAGCGACAAGGGTGCCGCAGCGATGGTGCTGTATCAGAACGCGCAAGGCCAGGCCATCGTGTATTACGTGCGGCCGCCGGGCGAGTTGTTCAACTTCGGTGCCGGCAATCGCCAGGACGGCAATGTCTTGACCCAGTATTGGCGGCAAGGGCGTTATTTCTACGCCGTCGTCAGCGCCACCGATACCCCGGCCACCTTGCCGGTGCAACGCGCAATCGAGCCGGACCGACCGCAGACCTGAACGGCCGAGGCCTGATCACCCTGTCTTACCCCGCAATCAATTCCCGCTGACCGGAGCGGATGGAGTCGTGCCGCCTGCATTTTGCGAAATCGCTTGATGTCGGCTGCGCGCTGCATGAATTCGCCGATCCGCTCTGCAGGCTCTTTTTATTCTTTTCATTTCACACAAGGAAACATCATCATGCGCACTCCCCGTTCATTCATGCAAACCATCCTGGCAGGCGCTGCCGCCCTGCTGCTCAGTCACGCTGCCTTTGCCGCCGACGGCAGCACAGCGATGCCAGTCAAGAACATCGTGCTGGTGCACGGTGCTTATGCCGATGGTTCATCCTGGTCCGAGGTCATCGCTCGTCTGCAACAAGCTGGCCTGCATGTGACTTCGGTGCAAAATCCGTTGACCTCATTGGCCGATGACGTCGAAGCGACGCGCCGTGTTCTGGCGCTACAAGATGGTCCGACCATTCTGGTCGGACATTCCTGGGCCGGCACCGTGATCAGCGAAGCCGGTGTCGATCCTAAGGTGGTGGGTCTGGTGTATGTCGCAGCACGGGCCCCGGACGCCGGTGAAGACTACGGCGCACTGGCCAGCAAGTTTCCAGCCGCGCCGGCCAGTGCCGGTCTGGTCAAATCAGGCGGCTTTGCGCAATTGAGTGAAGAAGCTTTCTTGCGCGACTTTGCCGGGGATATCGCGCCAGCCACAGCCAAGGTGATGTATGCAGAGCAGGGCCGCATTTCTGAAACCTTGTTCGCCGCACGCACCACGCAAGCGGCATGGCGCAACAAGCCGACCTGGTACGCGATCTCGACCAATGACCGCACTACCTCACCGCAGCTGGAACATTTCCTGGCGCAACGTATGCACGCCAAGACCATTGAACTGGCATCCAGCCATGTCTCGATGCTGTCGCATCCCGATGACATTACCAAGCTGATTCTGGAAGCGGCCGGTCAGCCGCATTAATCGATCTGTGATGGAACAACGGCGCCACTCTGGCGCCGTTGTGGCAATCAGGTTAGTGATTGTAGTGATTGGCGCGCCGCAGCCGCAGGAAGTTGCCAGTTCCCCATAACAAACCCCAGACCAGAGAAAACGCCAGTGCCGGCAATTGAATATTGGCCGGAGCCCAGAGCCAGCTTCCCAGCACCATCAATGCCATCAAGGGCAGCACCAGATAGACGATGATGAGATAAGCGATCCCGGCGAACAGCAATCCCTTGCTGCACGATTGGCTCCATTCATCGGCAATTTTTCGGTTAAACGACGTTTTGTTCATGTCACGGGCCTTTCATCCCTCAATGGCTGGCATGGTGCAATACCGACGTGCCATTAGTAAAATTTAGCCAGCGCAATATCGGATAGATAGCTGCCATTGGGCAATTTGAGGCTGCGCGCAAAGCGGCCTTCCTCGATAAACCCAAAGCACTTGGCCTGCTGCCGTGCCGCATGATTTTGCTCACGGATACGCCATTCAATTTTCTCGACACGCCCGGCCTGGGCAGCCCAATCGGTCAATGCCGTGAGCAGATCGTTAGCGATGCCGCAACCGTGTTGATCAGGATGGACCAGGAGGCTCAGCGAAAACACGTGTGCAACCACACTCAAGGGCATCGGATCGAGCCAGGCATGACCAAGCAGCTTCCCATCGCATTCGGCCACCAGGCAGATGCCGGCCTTGCCGATCCATTGCAGCTTGTCGCGAAACTCGGCTTCGCCGAACTCGTGCGGCAGCAACAACAATACGCCGGGCGTTTTGCTGATTTCGCGCGCGGCCTGATACAGCACGCAAACGTCCTGCGGCAATGCGCGTCTGATCTTGAGCACCTGTGGTGCAAGCAAGGCGCTAAGCCGATCTGTTGTCACCAAGAAATCCTGACTTACTTCCATCTGTCTTCCATGCTGCCGGTATCGTTACAATGTCGAGTGATGTTGCCTTGCAGCAGATTATGCAGAGGAAAAACCGAACGCTATTTTGAAAACCGGAACAGAGCTTTTGATTCCAAGAAAATAAATGCCTTTTGCTGAAAAAAAAGACTGATCTGCACACGCATACCGTTCAGTGAAGAAAAGGCCGCTCGGTTCTTAGATGCTGATGCTGGGTTTTCTTCGGACGAGCTAGCCGGGTGCTGGCTGGCAGCCGCTTACCTCAGTGCGTCGTTGACTCTTTGTTTTCTCCGGACGAGCTTGCCGGGTGCGGCCCGGCAGCCGGTCACCTCAGTGCGTCGTTGAGTCTTTGTTTTCTTCGGACAACCTAGCCGGGTGCGGCCCGGCAGCCGCTTACTTTTCTTGTCTCGCCAAGAAAAGCTAAGCAAAAGAAGGCGACCGCGCGATCCAGGCCCCTACGGGGTTCCCAGCGATGTGCCGTGGAAAATGGGAGGGTCGCAAACTCGCTGCGCTCAAACATGCGCCCCTCTTATCCATTTTCTACAGCACATCACTGGCCCGGCTCGAAGCGGATCAGACCAAAACCGCTCGCTGCGCATTGCGCTGCTGGCGCAGTACTGCGGTTTGG
>JAMFSU010000135.1 GCA_026225475.1 Duganella sp.
GACCCTCCCATTTTCTGCAGTGCATCGCTGGGAACCCCGCAGGGGCCGGGATCGCGCGGTCGCCTTCTTTTGCTTAGCTTTTCTTGGCGAGACAAGAAAAGTAAGCGGCTGCCGGGCCGCTCCCGGCAAGCTCGTCCGAAGAAAACAAAGAGTCAACTACGCACTGAGGTAAGCCGCTGCCAGCCAGCTCCCGGCTAGGTAGTCCGAAGAAAACAAAAACTCAACGACGCACAAAGGTAAGCGGCTGCCAGCCAGCCCCGGCAAGCTCGTCCGAAGAACACAAAACATCAGCATCTAAGAACCGACCGGTGTTTCTAAACCGAACAGCATTACGGTGACGACAGGCTTTTCAGGTCTGCTTACAGTGCCATGTCGGCAGCAGCTTGACTCTTCGGTTTCGTCGTACTGGCCTTGATGGCTTCTTGCGGAGCCACGCTCATGTCGATCTTCGGTGGCGGTGACAGTTGCAGGATCTGGCTGGTATAAGTCCATTCCTTGACCACCTCGTCTGGATGCTCATTGAGCTTGACGCCGTAGCTTGGAATGATCATCTGGATCTTGCTCTTCCAGGCAGGTGTGGCAACTTTGTCCTTGAAAATGGTTTCCAGCACATGCAACATGATCGGTGCCGCAGTCGAGGCACCTGGCGAAGCACCCAGCAGACCGGCAATGCTGCCATCCTTGGAGCTGACCACTTCGGTACCCAGTTTCAGTACGCCGCCCTTTTGCTCATCGCGCTTGATGATCTGTACGCGCTGACCGGCCTGCCACAAACGCCAGTCTTCTTTCTTTGCTTCAGGGAAGTACTGCTGGAGCGCGGCAAAGCGTTCGTCGTCGTTGAGCATCAATTGGCCAGCCAGGTATTCCACCAGCGGATATTCCGCCACCCCGACCTTAACCATCGGCCACACGTTATGGGTGGTGGTGCTCGAGAACAGGTCCATCAATGAACCTTCCTTCAGGAACTTGGTGGAGAAGGTCGCGAATGGTCCAAACAGAATGATGCGCTTGCCATCAATGACACGGGTATCCAGATGCGGTACCGACATTGGCGGTGCACCGGTCGAGGCGATACCGTAGGCCTTGGCCATGTGGCGTTCGGCAATTGCGGTGTTTTCCGTCACCAGGAACGAGCCACCAACCGGGAACGCTGCGTAGTCACGCGCTTCCGGGATGCCCGACTTTTGCAGCAAACGCAAGGCGCCGCCGCCGGCACCGATGAACAAGAACTTGGCATCGACTTCGGTCGTGCTGCCATCCTTCAGATTCTTGTACCCAACGCGCCAGCTACCATCTGCATTGTGCGTAATGTCGCGTACTTCGCTCGACAGTTTGAGCGTGAAGTTCGGACGCGTTTGCAGATAGGCGACATATTGACGCGTGATTTCACCGAAATTGACGTCGGTTCCGATTGGCGTCCAGGTGGCCGCGATTTTTTGCTTGGGATCACGCCCTTCCATCATCAGCGGCACCCATTTCTTGATCTGTTCCTGATCTTCCGAATATTGCATCGGACGGAACAATGGGCTGGCTTGCAGCGCGGCATAGCGCTTTTTCAGGAAGGCGACATTATCATCGCCCCAGACAAAGCTCATGTGTGGCGTTGAGTTGATGAACGAATGCGGGGTATGCAGCACGTTCTGACGCACTTGCCAGGACCAGAATTGGCGCGAAATCTGAAATGCTTCATTGATTTCGACGGCCTTGGAGATGGTGACCTTGCCATCTTTGTCTTCTGGTGTGTAGTTCAGTTCGGCCAATGCCGAGTGCCCGGTACCGGCATTATTCCAGCCGTTGGAGCTTTCCTTGGCGACGCCGTCGAGGCGTTCCACCATTTCCATCGACCAGCCCGGTTCCAGCTCATTGAGCCAGATCGCCAGGGTCGAACTCATGATGCCACCACCGACCAGCAAGACGTCCACTTTCTTGATTTCCGCGGCCTGGGTAGCAATCGTGACGGGCGACAACACCAACACCAGCAGTGCTAAAACACACTTTTTAAACATTATTTAATCCATGTAGAGAAATAAAATTCGTCTCCATATCGAAATTTCTATCTCGTTGGGGCGCAGACTATCACGCTGTGATTCATGGGGCGATTGCGGATTTCCCTTACTTTTTTGATATTTAAACCTTACAAAATATAGGGATAAGACAAAAAATACCTAGGTAAAACATTAACAAACATTAATATTGCGCCAATCACCGGTTAACCCGGACGCTGGCAAACTAGCGTCTAGTATGGCGTTGCCTTGGCTGCCAGCGATGTCGCATCTCGCGCACTATAATCATCAAATTATCCGCGCCGCCTTCCCTTCTTTGAGCCTGCCATGAAGATTCTGATTGTCGAAGACAACGAGCGCGTCGCCGCTTTCCTCAAAAAAGGATTAAGCGAATCTGGACATACCACCAATCATGCCGCCAATGGCCGCGACGGCATGTTCTTTGCCGCCGGCGAAAGCTATGACGCCATCATCATGGACCGCATGTTGCCGGGCGGCATTGACGGACTTGCCATCATCGAGACCTTGCGCAAGACCGGCAACAAGGTGCCGATTTTGATTCTCAGCGCCCTTTCCGGTGTCGATGACCGCATTCGCGGCCTCAAAAGCGGTGGCGACGACTATCTGGTCAAGCCGTTTGCGTTTGGCGAACTAGTGGCGCGGCTCGATGCGCTGGTGCGCCGTTCCCAGGAAGTCCGTGCCGAAACAACGCTCAGCGTCGGCGACCTCAGCATGGATCTGCTGTCGCACAAGGTCATGCGCGGCGAGCGTACGGTGAGCCTGCAACCGCGCGAATTCAAGCTGCTGGAATACCTGATGCGCTATGCCAATCAGGTCGTCACACGCACCATGCTGCTGGAAAACGTCTGGGATTACGATTTCGATCCGCAAACCAATGTGGTCGACGTGCACATCAGCAAATTGCGACAAAAGATCGACAGCGATGTGCATCGCCAATTGTTGCGTACGATCCGCAATTCCGGTTACATGCTCACGGCCAATGACTAAGCTTTTGCGGTTTTCCGCATTCACGGTGGCCATCAGTTACGTGCTGGTCAGTCTGGTGGTGCTGGCGGCATTTGCCACGCCATTGTGGTACGCCTGGCGCGAAACGGTGCAGGAAGACCGCGCCCACATATTGCGTGCCGACATGTATCGGCTGCGCAAGATCTTCAACGAACAAGGCGTCGATGCCCTGACCAGTGCCATCGATGTCGAGGTTGGCAGCAAGGCGCGCAGTGCCGAAGACCTGCTGATATTCACCGACCCGCAAGGCAACAAGATCGCGGGCAATCTGGCAGCCTGGCCGGCCGGCGTCACCAATGCGCCCGGCATCCATAATCTGTCCTTTGAAGTCGATGGCGAAGTCACGCGCGTAGCCGTGCTGTATGTCGCGCTGCACGGTGGTTACAACCTGCTGGTGGCCAACAACATCGAGAAATACCGGCAACTGGAGCAACTTTTCCTGTTGGGCCTGGGGCTGGCGACCGGGATCGTGGTGCTGCTTGGCGTAGCCGGCGGCATGTTCGTACGGCGCACCTTGCTGGCTAAGGTCAAGGATATCAATCAGGCTGCTGCTGCCATCATGGCCGGTAATTTCTCGCATCGTCTGCCGCACAACAGTGGTGAAAGCGAACTCGATTCACTGGTGGCGACCGAAAATCGCATGTTGGAGCAGATTGAACAACTGATCGGCAGTGTGCGCAACGTCTCCAATTCGATCGCTCACGATTTGCGCACGCCGCTGGCGGAATTGCGCTCACGACTGGAAGAACTGACGTTGACGCAGCCCGATCCAGTGCACACTTTTAATGAAATCGATGGTGCAATTGCCGACGTCGACCGCGTGATTGATATCTTCAATGCCCTGCTGCGGCTGGCTGAAATCGATAGCGGTGCGCGCCGCGCGGGCTTTGTCGAACTCGATCTCGCCCAAGTCGCCGGTGACGTCGTGGAGTTCTACCAGCCGTTGGCCGAGTCGCAGGGGCGACGTCTGAGTTTCCAATCGCAGGGGCCGCTGATGATGGCCGGAGACCCGGTGTTGTTGGCACAGGCGATTGGCAATTTGATCGACAACGCGCTCAAGTTTTGCCAGTTGCATGGCGTCATCGCCGTTAATGCAATACGTCACGCTGAGGAGTTGATTGAAATTTCGGTCGCCGATGATGGGCCCGGCATTTCTCACGGCGAAAAGAAAAAAGTATTTGATCGTTTTTATCGCGGCGACACCAGTCGCGGCACGCCAGGTGTTGGTCTCGGCCTGAGCCTGGTCGCGGCAGTGGTCAAACTGCATCGCGGCACACTGGAGTTACGCGACAATCATCCCGGCTTAAAAGTGAGCATGCGCATCAACCCTTGATGAAGAGCATCCGGGATTGCAAATGCGAAAATCTTTTCTCCCTGCCGGGCCAACATGAACAATCGTTAATGTTACGTCCATCCCGCGTTAATCACCGCCAGCGCATAGTGTATTCACCCGCAAAACAACAGGCGGTAAGTCGCCGGTGCGCTTCCACTGCACTGGCGACACGATTAACTTTATTGGAGAACACACATGAAAAATATTACTCGTATCGCCGTCACTGCACTGCTGGCAACCGCTTCCGTCGCCGCCTTTGCACAATCGAACAGTGAACTGGCCGCACGTGACCAGGCCAATTCGGTCGCGCGCAACAATTACCCGGTCGTGATCTTCCACAGCACAGAAAGCCGTGCCGCAGTCCAGGCCGAACTGGCCGCTTCTGCAGCTGAACCAGCCACAACCACTAGCCACAGCGATTATCAAATGGCAAGCCAGAGTAAAAAGGACTCCAGCAACAGCGGCGACAATGCTGCCCTGTATCAAGGCGCTTAACTTGCCTGCGGCAATCCAGATTTGATGCCGCGTTTGAGTATCGCGCCGGCTGCGGTCCCGTCAGTTACTTTTGTTCTTCCTCTTGCACCCGCTGCACCGGCTCAAACTTGCCCTGCAGCGGCTCTTCCAATGCCGCCAATTGGGTCGTGCCGGCGTCTTGCATGAGGTGTTGCATGGCACGTAACTGTGCCGTGCTGGCGCGATTATCAAGCAAGCCTGCTCCTGTGTTTTTTTTGGCTTGCACAGGTACGTTGGTGTCGTTGCTTCGAGTGGATTTGGCGTAATTCACATGACCTCCGGCGGGAGCGATAATTGTCGTTGTTGCAACAACTGGAACGAACCGAATTGTGCAGTTTTTTAGTCCGGCTTCAGTCTAGACCAAGTCCGGCGATCTGCAAACTGATCTCGGCGGCGGCGATGGCGGCGATTAAGTCACGCGTCTCCTACTGTAATACCGTTCAGTTAAGAAAATGCTTGCGTGGTTTTCTTGGTTTTCTTGGTTTTCTTGGTTGCTGATGCTTTGTTTTCTTCGGACTACCTAGCCGGGGGCGGCCCGGCAGCCGCTCACTTTCTTTGGTCTCGCCCAAAGATAAGTAAGCAAAGAAAGGCGACCGCTACTACGTCGCCCCTGCGGGGTTCCCGGCGCTGTGGCGCAAGCATCGGGA
>JAMFSU010000136.1 GCA_026225475.1 Duganella sp.
CGACGTAGTAGCGGTCGCCTTTCTTTGCTTACTTATCTTTGGGCGAGACCAAAGAAAGTGAGCGGCTGCCGGGCCGCCCCCGGCTAGGTTGTCCGAAGAAAACAAAGATTCAATTACGCACTGAGGTACCCGGCAAGGTCGTCCGAAGAAAACCCAGCATCAGCAACCAAGAAAACCACGCCAGGTATTTTCTTAACTAACCGGCATTAGCACTTGCTGCGGCCTATTTTTTTGCGCACAAACGGCCGCCAAAAATGCCGTTATTTCGGCAACAAACCGCGACTTCTTGCTTCAAAAATCGCTTCGACCTTGGAGTTGACCTTCAGCTTGCTGTAGATGCGCCGCACGAAGGTGCGCACTGTATGCTGTGACACCAGCATCAGGCTGGCGATCTCTTCGGCGGTAAAACCTTTGGTGATCAGTTCCAGCGTTTGCATTTCGCGTGCCGACAAACTGAGTTCCGCATGATCAAGCGCTGGTGCCAGGCTGACCGCTACCGCTGCACCGCGTTCCGGATGAAATTGCATCAGGATGCGACGCGCGATCAATGGACTGATTGGACTGCCACCGGCATTGATGCTGCGAATTTCATCAAGCATCGAGTGCGGCTCGCTATCCTTGAGCAGATAACCTGCGGCACCGGCTTCCAGCGAACGGATGACATGATTCTCGTCGCCAAAGGTGGTGCACACCATGATGTTGCAACTCGGCCATTTCTCGGTAGCGCTGCGGATGATATCGATGCCGGAACCATCCGGCAGCCCCAGGTCCACCAACAACACATCGACCGGCTGACCTTCCAGCAGGCGCATGCCATCAACTCTGGTACTGGCTTCGCCAACCAGCTTGATGTCGCTGACCGTGGCCAGCGACGCCACCATGGCATCGCGGAAATTGACATCGTCTTCGACAATGGCGATATGAATGGGGGACAGTGCTTGACTTTGCGGCATGAATATTCTCGGCGTTGATCGCGCTGTCTATAGGTGGACACTGCCAGCATTGCGCCTGGTTCTGGTGCCATTTTTGCCGCTACGATGGGGACAGCTTCCTATTATAGATATTCCCACACCAAAAGATGTCGCCTATTTAGGGGACAGACATTCTCGTTTTATCGGCCTAGCAATCCAATTGCGCATGCCAGGTCTGACGATAATGCTCCCAGTTGGTCAATGACAAAGGCGCCACTGCCAATGGTGCTGGTGGCGCCAAGCTTGCCGCCTGCTGCCAATGCCCCAGTATCCAGCCGCCCATCGTGGTGCCGCTGCCGTCTTGCGAACAAAACACCGCACGCGTGGGCGAGAGCGCCGCCAGCAAGGCCGCAAAATGCGGATTGGCCGTAAAGCTGCCCTCCACCACCACCCCACCCGGTGCTGCCAGCCGCTGCAGACAATAATCGGTCATCAACACGCAATACAGGGTAGCCAAGGCATAGCGCCGCTGCGGCGAGGTCGGCATACCGCCGCGCACGCTGCCGCGCCGCCCGGCAAACGGTCCACCGCAATCGGCAAAACAGGGCAAGGCCATGATGCCTTCGTCAACCAGCGCCTGCAAATCGTCGACACTGCATGGCTGCGCCTGCGCGCCGGCCAGTTCGGCGAATTCGCGCCCCCCCATGAAACGCATGCAGGGCACTGGCCGCCCTTGCACCGACACATTGGCCAGCATGTCGCGATGCTCCTGCAGATGCTGCAATTGACCATCGAGCGCGGCGGCGATCACCCAGGTACCGGTGGACAACACCACCCGCGCTGACGATGCCGCAGCCAGATAGCGCAACAATGACGCATTGCTGTCATGCACGCCGCACAGAATCTCGCATTGCGGCGACAAACCGGTCTGCTGCGCCAATCCCGGGCGCAATTGCCCCAACACTGTCCAGGCGGGACGCAGCGGCGGCATCAAGGCTTGCCAACCGCATTGCGCGACCAACGAGGAATAGTCGCCACGCGCCACATCCCATAGATCGGTATGGCAGCCAAGTGAGGTGACTTCCGTCGCCACCACGCCGCACAAACGCCAGGCCCAGTATTGCGGATACATCAGCAAATGGCGTGCGCGGGAAAATTGTTGCGGATAGCGCTGTTGCAGCCAGTAAATCTGGCGTCCCAGATTGAGACCGTGATCCAGCGCGGGAGAATAACTGTCGATAAACTGCGGCCTTAATCGATCATAGGCAGCAGCATCGGCAAGCGCGAAATCCTGTTCGTAGTCCGTCACCGGCAGCACCGGTCCGGCATCGTCGACCAGTACCGCCGTGGCGCCATGTGTGATCGGCACGATAGCGCGTATGTTTGCCAGTGCCGCCAGGTCACGCAGATTGTCGAGCAGCCAGGTCTCTATCGCGGCGACATCATAATGCGGATACCAGCCATCCAGCACCACTTGGTTGGCCCGACGCCGCACCGCCAGCTCGCGCCCCTGCGGATCAACCAGGCTGAGCTTGATATTGGTTTTGCCAATATCGAATAGGGCCAGGGCTTCAGTCATGTTTGATTTCAATCAAGGTGGAACATCGGCACCAGATTGCGGCATAGCGGTGCTGATCCCGGGCCGGTTTCCATCAGATCGGCCATGTGTTCCCACCAGCGCTGCATCAGTGCTTGCGCCGGCAAGGCGGCCATTGTGTGCGATTCGGTCCGGCGCAGCACGGCAAACAGCGTACCGCTATCTGGCGCCAGAAAGATGCTGTAGTCACGGATACCGGCGGCATGCAGCAACGCCCTCAATTCCGGCCACAGCGCATCGTGACGACGCTGGTATTGCTCGGCACAACCCGGCTTCAACTGCATCGTGAAGGCAATCTGCTGCAAGCTCATCGGCTGCTCTTGCCGCGCAACAGACGTGGCACGGCAATCGTTGCCAGCAACAAGACGCCCACCACAATCGTCATGATGATGCCGGGCACATTGGCCAGCGCCAATCCATAGGTCACCATCCCCAGCGTGAGTACCGCCAGCATGACGCCACCGATGCTGCCCGCGCCGCCGGCGATGCTGACGCCACCCAGAATCACCACGGTAATGACTTCCAGCTCCCAGCCCAGCGCGATGTTGGGACGCGTGCTGCCAATGCGGCCGGTCAGCAGGCAAGCTGCCAGTCCAGCCATGGCACCGGTCAGCACGAACAGCATCAAGCGGTAACGGTCAACCGCAATCCCCGAAAACCGCGCCGCCACCGGATTGTTGCCGATCGCATAGATACGCCGCCCCCAACTGGTGCCGTGTAACAGCAAGGCGAACAAGGCTGCCATCACCAACAGAATCACAAACGGCCGTGGCAGCACGTCGAAGAAATAGCCTTGCCCCCAGTCACTCAACAGCTCGGGATAATGGTTGAAGGCCTGATCACCCAGAATCACGCTGGCCAATCCGCGAAACAGCGACATCGAGCCGATCGTGACCACAATCGATGGCAGCGCAAAACGCGTCACCAGCAAGCCATTGAGCAAGCCGCACGCAATGCCGGTGCCGATACCGACTGCGAACAGGCCGATGGCCGGAACACCATAATGGTTGGCCAGCCCCATCGCAACCGATGACAGCGCCAGGATGGCCGAGACCGAAATATCGATCTCGCGGCAAATGATCAACAACGCCATCGGCAGCGCCATCAAGGCCTTTTCGCTGAAATTGAAGGTGCTATCGGCCAGGTTGTAGAAATCGAAGAACTGCGGCAACAGCAGGCAATTGATACTGAACACGGCCAGCAACAACAAGCCCAGCAGGGTTTCCCACTGGCGCAGAATATCGCCTAGCCGCATGCTGCCGCGCTCGCCGATGACATAACGGGAAGTAGTGCGTGGTGCGCTGCCGGAAATCGTGTTCATGAAGTGCTCCCTGCGACCGCCGCCGCTCGAGGTTGAAAATGCAGCGGCAAGATCTGCTTGGCACGTTTCTTTTCGCCACGGGCGTTGATGATGACCGCGCTCAGGATCACGATCCCAGTCAAGGCGCTTTGCCAAAACGGAGAAATCTGTACCATCGGCAAGGCATTGTTGATGACCGCCAGAAACAAGGCGCCCAGCACCGCGCCACTGATATTGCCAACGCCGCCGGCAATGCTGACACCGCCGATGACACAGGCAGCAATCACGGTCAGCTCAAAGCCATAGGCGATTTCGGTATAAGCCACCGCATAGCGCGCCACCCACAGATAGCCACACAAACCGGCCATCGCTCCCGACAATGCATAGGTCCACAACAAACGGCGCGGTGTAGCAATGCCGACATAACCGGCCGCGACCGGATCATTGCCGATGGCATACAAATCGCGGCCAAAACGGGTATACCGCGCCAGACACCAGAACGCCACCACCGCCAGCGCCGCCAGCCAAACTACATGCGTCAGGCCAGCCAGGCGCGTGAGCGGAAAGGCGACAAACTCGGCCGACATATTGCGCGACGATACCCAGGCACCGCCCGAAAGCACGAACACCAATCCGCGATAGACGCTCATGCTGCCGAGCGTGACCACAATCGGCGGCAAGGACAAATAGCCGATCAGCCAGCCGTTAAGCAGCCCCAACACCAGCCCGATGCCAAGCGCAGCGGCCACAATCACACTCAACGGCAACTGCGGAAAATGCATCGCCAGCAAGGCCGCCATCATGCCCGACAGCGCCAGATTGGAGGCCACCGACAAATCGATGCCGCGTGTGACGATCACCAACATCTGGGTCAAGGCCAGCATGATCAGCAAGGCACTGTCGGTGAGCAGATTGTCCATACTGCGCAGCGTGAGGAAGGCGGGTGCGCGCACGCCAACCAGCAGGATCAGCATCACAATCAAGGCCGCCAGCAAGGGCTCACGCGGACGCGAGAGCACATTGGCGAGCAGCGCAAGAACCGGCGAACGCAGCGTGGGTGTTGCTAGTGACATGGGACAGCTCCGTTCATGGTGGATGGCGGCAAGCTGCCGGAAGCCGCTGCGACCAGCAGTTCCGGCGTGGCCTGGTCGCGGTTGAAGACGCACTGCACGGTGCCCTGGTGCATCACCACCACACGGTCGGCCATGCCCAGCACTTCGGGTAACTCGGAGGACACCAGGATCACGGCCAGTCCCTGCGCCACCAGTTCGCTGATGAAGCGATGCACGGCGGCCTTGGAACCGATATCGATACCCTTGGTCGGCTCGTCGAGAATGATCACGCGTGGATTGGTGGCCAACCATTTAGCCAGCACCACTTTTTGCTGATTGCCGCCGGACAGTTGTGCCACTTGTTGACGGAAGTGGCTCGCTTTCAATTCCAGCTGTTCACTGAAGCGCCGCGCAATCGCCAGTTCCTGACGCCGGCGGCGACGACCACACAGCATCAGGCCGATGGTCGACAGAATCGGCAAGGTAATGTTCTGAAAGATCGGCAACGACAACAGCACGCCCTGATGTTGCCGGTCTTCCGGCACATAGGCAATGCCGTGGGCGATGGCTTCGGCTGGCGACGACACGCGGATGCGTTTGCCGTCCAGGCGAACGATGCCGTGCGCTGCCGGGGTCAGGCCGAACAAGGCTTGCATCAGCTCCGAACGACCGGCCCCCACCAGCCCGTAGAAGCCGATGATCTCGCCGCGCCGCAGGGAAAAACTGACCTCATGAAATTCACTGGGATGGCAGAAATTTTCCACCTGCAATACCACCTCGCCCGGCACTTGCTCATGTTGCGGAAACACCTGGCCGACATCGCGCCCGACCATCAGCGCCACCAGTTCCGGTTCGCTGATGTCCGCCAATGCCCCGGCGGCGATGAAGCGGCCATCGCGCAGCACCGTGTAGCGATCGGCCACGGCAAAGATTTCGTCGAACTTGTGGGAGATGAAGATCACCGCAGTTCCTGCTGCGCGCAACTGGCCAATGATGCGATACAGTTCGCGGATTTCGCGCTGCGACAACGCCGCCGTCGGTTCGTCCATGATCACCACTTGCGCCTGCTGTGACAGCGCCCGCGCAATCTCGACAAAATGCCGCTGCGCCACGCTCAAGTCCTTCACGCGTGCGCGCACCGGCAAGCTCACTTCCAGCCGCGCAAACAATTGTTCGGCCTCGGCTTCCATGCGCCGCCAGTCGATCCGTGGTGGAAAGCCGCACAGGGGTTGGCGGCCCATGCAGATATTTTCAGCCACAGTCAGTTCGTCGAACATCACGGTTTCCTGATGTACGGCGGTGACACCGGCCTGCATCGCCGCCTGTGGCGTGGCAAAGCTGACCGGTTTTCCCGCTAGCGTGATGATGCCTTCATCGGGCTGATAGATCCCGGTGAGGATTTTTACCAAGGTCGACTTTCCTGCACCGTTCTCGCCCAACAAAGCCATGACTTCGCCAGGACGCACGGCAAAGCCGACATCGTTGAGTGCAACAACGCCTTGAAAACGTTTGCCAATGCCCGCCAGCTCCAGCACCGGCAACACCTCGCGGGCGCTGCTGGTCATGGCAGCAGCGGTTGTTGCAGCCGCAGCCGGGGGGGATGCGGATGGTGGCGCAAAGAAGCTGCCGGCGGCAGGAAATACGGTAGAAGACATGGCGGATTCAGTTCCAGATAGCAGTGAAAAATGTAGGCTGAGAAGCCTGCCGGCGCGCTAGCCAAGCGACCGGCAAACACTCAGCAGGTGCACGACAATTTTCAGAAGATCTTGGCAAATTTATCGACGTTGCTGGCGTCATAGGTGAACGGCGGCGCCAGTGCTGCCTCGGTATCGCCATCGAGCTTGATCGAACCCATCCGGCCCACGGCAATGCTTTCGCCGGCCGTGCCCTTGGCCTTGCCCTTGACGAATTGGTAGGCAGCGTAGGTCGCGGCATAGCCAAGATCAATCGGATTCCAGATCGCAAAACTCTTGACCGCACCGCTCTTGACGTGACCCGCCATTTCCGACGGTAAACCCAGCCCGGTCACATAGACCTTGCCGACCAGTTTTTCATCCACCACGGCCTTGGCGGCGGCGTTGATGCCGACCGTGGTCGGTGCAATGATGGCCTTCAGATTAGGATTGCTGCGCAGCAGGCCGATGGCTTCGCGATAGCTCTTGTCAGACTGGTCATCGCCATAGACGGTGGCGATCAGCTTGATCTTGGAGAACTCCGGCTTGGCCAATGCCTTCTTCATTTCGCCGATCCAGATATTTTGATTGGTCGCTTGTGCCGTGGCCGACAAAATCGCGACTTCTCCGGCACCGCCAATGGCATCCGATGCCATCTGGATTTGCTTCACGCCAATCAGCTCAGCGTTGGATGGATTGAGTTGCATCAGACGGCCGCCCTTGGCAATACCGCTATCAAAGGAAATCACCTTGATGCCGCGTTGCATGGCCTTCTTGGTAATCGGTACCAGCGCATTGGCGTCGTTGGCCGAAATCACAATGGCATTGACCTTTTGGCTGATCAGCGAATTGATGATTTCAATTTGTCCCTCGGCGGTTGGCGTAGTGGGACCGGTATAAATGACTTCGACGTCACCTAGCTCCTTGGCAGCTTCCTTGGCGCCTTCATGGGCGGCATCGAAGAAGCCATTGCCCAGACTCTTGACCACCATGGCGATGCGAACTTTATCGGCAGCGAATGCCGGTGCAACCATGCCGAACGCGGCCAGCGCCAATGTCATTGTCAGCACGCCAGTACGCAACTTGGCGATGCCTGTTCTTTTGCTGTTCATGCGATGTCTCCTGTTGTTATGTGGCCCCGGACGACATGCCCGGTCAGCCCTTGCTACTTTTTATGTGTTGCGGTGGTAGGTAATAACGGCGTCGACTTCAGTCTTGCAACACGGCTTCGGCTTCCGGCGCCACCGTCACCACACGTGCACCGGCCTGCTCGACCATCTGCACCATGGCGTCGTCGACGGCCGTATCGGTAATCAGGCAATTGACCCGGTTCAGGCCGCACAGAATCAATCCCGCCTTGCGCGTGAATTTGGAGCTGTCGATCAACACGATCAATTGTTCGGCCTGGCTCAACAAGCGTTTTTCAGCCTGGATCAGCAACGGATCGGCCTCCATCAAACCCAGCATCGACAAGCCATAGACGCCCATGAACATCTTCGCCGCATAGTGATGCTGGGTAATGTCGTTGTCGAATGGACTGAGGATCACATTTTGTTCGCGATACACCTGACCACCGGGCACGATGATCTGGTTCTCGCTGGTGGTCAGCAAACGCTCAGCCATCAGAAATGAATTGGTCAATATCTTGAGCTGCTTGTGCGCCAAAAATTCAGCCATCATGAAAGTGGTGCTGCCGCCATTGATGATGATGGTTTCACCGTCCTCGCACAGGCTGGCCGCATAGCGCGCAATCGCCCGCTTCTGCGCCGGAAAGCGTTCGATGCTGGCCTGAAAGCTTTCGCCGGACAAGGCAAAGGCGTTCTTCTTCGGTGCCAGACGTTCGGCACCACCTCGAATTCTATTGAGTAGGTTGCGCTCCGCCAGCCAGGCGATATCGCGCCGCACCGTGGCCGCCGAAGCGTTGAGCCACTGGCAGAGCTGCTCGACGCTGGCGTTGGAATGCTCGGCCAGCAAGCTGAGCAAGCCTTTGCGTCGCTTGTGATTGATCATGCTTGTCTCCATGATTTTTTGCGCCCGGTGCAGCGGTCATTGCCGCTGCTTTTCAAGGCGCTTCGTTATGCCGCAAGACTAAGCACTGCCGAAAAACAAGTCAACGATCAATCAATCAACTTGATGATTATTTCAGAAACAATCATCAAGTTGATTGGTGATCGATTGACACTGATCGGTCGCTGCTTTCTACTGGAAGCCAAGTTGACCAGGCCACGCCGGCAACCCATCACGCCATCACAAAAAACGATACAGGAGACGCCATGACCACCGCCACCTTCCCCGACCACGTCGCTGCCGAGCAGCGCCCGGTGCGCATCCTTTCTGCCTGGGACGATGCCCACGCTGCCACGCTCGATGAGGCGCACTTGTTGCTGTACCGATCCAATCTGCTGGGTGCCGACAAAGCCATCACCAATTTCGGCGGCGGCAATACCTCGGCCAAAATCATGATGACAGATCCACTCTCGGGCGAGCAGGTCGAGGTGCTATGGGTCAAGGGGTCCGGCGGCGATCTGGGCAGCATCCGGCTTGATGGCTTTTCAACTTTATATATGGATAAGCTGCGCGCACTGCGTCAGCGCTATCGCGGCTTGCAGCAGGAAGATGAGATGGTCGGCTATCTGCCGCATTGCACCTTCAATCTGAATCCACGCGCGGCCAGTATCGATACGCCCTTGCATGCCTATATTCCGCGTGCCCACGTCGATCACATGCATCCCGATGCGGTCATCGCCATTGCGGCTTGCCAGAACAGCAAGCAATTGACCGCCAGCGTGTTTCAAGGCGAGTTGGGCTGGCTGCCGTGGCAACGCCCCGGCTACGACCTGGGTCTGAAACTGGAACAGGTAGCACGCGAACAACCGGCACTCAAAGGCATTGTGCTGGAAGGCCACGGTTTATTTACCTGGGGCGACAGTGCCAAATCCTGCTACGAAAACACACTCGACATCATCCGCCGCGCCGATGACTGGCTGGCGGCCAACAGCAAAGCCCCAGCGTTTGGCGGCCAATTGCACGCTGCCTTGCCAGCTGTGCAACGATCAGCGCTGGCAGCACGTCTGATGCCGCTCTTGCGCGGCAAGATCAGCCGTGCCGAATTCAAGTTGGGGCATTTCGACGATAGTGCTGGCGTGCTGGAATTTGTCTGTAGCCACGATCTGCCAGCATTGGCGGCACTCGGCACGTCCTGCCCGGACCATTTTCTGCGCACCAAGATCCGGCCGCTGGTGCTCGATTTTTCACCGCAGGCCCCCGACTTCGAGCGCCTGGTCGCCAACCTTGACCAAGCGCTGGAGGCGTATCGTCAGGATTACAGCGCGTATTACCAACGCTGCCGGCGCAACAACAGCCCAGCCATGCGCGATGCCAATCCAGTGATCTATCTGATTCCCGGTGTCGGCATGCTGTCGTTTGCCAAAGACAAGGCCACCGCCCGCATTGCCGGTGAGTTTTATGTCAACGCCATCAATGTCATGCGCGGCGCCAACAGTGTCGACACCTACGTCGGTCTGCCCGAACAGGAAGCCTTCGACATTGAATATTGGTTGCTGGAAGAAGCCAAACTGCAACGCATGCCCAAGCCGAAAAGCCTGGCCGGGCGGGTGGCGTTGGTCACCGGCGGTGCTGGCGGCATCGGTCAGGCGGTGGCGCGCCAACTGCTGGCCGAAGGCGCTTGCGTGGTCTTGACCGATATTGATCAGCACGCACTCGATCTGGCGCATCAAGGCCTGCTGTCCACCGGCGGCCCCGATGCACTGGCCTCGGTGCGTGCCGACATCACCCTTGAGGACGACGTCGAGGCGGTGCTCAACAACGTCACGCTGCGCTTTGGCGGTATCGATCTGCTGGTGTCCAACGCCGGCATCGCATCGGCGTCGCCGCTGGAAGATACCAGCCTGGAAGTGTGGCAACGCAATATGTCGGTGCTAGCCACCGGTTACTTCCTGATCAGCCGCAGCGCCTTCCGCAGCATGACGGCACAAGGATTGGGCGGCAGCATGGTCTACGTCGCCAGCAAGAATGGCTTGGTGGCGTCGGCCGGCGCTTCTGCCTATTGCACCGCCAAGGCAGCGGAAATTCATCTGGCGCGCTGCATTGCACTGGAAGGTGCGCCGCATGGCATCCGCGTCAACGTCGTCAATCCCGACGCCGTCATTCGTGGTTCGCGCATCTGGGATGGCAAATGGAAAGAGGAGCGTGCCGCTTCCAACAAGATCGAAACCGACAATATTGAGGAATTCTATCGCCAGCGCAGCTTGCTCAAACGCAGTGTGCTACCGGAAGACATTGCCGAAGCCGTGTATTTTCTGATCAGCGACAAATCGGCCAAGAGCACCGGTAACATCATCAACGTCGATGCTGGCAACGCGGCGGCATTTACGCGCTGATGCAGCTGGATCGGTCGCGCGCTACACTGCACCGAGCACGACACAAAGATAAAGCGCAGCCTCAGGCTGCGCGCCAAATATGGAGACAAGCATGCCCTACCTGATTCCCCAAGATTTCGTCGCCCGCCACAACGCGCTCGCCATGCCTGCGCTGCAAGCCGAATACGATGCACTGGCCCATGTGCTGCAGGCGCGCGGCCGCGACATCGAACAATTGACCGCGCTGGCAACCCAGTTCGCGGTGGCCTTGCCCAGTTGGGGCGTCGGTACCGGCGGCACCCGTTTTGCCCGTTTCCCCGGCAAGGGCGAGCCGCGCAATGTGTTTGAAAAAATCGAAGACTGCGCCACCATCCATCAATTGACCGGCGTTACACCGGGCATTTCGCTGCACTTTCCGTGGGACCGCACCAACGATGCACGCGCCTTGCGCGAGATTGCCAACAGTCATGGCCTGCATTTCGACAGTGTCAATTCCAACACTTTTCAAGATGCCGCCGGGCAGCCGCACAGCTACAAATATGGCAGTCTGACCGCCCACAGCGCGGCCGTGCGTGCGCAGGCAGTGGCGCACAACATCGACTGCATTGAACTGGGCAATACGCTGGGTTCCAAAGGCTTGACGGTGTGGTTGGGCGACGGCGCCAACTTCCCCGGCCAACATAATCTGCGCGGCTCGCTGGAGCGCTATCTGGACAGCATGCGCGCCATCTACGCGGCATTACCGTCGGACTGGCTGATCTACATCGAACACAAACTGTTTGAACCGGCCTTTTACGCCACCACGATTGCCGACTGGGGCACCAGCTTCGCCTGCGCGACTGAACTGGGGCCGCAAGCGAAATGTCTGGTCGATCTGGGCCATCATGCGCCGAACACCAATATCGAAATGATCGTGGCGCGCTTGGCGCAGTTCGGCAAGCTCGGCGGCTTCCATTTCAATGACAGCAAATACGGCGACGACGATCTGGACTCGGGCAGTATCAATCCGTTCCAGCTATTCCTGATCTTCAATGAATTGCGCGACAGTGCCCAGCGTGATGGTGCCGCTTTCCATCCGGCCTATATGCTGGACCAGTCGCATAATGTCACCGACCCGATCGAAAGCCTGATGACCAGCGCGGTCGAAGTGCAACGCGCCTATGTGCAGGCGGCACTGGTGGATGCACCAGCGCTGGCGCACTATCAGCAAGGCAATGATGCATTGATGGCAGCGCAGACACTCAAGCAGGCGTTTCGCACCGATGTCAGCGCCATTCTGGCCATGGCCCGCGTGCGCGCCGGTGCTGCCGCCGACCCGGTGGCCAGCTATCGTGCCAGCGGTTACCGCAATTGCAAGAGTGAAGAACGACCACCGGTGGCAGGGGCTAGCGGCAGCGGTATCGTTTGATCGCGGTCGCGGCCGCCTGCGGCTTATGCACAGGTGGCCGCGACTGCTACCCTTCCTTGATCGTCGCGGGCTGCGCTATAGCCGGAACTCGCCATCATCATAGGCGGTACAGTAAGTCTTCCAATCCTCACGCACGTCCGTGGCGAGTTGCTCGCACAGCGGCAGCAATTTGCTGCGCCACTTCTGGCGCGCGGCAAAATCGATCAATTCATCAGCAATGGCCGAACCCTCGCGCCCGCCACTGCGCAACTGCGCCCATGCCAGACATTGCCCCATGGTGTTGACTACACCGACCAAGTTATCCAGAGGTTGTTTACCCGCCAGCGCGACGCAGTCATCGGACGGCTGTAAAGCGCGTAACACATAAGACCCGCTGCCAATATCGACGCCCTGTAAAAACGCAATCGAGACCGCCTGCATGCGCCGCTGCAAGGCAACCACGCGCTGTGCCTGGGAAGGCCAATGCGGCTGCAGATGTTCGATGTGACTGGCAATCGATGACGGTAAAGCTTGCTTCAGGTCCAACAGATAATTCTGGTCCGGCGACCCTTTTCCCTCCACCAGAATGGCGTAACGTTCAACGCCCAGACTACCGGTACCCGCAACCCGCCGAGCGACATCGAGGACATTGTAGAAAGCCGGATGCGCCTGACTGCGCGCAAAGCGTTCCATAAAATCATGCACCTTCTGCCGCTGTTGATCCGAGACCTCAAGCAACTTCTTGCCGTCGATGCAAAAGCGCCGCTGCTTACCCTTCTTTTGCGTGCGTTTGTCGAGAAAATCCACGCGCGAACGCGCGTGCACCTGCGCCAGCAAATCACCCACCATGCCCACACTGGTCTCGCGTTCGACCCAGCGGGCCTTACCGCTGGCCAACGCAGTGACATAGCTCTGCAAAAAATGTTCCGCCAACAATGCGGCCTGGGCATTCGATATCCCCAGCCAGGGCGCTGCCACCAAAATGCTGACGATCATGCGCGACAACTCCCAGGTCGCGGGCGCCAGGGCCGACTCATCGAAGTCATTGAGATCAAAGTAAGCCAGGCGGTTATCGCCTTTGTAGCTGCCGAAATTTTGCAGGTGCAGATCGCCGCAACACCATACCGCCGGTGCGGTCTTGAAAATGCCGCTTTTAGGCAGACGATCGTAAAACAGATGACACGTGCCACGCAGGAACACAAACGCATCCGTACGCAGCGCGGCATATTTCATCATCAGCCGCTCGGGATCTCGTCCAGCGTTGGCTTTATGGATGCGATTGATGATTTTCATGCAGTTATCCCTATGGTCTGCGATACGGATTTAACGACAGCCGGGCGCGGATACGGCCAAGCGTAATGCTGCATTTTGCAGCAAATGGGAGTGGACTGGTGGAATTGGATAAGAAGCATCCCAAATGGGACGTCAGCTGATTGCTGATGCATCCAGGCGCGGTGTTTGTCGCCAAGGAAGGGAGGCTTGGACCAGAGGACCACGGTCCCCTGGTTTGAATCATGCAGAACTACCTGAAAACGTATTCACCAAACGATACGCTCTGGCAGCCTTCTTCAGAAGCTTTCCCAACCATCGCTCTCGCCATGATTGGCGACTGCCAGCGTTGGTGCGGTCGTTGGCTTGCGGTCCGGCAAGCGCTTGATTTCCTTGCGTGGCAGGCGCGTGGCGTTCGGTGTGATATTCCTGACCGGTTTGCTTTGGTAGACCGGCGCTGGCGATGCCGATACCGATACCGCACTGTCGCTCAACTTGAAGATGCTGATAGCCTGCGACAAGCGACCGGCCTGTTCCTGCAGCGATTGCGCAGCGGCAGCAGCTTGCTCCACCAGGGCGGCGTTCTGCTGAGTGACTTCATCCATTTGCGTGATGGCCCGATTGATTTCTTCGATGCCGCTGCTTTGCTCGCGGCTGGCAGCAGAAATTTCACCAACGATATCGGTCACACTCTTCACACTGGCCACCACCTCATCCATGGTGGCACCGGCTTTGGCCACCAGCTTGCTGCCGTCATCGACCTTGGACACCGAGTCGTCGATCAACATCTTGATTTCCTTGGCGGCCGATGCAGAACGCTGTGCCAGGCTGCGTACTTCAGTCGCGACCACGGCAAAACCACGACCTTGTTCGCCAGCGCGGGCAGCTTCTACCGCGGCATTCAATGCCAGGATATTGGTCTGGAAGGCAATCCCATCGATCACGCCGATGATGTCGACAATTTTTTTCGACGAGGTATTGATGGCATCCATGGTATTAACCACTTCCGTCACCACGGCACCACCCTGTACGGCGACCGCAGAGGCCGATGCAGCCAGTTGATTGGCTTGATGCGCGTTGTCGGCATTTTGCTTGACGGTCGATGTCATTTCTTCCATCGCCGATGCGGTCTCTTCGATCGAGCCAGCTTGTTGTTCGGTGCGCGCCGACAGATCCAGATTGCCGGAGGCGATTTCACTCGATGCTGTGGAGATGGTGTCGGTGCCGGTGCGCACTTCACTGACGATCTTGAGCAGATTGTCATTCATATGCTTGAGCGCCGACATCAGCTGGCCCGTTTCATCGTTCGACGCCACGACAATTTCCGTACTGAGATCACCGGATGCCACGCTCTGCGCCACACGCACAGCCTCACCGAGCGGGCGCACGATAGAACGCGTCAGGAAATATCCCAGCAGCACCGAAGCCAGCACCGCCAATGCCGAGAACACCAGTGTCACATTGACCGCCATGCTGGCGTCAGCCAGTGCGCTCACACCTTCGGCTTGCAGTTGCTCGTCTTGCGAGGCAGCAAACTTGTTGGCAGTGTCGAGAAAGGTATTTTGTCTCGCGGTGATTTTGCGCAACACATAGTCGCCTGACTCCTCGGCATTACCCGTTTTCGTCAACGCCACAAGTTCTTCCTTGGCGGCATCAAATGCCTTGCCGGCGTCGAGCAAGGTCTGAATTTTCTTCCTGCCGATCTCGGTGGTTTGACGGGCTGCGATTTTTTCAATCGCCTCCTTGGTTTTCTTTACTGCGACTTCAAGCTGGAGATAGCGCGGCTGGTTCAATTCCGGCTTGGCAACGTCGATCACGATGCCGCGCAGATATTTGATCTGGTCATTGACGCCATCGCGTACATCAAATGCCCAACGCACCTTGATATAGCGGTCATTGACGATTTGATCAACCGCCCGATTGATGTTGTTGATCTTGAGAACGGCCGTCACGCTGACCACCACCAGAAGTAACACGACCAGCGCAAAGGCAGCACCTAAGCGCGCCCCTACTTTCATATTTTTTATCGATGCCTGCATTTTCATTCCCGAAAAGTTAGTTTGATTAAAAAGCATCCGCGTGACCACCGATCCCCATGCAACCGCGAGGAGCAGGCGTCGTCAACGCAGACACTGATGTCTCTCAAGCCACTTTGAAGTGATCTATATGAATTACAGCCCCATGCACTTATCACATGCATGGTTCTTTAAAGAGCGAGACTTTGGATTCGAGCACCCGAAAATACAAGGGACGCCGTGCAACGACTTCCCGCAGCGCAATCGCCTTGCGGGTTAATTGGTATCTGTCATGCAAGACGAGATGCCTCAAGTCATTTAGACATCCATATCAGTTGCCAATATGCACAGAAATTTATAACGGCAGCGAGACTGATAATTTGAGGGTTTGCATTGAAATTTTCCTCTTCATTGCGCTGAAGAAACCCTGTCACTGCGAAGGGCATCTGGTATGAAGCGGCTGGCAAACGGCGCGCGTCAATGACACCGAAACAATCATCCCGGTGTGCGCAAATCGTCAGTGCGGCCATACTGGAGCAAAGCAAGGCCGCATGATGCCTGGCGGCAAAAAACCAAAGCCGCCAACGGCCTTGCAGCGCGGGCGGCAGTCGTGCAGTCGGCCATCAGGATAAGATGGCCGACCCCGTTACAACTTATTTTTCCAGCTTGGCGCGCACGCGCGCAACATCATGTTCCGATACCGCTGCGGCTTGATTGCTCCAGCCCTGGCGCACGAATGTCGCCAACTCTGCCACTTCGTTATCGCTGAGGCGGTGTGCAAAACCCGGCATGACCAGAATCGATGGTGCTTTGGCGGTCGATGGTGTGCGGGCACCGGCCAGGATCACATGCAGCAAGCCGGTCGGATTGTCGGCATTGATCACGGTCGAGCCATCGAGCTCAGGGAAGATGCGGGTCGCGCCCTTGGCCGTGACGAAGTGACAGGCTGCGCAGTTATCGAGATAGAGCCGCTCGCCCAACGTCAGGTCCTTGGCTGCCGTCAGCTTCTTGGCAGTGGCTTCGCTGCCTTGCGGCTTGACGCTGGCACTTGCGCCCGGTGTTGGCGACAGCATCTTCAGATACATTGCAATGGCTTTCAAGTCATCGCTCTGCAGATGCGAAGTGCTGTGCTCGACCACGGCCGTCATTTCGCCAGCGACCGAGGTATTCCGGTTGCGCCCGGTTTGCAGATAATCGACGATATCCTGTTCATTCCAACGTGGCAAACCGCGCAAGGAAGGCACCGGCCAGTCATTGAGTTCGCCGCCGGACAGGAATTTGCTGTCGCTGCTGTCGAGCGCCTTTTCGTTCATGGCGACACCGCGTGGCGTGTGGCAGCTACCGCAGTGACCCAATCCTTCGACCAGATAGGCACCGCGCTTGATCTCACCACTCCAGCCGGCCTGCTCCTGAAACGGCTTGTCGGAAGCAAAGAAGAAATTCCATACCTTCATGCCCCAGCGCATATTGAACGGAAAGCGCATGCTGGTCGCCGGCGGTTGTTCGGCACTCGGTTTGACCCCGTCCATGAAGTAGGCGTACAGCGCATGCATATCGTCATCCGTGACCTTGGCATAGCTCGGATAAGGCATCGCCGGATACAGATTAGTGCCGTCAGCACGCACGCCATGGCGCACCGCCGTCGCAAACTGCTGCTCGGTATAGCTACCAATGCCATGCTGCTTGTCGGGCGTGATATTGGTCGAATAGATAATCCCATGACCGCTGTCAATCGCAAGGCCGCCACTAAAGGCAGGCTTGCCGGCCGCACTGTGGCAAGCCATGCAGTCGCCGGCACGGGCCAGGTATTGACCACGCTGCACCAGCGTCTGGTCGGTCGCGGCCTGGGCCATGGCGATGGTGGCCAGAGCCAGTGTGCTAGCGGCCAGAAGTTGCTTCAAACTGTTCTTCATGAAAGTACTCATACCTTGACCAGCGGTCCTGGGTTTTTCAAATAGTATTTTTTGATTGCGTCTGCCGCATACAAGGTGATGGCACCGATGGTGGCCGTCGGATTAGCCTGGAAGTTCTGCGGGAATGCATTACCGCCCGGCACGAAGACGTTGTGCACGTCCCACGATTGCAGGTAGCGGTTGAGTGCGGAATCCTTGGGTGAATCACCCATGATGGCGCCGCCGACGTTATGGGTAGAGACGTATTTGGTGATATCCCAATGCGAATCGAGCGCCAGGAAACTTTCCGACATGGCATCCGGCTTGAGTTCCTTGGAGATATTCAAGACGATGTCGCGCAGGTAGCGTTGCAGCTTGAGTTCGTTCTGACGCCAGTCGAACGTCATGCGCAACAACGGCACACCCCACGGGTCTTTGTAGTTCGGATCGAGGTCCAGATAATGACCGCGATACGACATGCAAGACGTGGTGATGCTGATCTTCATCGAGCGGCCATACCAGTCGACCATGCCCTCTTTCCAGCCCTTGCCCCAGCCAGGTGTTCCCGGTGGCATCGAGGTACCGATCGGTGCGCCGCTCGACTGCGAGCTGTGAATCTTGGCGCCGCCAATGAAGCCCAGTGAGGCGCCGTCAAAGTTGCCTGGTGAAATGTCATTGAACATTTCGCCGGTGGCACCAGCGGTGACGAATGGATTGAAGTTCTTGTCCTTGAAGAACAAGGTCGCGCCACCGTTACTGAGGAACGCATAGTTGCGGCCGATGGTACCGGTTTCGGTGATCGGATCGTAAGGCTTGCCGATGCCGGACAACAACATCAGACGCACATTGGCGAACTGGAAGCTGCTCAAGATCACGATCTTGGCCGGCTGGAACACTTCGCGCTTTTGCTCGTCAATATACGTCACGCCACGCGCGGTCTTCTTGTCGGCATGCAGATCGACACGAATGACGTTGGCATTGACGCGGTAATCGAAATTGGGCATTTGCTTGACCACATCCAGGATAGTGGTCTGCGGTGACGCCTTCGAATAATTCAGGCACGGATACTTGCTGCAAAAACCGCAATAATTACAGGGCGCAATCTGCGAGCCATACGGATTGGTCCAGGGTTGCGACACGTTGGCAGATGGATTCGGGAACGGATGGTAACCCATGCGTTTGGCGGTCTCGGCAAACATCGAGCTGTTGAGCGTGTCATGCAGCGCTGGCAATGGATAAGGATTGCTGCGCGGACCTTCAAACGGATCGCCGCCAGGTTGGGTCTTGCCGCGCAGGTTGCCGGTATTGCCCGACAGGCCGCAGACCTTGTCGAAGAAGTCGTAGTACGGTTCGATCTCATCCCAGGTGAACGGGAAATCCTTGATCCGCATATCGGGATCAAGACTGCCGCGCTTGTAGGCATGGTCAGCGTAGGTCTTCAGTTTCAGGTCGGTCGGTGTCGGGCGGATCAGCACGCCAGTCCAGTGCAAACCAGAACCGCCAACACCAGTGCCGGGTGCAAAGGCGCCCCATTTACGGGTTGGCAATGCAGTTTCCTGGGTGTTGTAACGCACCGTCAAGGCAGCATCGCGTGGCTTGGCGAACACCTTGTTGCGGGTCGCATAACCGTATTGATCGGCTGGCTTGGGGTAAGCAAAATCTTCGGGCGGACGGTCCGGGCCGCGCTCCAGAGCGCGTACTTTCAGACCTTCTTTGGCCAGTTCGATAGCCATGATGGAGCCGGCCCAGCCGAGCCCGACGATGACGACATCGACTTCGTCATTAGTAATAGTTTGCATAAGAACGGATCAGGTTGGAAAGCGCGTCGCGCAGGAATCGGTGGTCTGGTGCTTGAAAATATCAGGCACGCTTGCCGCTCAGGCTCACAGGACCGAGCGGATACTTGACATCGTGCTGGTCAATCCACTCTGTGTATGCCGCACGCGCGCCGGGGAAGCCAATGGCAACCCAGGCCTTCATATCCTTGTTGCCGCCGTACATCGGATCGGCCAGATAGCCATTCTTGCTATCACTGAGAAACTGCCCGAAAAATTGCGACGCCTTCAAACCAAGCTCACCCATGGCGGCAAAGTCGACCACATTCTTTTGCAACGAGGTCAGGAAAGTATCCTTGTCTACCGCCGTCAATTGTTCAAATGGTTTGCCATGCGTTTGTTGACATTGTTGCTGGGCCAGCTTGATACCGATGCGGTACACGCTCTGCGGCGCATACGACATCTGGAAACCCATGGTGGCAGGCGCATCGGTCTTGAAGGGACCTTGCAGATAGATATCGTCGCCCAGACCAATATGCAATTGCTGGTCAATGAAGATCGGCACATTGGTTTCCAATGCGCCCGGACCTTTGCCTTCAGCAGGAATCAAGCGGTCACACGCGGCCAGAATGAAAACCCATTCGGCGGCCGTGAAGAACACTGGCTTGTATTGTTGCAGATCAAGTCCTTCAAGCCCTTCGGCTCGCGACTTGACCATCGGTATGGATACCAGCGGCACGGCAGCAGCAGTGGCTACCAGCAGCGCGCGGCGCGACGGGCTGAATTTTTCTTGTGACATAAGACGTGCAAATAGTCGAGTTAAGTGAAAAAACTAAGTGCAAGCAATCTTTCCTTGGTAAATCTAAGCTGGCCCCGAATGGTTGCTGGCACCAAGAAATGCAAATCCAAGAGAAAAGTTTGGCCAATATCAAACCACGCGATCAATGAATCTAATCGCGCATAGATAAAGTTGGAGTAACAATATAAATATTATCCATATCCAAATAGATATCGCTGCGTAAGCCCACATTATAGGGGTCGCCACAAAATTTGTGCAAACGCACATCGATTAATTTCTAGGTTCTTCGTGGACGAAACACAACGATAAAGCGAGTCGACCCGGTCGTATCGAATTCGGCTATACGGTTGATAATACGGGGTTTATTTGGCGTCAGAGGGTGATTCCGCGCAGTTGTACGACCTCTACAGGAAACGAGTCAAATTTGCCTCTAAAATTTGCGCAAATTACTGCAACGGCAAAATCAACGTCTGTGACGGGATTGTATTTTGGCGAGGCCGCCCTGTTAAATTGTCATTTACACATCAACATATACATGAGCAGATAAGTCACTGCGATTAGATTAGTTGGACTGAGGCTCGTCACACTGCTCGGACGATTGCAAAGAAATCAGAGACTGAGCAGCATGGACTGTCCAAGCGGAACGCCTTATCTTGTCGTTCATGGCGACAACAGCGGCGTTGCAAGCGTAATGCCGCTCAGCTAAGAAAAGGGCGGTGTGATTTTCTTGTTTTCTTGTTTTCTTGTTTTCTTGGTTTCTTGTTTTCTTGTTTTCTTGGTTTCTTGGTTGTTGATGCTTTGTTTTCTTCGGACGAGCTAGCCGGGGGCGGCCCGGCAGCCGCTCACTTTCTTTGGTCTCGCCCAAAGATAAGTAAGCAAAGAAAGGCGACCGCTACTGCATCGCCCCTGCGGGGTTCCCGGTGGTGTGGGGTAACCATCGGGAGAGCCGCAAACTCGCTGCGCTCAAACATGCGTCCCTCTTCTCCCGATGCTTAC
>JAMFSU010000137.1 GCA_026225475.1 Duganella sp.
ATGTTTGAGCGCAGCGAGTTTGCGGCTCTCCCGATGCTTGCGCCACAGCGCCGGGAACCCCGCAGGGGCGATGCAGTAGCGGTCGCCTTTCTTTGCTTACTTATCTTTGGGCGAGACCAAAGAAAGTGAGCGGCTGCCGGGCCGCCCCCGGCAAGGTTGTCCGAAGAAAGAAAAGAGTCAGCTACGCACTGAGGTAAGCGGCTGCCGAGCTGCCCCCGGCTAGGTTGTTCGAAGAAAGAAAAACATCAGCAACCAAGAAAACCACGCCGCCCTTTTCTTGACCGAACGGCATTACACCAAACGGAGAGCCTTTCTGGCAAACAGGGCCTAGCAACACTACTTGATCGCAGGGGTCGCAATGATCATTTCAGCACAGCCATGCCATTCATACACAATCAATCCACAATGAACAGCTTGGCACCGGTACTGGTCGACGAGCGATGCGCTTCGGCATTGTCGGCCACCTGATAGCTCATGCCAGCCGTGAGCAGAAACGTCCGGCCATCGTCCAGTTCGGTGTGCAACTGCCCTTCCAGACACAACAGCACATGGCCTTTCTTGCACCAGTGATCAGCCAGGTAGCCTGGCGTGTATTCCACCATGCGTACCCGGATTGGCCCGAACTGGCAGGTGCGCCAGTAAGCCATGCCAGTGTCGCCCTGATGTTCAGTACGCGCGACCTGACTCCAGTCGGTGGTACCAAACGGCAAATTGCTGATGTCCATGGTTGACTGACCAATTACAGCTTGGCAGCGATCAACTTGGCCAGACGCTCGACACCGGCACGAATCTGTTCCGGCGGTACTGTCACAAAGCTCAGGCGCAGCGTGTTCTTTTGCGGCGCGTTGGCATAGAACGGTGCACCTGGCACGAAGGCCACCAGTTGCTCAACCGCTTCCTTGAGCAGATCACCAGTATCGATATGTTCCGGCAGGGTCACCCAGATGAACATGCCGCCTTCTGGTTTGGTCCAGCTAGTGCCGGCCGGGAAGTAGGTTTGCAGTGCATCGAGCATGGCCTGGCATTGGTCCGCATACAGCTTGCGGATGGTCGGGATATGCGTTTGCAGGAAGCCATCCTTGACCGCTTCATAGACCACCATCTGGGTCAGTTGTGCGGTATGCAGATCGGCGGCTTGCTTGGCTTGCTCCATCTTCTGGATCAGCGGCGTCGGTGCCACGACATAGCCCAGACGGATGCCAGGTGTGAGCACCTTGGAGAACGAGCCCATGTAAATCACGCCGCCCGGATTCATGTTCAACATCTTCGGCAGCGGATCGTTGCGGTAGCTGAGGGCGCCGTATGGATCATCTTCGATCAGTGGCAAACCCAGGCGAGCACAGGTTTCCACCAAGGCCAGACGGCGTTCCAGCGGCAGCGTGCGGCCAGTGGGATTCTGGAAGTTCGGCAGCGAGTACAGCAGACGCGCACCCTTGCCCAGTTCTTCCACCGCCGACGGGATCAGACCTTGCTCGTCGCTAGGCAACGATATGAAATCCGGACCATAGATCGAAAACGCCTGCAAAGCACCCAGATAACTTGGCGTTTCGACCAGCACCTTGCTGCCGTCATCGATCAAGACCTTGCCCAGCAAATCCAGACCTTGTTGCGAACCGGACACCATCAATACCTGCTCAGGCAGAATCTTGGCACCATCAGTGGAGAGCGAGTCGGCTACCCATTCGCGCAGCGGCGCATAGCCATCGGTAGGGCCGTATTGCAATGCGACCTTGCCTTGTTGCGTGAGTACCTTGTCGAATGCCGCCTTCATGTGCTCGACCGGGAATGTCGCAGGCGACGGCAAGCCGCCCGCAAACGAGGTGATTTCCGGACGCATGGTGATCTTCAGGATTTCGCGGATGGCCGAGCTTTGCAACTGCTGCGAGCGTTGGGAGAAATTCCACTGAAGCGGATTGGGGTTTTCGATTTTCATAAGGACCTGCCAAAAGGAGACGGTAACAACAACGGCCACAGCGCAGCGATCAACGCCAGCGCAGCAAATTAGAGCGCCTAACAACATGCCGCTAGCGGCGTTACACCGCCTAGCCGTACGCCGTACTGTCTGCGTCGGCGCGCCTTGCTAGCGGCATGTTGTTAGGCGCTCTTGGGAAATTTAGGCGATTTCAGCAATCAGTTCGATTTCGACACAGGCACCCATCGGCAACTGCGCAACGCCAAACGCCGAGCGCGCATGCTTGCCCTGCTCGCCAAATACTTCGCCGATCAGTTCTGAGGCACCATTGGTGACCAGATGATGTTCGGTGAATTCGCCGGTCGAATTGACCAAGCTCATCAACTTGACGATACGTTTGACGCGGGTCAGGTCACCGCCACAGGCTGCCTGCAAGGTCGCCAACAGATCAATCGCCACGGCGCGCGCCGCTGGTTTGCCTTGTTCTGCCGTCATGTTCTTGCCAAACTGGCCGACCCAGACTTTGCCATCCTGCTTGGCCAGGTGGCCGGACAGGAATACTGTGTTGCCAGTTTGCGCATACATGACATAGGCAGCTGCGGGCGCGGCAACGGCAGGCAATTCAATATTCAGGGCTTTCAGTTTTTCGTAGACAGACATGCGGTGCTCCTGTTTGCTGTGGCTGCTGGCCGGTAATATCATATTGATACCGGGCAAGGCAAACCGTTAAAAAAATAAGGCAATCCGACATTATCGCAAATATCACGAAGATTGATCGGGAAACCTCAAGAACTCTTGTTTTAGCAGCCGTTGCGCCATTGGTGGCTGGACGTGACAACCACGCCACACTGATTTCGCAACGGCCTCCTAGCGTTTGATTGCCATCTTGCGGCCAATGGCCACCACCACCACGACCGCGCTGGCAAACAAGAGATTACTCATATCCAGCGCTTCACCAACGATCAAGGCTGCACCGATTATCGACATGAAGGGCTGCAACAATTGCACCTGGCCGACGCGCGCAATGCCACCCAACGCCATGCCCTTGTACCAAAAGAAAAAACCGATAAACATGGAAAACAACGACACATAGCCAAACGCCATCCAGGTCGATGCCGACGCCTGCACGCCATAGTGCCAGCCGAGCCAGATCGTCAACGGCAAGGTCACCGGCAACGCCAGGATCAACGCCCAACAAATCACTTGCTGGCCGCCCATGCTTTGCGACAGCCGCCCGCCTTCGGCATAGCCCATGGCGGCGGCTAGCACGGCAGCAAACAGTGCTAGATCGGCCAGTTGAAACGCCCCGCCACCCTGACGCAAGGCAAAGCCGATGACGATCACGCTGCCAACCAGTGCGGCAATCCAGAACCCGCGCGAAGGCCGTTCGCCAAAACGCAAGGCGCCAAACAGCGCGGTCGCCAGCGGCAGCACGCCGAGCACCACGGCACCGTGTGCGGCCGGTACATAGTGCATCGCCAGCGACGAAAACAAGGGAAAGCCGACCACCACGCCCAGCGCGGTAATGAGCAAACCGCGCACTTGCTGGCGCGTCGGCCATGGCGCTTTCAGATACCACAGCATCGGCAACGCGCACAGCGCCGCCACCAGGGCGCGACCGAACGCCACGAAAGCCGGATGCAATTCGGTCACTGCCATGCGCGTAAACGGCAAGGTCAGGCTGAATATCGCCACGCCCACCAGGCCAAGCCACATGCCTTTGGACTCATTGCTCACACCGGCTTGTTTCAGGCCGGCCACTGCGTCGCCATGGGCGGGCATCATGATATGCCCCGCTTTTTGGATGCCGTCGCGCCGCTGCGTGCCGCGCTGTGCAACCAAGCCACAATGCGCGCCTGGCACCACAACCGCAAGCTACCGGCACCTTGCATTTCCATGCCGATATCGCTGGCAATGGCAGCTTCGATGACCACCAATTGTCCTGGCTGCACCAGAATGCTGTCGCCTGCGCTAAGCCAGAAATCCTCACTGCGCCCTTGCTGTGTAATCCAGACATGGCCGCATTTGATCGCCAGCAGTTGACTGCTGGTAAATCTGGCGCTGAACACGGCGCCCGGCGCCAGGTGTAATTGTTGCGATTGATTCAACTTGTTCATGCCACCCTCCGATCCAAACTCTGCGGCTGCGCCTCTGGTGCCGCCGCGAGTATCTGTGCGTAACGGTCGTGATCGACGTTGCCACCCGACAGCGTCAGGCCGATGCGTTGTCCGGCCAGCCGATGCCGCACCTGCATGGCCGCTGCCAGTGCTGCTGCACCGGCGCCTTCGGCGACGTTGTGGGTGGCGGTGAAGTACAGTTTCATGGCAGCGGCGACTTCAGCGTCGGTCACCGCCAGCACTTCATCGACCTGATCCAAGATGATGGCCAGTGAATCATCATCGGGCACGCGGCAAGCCATACCGTCCGCCACCACGGTCGTCACCGGCGATTCAACCTTGCTGCGGGTGTCGAACGATAACTTGTAGGCCAGCGCATGCGCCGACACCACGCCGATGATGCGGGTCCGCAAATTGAGCGCACGCCGCGCCGCCACCGCGGCGCAAATGCCAGAGCCCTGGCCGATCGGTACGAACAAAACGTCGAGATCGGGTTGGGCGCGCAGCAACTCCATCCAATACGTCGCCACGCCGCTGACCAGATCGCGATGGAACGAGGGAATCATGTGCAAACCATCACGTTGCGCCAGCTCAATTGCATGTTCGCGGCTTTCCTGAAATTCGCTGCCAAATTCGACCAGTTGCACGCCGAGTGCGCGCATGGCGGCATTCTTTTCCGGACTATTCCCTTGCGGCACCACAATGGTGGCGGCGATGCCGTAGCGACGTGCGGCAAAGCCGACCGATTGACCGTGGTTACCCCGCGTGGCTGAAATCACGCCGGGCACGGCTGTCGCCGCTTGCGCCAATGCTTGCAGATAGACCAGGCCACCGCGAATCTTGAAGGCGCCAGTGGGGGTATGGTTTTCATGCTTGACCCAAGCTTCGGTGCCCAGTGCTTCGTTGAGCAGCGGCCACGAATATTGCGGCGTGGCCGGCATCGCGGCATACACCGTACGCGCGGCTTGTTCGATGTCGGCAATAGTGGGCAGCAAGTCGGTCATGCAAGATCTCCTGTAAATGTCGGTCAGCCCTGGGCTCGGGCAGTTTCCGATCGGGCCAGTGACAGCCTGCACTGGCGCGGATGCGCGCAGATTGACGGCGGTCATGACATGGGTCTATCCTAATCGACATTACCAGTACAGTACCAGTACACCTTAGCAAATAATATTGAACATTGTCACGGCAAAATGACCAATACAGTTTCCAAGCACAAGTCTGCGGCGGGCTTAACCACAGCTGCCACGACAGCAGCATCCGCCTTGCCCCTGCTATCGCGCGACAGTGGCGACTCGCTGGTCGATCAAATTGTTCGCAGCGTGCAATCGCGCATCGACGACAAGTTGTTGCGGACCGGTGCTCGCATGCCGTCAATCCGGCAATTCGCCGAACTGCAACAGGTGTCGCGCTTTACCGTGGTCGAAGCCTATGACCGGCTGGTGGCGCAAGGCTTTCTTGAATCGCGCCGCGGCTCTGGATTTTATGTGCGCGAACGTTCGCCGCTGAGTGGTGCGGTGCCCGCCAACAACGTGGTGGCGCTGCGTCAGCATGGCGCTGAGGTACAGACCCAACCGCTTGATGTGGTCTGGCTGGTGCGCAACATGTTCCGTCAGATGCCGCCACAAAAGATGCCGGGTGGCGGCCTGCTGCCGCCGGAATGGCTGGACGGCGAACTGATCGGCAATGGCCTGCGCGCAGTCAGCCGGCAGAATCAATCGTTGCTGCTCAATTACGGTACGCCGCAGGGTTTTCTGCCACTGCGCCAGCAACTGCAATTGAAACTGGCGGAGTTGGAAATCAGCGCCGCACCGGAACAGATCCTGATGACCTCGGGTGTGACCCAGGCGCTCGACATCGTGGCCCGTCATTTCCTGCGGCCCGGCGATGTGATCTTTGTCGATGATCCAGCCTGGTTCCTGATGTTTGGCTCGTTTGCCGCACTTGGCGCCAAGGTGGTCGGCATTCCACGTCTGGCCGATGGTCCCGACATTGCGCGACTGGCCGAGCTGGCGGCGCTGCACAAGCCACGCCTGTATGTGATCAACTCGGTACTGCACAATCCGACCTCAACCTCGCTGTCGGCAGCCAAGGCCTTCCAGATCCTGCGCCTGGCCGAAGAACATGATTTCACCATTGTCGAAGACGATATCTACTGCGACATGCACCACGGCCATACCGTCGCCGGCATCCAGGCGGCCACGCGTATGGCGGCGCTGGACCAATTGCACCGGGTGATTTATCTGGGCGGTTTTTCCAAGACGCTGTCGGCCAATCTGCGCGTGGGCTTCATTGCGACGACCCCGGAACTGGCACGTCATCTGGCCGATCGCAAGATGCTTTCAACACTGACCACCAGTGAAATCGGCGAACGCGTGGTCTACAAAATTCTGTCGGAAGGCCATTACCGCAAACATACCGAACGCTTGCGCAACCGGCTCAATACGGTGCGCGACAAGGTGGTGCGACAATTGGAAAGCGTCGGTCTCGATCCCGGCGCCAGCACCGCCAGCGGCATGTTCGTGTGGGCCGATGCCGGACGTGACACCAGCCCGATGACGGAAAGAGCCATGGCGCAGGGATTTTTGCTGGCGCCGGGCAGTCTGTTTTCGCCGAATCAACTACCGTCGACCAAGATGCGCATCAATGTCGCCAGCATGGCCGATCCTGACATCTGGCGTTTCTTTGAGCAGGAACTGGGCTGAACCGCCCAGCCCTTTCCGCTACACGGCGCTGATGTGGATACGGGCGATTTCCGTGGTGTAGCTGGAATCGTAGAACACATAATCGCCATTGGTAAACACTCGGTAATACTCGCTGGTGGCCGACGAAATCTGAATACTGTCATTGCCGTGCAATTTGATCGTCAACACATCATTGACACCGATGGCTTGCACGTCGGCGGCGCTGATGACGACGTTGGTACTGCTGCTCGACGACAGATCCAGCGTGGTGATGCCCTTGACCGAACTGGCGAAATTGCTGACCGTGAGATTGTTGCCCAGGTCGGTGAATTGCAAGGTGGTCACCCCTGCCGAGCCATTGGCCGAGACCAGGTTGGCACTGCCGGTGGCGCTATTGAAAATACCGTCGGCATGATCCGCACTGACGATAAACGTATTGTTGGCAGTGCCGCCGATCAAGGTGTTGCTACCCCCCAGGCGGCCGTCGAGGATGTCGGTGCCGCTACTGCCGGTGACATTGCCGCCGTCGAGAATATTGATCGTCGTGTTGCCCTCGGCTGTCAGCGTATTGCCCAACGCATTACCCACCAGATGACTATCGACTGTCTGGCTGCCGGTCAAATTGAGAATATTGATGTAAGTATCACCAGTGGCATCGCCGCTGGTGCCAGTGCCGCTGGTCAGATTGGCATAGATGCTGCCATTGGCAGCGGAATACAGATAGCTGACGGTGTCGTTGCCACCACCGCCGGTGAAGCTGTTGGCATCAGCGCTGGCGTAGAACGTATCATTGCCGCTGGTACCGACCACGTTCTGGATATTAGTGTAGGTGTCGCCAGAAGCATAGGAAACGCAACCCGTGACCGCATCGCTGCCGGTATTGTGATAAAGATCAACCGCCACACCGACTGATGAGCGCGCATAACTGACCGTATTGCTGCCGCTGCCGCCATCAAAATGATTCGCAATCGAACTGGCGTAGAAGGTGTCGTTGTAATTGCTGCCGATCACATTGCTGATATCGGTGAACGTATCTCCCTGCGCATAACCGCCGCTGGTGTTGGCACCAGTGGTGTTGGTCAGATCGACAATCACGCTTTGATTGGAATAGAGATAACTGACCGTATCAACGCCACCGCCACCGACAAAGCTATTGCTTTGCGAACCGGCCAGGAAGGTGTCGTTATGACTGCTGCCGACCACGTTATAGATATTGTGCAAGGTATCGCCATCAGCGTCGCCACCGGTGCCTGTGCCGTACGCTAGGTCAACCGTGACCGCCAGTGCTGAGCCTGCATAGCTGGCAACATTACCGCTGCCGATACCGGTCAGACTGTCGGCACCGGCACCACCGATCAACACCGAACCGCCCGCGGCGGCACCGGTCAGCGTGTCGTTGTACTGGCTGCCGATGACATTTTCAATACTGATGAAAACATCACCCTGGGCATAACCGCCACTGGTGTTGGCACCGGTGGCATTGGACAAATCGACGGTCACGGCAGCATTCGATGCCGCGTAACTGACCGTATCAGTGCCAGCGCCGCCATTGAGGATATTGGCCTGATCATTGGCAACAAAGGTATCGTTGTAGTTGCTGCCGATCAGGTTGTTGATATAGCTCAGCACATCGCCGGCAGCATCACCGCCGCTGGTGCCGCTGCCGGTGATGGAAGTCAGGTCGACTGTTACGCCACCGGTCGAAGTGGAAGTGGCATAGCTGGCATAGGTATTGGCGCGATTGGCAGCAATACCGGTGAGCGTGTCGCCACCGGCACCGCCGGTCAACACCGTCACACCGCTGGCGGCGCCGGTCAGAATATCGGCGGCACTGCCACCGATCACGTTCTGGATGTTGAGATAGGTATCGCCTGCGGCATTACCGCCAGAACCGGCAGCGCCGCTGGCCAGGTTGACTGTCACCGAGACATTCGAACCATCATAGCTGACCGTATTGGAACCAGCACCGCCATCGAATTTGTTGGCAGCAGAATTGCCCACGAAGGTATCGTCGTATTGACTGCCGGTGACGTCCTGAATGTTGGTGTAGGTGTCGCCTGCAGCATAGCCGCCGGTGCCATTGCCGGTGAGCAGATTGACCGACACCGCTGCCGTTGAATTGGCGTAGCTGACCAGATTGTGCAAGGAACCGGTACCGCCATCGAACGAGTTGTTGGCCAGATTGGCAATAAACGTATCGTCGTATTGGCTACCGGTGACATCCTGAATGTTGGTATAGGTATCGCCATCAGCAAAACCGCCAGTGCCGTTGCCAGTCACCAGATTGACCGACACTGCCCCGGTCGAGTTGACGTAGCTGACGCGGTTATGCAGCGAACCGGTGCCGCCATCGAAGTTATTGGCCGCTAGACTGGCGATAAAGGTATCGTCGGCCGAACTGCCGGTGACATCCTGGATATTGGTATAGGTATCATTGGCGGCAAAGTTGCCGCTGCCAGTGCCATTGAATAAATTGACCGTCACCGCGCCGGTCGAGTTGGCATAGCTGACGCGGTTGTGTGAAGTATTGGTACTGACGCCGCCATCAAAGTAATTGGTGGCGTTATTGGCGATAAAGGTATCGTCGAAAGAACTGCCGGTG
>JAMFSU010000023.1 GCA_026225475.1 Duganella sp.
AAACCGCTCGCTGCGCATTGCGCTGCTGGCGCAGTACTGCCGTTTGGCGGCGGTGGTCGATCATTACCGGTAGATAAAGTGATGAGCGATGGCAGAACATCTACCACGCAATGCGCAGCGAGCCGTTTATAAAATCCGCTTCTGCATCGCCGGTGGTGTGGGGTAAGCATCGGGAGAAGAGAGACGCATGTTTGAGCGCAGCGAGTTTGCGTCTCTCCCGATGCTTGCGCCACAGCGCCGGGAACCCCGCAGGGGCGATGCAGTAGCGGTCGCCTTTCTTTGCTTACTTATCTTTGGGCGAGGCCAAAGAAAGTGAGCGGCTGCCGGGCCGCCCCCGGCTAGGTCGTCCGAAGAAAACCCAGCATCAGCAACCAAGAAAAGAGAAGAAAAGAGAAGAATTGCAGACCGTGATTAACCGAACGGCATTGCAGGGAAGGGCGGTACAACTATCGCCTACCAATTCCCCTTAACCCGGTGCTGACCTCCAACATTCCCTTGCGTAGCTTGTAACTCAAGCACACACCAAACACGAACCGCATATGGATATGGTTTTTTATTCGTTCCTGTCGCGCCGTGTTGGTCTTTAAAGTACGCCTATCTGCAATCAAGCAGATTTGTTTACCGAGAAGACATGACTTTGCCACACCAATTCCTCCGTCCCCCATTTGTTTCTCCGCTGTTGCGCGTCTGTGCCACCGCCGCCACCGTCGTGGCAGCGAGCTTGCTATTGCATGGCAACGCACAGGCCGATGCTACGCTGGACAAGATCAAGCAGCGCCACAAGGTCGTCATCGGCGTGATGCTCTCGGGCGGCCCGTTCGGTTCAATCGATCCGGCCACGCAGAAGCCGCTGGGCTGGAATGTCGAACTGGCACAGGATATCGCCAGACAGCTTGGCGTTGAACTGGAAACCGTGCCGGTGCAACCGTCCAACCGGGTGCAGTTGCTGCAACAGGGTAAGGTCGATCTGCTCATCGCTGGCATGGAATGGACCCAGGAGCGCAACGAGATTCTGTCGTTTGCACCAACGCCGTTCTACAAGGTCGGCGGCGTTGCGATTGTGCCTAAGGACAGTTCCATCCAGCGCTGGGAAGACCTGCGCGGCAAGGAAGTTTGCCTCTCGCAAGGGAGTAACTACGCCAAGCCACTGACCACCGAATACGGCGCGTCGGTGAAGGGCTTCAAGGGTTCTTCCGAATCGCTGCTGGCCTTGCGTGGTAATAATTGCGTGGCTGCTGTACATGATGCGACCTTGATACAGCCACTGGTCGCGGGGAGTCCGGACTGGAAGAATTATCGCAGCATCACGCCCGAGCTGATTCCTGGCAATTCGGTGGTGTGGACGCGCAAGGGCGAACAGGATACGGTGGCGGCGGTTGACCGGATCATTCAGGGTTGGCACAAAAGCGGCTGGCTGATTGCGACCGAAAAGAAGCTCAATATCACTCCGGCCTCGCCGGCATTGGTCGAGTTGCATGACAAGTTCAAGAAGAGCTGATTCTGCTAGGAGCAGGGACACTGCGTCAGTGACGGGACGGGCATGATGGATAGCTGGCTGGTCAAGCTGGTGGCGGCGCTCAAAGGGATCGGTCTGAATTACGATTTCCTGCTCGCCGCCGACGAACGATCCTCTTTTCTGCATGGCTTGCTGGTGACGGTGCAGCTTTCGCTTGCTACCATTATCTTCAGCCTGTTGGCCGGTTTCGTGCTGGCTGCCATGCTGGTGTCGCCACGGCGCTGGGTGGCGTTTGCCGCGCGTGGTTTTGTCGAGGTCACGCGCAATACGCCGACGCTGGTGCAGTTGTATTGCGCCTTCCTGGTACTCAACATGCTCATTACCGAAGCGCTCAGGTCTAGCGGCGGCAATCCGCTCACGCCGTTCATCTGGGTGGTGCTGGTGATTTCGCTGCACAAGGGCGCATTTCATGCCGAGTCCTTGCGTGCCGGTTTGCAGGCGGTGCCAGCGGTGACGCTGGAAGCCGCCAGTTCGCTTGGCTTCAGCCGACGCCGCCAGTTGTTGCTGGTGCAACTGCCGCTGGCGGTGCGCTTTGCGCTGCCTAGTCTGATCAACAATCTGGTCGATCTGATCAAGATGACCACGGTGGCGTCCGCTATTGCGGTCGGTGATGTTACCTATCAATCGATCATGATCTGGACCCAGCGCGACAACGTGCTGGAATTGATGCTGCTGATGCTGGCCTTTTTCGGCCTGCTGACCTGGCTTGTCAATCTGGCCGGACGCCGGCTGGAGCAATATTGGAGCTTGCCCGGTTATGGAGGATAGTCTGTGCGCCGGTGAGGCATCGGTCTTGCTGCAGCCGTCGTCGCCCAGTTGGTCGCCTCTGGCATGGGCCGCCGTACTGGTGGTGGCCTTGCTGCTGTTGGTGTCGCAACCGCCGGCGTTCCTGCAGACGCCACTGATCGGGTATCTGCTGACTTGGTCGCCAGCCCTGTTGATGGGTATGCTTGCCAACATCCAGATTAGCGTGCTGGCAGTGGCCATCGGTACGCTGGCCGGTTTGCTCATCGGTGCTTTGCAACTGTCTTCGCTGCGCCCGGTGCGGATGGCGGCGCGGTGGTATGTGCAACTGTTTCGCAATGCGCCGATGTTGATTCTGATCTATTTCAGCACCTATGTGTTTCCTTTCGAGATTCATCTCGGTAGCCATTATTTTTCTTTTCCTGACTGGATCAAGGTCACGCTGGGTCTGGCCTTGCCAGCTAGCGCCAATGTCGCTGAGATCTTCCGCGGTGCGATCTTGTCGATCCCGGCGCCGCAATGGGAAGCGGCTAGCTCGCTGGCGTTCCGCCGCAGCCAGTTGTTGCGCTGGATTATTCTGCCGCAATGCCTACGCCGCATGCTGCCGCCGTGGATGAACCTGTACGCGACCATCACCATGGGTACCGCGCTGGCTTCGCTAGTGGGCGTGCACGATCTGCTCGATACCGCGCAGATCGCCAGCACTACCGTCAATCGGGTGGACTTTACAGTGACGGTTTATTTCACCAGTCTGTTGCTGTTTTTTTTGTACTGCTATCCGATCTCCCGCTTCACGCAATATCTGGAAAGAAAATATGCCTTTAGTTGAATCCAGGCCCGAGGCTGGCCAGGTGCTGGTCGAACTGCGCGATGTGCATCTGGCATTTGGCCATAACGCGGTGCTCAAGGGCATCAATCTGCAAGTGCGACGCGGCCAGGCGGTGTCGATCATCGGCCCTTCCGGTTCCGGCAAGTCCACCATCCTGCGTTGCATTACCGGCCTGCTCAAGCCGCACAGCGGCAGCATCATTCTGGATGGCGTTGACGTGCGCGCGCTGAAGTCGGAGGCGGCGCTGATCGAGCTGCGCAAGCGGGTCGGCTTTGTGTTTCAGCAATACAACCTGTTTCCGCACCTGACCGTGCTGGAAAACCTGGTCATCGCGCCCACCCGCATCCTCGGCAAGGACAAGGCCGCTGCCCGACGCGAGGCGCATGTCTTGCTGGAGCGCGTTAAGCTCGGCGGCAAGGCGGCTGCTTATCCGGGCGAGTTGTCCGGCGGCCAGCAGCAACGCGTGGCCATTGCGCGCGCGCTGGCGATGCAGCCCGAACTGATCCTGTTCGACGAAGTGACCTCGGCACTGGATCCGGAAACGGTCGGCGAAGTGCTGACCGTGATTCGCGAACTGGTACACGACGGTATGACCTGCGTGCTGGTCACGCATGAGATGCGCTTTGCCGAAGAGGTCAGCGACGAGGTGTATTTCACTGAAGCCGGTCTGATCGTCGAGCATGGCAGTGCCGATAAGATTTTCAGCGACCCCGCCAGCGAACGCACGCGTACCTTCCTCAACCGCGCGCTCAATGGCGATGCGCGCGGCGAAGCGCGGCGTGACGGGGTCGGTCGGGGGCCGGGCAAGCTGCCGCTGTCGCCGCATTTTTCTCCCATCAGTTTCGACCGGCTGAAATTCTCGATCTGATGGCGTTTGTACTGTTGTGCTGCTTTTTGTGTCCACTCCCGTTCTTACCCACACGGCAAAGGAAATCCCATGACCACCAACCTGACCAGTAACGCCACCAGGGCAGCCGCCATTGCAGCGACCCTCGCTGTGGTGCGCGATATCGAAACTAACCAGGGCATCACGCGTGCCTCGCTGCAATCCATCACTGGGGTATTGCAGAAGCTGGCCGAACGGGAAGACTTGTTCAACTTCACCGATTTCCCGCCACCGGATACTGCCAGCGGCAATACTTCGACGCGCTACTATCTGAATCACGAAGGTGGCAGCAGCGACAAGGACGATATTGCGCTTTATCTCAATTCCATTATTCCGGGCAAGACCACCGTGCCGCACAACCACGATACCTGGGCGGTGATCGTGGCGGTCAAGGGGGCGGAGCTGAACCGCTTGTATCAACGCGATGACGATAGGTCCGATCCGGATCAGGCCAAGATTTCGCTGACGCGCGAAGTGATCGTGCAGCCCGGCACTGCAATTAGTTTCCTGCCCGATGATCTGCACAGCATTCATGTGCAGGGCGACCAGCCGACTTTGCATTTCCATCTATATGGACGTCCGCTCGATACCCTGAATGGCCGTATCGGCATCGATCCGGAGAGCGGTCGTATCGTCAATTACAACCAGACGTTTTTCAACAAGAGCGAAAAGGCAGCATGAGGGTATGAGCAAGCATCTGCACACCCGCCTGATCCATGCCGGTTCGCCACGGTTTCACGACAAGATTGCACCGGTCAATGTACCGGTGGTGCGCACCAGCACGGTCCGCTTTGATAGCACGCAGGCCTACGACGAGATCCATCATCGGCGCGCCGCCGGCGAGGCGGTCACTTCGTATGGCCGCCATGGCATGGAAACCCATCGGGCGCTGGAAGACGCTATTAATGCACTGGAAGGCGGGACGCGCAGCTTCCTGACGCCGTCAGGGTTATCGGCGATTTCGCTGGTGTTCCTGGCCTTGTTGTCGCCGGGTGATCATGCGCTAGTGTCCGATAGCGTCTACTCGCCGCTGCGTCGTCTGGATCAGCAGGTATTGCAGCGGCTGGGCATCAAGCTGACTTATTTCTCGCCGGCCAACGACGATCTGGCGTCGTTGATCCAGCCCAATACCCGCCTGCTGTATGTCGAGTCGCCCAGTTCGCTCTTGTATGAAGTGCTCGATCTGCCCAAGCTGGCGGCGATTGCGCAGCAGCACGATGTGATTCTTGCCACCGACAACACCTGGGGCTCCGGCTATCTTTATCAGCCGCTGAAACTGGGTGCACAGATTTCCATCCTGGCGGCGACCAAGTACATTTCCGGCCACTCCGACGTCATGCAGGGCGCGGTGGTCGTCAGCGATATTGCGCTGGCGGCGCGCATCGCCAGTGCCTACGACAATCTCGGCCTGACCATCAGTGCCGACGACGCCTATCTGTCGCTGCGCGGCCTGCGCACCTTGCCGGTCCGGCTGGCGCAGCATCAGGCCAATGCGCTACAGGTGGCGCAGTATCTGCACCAGCATGCGCAGGTGCAACGCGTGTTTTATCCAGCCTTGCCGAGCGATCCCGGACATGCCTTGTGGCAGCGTGATTTTTCTGGCGCCAACGGCTTGCTGTCGTTGGCATTGCATGACGATGATCATGGCCGGGCTGCAGCCTTTGTCGATGCGCTCAAGCTCTACGCCATCGGCGCGTCCTGGGGCGGCTATGAGAGCCTGGTGCAGGTTGCCGCACCGGCGCGGCTGGCCGAGCACAGCTACTTCGCGGCGCCGAAACCGGTAGTGCGCCTGCATATCGGACTGGAAGACGTGCGCGACCTGATCGACGATCTCGATCAGGCATTTCGTCACGTGCTGCGCTAACCACTTTCATACATTCACATTCAATCATTGCCAACCATCATGTCAGCAACCATCGACGCCCCTCTGCTGCAGCAATGGCTGCAGGATAAACAGGAAATCGCCCTGTTCGATATCCGCGAAGCCGGGCAATTCGGCGAAGGCCATTTGTTCTTCGCCGTCCCGCTGCCGTATAGCCGTCTCGAAATCGACGTGCTGCGGCTGGCGCCGCGCAAGGACGTGCGGCTGGTGCTGGTCGATGACGGCGACGCGCTCGCCGCCACCGCAGCACGCCGGCTGGAGCGCATCGGCTATCGCCATGTGCATGTGCTGGCCGGCGGCGTCAAGGCCTGGGCCGCGGCTGGGTACACCTTGTTCAAGGGCGTCAATCTGCCGTCCAAGACCTTCGGTGAACTGGTCGAACATGCCTATGACACGCCGCATATCAGCGCCGCCGAACTGGATAGCTGGCGCCAGTCCGGCAAGAAATTTGCGCTGCTCGACGGGCGCACCGTCGAAGAACATCGCAAGATGACCATTCCCGGTTCGGTCAGTTGCCCCAACGGCGAGCTGGCCTATCGTATCCACAGTCTGGTCGAGGATGAGCACACGCCAATCGTGATCAACTGCGCCGGTCGCACGCGCAGCATCCTTGGTGCCCAGACCTTGCGCAATCTGAACCTGCCCAACCCGGTGCTGGCGCTGGAAAACGGAACCCAAGGCTGGTATCTGGCGGGATTGCCACTTGAACACGGCAGCCAGCAGCGTTATTCCGACGCTGTCGCCGACGATCTGACGCAGCAGCGCCGCGCGGCAGAAGCGTTGCGGCAGCGCTTCGAGATTGCCGTACTGACACGCGCGCAGGCGCAGGCCTGGATCGACGACAGCCAGCGCACTACCTTTGTCTTCGATATCCGCAGCGTCGAAGAATTTATCGCCGCTACCCTGGCCGGTGCAGTGCATGCGCCGGGCGGCCAATTGATTCAGGCGACCGATCAATACCTGGGGGTGCGCAACAGCCGCCTGATCCTGCTCGATCACGAACAGGTGCGCGCGCCAGTAGTGGCCAGTTGGCTGTATCAACTGGGATTTGACGTGGCGGTGCTAGAGGCGGGGATCGATACGGACTTGCGTCTGAGCACGGCACCGACGATTCTTCCGGCGGATGCAATCGCGCCTGCCGATGTCACTGAGCTTGCCCGGCAACGCCAACAGAACACCGCCGTACTCATCGATATTCGTTCCAGCGCAGCGTTCCGCCAACGCCATGTGGCCGGTGCGCACTGGTCTGTCCGTGCCGGTTTGCGGTCCTTGCTGAGTGGCTTGCCAGGCTTGCCGCAACAAGTGGCGCTGATTGCCGACTCTGCTGCGCTGGCGACGCTGGCGGCGCAGGATGTGCGTGAGGCCGGTGTGGCGCAAGTGGTATGGGTCAATGGCTTGTCGGTCTTGCGCGAGGCGGGGTTCCCACTCACTGAGAATGATGCGTTGCCAGCCGATGCCGATCGCATCGATTACCTGTTCTTTGTGCATGATCGCCACGACGGCAATCGACAGGCGGCAGAACAATATCTGGCATGGGAGACGGCCTTGATTGCGCAATGCCAGCACGGTGAATTGAGCGCCTTCCGGCTCGCCAGCTAGCGTCGGGCGGCCGTTGGCGCGGCCACGAGACGGTTTGGGATCGGTGCAGGCGATGCCGAGGCACAGGTGCGCCAATGAAAAACAGATAAGGTAATAGCAAATCCTTCGTTCTCATCTGTGTCGATCCTCTCTACTCTCTACGGATGTTTTTTGTTTACCAAAGATCCGGATGGAAGACCGTCGGCACCAATGACGGATAACACTATGAATGCGCCCGCATCCGTCCTCGCTGCGGCCGCTATCGGCCCAGCCCAGACACAACAACCGCCGTTGCAGCGCGATGTCATCGCATCGGCAATCGCACCGGCAATCGCACTGACGCAGATCGGCAAGCATTTCGACGCGCTGGAGGTATTGAAGGATATTTCCTTCGATGTTGCCCCCGGCGAGATTGTCGCGCTGCTGGGTCGTTCCGGCTGCGGCAAAAGCACGCTGCTCAATATCATTGCCGGCTTGTTGCCGCCGGATCGCGGCAGTCTGCGCTTTCATGGTCAGGATGCCAGCGCCTATCAAGGCTGGCGTCGCATTGCCTATATGTTTCAGGAAGACCGGCTGCTGCCGTGGCGCACCGTCAGGGACAACGTCATGTTCGGCCTGGAGTCTGGCCGCATGCGCAAGTCAGAACAGCGCAAGCGGGCCGACCGCGCCTTGCAGTTGGTGGATCTGGAAGCGTTTGCTTCGGCCTGGCCGCATCAGCTTTCGGGCGGCATGCGCAGTCGTGTTGCATTAGCCCGCAGCCTGGTGATCGAACCGGATATTTTGCTCATGGACGAGCCTTTTTCAAAACTTGATCCACATACTCGTACGCATATGCATGACGAATTATTGCGTCTGCATCAAATTACCGGACTGACGATTGTGTTCGTCACCCACGATGTCGAAGAAGCGATCGTACTGGCCGACCGGGTGGTCGTGCTGGAGCCGCGTCCGGGGCGCATTGGCGAGATCGTCCCACTGAGCCCATCGCTGGCGCGGCCGCGTCATCCCACGGATATCGACGTCGCCGAGCAGGTGCGTATTTTGCGGCTCAAGGGGTGATGATGATGCGATTTGTCAATCTCCTGTTCCAGCGCGGCGTATTGATCGCCATTGTTGCCGTGGCCTGGCTGCTAGCCTCGTCGCGGGTGCCGTCCTTTGTCTTGCCGGGTCCGGCCAAGGTATGGTCGGCGTTGCAGATGATCGCCCACAGCGACAGTTTTTTGCACGATGTCGGCACCACCATGGGACGCGTGGTCAGCGGTTTTGTGCTGGCTACCCTGATTGGCACACCGTTAGGGCTGGCATTGGGTTCCAGCAAACGACTGGCGGTTTTTTTTGAACCGATACTGGCTATCTTCAATACCGTGTCATCGGCGATCTGGGCCATCTTCGCAATCCTGTGGTTCGGCATCTCCGATGCAACCACTGTGTTTGTCGTCTTCATGACGGCCATGCCGCTGATCCTGACCAATGTCTGGAAGGGCGCGCAGACGGTGGATCATTTGTATGTGGGGCTGGCGCAATCGTTTCGCATGTCGCGCCTGCAAATCCTGCGCAAGATTTATCTGCCAACCATCCTGCCGTATTTTTTTTCCGGCGCCAGGTTGGCCTTCGGGTTCGGCTGGCGCGTCTCACTCGTGGCAGAGACGCTGGGTTCGTCCGACGGCATCGGCTATCGGCTCAGGCAGGCCTCTGATCTGGTGCAAAGCGATCAGGTCTTTGCCTGGACGGCATTACTGATCGCGATGATGCTGTTGCTCGAAGCAGGCGTGCTCAAACCACTGGAAAACAGGCTGTTTCGCTGGAAGACGACGGCCGGGGCGAACTGATCCGGCAGCATCGGCATCATTGCCAGCCCGTTTATTGGTGACGCAGCAGGTTTCATCGCTATTTAATTTCATCGGATTCCGATCCACCAACAATAAGGAAGTTTTCATGCGTAAGCTTATAGCGGCCATGGCCATGATGGCCTGCACCGCGCTCATCTCGTCGAGCGCCCAGGCGGCGGACAAACTGCGTGTCGGTTACTGGACCAGCGGCGTAAGCCTGGGTTACGGCGCGGTGCTGGAAGCCAAGGAGTTTCTGGCAAAGCGTGGCGTGGACGCGCAGTTTATCCACTTCCCCGATGTCAATGCGCCATTGCGCGCGCTGGCGGCAGGCTCGATTGACCTGGCGTTCGGCGCACCGCTGGCCGGTGTGTACAGCGCCGCTGCCGAGGGTGTGCCGGTCAAGATATTTGTGGCGACGCAACCCGCCGATGTGCAATTTGTGGTGCTGGCCGATTCTCCCATCACTTCGCTGGCCGACCTCAAGGGAAAGAAGATCGGCATGTCGCCCGCCGGTTCGTCGGTGGCCGTGATCGCTGGCTCGATCCTGGCTGGAAACTACGGTATCAAGGCCGCAGATTTCTCGCTGGTGGGGGGCAATGAAGGGCGGCTGGCACAGTTCCTGGCAGCCAAACAGGTCGATGCGGCGGCGCTGCGTTCGGTCACCATCGAGCAACTCGGCGACGAGGTCAAGCTGCGCACCATCGGTCGCTTCCCGGAAGAGTGGAAGAAGCTGACCAAGTCTGATGCGGCACCGTTCAACGGGGTTGGTGCAGTCTCTACCAAGCTGGTGGAAGAGCATCCGGAAACCGTCGCCAAAGTGATTGCGGCCCTGCGCGACGCCCTGGTCTGGGGCGCGGCGCACAAGGACGAGGTGGCCGTCATCCTGACGCAGAAAGCCAATCTGCCTGAAAAAGATGCCAAGAGCTATGCCGGATTATGGAATGCCATGTATCGGGTGGCGTTCGAGCCTGCCGATATCGATACCTTGAAGCGCCAGCATCAGGTGTTCCTCGATGCCGGCCAGATCAAGGGAGCGCTCAAGGAAGACATTTTCGTGACCAAGCCTTACCAGCAATCCAAGACGCTTAAATAACGGCGCTGACCGCACTAGCAATAGCACCAGCAACAGAACCAGAAACTGCAAAGGAATACAGCTGTGACCCAAACCATGAAAGCATTGTTGCTCAACGCCCACGGCGACCTCGATCAGTTGCACGTCGTCACCGACAAGGCACGCCCAGTCGCCACCGAAGGCCACGTAGTGATCCGCGTGGGCGCCTCGTCGTTCAACTATCACGACGTGTTTACCGTCAAGGGCATGCCCGGCATCAAAGTGCCGTTGCCAGTGGTGATCGGCCTTGATCTGGCCGGCACCATCACCGAGATCGGCGCTCAGGTCAGCGGTTGGAATGTCGGCGACCGGGTGTTGATCAATCCGCTCAAGCCGGGCGTGGGACTGATGGGCGAAATGGTCGATGGCGGCATGGCCGAATACGCGCTGGCCGACGCCCGCCAGTTAATCAAACTGCCTGACGCCGTGAGTTTTGAACAGGCTGCCGCATTGCCGGTGGCCTACGGTACCGCGCATCGCATGCTGGTCACGCACAACACCGTCAAGCCCGGCGATAAGGTCCTCATCCTTGGCGCCAGCGGCGGTGTCGGCACCGCCAGCGTGATCCTGGCCAAATTGCTCGGCGCCGAAGTGATTGCCGCAGCCGGCAGCGCAGAGAAGTGTAGTCGGCTCAAAGAGCTGGGTGCCGATCATGCGATCAATTATCACGAGACCGATTTTTCCAAATGGGCCATCGGTCAGTACGGCAAGCCTGAGCGCCGTGGTTATGAGGGCGGTGTCGATGTAGTGATCAACTTCACCGGCGGCGACACCTGGGTGCCTTCGCTCAAATGCCTCAAGCGCGGCGGCACCTTGCTGGTCTGCGGTGCCACCGCCGGCCATGCACCGGCGGAGGACCTGCGCTATGTGTGGAGCTTCGAACTCAACATCAAGGGCTCGAACAGTTTTTATGAAGACAATCTGGTGGCCTTGCTGGACCTGATTGCAGCCGGCAAGATCGATCCGCTGATCGACCGCGTGCTGCCGCTGGAGCAAGCCGCCGAAGGGCTGGCACTGATCGCGACCGCGCCGTGCTAGGCAAGGTTGTCATCACGCCCTGAGCCGGTGGCTCAGGTTCCCCGTCAGAAAACAGCAGCAACACAAGGAAATCAACTCATGTCAGACCTCAACGTGACACGCGAAGCAGTACAGGAAAAGTTGCTCAAGGGCCCCTATCATCAATGGCTGGGCCTGGAAGTGGTGGAGGTCGGTGACGGCAGCATCGAACTGAGCGCCAAATGGCGTCCCGACTGGGTCGTCAACGTCGAAGGCGGCTATACCCATGGCGGTATTCTGGCCGCCCTGGTGGACCTCACGGCCGATTGGGCATTGGTGTCAAAGACCGGCAAAGGCGTTCCCACCATTGACCTGCGCGTGGACTATCACCGTGCCGCCAAAGGCGACCTGCGCGCCAGTGGCAAAGTGATCAAGTTCGGTCGGCAGTTTTCAGTCGCCGAGGCCAGCGTGTTTGACAGCGAAGGCAATCTGGTCGCCAGCGGCCGCGGCGTGTACGCTACACCGGCAGCAAAGGACTGAGCGCCATGGCTACGCAGCAGCTTCCACTGGACCACATCGTCATCAACAGTCGTTTCGACACCGATGCCGCCGCCGCCGTGCTGGCCGGTCTCGGTTTTACGCTGACTCCGCGTGGCTATCACACGCTGGGCTCGATCAATCACCTGATGGTGTTTGCCGACAACTATCTGGAAATCATCGGCTTGCCGCCGGACGTACCGGTGCAACGCCGTGAGTTGCTCGACAGCGCGGTTGGTATCGACGGCCTGGTGTATGCCGTCATTGACGCCGATGCCACGCTGGCGACGCTGACCCAGGCGGGCTTCGCAGCGCATCCGGTGCAACATTTTTCGCGTCCGCTCACGCTCGATGGCCAGCAGCATGAGGCGCAGTTTTCGGTGGTGCGCCTGCTGCCAGGGCAATTTGCGGCCGGGCGCGTGTACTTCTGCCATCACCGCACGCCGGAGCTGGTCTGGCGCAAGGAGTGGCAGCAGCATGCCAACGGCGTCAGCGGCATCGTCGGCCTGACCATCGTCAGCGAGCAGCCGGAACAGACCCGCGCACACTATGCCCGGCTGGAGACACAAGACCCGCAGTTTCAACTGGAGGTGCTCAGTCAAGCCGCGCTGACCGAACGCATCGGCACGTTTGCCGCCATCGGCGCCGAACGCCCCGAACGTTTTGCCGTGGTGCGGCTGCGCTGTGCCGATACTGCCGTGGTCGCGGCGCTGGCTGCACACCTATTGTTGCCGCTGCAACGCACGGCCGGTCGCGTGCTGGTGGCGATTCCGGCGTTCTCGACAGTGCTCGATTTCATTGACGCAGGCGCGCCATGAGTGGTTCCGCCAATCTGGCATCGGTCGCCACCATTGCCGTCGGGACTGCAGGAAAACTGGCCTTCATCGGTCTCGACCATGCCTTGCAGGAGACCCCGGTCAGCTTCGGTCAACTCAACCGGCAGGCGGACGCCATTGCGCGTGCGCTGCTGGCGCGCGGCTATGCCCAGGGCGAGCGGGTGGCCATTCTGGGCGCCAATTCGGTGGCCAGCATTGCCGTCATGTTAGGCATCATGCGCGCGGGCCTGGTGGCGGTACCGGTCAACTATAAATTTCCCAAGGCGCTGGTGGAATACATCATCGCCGACAGCGGTGCACGTCTGCTGTTTTGCGATACCGCTTCGCGGCCGCTGGCGCCGCAAGCGCTAGCAGCGGTGCTGCTCGATGAGGTCGCGCAACTGGATGGCTTCATCGGCCAGTCATGGCTGGCGGAGACACCGCAGGATGCACCGTTCCTTGCTTTCGCACCGCAAGGCGAGGAGACGGCAATGATTCTGTATACCTCCGGCTCGACCGGCAAGCCCAAGGGCGTGCTGCTCAGCCATGCAAGTCAGTTGTGGGTGGTGAACGCACGTCTGCGCGCCACGCCACTGGCCGATGAGCGCGCGCTCATCGCCGCGCCCCTGTATCACATGAATGCCCTGGCGCTGGTGTGGCTGACGCTGGCCAGCGGCGGCACGGCGGTATTGCTGCCGGCATTCAGCGCCGCTGCCTACATTCGTGCCACCGAACGCTATCGCTGCACCTGGTTGACGGCGGTGCCGCCGATGATCGCCATGATGCTGCGTGAAGACACCTTGCTGGCGCAGGCAGACCTGTCGTCGGTAAGCGTGGTGCGCATGGGGTCGGCGCCGGTCAGTCAAAGCCTGCTGGGCCAGATCCGGCGCTTGCTGCCGAATGCAAAGATCATCAATGCCTATGGCACCACCGAAGGCGGACCGGTGGTGTTCGGTCCCCATCCGGCCGGGTTGGCCAGCCCGGTACTGGCGGTCGGCCATGCCCACCCGCAGGTGGAAATACGGCTGCGCGCCGCCGATGGCACGCTGGCCCAACAGGGGGTGCTGGAGCTCAAGAGTCGCGGCCTGATGAGCGGTTACCACAATCGCCCCGATCTGGCGACGCCGTTCTCGGACGACGGTTTCTATGTCACCGGCGATGTGTTCCGGCGCGATGAGCAGGGCTTCTACACCTTTGTCGGGCGCAGCGACGACATGTTCGTCAGTGGCGGCGAAAACATCTATCCCAGCCAGGTCGAACGCGTGCTGGAGCAGCATCCGTCGGTACAGCAAGCCTGCGTGGTGCCGGTGGAAGATGCCATCAAAGGCTACAAGCCGGTGGCTTACGTGGTGTTGCGCGACGGCGCTAGCCTCAATGAAGCGCAGCTCAAGGCCTTCACGCTGGCGCATGCGGCGGCCTATCAGCATCCGCGCAGCATCTGGTTCATCAGCGCCTTGCCGCTGGCCAGTACCAACAAGATCGATCGCACCGCGTTGCTCAACGATGCTGCCAGTCGCCTGGCCAATCACGCGGCAACGGCATTCTGAGTGGTGCCCGGCTTTATTTTTATGTCTCTGTAAAGGATATGTTCATGTTTGCTTCTTCTGTGCCGCTGTCATCACGATTGCGTTTGAAACTGCCGCTGTCGCTGCTGCTGTCGTTACCACTGAGCGTCACCCTGGCGCTGGCGAGCACACCCGCTCAAGCGCTCGACGAGGTCAGCATCGCGCTGGCGATTCCGCTGGCTGTGCATGACGGCGCTCCCTACGCTGTCGCCGAAGAACTGGGGCTGTTCAAGGAGCAAAATCTGGCGGTCAAGTTGCTGGTTTTTCAGGGCGCCGGGGCCTTGTTGCCACAGGTGGCGACCAAGCGGGTCACGTTCGGTTATCCGGTGTCGGAACCGGTGATTTCGTCGTATTTCAACGGCAAGGACCCGCTGCCACTGCGTTATTTCTATAACGGCACACCCAGCCAGACCATGGAATATGCCGTGCTGGCGGACTCTCCCATCAAGACCTTGCAAGACTTGAAAGACAAGCACATCGGCGTTGGTGCGCTGACCTGGGGCACCATTCCTAACAGTCGCGCGGCGCTGCGGGTCGCCGGTCTGGAGCCGGGCAAGAATGTCGATTTCGTCGCCGTCGGCACGCTCGGCTCGGGCTTTCAGGCGCTCAAGAGCGGCAAGGTCGATGCGCTCAATTTCAACAGTAGCTGGCATGACCAACTGGAGTTTTCCGGTACTGCCATCCGCCGCATCGCCTATCCGCCGGTATTCCAGGAAACGCCCGGCAACGGCTTCATTGCCCACGTCGACACCTTCCGCGACCATCCCGACCTGATCCGCCGTTTCGGCCGCGCCTATACCGAAGCCCAGGTCATCTGCGAAGCCAATCCGACCTATTGCGTGCAGGCCTTCTGGCGCCAGCACCCGGAGACCAAACCGGCTGACGCCACTGGCAAAGGCTTGACCGATGCGCGCAATCTGCTGCTGCGTCGCCTCAGGACCACCATGTACTTCGCCGACGGCAAGCCCCGCAAGGCCGGTGAATACAATCTCAAAATCATCCGCGAGGCCATTGCGGCGATGGCCAAGGCAGGGGAGTTTCCGACTGCCGATGTTCCGGTCGAGAAGATTTTTTCCAATGAATTTGTGACCGCCTTCAGCGAATTCGACAAGGCTGCGCTGATCAAACGTGCGCAGGAACTCAAATGAGCGCCGTCTTGCACATCGATTTACCGGATGCGCTGATCGATGCGCCGCGCCACATCAGCGCCACCGGTCTGGCAATCGGGCGGGCCACACTCAGCGCCAGACTGGCGGCGGCCGATGGCAGTGTCTGGGAAAGCCATGCCGGGTTCGATATCGATGCCAGTGGTCAGCTCTCGCTGGAACGCGATGCCCCGGTTTCCGGCGACTGGCAGGAGGCCGATCCGATGGCGCTGGTGTGGGCCATGCGCCAGTTGCAGGCACCGACCGCACCCGAGCTCAGTGAAAGTCTGGCGCCCTTGCGCATTGAACTGGCGCTGCGCGATGCCGCTGGTGCAAGTGTGACCGGGTGGTTCCTGCAACGCTTCATGGCAACCGGCGTCACCCGCACGGAAGTGGTCGAGAAGGATTTCTCCGGCACGTTGTTTCGCGCAGCCGGTGCAGGCGCAGCCCCGGCGGTGGTGGTGCTCAACGGCTCCGGCGGCGGCACACCCGAACGCGCCGCTGCCTTGTATGCTGCACGCGGTTACCACGCGTTGGCGTTGCCGTATTTCAAGGCGCCCGGCCGACCCGATGTGATCTCCGACACGCCGCTGGAATACTTTGAAACCGCGCTGGACTGGCTGGCCGCCAGCGTACAGCCGAAAGCCGGCTTCATCGCCGTGTCCGGTACCTCGCGCGGCGGTGAGTTGTCCTTGTTGCTGGGGGCGTATCTGCCGCAGCGGGTGTCGGCGGTGATTGGCTATGTACCCAGCGCCGTGGTGCATGGCACCTTGCGTGCCGGTCGGCCCGATCAGCGCCGCGATGCAGTGGCGTGGACCTGGCGCGGCGCGGCCTTGCCGAATGCCTGGCATGGCAATCCGCAGGCCGACTGGACTGCGTTCGACACGCCACCGGTAGAAGGTGCGGCGATCCGTCAGGCGCCTGCGTTTGACAGCATTGAGCGTGATCCAGCGTTCATTGCCGCGGCGCGCATTCCGGTCGAGCGCATTCGTGGACCGGTACTGCTGCTGTCTGGCGACGATGACGGATTTTGGCCATCGACGCGCTATGCCGACCAGATCGTCGCCGACCTCAAGGCGCGCAAGCACGCGTGGCCAGCCGAGCATGTGCACAATCGCGGCGCCGGTCATGCCATTGCCTATCCGTATGTACCGGCCACCCAGATTGCCAAGATTCATCCCGTGGCTGGCGTGCTCCTCAGCGGCGGCGGTACGGCGGCTGCCAATGCCAGGGCCAGCCGCGATAGCTGGGACCGCATTCAGGCGTTTCTGGCGGCTGCGGTTGCGGCAGCGGACATCAGTGCTGGCGGTAACGCATGAGTCTGGCATTGCAACTGGAACAGGTGAGCCTGACCTACGCCACGCGCCGCGGTGAGATTGAAGCGCTCAAAGAGGTTGACCTGCGCATCGCGCCCGGTGAATTCGTCGCCGTGCTGGGACCGTCCGGCTGTGGCAAGTCGACCATGCTCAAGCTGGCCGCAGGTCTGCTGCGCGCCTCGCACGGCAGCATCGCGGTGGCCGGGCAGGCTATCGCCGGTCCCAGCCGGCGCAGTGGCGTGGTGTTTCAAAAGCCCAATCTGCTGCCCTGGAAAAGCATACTGAACAATGTCTTGCTACCGGCGCAAACACTCGGCCTGTCGCTGGCGCAAGCCCGCCCGCGCGCCATGGAATTGCTCGAACTGGTGGGACTGGCAGGCTTCGCCAACGACTATCCATTCGAGCTTTCCGGCGGCATGCAGCAACGCGTCGGGATTGCCAGAATGCTGCTGCACGACCCCGACCTGCTGCTCATGGATGAGCCGTTTGCGGCACTCGACGCATTGTCGCGCGAGTTGCTGACACTGGAACTACAGCGCATCTGGAGCACCTATCGCAAATCGGCGCTGTTCATCACACACAGTATTCAGGAGGCGGTGTTCCTGGCCGACCGCGTGCTGGTCATGTCGCCCCGTCCGGGTCGCATCATCGAAGAACTGGTCATTCCGCTGGCGCGCCCCCGCACGCTCGACACTCTGCACGACCGCGAGTTCGCCGATATCTGTCATCACCTGCGACGTCATTTCACCCATGCGTAAATCCTCGAAGCTGTTTCCCCAATTGTGGTCCCTGTTGCAATCGGCGCTATATCCGCTGACCAGCCTGGCGGTACTGATTCTGATCTGGGATCAGGCGGTGCGTCTGTGGGCGATACCGGACTATCTGCTGCCGGCACCGGCGGCTGTGTTCGAAGCGCTGTATGGCGGCTTTGCCAACGGCAGCCTGTGGCCGCACATCGGCGTGACACTGGCGGAGACCTTTGCCGGGTATGCCATCGGTAGCCTACTGGCGGTGCTGTTTGGCGCCTTGCTGGCGGAATCGAAGACCTTCGAACGCTTTGTCTATCCCTTGCTGATCGGTTTGCAGGCCACGCCCAAGGTGGCGCTGGGGCCGATCATCCTGGTCTGGTTCGGGTTTGGTGCGGCATCCAAGGTGGTGCTGGTGGCGCTGGTGTGTTTCTTCCCCTTGTTCGTCAACACCATCAATGGCATACGCCGCACCGATCCCGATCTGCTGGATGCGTGCCGGGCGTTTTCGGCGTCGCGGCTATACCTGCTGTTGCATGTGAAATTTCCTGCTGCTGCCAGCGATGTATTTGCCGGGCTGCAGATCGGCGTGTCGCTGGCACTGATCGGTGCCGTGGTGGCGGAATTCCTGTCGGCGCAATCGGGCCTGGGCTATCTGATCGCGTCCAGTTCAGTCAGCATGAGTGTGGCCACCATGTTTTCCGGCGTGATCCTGCTGGCGCTGATCGGTCTGATCGGCGCGCAGATCGTGCGCTGGTTGCAGAGCTATCTGATTTTCTGGGAACCGGGTGCACACCGGGCCCGCAGCAGGCAGGAACGCCCCTGATCAGGATGTTGTGGCACTGGCGTCGCTCGCTAAGGCATGCAGATAGGGCCAGGGATAGATGCCGCGATCATGGCCGTCGCTGAAGATCAACTGCAGGCCGTAGTGGCCGACTGGCCGCAGTTCGGTCAGCCGGATGTCGTCTGCCACCACCAGCCCGGCCTGCGTCTGGCGCTGCCATTGCTTGCAGTCGGCGCACTGACAGCGGCTGCGCAGCAAGCGATGTGACAGGCGTTGCTGCACACCATCATCCCAATCGACGCTGAGCACGGCACTGACAGTTTGATTCCTGATGCTGACGGGATGCGGCATGGTGGCTTTCAGTGATTGCTGCGGATTTGTTCCAGCGCCAGTCTTACTGCCTTGCGCACTTCGGGATCGGGGTCCAGTTCGGCGCCCAGCAATGCCGGCAGGGCAGCAGCATCACCGATCTCGCCCAGTGCCAGTGCCGCCTCCTTGCGCAGATTGCTGATTTCGTGCTGCAAGGTCTGTTGCAATGGCAGCACCGCCGCCGCCGTGCGCAAGCGGCCAAGACTGCGCGCTGCACGCAGCCGTACTTGCCAATAGGCGTCGTCCAGGGCGCTGATCAGATCGGCCGTTGCCGCAGCCAGGCGCAGTTTCCCCAAGGTGGTGGCGGCTTCTTCGCGAACCTGCCAGGCTGCATCGCGCAGTGCGGCCAGCAGCGCCGGCAGGACACTGTCGTCGCTGGCAAAGCCCAGCGCACCGGTGGCGGCCCGGCGCACTTCCGGATCGCCGTCGCTGGCGGCGAGCTGCATGATCGGCGCCAGTGCACGCACCTGCTTGAGATAACCAAGTACCGAAATCGCTTCGCGCCGCACCGATGCATCGGCATGCGTCAATGCCGCCAATGCTGGTTCCAGACTCTGCGGCACGCGCAGCTCGCGCAACGCGCGCAGGATGGCCACGAGCACGAAGGGGCGTTCATCCTGCGCGCGCGGCAGCAGCACCAATGCCGAGTCCGGATCTTTCAATTCGCTCAAGGCATGGGCGGCGGCTTCGCGCACCTCGCTGTCTTCGTCGGTGAGCAACGCCAGCAGGCCGGCGACACTGGCATCGCTTTCAAATGCTTCCAGTGCGCGTGCCGCTTCCCGGCGAACCTGCGGTGACGCGTCCTGCAGCGCTTCGATCAGCAGCGGTGCATGTTCATCGCCGGCCACATCGATCAGGTCGAGCACTGCGATGCGGCGAATGGCGGCGTCCGGATCTTGCAGGCGCAGTCGAAATGGGTCGATGTCGTGGTCCGGGCTGGCGATCAGGCTGGTGATCGGGAGGGGCAGGGCTGCACTCACGGGCTTGTCCTTAAATGGCAAAGTGGATATCGGTCAGGCTGGGCGCGCCCAGCGGCGTGAGGCGCTGTAACGGCACAACCCGGGTGGCGGGATGCAGCAAGGCCAGGCAATGCCGCTTCAATTCGGTAAAACGCGGGGAGGTCACCAGCTCGGGGCCGCGTGGGCGGGCGAAGTCGATCCGGATTTCCTCGATGATGCGCCCCGGCCGCGGGCTCATGACCAGGATGATCGGCCAGAAACAAGGCTTCGTCGATGTCGTGGGTAATGAACAGGATGGTGGTGTTGATGCGCGCCCATACGGCCAGCAGCAACTCTTGCATCTTCAGCCGTGTCTGTGCATCGAGTGCGCCAAACGGTTCGTCCATGAGCATGACGCGCGGATGGTTGATCAGCACGCGCGCAATCTCGACGCGTTGCTGCATGCCGCCCGACAGATGGGCCGGATAACTGTGCGCGAAGTCTTGCAGTCCGACCAGTTGCAGCATCTCGTGCGCCTGCCGGTGCCGTTCGCGGCGGGCGATGCCTTTCATCTTCAGGCCGAAGGCGACGTTGTCGAGCACGCGCTGCCATGGAAACAGAGTGTGGTGCTGAAACACCAGGCCGCGATCAGGATGGGGCCCGGCGACGGCGACGCCATCGACGCGCACGCTGCCGCTGCTGGGTGCCAGATGGCCCGCCAGTGCGCCCAGCAGGGTCGATTTGCCGCAACCGGAAGGCCCCAGCACGCAGACTAGTTCGCCGGGTGCCATATGGATGGAGACGTCTTGCAGTGCCTCGAAACGGCGGTTGGCTTCGCCCAACTGTATGTGCAGGCCGTCGATGTCGATTTGGCCAAATTGTGGTTGTGTCATCGCGTCTACCTTTGTAACAGATACCAGGGCATCAGCAGATTGCCGAGCTTCTTGATCAGCGCGCTGCTGCCCATGCCCATGATGCCGATGAACAGCATGCCGACGATGATGTCGGCATAGTTCTGGATGGTGTACGAAGCCCAGGTGTAGTAACCGATGCCGAACTGGCCGGCGATCATTTCCGCCGTGACCAGACAAAACCAGGCGGTGCCCATGCCGATCGACAGTCCGGTCACGATACTGGGCGCTGCCGCCGGCAGGATCACTTCGGTAAAGATAGCGCGACGGCCGCTGCCCAGGCTGCGTGCCGAGGCGATCAGACGCGCATCGACACCTTCGACGCCATGGATGGTGTTGAGCAGGATCGGAAACAGCGCGCCGATGAAGGTGATGTAGATCATCGAGATTTCTGACGACGGAAACATCAGGATTGCCAGCGGAATCCATGCCACTGCCGGAATCGGCCGTAGCAACTCCAGCGGCGGCAACAGCACATCGGCCAGCCAGGACAGCCGGCCGATCAGCATGCCCAGCACGATTCCGGCCAGCGCGGCCACAATGAACCCGCTGAAGACGCGGTACAGGCTGGCACTCAGATGCGACACCAGCTTCGGCGACTGTAGCAGCGCCCAGCCGGCCTGTGCGACTTCCTTGGGCGCCGGCACGTTCTGGAACGTGATCAGCCCCAAGTTGAGGTGCGTGCTGGAGGCCCATTGCCATAGCAATACGCAACCCACGACGGAGGCGACACGCAAGCCGTAGTGCCACCATTGCTGCGGCGGGATGGCCAGTGCCAGTGACCACTGCCAGCGGCGTTGTAACGACGCTGGCCGTGACAGCGGCGATGACGCAGATGGCTGCTCGCCGCCCCCGGCGGGAAAGGAAGAACTGAAGGACATGTGTTGACTCCGTCGGTTAGCGGTTACGGTCAGCGCGGATTGCACCGCGCTGGACAGGACTAAACAGGACTAAACAGGACTAAACAGGACTAAACAGGACTAAACCAGGTGAAGCAGCGGCAAGCCACTAGACTGCGCTGGCAGCCTTGGCCGCGGTGAAGTCGAGTAACTTGCCGTGGTTCTTTTTCGCCCATGCCTCGGCAGAACTCTTGAGCAGGAAGGCGTTGATCTCGTTCTTGCTTTGCACGAACCAGGCATCGGCGGCCAGCAGCTTGAGGCCGCTTTCTCTGTCCTGGGCGTAGACCGTGCGCAACTTCTTGCCGGCTTTTTCCAGCTTGCTGGCTTCTGCCAGGGCGGTTTCCAATGCCGCGTAATGGCGCACCAGCGGTTCTCCCTGGACCCAGATCTCACCGATCCGCTTGGGATCCGTGATGGCCTTGCCGGTCAGTGTGTCTTTGGCCGTCAGCGGCGACTTGGCGTAGTTCTTCAGATGCGCATCGTAGTCCAGTCCGGATTGCTTGAAGGCAGTGCGGATATAGTCGTCGACGATGAAGGTGTTGGCATCGAGATCGGTTTCCGTGCGTTTCATGGCCTTGAGCGTATCGATCGAGGTCTTGACGGCCTGCCGGTATTCCGGCTTCCAGGTGAAGTCGCGCGTCTGCAAGCCGAGTGGGCCGTGGTACAGGTAGTTGATTTCTGCTTCGATGCCGGTCACTTTTTCGATCAGCTCGCTGTATTTCTCCGGCTCGGCGGTGAACAGGCGGTCGGCTTCAATGGCAGCGCGCAGATAGGCCACCACGATCTCGGGATACTTCCTGGCATAGTCGGCATCGACCAGGCTGCCGTGCAAGGTCGGCGCATTGGCTTGCGAACCGTCGAAGATCTTGCGGGCAAAACCGCGGTGCGGGAACAGTTCGGCAAACGGCACGAAATCGGCATGCGCATCGATCTTGTTGCTTTGCAGTGCCGAACCGGCCACCTCAGGCGCCTGGGTGATGATGTTGACATCCTTTTCCGCATCCCAGCCTTGTTCCTTGATGGCACGCAACAGCATGCCGTGGGCGGTGGAGGCGAACGGAACCGAAATCGTCTTGCCCTTGAGTTCGCTCAGCGACTGCACGCTGGAGGCCTTCGGTACGACGATGCCGTTACCGCTGCCGGTGGTACTGCCGGAGAGCACGCTGATGAAGATGCTGCGCTTGCCAGCCTTCTGGAAGGCCGCGCCGTTAAACGAGCCGGGGAAGTCAGCCATGGCGCCGAGGTCGAGTTTTCCGGCCACCATTTCATTGGTCAGCGGCGCGCCCGAGGTGAAGTTTTTCCATTGGATATCGTATTGCACATCCTTGTATTTACCATCATGCGGCAGGTACTTTTCCAGCAGTTTCAACTCGCGGATGAGCAGGCCGCCCGTGGCGCAATTGATGGTGGTGTCTTGCGTGCCGATGGCAATGCGGATGGTTTCGGCACTGGCACTGGCGGCGCTGACGCCGAGCAGCAAGGTGACGGTGGTACTGAAAATTGCAGCAAACAAAGATCGATGGAGTTGGTGACGCAAGTGCATTCTGGTTTCCCCTGAATAAAAGACCTGTGCAACGTTGTGTTGGACCGTTCAGCGCAACAGGTAAGGTATGTCGACATGGACTGCCCCGGTCGGGCAGTCCTTCTCACAGGGCATGCAATACCAGCATTCATCGAATTTCATGAATGCCTTGCCCTTGCTCAGATCGATAGCCAGCACGTCGAGCGGGCAGACGTCGACGCAGACAGTGCAGCCTTTATCGGCGATGCATTTGTCTTCGTCGATGGTAACGGGGACGTTGGTGATGTTAAAGGCGGTTGGCATGGGTAGTCCTCACAAGGATTCAGGCGGTGGCAGGTTCGGCGGAGGTCGCCACGGCGGCGTCGCCATCCTTCTTGATGCGCAGATGTTGGTAGGCGTTTTTTTCCTGCTCATCGAGGGCGACGATATACGGCTCCAGCGGCCGCTTGAAGCAGGTCATGCGGTCCTCTTGCTTTTGCACTTGCACATGCACCAGCCAGTCGGCGTCATTGCGCTCGGGGTAGTCGACCCGGTTGTGGTACAGGCCCCAGCGGCTTTCGGTGCGATACAGCGAGGCCCGTGCCGCCATTTCGGCGCAGTCGCGGATGGCGTGTACTTCCAGCGCCCGCATCAGTTCATGCGGGTTGTGCGCCTGCAGGCGGTCAAGGTCTTCACGGATGGCTTCGAAGCGCGCCAGGCCGATTTCCATCTTGCGGGTCACCTTGGGTGGTTGCAGGTAGTCGTTGACCATGCGCCGCAGTTTGTATTCAACCTGGTTCGGCGGCAGGCCGTCGGTGCGGCTCAGCGGCGCCCACACGCGTTCGCGTTCGGCCTCGACCTGCTGCTGGCTGACGGGCGCCAGCGACTGTTCGGCGCAGTAGCGGGCGGCGCTTTCGCCGGCCAGCTTGCCGTAGACGAAGGCACCCAGCATGTAGTTGTGTGGTACGCAAGCCAGGTCGCCTGCTGCGTAAAGACCGCGCACGGTAGTCTCGGCATGTTCATTGACCCACACGCCGGAGGCGGAGTGGCCGCTGCACAGGCCGATCTCGGAGATGTGCATTTCCACCATCTGGTGCCGGTAGTCGGTGCCGCGCCCTTCATGGAAACGGCCCCGGCTGGGCCGTTCGTTGGTATGCAGGATGGTCTCGATGGTGCTGATGGTTTCTTCGGCCAGGTGATTGAGCTTGAGGAACACCGGTCCGTTGCCGCCCTGCAGTTCGTTGTAGAACTCCTGCATCATCTGGCCGCTCCAGTAGTCGCATTCGATGAAGCGTTCGCCATGGCTGTTGGTGGTGAAGCCGCCGAACGGTCCGGTCACATAGGCACAGGCGGGGCCGTTGTAATCCTTGATCAGCGGGTTGATCTGGAAGCACTCGATGCCCGACAGTTCAGCGCCAGCGTGATAGGCCATGCTGTAGCCGTCGCCGGCATTGGTCGGGTTTTCGTAGGTGCCGAACAGATAGCCAGAGGCCGGCAGGCCCAAGCGTCCGGCGGCGCCGGTCGACAGCACCACGGTCTTGGCGCGGATGACGTGGAAGTCGCCGCTGCGGCAGTCAAACGCCATGGCACCGGCAATGCTGCCGTCTTCAGCCGTGAGCAGGCGAGTTGCCACCAGCCGGTTGGTAATCTCCACACGCGCGCGCTTGAGACGGCGATACAGCACCTTCTTGATGTCGTGGCCTTCCGGCATCGGCAAGACGTAAGTCCCCATGTGATGGACCTTGCGCATGGCATAGTCGCCGGTCTCATCCTTTTCGAACTTGACGCCCCAGCGATCCAGTTCTTCGATCATCGAGAAGCTGTTGCGGGCGTAGGCCATGACTGTCTTCTGATTGACGATGCCGTCATTGGCGGTGGTGATTTCCTTGACGTATTGCTCGGGCGTGGCGAAGCCGGGCACAACTGCGTTGTTGAGGCCGTCCATGCCCATCGAGATGGCACCGCTGCGCTTGACGTTGGCTTTTTCCAGCAACAGCACGCGCAGCGCCGGATTGGCTTCCTTGGCCTTGGCCGCCGCCATCGGCCCGGCAGTGCCGCCGCCGATGACCAGCACGTCGACGGTCTGGATATGGGTTTCCATGTGGTTCTCCTGTGGCGCTGTCGAAGCGCGGTTAGCTGGCGTCGGTCGGTGTCGGCCGGCGCGCGATGCGTAAGTGATATTGAAAGGTTTCGCTGCGGAAGTAGAGGTATTCGAAATCCAGCGGCTTGCCTTCGGCGGTATAGGTCAGTCGTTCAATGCGCAACAGGGCGCTACCTTCGGTGACTTGCAGGGCCTCGGCTAGCGCTTGGTCGGCCACGATGGCGCCGATCTGCAGGTCGGCGTGACCGAGCGCAATGCCGAAGTCGTTTTCGAAGATCAGGAAGATGTCGCGGTTGGACAGATCTTCATTGCGCAGGCGTTGGCCCAAGTCTTGCGGCAGGTAAGTGATTTCCAGCGACACCGGTTCGCCATTGAGATGGCGCACCCGGCGGATTTCCGCGACCACGGTGCCGGTGTCGACCTGCAGTTGCTGCGCCACTTCGTTGTTGGCCGGCAGGTTGCGGTGTCCGATGACACGGTTGTAGATGTCATAGCCTTTGCGTGTCATGGCTTCGGCAAAGCCTTCCAGGCGGGTAAGTTCCTGCGCGGCTTTTTTCTTGGCAACAAAGGTACCTTTTCCCGGAATCTTGAAGATCACTCCTTCGCGTTGCAGGTCGCTCAGAGCCTGGCGTACGGTGATGCGGCTGACGCCGAAAATGCTGCCCATTTCGCTCTCCGGCGGCAGTTGCGCATGTGGTGCGTAAGTGCCGTCATAGATGCGTTCGCGCAGCCGGTCCTTGACCTGGACATAGAGCGGTACGGGGGAGGGATCGATTACCTGAAAATCGCGCATTGCCTGTTCCTGGTTGGTGTCTGCAACCTGTTATGACAGGTTATGACTGATGTGCCGATGGTAGAGACGCAGCGCTGGCTTGAGAACGAATCTCTTCGTACATGCTTATGAAAAAAATGATGCAGCCTGGGTAGTGGTCGGCCGCTTATCCGCACTTGAGCGGCATGGCGCAAGAAAAATAATTGCTTTTTGGAAATGTCTTGTGAGATGTTCGCCGCGGGTTTTGCTGAGGCGAATTGATTGCCGCGTTGGTGCCAGCGTGGTTGCCGTTGGAAGGGCCAGCTCGTCGCACTCAACAACGACGCGCAAGGAGTGCGTGCGGACCGCCGCATGCCCGTTTGATCTGCTATTGAGCGTGCATGCCCCGGTCCGGTATGGAAGCGGTCTGGTTGTGCCGCTACGACACCGCGTCGGTCTGCCCTTGCAGAT
>JAMFSU010000138.1 GCA_026225475.1 Duganella sp.
CTACGCACTGAGGTGCCCGGCTAGGTCGTCCGAAGAAAACAAAGACTCAACTACGCACTGAGGTGCCCGGCAAGGTCGTCCGAAGAAAGCAAAGATTCAACTACGCACTGAGGTACCCGGCTAGGTAGTCCGAAGAAAACAAAGAGTCAACTACACACTGAGGTAAGCGGCTGCTAGCCCCACCCGGCTAGCTCATACGAAGAACATACAACATTCGCAACCAAGAAAAGAGGTCGCTAGTTTCTGGCGCCGAACAGCATTATGTCCCATGCCGACATTGCCGTAACAACAAACTTCCGCACGGCAATCTTGCTTTTGATTATTTACAGAAACGGAATGGTGCATTGCCACAAATCCTATTTTTCCCGCAGCCACAAAAAAATACAATGATCTCCATGGTGAACGCCGCATTGAATAGGAAGCCCGATAGCGAGCTCCGGTGTCGTTGACCGTTTCACACTGTTGGAGTTAATCATGAAGATCAAGAATATTGCAGTTGCTGTTTCCTCGTTGGTATTGTTCAGTGTTGCTGGTGCTGCCATGGCGGAACAGGCTTATCCCGATGACGTCAAATTCGTCTCGACCAAGACTCGTGCCGAAGTCATCGCCGAATTACAACAAGCGCGCGCCCGTGGCGAAATCGTTGTTGGTAATGCTTACCCAGGCCCCAATGCGCCGTTCAAATCGACGCTGACACGCGCCCAAGTGCAGGCAGAACTGGCACAGGCCCGCGCCCGCGGTGAACTCGCACTCAACAACTATAACGGCACGCCTGCGCCAGTGGCGTTCACTTCGACTAAGACCCGTGCACAAGTGGTGCAGGAATTGAAGGATTACAAGCAAGCACACGCCGGCACCGGTTACGCCGAATTGTCGTATCTGCGTTAATCAAGTAAGGCAGTCAACGTAACGCCGATGTGCATCGCGCCATCGGCGTTTTTTTGCGCATGGTTAGGGCAATAGCACCGACAACTCCTGCGCACCATGCAACAACACCGGCAGGAAGTCTTCTTCCATCTGTCGCCGACTGACGCGGGCCGCCTGCACACCGACATTGAGTGCCGCCAGCACCGTGCCGGATGCGCCGCGTACCGGCACTGCAATTGAGCGCAAGCCGATTTCCAATTCTTCATCGATCAACGCAAAGCCGGCCGTGCGTACATCGGTCAGGATCTCGCGCAAGCGCTTTTGCGACACCACGGTCTTGTCGGTGAAGGCGCGCAATTTAACCTCGGCGAAGTAAGCATCGAGTTCCTCCGCTTGCCGATGTGCCAGCATCACCCGGCCCAGCGAAGTGCAATAAGCCGGCAACCGGCTACCGGTGTTGAGTGCCACCGACATCACGCGCGCCGTGGCCGAGCGCGCCACATACAGGATTTGATTTTCTTCCAGCACCGCCAGTGAGCACGATTCATTGAGTGTGCGCGTGATGTTGTTCAGATACGGTTGCACCGATACCGTCAACGGCGTTGACGACAGATAGGAGTAACCCAGCGTCAGGATCTTCGGTCGCAGCGAAAAGTTGTTGAGTTCGGCATCGGCATACCCCAATTGCTTGAGCGTATACAGGCAGCGCCGCACAGCTGCGCGCGGGATGCCGGTCTTCTGGCTGATCTGGGCAATCGTTAGCGTGCGCCGTGTATCACTGAAGGCGCGCACAACCGCTAGCCCGCGCGCCAGTGAAGTCATGAAACTGGGATCGGTGAGTGCGTCGATTTCTGCCGCAATGCTCAACGGGGCTTGCTCTGCCGCGCTGGTCGTGGTGGCTTTTCGCTTGCGGCTGGTGGCGGTTTTTGGGAGGCTGGTGGACTTGGCGCCGACAACAGTTTTGGACATCGATGCTCCGATCATGAAAGGGATCAACTTGCCAATATGGCGATATTGTGCGGTCATCGCACAGACATCGCAATTCGCTACAGCCTGGATGTTGACGCTGCAACGGCGCATTGGCTACACTTATTTGTGCGAAAAACAGCCATGTGTTCGTTAATCGCACAACAAGGTTCCATTATAAGCGCTGCCTTCGGCAAGGCGCATTCAAGCAACTGACTCGCGAAAGAGACATCAGGTGATCAACAAAATCAACGACTCGCTGGAGCAGGCCGTCGCCGGCATCCACGATGGCGCTACGGTCATGATTGGCGGATTCGGCAATGCCGGCATGCCCGCCGCATTGATCGATGCGCTGATTGCACAGGGCGCCAGCGAACTGACCATCGTCAACAATAATGCTGGTAACGGCGACACTGGCCTGGCCGCTTTGCTCAAGGCCAAACGGGTACGCAAGATCATTTGCTCGTTTCCGCGTCAGACCGATTCCCATGTCTTCGATGCGCTTTATCGCGCCGGCGAGATTGAACTGGAACTGACGCCGCAGGGCAATCTGGCTGAACGCATCCGCGCCGCCGGTGCCGGTATCGGCGGCTTCTTTTCACCGACCGGTTACGGCACCATGCTCGCCGATGGCAAGGAAACGCGTCTTATCGATGGGCGCCACTATGTGCTGGAGTCGCCGCTTCATGCCGACTTCGCCTTGATCAAGGCGCTGCGTGGCGACCGCTGGGGCAATCTGGTGTATCGCAAGACCGCGCGCAACTTCGGTCCCATCATGGCAATGGCGGCCAAGTGCACGATTGCCCAAGTGGCTGAAGTGGTTGAGCTGGGGCAACTCGATCCAGAGACAATTGTCACGCCCGGAATTTTTGTCCAACGCCTGGTGCAGACCAGTCAGCAGGAGAGCAAATAATGCATCGTTTTTCGCGTGAACAGATCGCCGCACGGGTGGCCCAGGATATTCCCGAAGGTGCTTACGTCAACCTCGGTATCGGCTTGCCAACCAAAGTGGCCAACTACCTGCCGGCTGACAAGGAAATTTTCCTGCACAGCGAAAATGGCGTGCTCGGCATGGGCCCCGCACCGGCCCCGGGTGACGAAGACGAAGACTTGATCAATGCCGGCAAACAGCCGGTGACCTTGCTGGCCGGCGGTGCCTATTTCCACCATGCCGATTCGTTTGCGATGATGCGCGGCGGCCATCTGGATATTTGCGTCCTGGGCGCCTTCCAGGTATCGGCCACGGGCGATCTGGCCAACTGGCACACTGGTGCAGCCGATGCCATTCCGGCCGTGGGCGGTGCCATGGATCTGGCCATCGGTGCCAAGCAAGTGTTTGTCATGATGGAACATCAAACCAAGAGCGGCGAGAGCAAGATTGTCTCGCATTGCAGCTATCCACTGACTGGCATCGGCTGCGTCAATCGCATCTACACCGATCTGGCCGTGCTGGACGTCGGCGAACATGGCCTGATCGTGCGTGAGATTGTCGATGGCCTGTCATTCGAGGAATTGCAAAAGCGCACTGATGCACCCTTGCTGCACGCGGCATAAGCCAAATAATCTGACTGAGAATTCACCATGAACGATGTTTATATCTGCGATGCCATTCGCACTCCCATCGGCCGTTACGGCGGCGCCCTCAAAGAAGTGCGACCAGACGATCTCGGTGCCGTGCCGCTGCGTGCCTTGATGCAACGCAATCCGCAAGTGGACTGGAGCGCCATCGATGATGTCATCTTCGGCTGTGCCAATCAGGCCGGCGAAGACAATCGCAATGTCGCGCGCATGTCCTTGCTGCTGGCCGGTTTGCCACAATCGGTTGCGGGTTCCACCATCAACCGCTTGTGCGGTTCCGGCATGGATGCGGTTGGCACCGCTGCGCGGGCGATCAAGTCCGGCGAAGCGCAACTGATGCTGGCCGGTGGCGTGGAATCGATGACGCGCGCGCCATTCGTCATGGGCAAGGCCGACAGCGCATTTTCGCGTGCCGCGACGATGTTCGACACCACCATCGGCTGGCGTTTCGTCAATGCCAGGATGAAGGAGTTGTATGGCGTCGATGCCATGCCGGAAACCGCCGAAAACGTCGCCGACGATTACCAGATCAGCCGTGCCGACCAAGATCAATTTGCCCTTGCCAGCCAGAGCAAGGCGGCTGCGGCACAAGCCAATGGCACGTTGGCGCAGGAAATCACACCCGTGTTGATCGCGCAAAAAAAGGGCGAGCCGATCAGCGTCGAACACGATGAACATCCGCGTGCCACCAGTCTGGAGGCATTGGCGAAATTGCGCGGTGTGGTGCGCGCCGATGGCTCGGTCACGGCTGGCAATGCCTCCGGCGTCAACGATGGTGCCTGCGCCTTGTTGCTGGCCAGTGCTGCCGCTGCAAAGCAGTATGGCCTGACGCCACGCGCACGCATCCTTGGCATGGCAACCGCCGGTGTGGCACCACGCGTGATGGGCATCGGCCCGGCGCCGGCAACGCAAAAACTGTTGCAGCAACTAGGCTTGACTATCGCGCAGATGGATGTGATTGAACTCAATGAAGCGTTCGCCGCGCAAGGTCTTGCCGTGTTGCGCAATCTGGGCGTGGCCGACGATGATGCCCGCGTCAATCCGAATGGCGGTGCGATTGCACTCGGCCATCCGCTCGGCATGAGCGGTGCACGCCTGGTCACCACGGCGATGTATCAACTGCAACGCAGCGGTGGCCGCTATGCCTTGTGCACCATGTGTATTGGTGTCGGTCAAGGCATCGCCATGGTGATCGAACGCGTCTAGTGTCCTGGCGGTGGTTGCGCAAGGACGGTGGCGTTGTCGCTGCTTCTTGCGGCCGAAATGTCGTTAGCCAATCTTAAAGCGCACTGACGAAATCGAGCACCAACGCAGCAAACGCCTGCGGTTGCTCGATTGCGCTCAGGTGCGAGGCATTGGCAATGACGGCCAGTTGTGCACCGCCAATGCCGTCAACCAGCGTTTGCGACATTGCCAACGGCGTGCCCTGATCCAGTTCGCCAGCGATCACCAGCGTCGGCGCTTTGATTTGCGCCAGCCGCGCCGTGGTATCGACGGTGCCGACGGCATGGCAGCAACCGATATAGCCGAGCGCATCAGTGCTGGTCAGGCGCGCCCGGAAGCGCGCTACCGTGGCCGCGTGGGCAGCGCGGAAGCCGTCGTGAAAATAGCGACCCATGACGGCATCGGCAATTGCATCGATGCCCTGTTCGCGCACTGTTGTCATCCTTTGTTGCCAGGCTTGCTGCGCTGCCTCGGGATAGACTGAGGTGGTGTTGGCAAGCACCAACGCGCGCACCAGTTGCGGATGGCGCAGTGCCAATTCCTGACCGACCATGCCGCCCATCGACAGGCCGATCCATAGCACCGGTCCGGAATCGATCTCGCGCAACAGGTGCGCGGCATCATCGGCCAGGTCGGCCATGCTGTAAAGACCGGCGAGGCTTTCCGAACTGCCGTGACCACGATGATCGAAGGCGATTACCTGACAATCGGCGGCCAGCAGGTCAGCAAGTGCATCCCACATGCTCAGGTCGCAACCAATGGCATGACTGAGCACGACGGTATGGCGCGGCGCCTTGCCATTGCGCGGCGCACGAACGCTGTAATGCAGGCGTGCGCGTGGCGCGCTATCGCTGCCGTCGGTGTAGCGCGGGCTGCACGCGGTACGTCCATCGCCGCTGTGGAAGCTCGCCGCCGGTGCGCTCGGCGTCAAACTGTAACCAATCTGTTCGCCGACTTCGCGCAGGATCTGCTGGGCGTGGGCAAAGGCCGTGTTGGCCGCGGGCACGCCGGCATAGATGGCCGACTGCATCAAGACTTCCTTCATTTCATCGGGTGTGAGGCGGCTGTCGTCGGTGCCCAGCAGCGCGGCACGCACATGCAGTTCGAACTCCTCCCAGCGGCCCAGCGCAATCGTGATTGCCAGCACGATCACACGCCGGGTCTTGTGATCCAGGCCGGGACGGCCCCAGATTTCATGCCAGGCAAAACGCGTGATCATGTTCTGAAAGTCGGCATTGAAGTTGGTGGCATTGGCCACCGAACGGTCAACCCAGGTATCGCCCAGAACCTGGCGGCGTTGCTGCATGCCGCGTTCAAATTGGTGGTCTATTGGATCGTAGCTCATGCTGGTCTGGCCTCGTTAAGGGGATCGAAGGGCGCCGTCGCCGACAGGCTGGCGTGTGTCTGTTGTAGTTGTGCAAGCTGCTGTTCGGCCAGCGTGCGCGCCGGTGTGGCCGCTTGCTGCGGATCGAACACCGCCTGCAACTGGCTGGCGCTGATGTGCGGCTGCAAGCGTGGATCGGCGTCGATGGCGGCAGCCAGCAGTGGGTGCAAAGGGGTTTGACTGGCGACGCTGTGTTGGCTCAGTTGTTCCAGCAGGGCATGTGCGGCCGGTCGGCCAATGTAATTGGCCAGCAATATCGAGGCTGCTTCGGCGTAGATCAAGCCGTGCAAGCCATTGATGTTGTTCTGCATGCGCTGCGCATCGACGTGCAAATCGGCGCAGGCATCGCACAAGGCTTGCAAGGCCCCATGTGCACCGAGGAACAGGGACGGCCAGGACGCCAGTTCTGCTTGCCAGTTACCGAGCCCGCGTTCGTGCTGCTGGCCCATGGCCGCCAGCAAGGTCGCGGCCTGTTGCGGTGCACGTGTGGCCGCTGCCAGTGCAATCATGGCCGATACCGGATTGCGTTTGTGCGGCATCGCCGAGGAACCGCCACGGCCGTTGCCGGAGGGCTCGGCCAGTTCGCCAATCTCGCCCTGCGCCATCAGGCTCAGATCGGTCGCCAGCTTGCCCAGGCTGCCGGTCAGTACCGCCACTTCCAGGCCCAGTCTTACCCAATCGTCGCGCTGCGTATGCCAGGCTGCGTCGGGGCACTTGAGACCAAGACTGGTCGCCATGTGTTGCGCCACTGCCGAACCCTGTTCGCCCAGCACTGCCAGGGTACCGACTGCGCCGCCCAGTTGCAGTTGCAAGGCACGGGCGGCCTGCTGGCGCAATTGCGCGCGCGCACGGGCCAGCGGTGCGGCCCAGGTCACCAGCTTGAAGCCGAAGCTGGTGACCTGTGCCGGTTGCATTAAGGTGCGTGCCAGTACCGGTGTGGCCAGATGTTGTTGCGCCAGTTGCAGCAATTGTGCGGTCAGATGCTGCAAGCCGTCGTCGAGCAGCTTGAGCGCATCGCGCGTGACCAGCACCATGGCCGTGTCGAGCACATCCTGGCTGGTGCTGCCCCAATGCACTTGGCTGGCCGCTTCGGGGCTGCTCAGCGCAACCGTGCGGGTCAACTCCTTGACCAGCGGAATGGCCAGTGCACCTGCACGGCGGCCGGCGACGATGAGCGCGTTGATGTCGTAGAGCTGGGCATTGCAGACGCTGGCGATAGTGCGGGCGGCAGCCTGCGGGATCACGCCGGCTGCGGCTTCGGCATGGGCCAGGCTTTCTTCAAAGCGAAACATCGCCTGCACGACTGCCGCGTCATCGAACACCTTGATCATCTCCGGTGTGGTGAGAAAGCTGTCGAAAATGGTAACGCTCACATGGACTCCTGCATCATCAAAAATGGCATCGCCGAAAATGCCGATGGGACGCCAAGCCGTGCGGCCCAGGCGTCCCGTGGCGATGTTGTTGCAATGGCGTTGCGACGGTTCAGGTGTAGTCGAAGAACACCGTCTCGTTGTCACCCTGCAGATGGATATCCCAGCAATAGCTGCCGTCGGCCTGTCGGTGCGCAATCAAGGTATTGCGGCGCGCCGCCGGTACTTGCGCCAACAGTTGGGAATCCGCCAGTGCATGGTCGTCTTCCAGAAACACGGCGCTGAACTGATGCTTGGTCAAGCCGCGCGCAAACACCGTGACATAGGCCACTGGTTTGCCGCTGGCGGCCGGTTGCGCCATGCTGATCTGCAAACGGAAACCGCCGTCCTGATCGCTCGGGATGCGTCGGTAACCGGGGATCTCGTGTGCGCTTTCCAGCGCGGCGCTGTCGGGCATCCAGGTTTCGATCCAGCCATCGTTGATGGCGACGCCGTCGCCGTCGAAGATGCGACCATGGATGACAATATGTGGCGCGTTATGGTCAACCTTGGCGCTCAGTTCGGTGGCCCATTTCCAAGCCTCATGCGGGAACGGGCCGATGGTTTGTGCGGTCGTGATCTTGTGGCGCATACAGTCTCCTTAGATACCCGTTGGCGTGGCATCGTGGCCGCGCAAGACAATGTCGAATTCATAGCCGAGCATCTTGTCGTCGACCGTCTGTTCCAGGCTGAAGCGCGAAATCAGGCGCTGCCGTGCGGCGGCATCCTGCACGCTCTGAAAGATCGGGTCGTACTCGAACAACGGATCGCCAGGAAAATACATCTGCGTCACCAGGCGTTGTGCATAGACATTGCCGAACATCGAGAAGTGGATATGCGCCGGACGCCAGGCCTTGTGATGATTGCCCCAGGGATAAGGACCAGGCTTGATCGTGACGAAGCGATAGCGGCCCTCGTCGTCGGTGAGCATCTTGCCGAAACCGTTGAAATTGGGGTCCAGTGGTGCATCGTGCTGGTCCTTGCGATGACGGTAACGGCCGGCCGCGTTGCATTGCCATACTTCCAGCAGCGAGTTGCGCACCGGCTGGCCGGCTTCATCGCGTACTTGGCCGGTGACGACGATTTTTTCGCCAAGCGGCGCACTCTCGCCATGCACAGTCAAGTCGATGTCGTGCGGCAGGATCAGCTTGGGCGAGGCAAACAGATTGGTGGTGGCGGCGGCTTCGTCGCGCACACGCAAGGGAGCCTGGCTGGGGCCGCGTTTGACCGTGGATTTGTAGGGCGGGTAAATCAGGTCGGGCAATACACCCGGTTCGATCACATCGAATTGCATCTGGGTCTCCAAAAAATATAGCCGTGCTGTCGACGCAGGCACGGCAAAATCCAAACGAGCATTGTGCGAATAGCGTACGAAATTGCTCTTGTTATGCAGCGATAGTAGGCAAGCTAGCGACGGCATACAAGGTGTATGATGCTGCATTTATCTGCTATACGCCCAATTTGTGCGATAATCGCCCAAATTGCTGTTTTTATGTAGGCTAGCCCATGAATCTCCCGCCCGAACTCTCTGACATCGATAGCGACGCTGCCTTGAATGCGCCGCACAAACGTGACCTGATTGCCGGTCTGGAAAAAGGCTTGCAGGTGATCGAAGCCTTCGATCAGGAACGTGCGCGTCTGACCATTGCCGAAGTGGCGCAACGCACCGGCCTCACGCGTGCGGCGGCGCGACGATATCTGATCACGCTGGCGCATCTGGGCTATGTGCGGCATGAGCAAAAACTGTTTTCACTGACACCGATGATCTTGCGCCTGGGGCAGTCGTATCTGCACTCGGCACGGCTGCCGCGCATCGTGCAGCCGCTGTTGTACCGGTTGGCCTATTCGCTGGAAGAAGCGGCCTCGGCCGGTGTGCTTGATCATGATCAACTGGTCTGTGTCGCGGCAGTCAGCGCCGGCCGGCTGGTATCGACCACACTGCAGCCGGGCACGCGGGTGCCGGCGTTTTGTACTGCCAACGGCCGCATTTTGCTGGCGCATCTGCCACCGGCGCAGATGGCGCAGTTGCTCGAACGTCTGCAACCGGAGGCCATCACTCCCCACACCATTATTAACAAGGAACGCCTGGCACTGGAAATCGCCCGCGCCCGCGAGCAGGGTTATGCACTGGTGGATCAAGAACTGGAACTGGGTTTGCGCACCATGGCGGTGCCGCTCCGCAATTTTCGCGGCGACGTGGTAGCGGCAATGAATATCAGCGTGCATGCAGCGCGCATGCGGCCGGAAGAAATCGTCGAGCGTTGCTTGCCAGCGATGCTGAAGATACAGGTGGAATTGGGCGCCTTGCTCTAAGCGCCAGACAAAATGCAGTAGCACGACGCTGGCCGGTCTGGCTCGCTATACTGATGACTTTTTTCTGCCCTCATTTTTCCTTGTCCAGGATTGCTCATGACCATTGTCCAACGTTCCCTGCTGTGCCTCTCGTTTGCTGCCACCATGCTGGCGACCGGCGGCGCCCTAGCTCAGGCCACCATCAAGATCGGTGAAATCAACAGTTACAAGGCGCAACCCGCATTTCTGGAACCGTACCGCCTCGGCTGGGAAATGGCGCTCGATGAAATCAATGCCAACGGCGGCGTGCTGGGAAAAAAGCTGGAAGTCATTGCACGCGACGACAACGGCAATCCTGGCGACGCCGTACGTGTGGCCGAAGAGTTGCTCAAGCGCGAGCAGGTCAGTCTGCTGTTCGGCGGTTTTCTGTCCAATACTGGTCTGGCGTTGACCGACTATGCCAAGCAGCGCAAGGTGTTCTTCCTGGCTGCAGAACCATTGACCGACAAGATCGTCTGGGCCAATGGCAACAAATACACCTATCGCCTGCGGCCATCGACTTACATGCTGGTGGCATCCCTGGTCAAGGAAGCCGTCAAGCTCAAGAAGAAGCGTTGGGCCATCGTCTATCCCAACTATGAATATGGCCAGTCTGCCGTGGCGACCTTCAAGAGCCTGATGAAGCAGGCTCAGCCGGATATCGAATTCGTCGCCGAACAGGCGCCGCCGCTGGGTAAGATTGATGCCGGGGCGGTCGTGCAGGCGCTGGCCGACGCCAAGCCGGACGCCATCTTCAATGCCTTGTTTGCGACTGACCTGGCCAAGTTTGTGCGCGATGGCAATACGCGCGGTTTGTTTGAAGGCCGCGAAGTGGTCTCGCTGTTGTCGGGAGAGCCAGAATACCTCGACCCCTTGCGCGGCGAAGCACCGGTCAACTGGATCGTCACCGGCTACCCCTGGTACGCATTGACGCTGCCGCAACATCAGAAGTTCGTCGATGCTTATCGCAAGAAATACAACGAGTACCCACGCAACGGATCACTGGTCGGCTATACCGCATTGGTGTCGATTGCCGCTGGCCTGAAGAAAGCCGGCAGTGTCGACGCCGACAAACTGGCCCAGGCATTCTCGGGTTTGAAGGTGGAGACGCCGGTCGGTCCCATCGTCTACCGCAGCCAGGATCATCAGTCGACCTTGGGTGTCTTCGTCGGTCGCACCGGTCTCAAGGAGGGTAAAGGCATCATGACCAGCTTTACCTATGTCGATGGCGCCAGCCTGCAATTGCCCGATGCCGAAGTGAAGAAGTTGCGCCCGGCCGATTGAATCTTGTCGTCGGTAGGTGCAGTTGACCGGTTCAACCGGCCAGCCTGGCTCCATCGCGCAGCGCCACGACGCCGGCTTGTGCTGGTGTTTCCAATGGTGCCGCCACGACACGGTTGCGGCCGCCATTCTTGGCCAGATACATGGCGCGGTCGGCACATGCATTGAAGTGATCGATGCTCTGCGGCTGCGCAGTAGTGGCCACGCCGATGCTCAGTGTATAGCGGCAGATGCCAAAGTCGCCTTGCACCAGATGCTGTTCGGCACTACTGCGCAAACGTTCGGCCACCGACATCGCTTCGGCTTGCGAGGTGTTCGGCAGCAGCAAACCGAATTCCTCGCCACCGAGGCGGCCCAGTGCATCACCGGGCCGCGCCAGTGTGCGTGCCATCAGTGCAAACGCCCGCAAGACATCATCGCCGACCGCATGGCCCCAGCTATCGTTGATGCGCTTGAAGTGATCCAGATCGATCAGCAACAAAGACAAAGGCCGGCTGGCGTCAACGCGGGTGAGTAATGCCTGGGCGACGTTTTCAAAATGTTTGCGTGAGAGCGCCGAGGTCAGGTGATCGTGATTGATCGCCTCTTCCATTCTGGCCAGCAAGGTATCGTGCACCATCATCACCGCCACCATGGTCAGGGTTGGCATGATCACCGCCCCCACGGTCAACAGGCCGATATTCCAGACGCTGTTGCTCAATGCCGAATTGCCGGGCGGATGCACGATCAGGAAGTAAGCGCCACGGGTGAACTGCGCTGCCGCAAACAGCAATGCCAGGCTCGCGCCAAACCAGAAGTTGTAGGGATTGCGCTCGCGTGGCCGATGGCGCAGCAGTAGCAAGCCGGTTAAGGTACACATCAAACCATTGAATGCAGTCACCGCCACCACCCGTGCGGGTGGATCGTCATCGAGGTAGCGCCAGACGCCCATCGCGGCGGCGACCAGCATCACCCCGCCCAGCAGCCATGGCCAGTGCGGCCGCTGCCGTAGAAATAGAGCGCAACCAGCGTAAAAAAACGCCGCCGCCAGCGACAGCACGGCATTGGCCGCCACGATGGACAGAAAATCAGGAATTCTGCCGCGCAACGCCAACAACACCAGCGCCGCCACCATCGCCAGATTGGCATAGAACCAATCGCGCACACCCGGCACCGGCATGCGCAACAACGAGCCGAGCACCAGTAACATCGCCAGACTGAACAGGGCGGTGGTAGCGAGAATGGAAGCGACGGTCAGCATCAGGGGCGATTGCAGTTGAGAAATGAGTTGCCAGTGCAGTCCCGGCAAGAAAAAACAATGCCGTATTGTAATGCGCTAATGCTGGCGGGTAACTGTCATGCTGTTCAGTGTTAGAAATACCGGTCGGTTCTTGGATGCTGATGTTTTGTGTTCTTCGGACGAGCTAGCCGGGAGCGGCCCGCAGCCGGTCACCTCAGTGCGTCGTTGAGTCTTTGTTTTCTTCGGACGACCTAGCCGGGTGCTGGCTAGCAGCCGCTTACCTCAGTGTGTCGTTGAATCTTTGTTTTCTTCGGACTACCTAGCCGGGAGCGGCCCGGCAGCCGCTTACTTTTCTTGTCTCGCCAAGAAAAGCTAAGCAAAAGAAGGCGACCGCGC
>JAMFSU010000139.1 GCA_026225475.1 Duganella sp.
ACAATAAATATTTCACGCACGAAGCCGAAAGAGTTGCGGGGTCACCCCTTGACCGGACCTTCTACTTTCTGTTCGTCAGCACCATCCCGTGTCTCTGGGTAGTCTGAAAACGTTGCTCTTCGTAGAGCTCTTGCTCTGTCTTCAAACGTCGCCCCATACCAACCGGACGATCGCTCCATGCTGGAGCAGTAACTAAACCGGCCGTCCAACGATCCAAAGACAGAACCGTTCGCCAATGCGTTGATTCTGGTCAGTTTCGCCAACATGCCATGCCCCTTTTTCGCAGTCTCGCGATCTCCATTTTTTGCTTTTCAGTAACCCTGGTCCATGCGGCAGGCTTCACCTTCATTGAGGTACCTGTCGATAAGCCAGGCACATTTGTCGGCATTTGCTGAGCGACCTGTCGACATGAAACGGTTGATTGACTACATGCTTGGCTGCAATTGGCGCCATTCCAAATTGGACACTGCGCAAGGATCTTTGCCCTCCTGGATCAATTGTTCCATTGTGTGGCGAAATCAGTCGTAACGAACTGCCCCCGCGACCTAAATATGGCTCCCAACATCTGCCGAGATGGCCCCGGCTTCGACAGTGTCGCTTTTCATATAACATTCAATGCCGAGGTGCTTGCATTTTTCCAGCGAAACATAGCGCAGTCGTCCAAACCCTGATGTAAACGCTGTGCCGGGACTGACTTTGAATCGTCCTGCATTTCGTGGAGGCTATTCGATGCGACATACCGGCTTCTGCCGGTTGTCCGCTGTAGCGAATGCCAAAATATTGCGATCCCCTGCACATGCTGCATTGTTCTGCAATGTCGATTGTCGCGACGATTACGAGAAGGAAGAGGCGGCGCGCCGTAGAGCAGGGCAGTAACCGCATGTAATCAGCTCTGCACGGCCTAGTACCACTAGACGCACACCAAGTGCAGAGCCAGACACACTAGGCAATACACCAACTACCTTCGACAACGATTTCAGTCTTGACTGAGCTTGCTAGAAAACAGCTTTCATGTGCGTCGTGGTGGAGTTTCTTGATAGTCTCATCAGTTGGGACTTTTTCACTGGCTATTACAAGTGCAGGCCGTAAAGTCACTTTGGTGATGGCTTCTTTACCATCCACGTTCTTTTCCATTTTCCCTTCAGCTGTGTCGGTGTAGCTTTCGATAACATATCCGTGCTGTGCGGCCAATCCCAAGAACCACAGCATGTGACAGCTCGATAATGCGGCAACGAAGGCTTCTTCCGGATCAATGCAGGCAGGATCAGAAAATGGAACGCGGACCACATGCGGAGAACTTGAGGCCGGCACAACCGCTCCACCGTCAAAGGTCCATCGGTGAACCCGGCTATATTTGTTGTCAATGAATGGCGCTTCGTTGCGTACCCAGCAAACTTCTGCGGTGTGAATAGACACGGTTTTCCTATTGGGGTGAATGTTCTACTACGCGTTTATTTACGTGCTTGCAGTGCGATGCGAACGGCTAATCCCGCCAATACCGTACCCATGATCCAACGTTGCACAAGAAGCCAGTTAGGGCGATTGGCTAGAAATCCAGCAATCGATCCTGCAGCAAGTGTAATGAGTCCATTGATTGTGATACTGATGCAAATGTGGATGGATCCCAGAGCCAGAGATTGAAGCAAAACGTTGCCAGAAGCATCAACGAACTGTGGCAGCAGCGCCAGATAGAGCAAGGCAATTTTGGGATTGAGCAAATTTGTAAACAGGCCCATGAGAAATAGCTTGCGATCACTGTCTACTGACAGGTTCTTCACATGAAATGGCGAGCGTCCTCCTGGCTTGAGCGCCTGCCAAGCGAGGTAAAGCAAGTAAGCAGCGCCGCCAAAGCGGAGTGCATCATAAGCAAAAGGGACCGTGAATAGGAGTGCGGTAATGCCACAAGCTGCGAATAGCATGTAAAAAATAAATCCTAATGCAACACCGGCAAGTGAAATGAATCCCGCCCGGCGTCCCTGGCATATCGACCGGGATATAAGATAGAGCATATTGGGACCAGGGGTTAACGTCATTCCCAATGCGACGATAAAAAAGCCGAATAACAATTGTGAACTTGGCACTGACAATCTCCCCCTGTTTGGTTAGCTAATGTGATTTTAGAGCATGCGTTGATTAAAGTACTTATTGAACATCTCTACGGCATTCTGTTCGCTGCCCGATCACGCTGATATCGCGGATGCAAAAATTTTTGCAGCAGCCACCAAAGAGCGTTGTGGCGTTCGGGAAATTAATAAATGTAGCTACAAATAATGCTTGTCGACTACATTATTTGTAGCTGCAATAATTAAATAGAAATCACTTTCGACCCAGCAAAAGATGCAATCAATCTCGCCAAGCACGGAATTTTGTTAGCTGCGGCGGCTGAAATCGAATGGTACACGCTGTATGCCACGTCCGATACACGGCAGGCCTACGGTGAACAAAGGATGGTCGGCATCGGCTACATTGGCATGCGCTTGTTTGCTGTAGTGTATGTTGACCGTGATGAGGTGCGCCGGATTATCAGCCTGCGCAAAGCTAATCTGCGGCCCGTACGGCAGCGTGGCCGCCCTGCGGGGAGTGGTAAGAAAATACAGGTCACCATGCGACTGGATGAGGACATCATCGCCGCATTCAAAGAGGATGGTGATGGCTGGCAAACCAGGATGAATGACGCTCTGCGCCAGTGGCGTCAGGAGCACCGACGCTAGCGGCGATGATGTCGGCCATTGAGATATATAACCGATGTGGCCCACTACTTAATAAGCCCTGGCGTTCCGAAAACTATCGCCTTAGACATTTAGGGCGAGGATCGGGATCCATTTCCCCGTAGAAATTTCCCGTCCATACGAACGTTCTGGAGGTGTAGCACAACACGTTGCTCAGCCAAAGTTAAAAGAAACAATTGTCGTCTCCGGCATACGTTGCGTTTTGGAAATCTGTCGAAATATATACATTTGTGCGTTAATTACGCCCATCGGATTTCGAGTACAGAAGATTTTTATTGAAGATCATGTACCAACTGCCACAGTCTTTCATCTTGCTTGTGCTCAAACAAATAGAGTAAATGAGGTTTCAAAATTAAGCGTTTAGGGAAGGCTCTTAAAATAAGCGGGGTAATCCTGATGGCAATGGTATTCGGCCTGTTCGGCTGGATGCTCTACACGAGCCATGAGGAAGCAAGTCAATATGCAATCGAGACGTCGCAAAACATCACGCTGATGGCCCAGCGAGATATCGTTCGAAATATCGAGATACTCTCTCTGTCTCTGGCTGCGCTGGCCAATCGCTATCAAAGTCCGATGTTCCGGCAGCTCACGCACAACCAGCAACATTCCTATCTGTTTGGCGGCGTCGCAGCCGCGAAACATGTCTTGGTCATGGCGGTACTTGACGATACCGGCAAAGTTGTCGTCTCCTCTTTGCCGGGCGCACCGGCTAATACCTACGGTGAGCGTCTCTATTTCACGGTTCATCGAGATCAGCCCGAAACCGGTCTTTATATTTCGCCACCAATTACCGCCAAATTCGATCGGGATCTGCAGGTTGTCGTCTTGTCCAAGCGTCTGGCCAATCAAGATGGCAGCTTTGCTGGCATTGTTGTTATGGCTCTCGATCTTACCTATTTCCGCGAGCTGTTCAGCGGAATCGTATTGGGTGAAGATGGTGTGATGTCGCTATATTCACGCAGTGGAGTGGTCTACATGCGACTGCCATACTCCGCTTCGGTAATTGGTCGTGATATCAGTACCAACGCGAATTTCTTAAAGATCAAGTCTTTAATTCGACAAAATAGTGGCAGCTTCTTTGCACGAGCCCTCAACGATGGGGTGAAGCGTTTGTATGCCTTCAGAAACGTTCCAGGAACCCAGCTTGTCGTTTTTGTCGGGCGTTCCGAAAAACATATCTTCAGGCACTGGACGGAGAGCCTTTATACCTTCGGTTCCATGATGCTGCTCTTCATCTCGGTGTGCGTGGCGCTCATTCATGTATTGCAGAATGAGCTTAAGAAGCGACGCCATGCCGAAGAAAAATTGCAGGAGTTGGTGCGCGTCGATGACTTGACAAAACTGCTCAACCGCCGAGCACTGGACCATGCACTAGATGACCTGTGGAGTAGAAGCATACGCAGTAAAGGGACGTTTTCTATTTTATTTATCGATGTCGATTATTTCAAATTCTACAATGACACCTATGGCCATCAAAAGGGAGACGAGGTTCTGGCCGCCGTCTCTCGCGCCATCTCTTTACAGCTACCACGTAGCTCCGATATCGCCGCGCGCTACGGTGGAGAAGAGTTTATCGTCGTGCTCCCTGAAACCAATGCCGACGGCGCCATCTTTGTGGGCGAAAAGATTCGAAGTGCAATTGAAACACTTAATATTTTGCACTCGAAAAGCCAGATTGGTCACATTTCAGTGAGTGTTGGTGCTGCAGTGTACGACGGCGAGGTTCATGACTCGATCAACGCCGTGTTAAATGCGGCCGATACCGCCCTGTACAAGGCCAAAGGGGATGGACGAAACAACGTACAAATAAGCTCAAGGCCAGTCGACGAGACATAGTCGCGATGAATCTTGCCTGATTTTAAAAACTGTAAGCGTCGTCAACAAAAGAAGGAGCCGCTCTTGGCCGAGGCTGTGTAAAAATGCTAATTTGCAAAAAATCGTGGGTAGGGAGACTCTTCCCGATATCTGGAAAATTGAATAGAGGCCGATCTGAAAGGCCGGTTTTTCAATCAGCTGAAAAATTCTACGTTTTTACACAGCCTCGGCCAGAAGCCGACAATCGAATTTAAAGTAAAAATTATGAACTACGACATGAATGATGAGCTTCAGGCTCTTCGTGACGCAGGCTGTGCAGTATGGTTGCCAAGTGAAAGCGGCAGCGGTTTATCTGACACAGTATCAACAATTACCCGTTGATCGCACCGCACAAGCATTGTGTGATTTGTTCGGCCTGTCTGTCAGTACGGGGAGCGTTCAGAACTATATCGGCGATGCAGCAGGCCTGTTAACGCCGATGGTCGAACGCATTAAACCGCACCAGTCGTCCATTTCGACGAGACCAGCATGCATGTTGGTCGAGCACAACAGTGGTTGAACAGCGTCTCGACGGCAACACTGACCTGGTATGGTGCCCATCTCAAACGTGGAAAGGAAGCCCTGGATAGCTTCGGTATCCTGCCCGGGTTTGTGGGCGTGGCGGTGCATGATGGATGGAAACCCATTAACCATCGTTCGACGGCGAATGCAGTTTCGCAGGAAGCGGCTATCTCAACGTCTTTCCGCCGACCCAATCCGACGCGCTTTCGCGTGTCGCGAAAATGCTTTGATATCCGACTTTGATCTGGCAGCACCACATTTGAGCAGCATCGAATCTTGCGATGCATCGGTACAATTCTTGGCTCGCCGTTTTTTGTATCGGCCAGAACGAACGTATCAGCGATCCGCTCTGCTCTACGAATCTCATCCATGCGCATGCCGCTGTAAAAAGCAATTCTTATCGCCGCCCGCGTCGGTCGATGTTTGCAGGCCCGGCATAGCTGCAACATTTCTTTTCGTTTGATGTAACGCCGGCGCTCATTGCGCACCATCGGAGCAATCACGCGCTCCGATGGATCATGCTCGCACATGCCATGATGCTTCCACGTATACCGGCATGCCGACGTGAGGTAGCGGATGCGATTGCGCAGTGTCGCTGCCGCTTTTGAGTAGAGGCACGCGCTCAGCAATGTAGATGTCCCTTTTTTGTTGCTGACGTGACAAAAACGAGGCCCAATCAGGCGCGTCATTGGTCTGCCGCCGACCAATGTCGACCTTTTCTCATCAGCATGGAACTGCTTAACTTTCCCCGCCACTTATCTGCAAGTTTCAAGCAGTCAAGCAGCAAAAAAACACTGTTCTCATCGATTTAAATTTTCGAAGCCCGCGCCGTTCAGTCTGTTTGCGCGATTCGATTCAGCAGGCGCGCAGGTGCGCGCTGTACATACCCAACACTTTATTGAAAAACTATCATGATCCATTCTCCAATTCCTACTCGTGCAGCACAACAAGTCGAGCACAATACCTCCGATGAGCCGTCTACTAGCGGCGCAAACATTGCCCGTCCCATTTCGCCAGTGTATGTTTCACCAGCCGAATATATCGCAGAACATAGCGAACTCCCTGACCATTTTCGCACCGTGAGCGTCGGTGGCGGCCCAGCTTCCACGGCCAAAGAAAGTGCATTTATTGATGCGCTGCATGCAAAGAAAGATGACCTCAATGGTTTGATCAAGCTGGGTGGAAACATTCACATCGATAGCTATATCCTGGAAAAGGAATCGGCAGAATATATTGCACGCGGCATGGCCTGGGGGCCTAACCAAGGATATGGCACCGCCAATACCAAGCCGGAAAAAGCCGAGAACCACGAAGCGCGTCTGGAAACTCTGTACAAAGATAACCGCGAACAGTTCGATGCTGATTACCGCGAGCATGCGCCGGTTGCTGCCGTGACCTTCAACCGGTCTTTTGCGGCCCCAGAAGGAACCAACGACAAGCCGTCGCTCGGTCGTGCCGCGATTACCCGCAGGGATCTGGGCGTGGAAGAGCAGAATCATTTCAACGCCAAGGCGAACGCCGCCAAGCAGGCGCTGCCGTTCTATCATTTGCACATCATGGCGGAATCCGATGTGCAGTCGATCGACATTACCGACCCTGACAACCCAGCAGTGCTGGTTAAGCCGAAAGGCGCAAATGCAGCGACCTGGCTGAAGACCAATTCGGTTGAATTGAATATTGGCACGCCCTTGCGCAATCCAATCACCAATCCAAACGTCAAGGAACTCACCTTCTGCGAGGCGATGGATCCAGCAGCGGTCCGTAAATTTGCAGAAAAACATGATTTGCTGGGCGCCGATGGCCTGCTGAAAGAGGGCAAGAAGTTGGGCACCGGTGGTACCAGTCTGTCGCAATACGATCAATTGATCGCGCTCAACAGCATCATGAAGTTCATGACTGTGAGTGAAGACGGCAAGAAGTACGACCTGTTGCCAGACGCCAAAGCAAAGTATGCGGGCGCACTGGTGGTCATCAGCAATACGCCGGGTAAATGGGTTCCACCACGCTTCACCAACGTAGCTGCGTGGACGCAAGAAAAAGACATGCTGGGTACTGCAGAAGAACTGCATGCGATGCAGTTGCATCAGGATGGTCATGAAATCTATCGCGACTGGCGCGAGCTATCGGTCGCCTCGGTGGCACTGACCCTGAAGATGGATCCGGAAAAAGTCACTCAGTCTGGCATGACGACGGTTGGGCTGTTGCGTGATCAAGATCTTTCTACCAAGTTCTACGAGGCCAAGCTGGACGAGGCAGCAGGCTTGAGCGGCCCCGAGCGCGATCAAGCGCTCAAGGAAGCCGACTGGAATCTGCAAACAGCACGCCGTCAGCAAACACTGACAACCATGTTGGGCACTGGCATCGATCCAGAAATGGCGCCGCTGACCATGGCGGGTCGTCACGGCTACATGTATGAGCGTGCACAGGCACATGCGGTGACCGCGCCAGAGGGCGCCGCGACCCGCAACAATCGTGAGGAAATGGCCGTGCTGGGCGAAATGACGAACGATGTTATCGCGTCGCCTCACAATGTCCACAAGCTGGCATTGGAATTGATCGACGCTGGCATCATGACTTACCGCGCCGGCAGCTATGAGGACATGACCGCCGACAAAGGCGACAAGCAAATCAGCTTTAAAGGCCGTGATCCGGAAGCCAAAACCGAGACCACAGAAAAGCTGGATGCCTTCTTCGTTTCTCCAACGTTCTCTGCAGAAAGCTCGTCAGCATTGACGTCGCTGCACAAGGCGACTCAACCGATCGTGCCGGAAGTACCAAACTCGTCGGCAGTCGGTGCTAACCGTATGCTGGTGACGAAGGAAGGCGGACTGGCACAAGTGCAGGACTTTAGCGTGGCACGTACTGGTGTGCGCCATCCCGTGACCAAGGGGACGGTCGGCAATGCTGCCTACGACACCAACAACCGCGATTCGACCTATCAAGTTGCGGAAGGGCAGGCAGAGTTGCGTTCGACCAAGGTGGTCTTGAAGTCTGCCGGTCTGGATCACGCCGGTGCTGTCGTGGACCTCTACAAAAAGCATGGTTCGGTTTCGCGTGAAGAATTTGATGCGGAAGTCGCTCAGTTTGCCGAGCACTTCACGTCCGCAAAGGATAAGGCTGCTTTCGTCAAGTCGATGCGCGCAGCACTGATTGCCACGCCAGACTTGCGCGAAAAGGGCGACCTGTTTGCCAACAAGACTGACCAATTTGCACGTACCGCAGAGGGCCGCACGGCTGCCGCACTGATCGGGCAGCAGTATGATCGCAATCCAGATAGCTTCACCGATCCACGCCAAAAGGTGTTCGCACAAGCGATGTCCGCCTTCAACAAGGAGCGCGGTGCCGATGGCAAGAATCTGGAAAAATTTAATCCAACCAGCATGGAAGCCTATTACAACCGCTCGATTGACTTCCCGTTGGCAGTTCACAAGGCTGTCTATGCCGATGCGTTGCAACAGGCCAAGACTGCGCTGCAAGCCAGGGGGCGCAGCAACACTAGTGCACGATCAAGAGTGCTTCCTCGAGCTCCGCAGGCACCTGCTGAAACTACCACGGTCAACGCCGTCATTACGCCGATCCCTGTTCGTCCATCGCGAGCACTGCATAGGGTCGCTGGAGTCAATCGCCTACGTAACCCAGCTAATCCTGACAGCGAAAGCTAATCGGTAGCGCTGCATCACTTAGCAATGTGATCTATCGAACCCAGGTATGCGCGCAGTGAGTGAGCCGCGCATCATCTAAGAAACAAAGGGAGCCGTAAGGCTCCCTTTGTCATTTCGGCATGTGTTGCTACGGCCTTATTTCAAGTAGCGCTGATCGGTGTTGCCGTAATACCTATTCGCTATCAAACAAGGGATAGACACGCGAGGCCGACTGAAACGGGATTCCGAAATTTTTTTCTTGCAGCAGGCCAAGCCGGTCGCGGGTACTAGGGCGGCCACGCAGTTTGGCACCTTGTCTGAGTGAATCGAACACGACCTCATCGCCGAGGCGCATCGCGCAGATACTGTGTATCAGTTTAGTGGCCGCACTCTGCGCCACTGGGTCGCATTGCAGCAGGGCATTGATTATTTCGTTGAGGCGGATGTCAAGATGTTCGCGTTCCGTCACCTCGTGTGCCAAGCCCATCTCATAGGCACGTACTGCGCTCATGCGCTCGGCCGTCTGAAAGTAGCGTAGGCATTGCCGCTGGCCAATGGCGCGGATCAGGTGCGGGCCGACCACGGTCGGAATCATGCCTAGTTGTGCATCGGTAATGGCAAACGAGGCCTCGGCGGCGGCAATGCAGATATGGCAAGCGGCAGCCAATCCCGCACCAATGCCGTTGGCCACACCATGTACCCGCGCAATGGTCGGCGTGGCACATTCAGCGAACAGATTGAGCATGTGGGCGAGTTTTTTGGAGTCGCCGAGCACATCGTTCAAAGGCGCCGCAGACTGTTGCTGCAGCCAATGCAAGTCAGTACCGTGAGAAAATGCTTTGCCACGCCCGGCAAGGACGATGACCCGCACCAGCGGGTCCTTGTCCAGTGCGGTCACGGCCTTGATCAGATCCTGCATCAGTGGCCGGTCAATCGCGTTATGCTGCGCCGGCCGATTCAGCCAAAGCCACGCCACGGTGGCATGGGCCGGGCCGCTGAACTCAATATCAAGGGATGAATAATCCACGCTCACGTCCATCATTTGTCTGTCCAATCGAATTGCGAGTGGTGATTCGGATCCGGGCAAGGCTTATGTTCACGCGTCGACACTACTGCTTGAGGCGTCGGCCGCCGTCGCATTCATGCCCTGTGCCAAGGTGGCAGATGGTCGCCCTGTTTTATCAAGCTATTGAGCCACAATGCGCATGCCAGAACGGTGAGGTCGATGACGCAGGAGGGCTGGCTTGAAATCGCCACGTTACTGGCAGGGTCTTCGATCATTCTCAGTATGTAACGTCCTCGAAATGGCAATATAAGGTTGTGAAAATTCTGTGTCAATATATTTCGACACCATTGCCATTAATTTTTCCTATCTAATTAAATGCTTGAGGTGTTTTTTTATTATTTTGTCAGTATATTTCGACATTTGTTGATTTTTTGACTGTGACGATGGTGCCTCATGCTGCAATGCAGGTCGCTGAAGTGGCTGCAATTGGTTTGCGGGGATAGCGAAGAAAATCCCCGCGCCGAAAATTGTTGATATGCACCAACAAAAATGACTCGCCGCATGCAAATGAAGTGTCCTGCCGCTGGGTATGCGCTAAGTTTGTTGCTGAAGGGCGGCACTGGCAACGCCGGCCATGATCAGCGCCACGTTGCATTTCCGGTGTCCGAAGTTGCTGACAAAAGCACACAAATTGCAGCACTCCAGAATTAATTGGCATAATAGCCGTCTCTTTATTCAAAAATTTCATGCCCCATGTCAAAGATCGAATCCCAGTTGGAAGAACTCGGCCTTGATAAAAAGGAGCTGCGCTTCTACATGGCAGTACTGCAATGCGGCTCGGCGCCGGTGACCATGATTGCTGAGCGGGCCGGTGTGTCGCGCACCAACGGCTATGCCTTGCTGGCCAAGCTGGAAAACCGTGGCCTGGTGTCGCAGATCGCCAAGGATAACGGCGTGATGCATGTCATCGCCGAAGATCCTGCGGTACTGATCGGTCAGTGGGAGCGCAGCCGGCGTCTGCTCGACGATGTCGTGCCGCAGCTCAAATCGATGTTCAACGCCTCCGAACTGAAGCCGCGTATCCATTTCTACGAAGGCATGGAAGGCATCGTCAAGGCATTGCGCGGCACGCTGGAGTGTCACAACGGGCCATTGCTGGGTATCTTGTCCATGAGTGAGCTCAATGAGGCACCGGGCAGTGCTGCCATGAATGAGATTATTGCGGAGCGGGTACGGCGCGCAATAACGCTGCGGGTCTTGCGCTCGCAATCGCGTGATGTGGAGACGACCTGGACATCGTCAAATGAAGAATTACGTGAACTGCGCTTCGCACCTGCATCGATTGATCTGGGCATGACCATGTACATTCACGATGACAAGGTCACCTATCTGTCTTCGCGGCGTGAAAACTACGGTCTGGTGATCGAAAGCCAGGAGTTGTCGGCCTTGAATCGCGCCATGTTTGAAGGCTTGTGGGCAATTTCCGATAAAGCGCTGGCCAAGAAAAAATAAACCTGCGGTGGTTGCTGCAAAAAAGCCGATGCCCACTACTGGCGCATCGGCTTTTTTACATCAAAAACCGTGCTGTATGCCTAATTCCACGGTATTAGTCGAGCTCAAGGTCTGGGCCTTGGCACGGCTGAGATTGGCGAACAGGGCGGTGCGCTTGCTCAGGTCGTACTGGTAACCCAGCGATACCTTGCTCAGCGCAGCAGTGCTGCCCGCCACACAGGCACAGTCGTTCAGGCGCGCATAAGCGGCCTTGAGCGTACCCGTGGCCCCAATCGGTGCAGTTGCTGCCAGCGCATATGAGCGATAGGTGACATTGTTGACCTTCGATGTCGTAAAGGACAGCATCGGCTTGATCACGCCAAAGTCATACGCAGCAACCAGGTCGGCCATATGGTTCATGGTCGGATTGTTGTCCATGCCATGGCTTTGATCGTAGCCGGCACCGATCCAAAGAGCCCCCTTTTTGTAGTCAATGCTGGCGCCGTCATCGTTGGACAAGACATTTTCACCAGTGGCATGCGCTAGCGTCACAGTCACACCGCCCATTTCCGGCGACACGAAGCCGACGGTATTGTTGGTCCGCAGATAAGAGGTGCTCTTGTAGTTGGCAGTTTGAATCTGCCAACCGACCTGTGCCGAGCTGGCATTCCAGCCCCAGGGATCGGTGAACAGAATCTGGAGGTTGGCGGGTGTGAGCGAGCGGCCCATGTAGAGTTCACCAAAATTGCCGCCGAACTTCACCACCGAGCGCGAGCTGAACAGCGTGCTGCTGTCAAACAGTGCGCCATTATCGACCTGGATGAACGACACCAGTTGGAAGCCCGCATACAAGCCACCACCGAGATCTTCCTTGCCAGAAAAAGCAATATTGGACAACAGATCGTTCATGGCAAACTTGCCGTTGGCATTGGTGCCATCGAGCTGAGTTTGACCGTTGTTGCCGTGGGCGATGCCGACGTTGAGCAACCCCGATATAGTGACCGAACTTTGTGCGCTGGCAACGCCAGCAGTTCCTGCCAACGCGGCAAACATGGCCAGATGCTTCAGATTCAACTTGCTTTGCTTCATTACCCTCTCCCTGTGAAATACCTAACATCAATGAAATGACATCCCAACTGCTTGTGCACTGCTGACGGTTAGTCTGCCGTTGCAGGCTTTGCTGCTTTTTTTGCTACCCTTTGTTAGCTTTTGCTGCTTTGCTGCTACTGCTGTCGTTGTGATGAGGACCATTGAGGTGGCCTCGGTATTGCTGCTGCAATTCTTTGGGCGTGCAAGGTCCCGCGGGGGCTGTTTGGCTCCCGTGTCGTTCGATGATCTGGATAGGCTCCGGTGTGGCGGAGTTCAGGCTGAAGGCGAGACGATCAGCCGCTGAGCAATTTTTTGAAAATAAGCTTCTCCCTGCCGGGGGCTTGGCTAGCGCCCGGTTACTTGTTTGAATGAGTTGGTTGTGGTGCTGTGTTCGGTGCGCTCAGGCAGTCGAGAATGCGTGCGTATTGTTCAGAAAGTCGCGGGTGCTGCTCTCATTGATCAATTGGCCTTTTTGCATCGTCAGTACGCGATCGGCCAGACTGCCGATGAATGCCTGGTTCTGTTCCACCAGTAATAACGTCAATCCGGTCGCCTTGCGAATGGCGTGCAAGGTGTCGACCATCTCAGCGATGATCGATGGCTGGATCCCTTCGGTCGGTTCGTCCAGTAACATCAGCTTGGGCTTGCCGCACAGGCAGCGCGCCAGCGCCAGCAACTGTTGTTCGCCGCCGGAAAGCAGGCCGCCGGCACGATCCAGATAGTTGTTCAGGCGCGGAAAGTATTCCAGCACTGACGCCACAATCTGTTCGCGTTCGCGGCCGGAAGAAACCGCACCCATACGCAAGTTGTCGAGCACCGACAAGTGCGGGAAAATCGCCCGTCCTTGTGGCACCAGTCCGATGCCCATCCGCGCGCGCCGGTGTGTCGGCATCGTCGTGATGTCGCTGCCGGCAAAGCTGATCGAGCCATTCTTGGCGGCCAGATAGCCGAGGATGGTGCGCATGAGCGTCGACTTGCCCATGCCGTTATGGCCCCACAGGCCGACGAATTCGCCTTGCGACAGGCGCAGATCGATACCGCGCAAGACGCGGATGTCGCCATATCCTGATTGCACATCCTTGATTTCGAGCATGCTCATTGCCTCATCTCCAGGTCCTTGCCAAGGTAGACGTCCTTGACGCGCTCATCATTGAGTACCTTGTCCACGGTGTCTTCGATCAACACCGTGCCGCGATTGAATACCGTGACTGTCTTGGCGATCATGCGGATGAATTCCATATCATGTTCGACCACGATCAGCGCGCATTTCTGATTGGCTGCCCGGATCAGCTCGGCAGTGCGCACCACTTCCTCGTCGCTCATGCCAGCCGCCGGTTCGTCCAGCAGGATCAGCTCAGGACGCGCTGCCATCACAATACCCAGCTCAACCCATTGGCGCTGGCCGTGCGACAGCGTACCGACTGCTGTGGCTGCCACCGGTGCCAGTCGCACCAGGTCCATCACTTCGTTGACGGTGCTGCGTGCCTGGCGCGCCGGCAGCGCACGGCGTGCCGACAGCCAGATATTTTCTTCCACAGACAAGCCATCGAATACGCTCGGTACCTGGGTCTTGATACCCAGGCCGAGGCGGGCGATCTGATACGACTGCATACCCTCGATCGACTGCCCCTTGATTTTGACCGAGCCGCGCGTGGGTTTGTATTGGCCACACAGCAAGCGGAAGAAACTGCTTTTGCCAGCGCCGTTGGGGCCGATCAGACAGCGCAGTTCACCTTCTTCCAAACGGAAGTCGACGCTGTTGACCGCATGCACGCCGCCGAAGCTGACCCCCAGTCCCTGCGTTTCTACCAGTGCATTGCTCATTGTTTGGCTCCTGCGCTGGCGGTGGAGGTGGCTGCATGTTGCGTCTTGGCGGCTGGTTTGGTGCGGGCCGGCAGGCGCAACTTGCCAAACAGCGACACAATACCTTTGGGCAGTAACAGCACGAAACCGATCAAGACCACACCCAGCAGCAGGTTGGGGCTGATCACGCCGAGCCCGCCCAGGTAGGACGTCAGCCATTGCACAAAGAAGCAGCCGATGATCGGACCCAGCAGGGTGCCGACACCGCCGACCAGGACCCAGATAATGACCAGCGCCGATTGCGTCAGGCTGAACACGGTCGGACTGGTGAACGCGCCCCAATTGGCAAACAGGCAACCAGCCAGACCGGCGATACCGCCGCCGATGGCGAATGCCGCGAGCTTGTATTTGCGCGAATCGTAACCGAGCAGATCAACGCGCAGTTCGTTCTCGCGCAAGGCCACCACCACGCGGCCGAAATGGCTGTTGAGCAGCAGCCGCAAGCCGATATAGGTCGCCATCAGGAAGGCCACGCAGACCATGAATAGCGCCTCCGGACCCAGCACCCGATCCGGGGAGCCCGGCACATTGAGCGTAGGAATTGAAGGAATGCCGTTGAAACCGCCGATGGCCGCAGTGCCAATGTGATACTGCTCGCCCGAGGTGGAGTTGATCAGGTTGAACAGGATCAAGGTCACGGTCAGCGTGATGACGCCGAGATAGACATCGCTGATGCGTCCGAAGAAGATGAAATAACCCAGTGCCAGCGCAAACACGGTCGGCACCAGGACCGCAATCAGGAAGGCGCCAGTCGACTCGCCGAAGTTGAGCACTGCGATGGCATAGGCATACGAGCCCAGACCGAAGAATGCTGCCTGACCAAAGCACAGGATGCCGCCATAGCCCCAGATAAAACCAAGCGATAGCGCCAGGATCGACATGATCACATAGATCGTCAACTCCATTAACGTGAAGGTTTCCAGCAAGTTCGGCAGAATCAGGATGGCAGCCAGGCCGAGCAGCAGGCAGGCGCCGATGGGAAGATGATTTTTCATACTAGATGCGTCCACGGAAAAAGCGACCGGTAATGCCTTGCGGCAGCAGTCGGACCAAGACAATGGCGACCAGCAGCAAGCCGACCTCGCCGATCACCGGCGTCGACACGAAGGTGGTCAGTTGATTAACAGTGCCAAACAGACCTGCCGCTGCCAGCGTGCCGGTAATGATCGACGCGCCGCCACCAATGACGGTGATGAACGACTTCGCTACATACGCCACGCCGATGGTAGGAACCACCCCGGTGATGGGGGCCAGCACACCGCCAGCTAGTCCCGCCAATGCCGCGCCTAGCGAAAAGGTCAGCGAATAGACGCGTGCCGGATTGATGCCCAGTGCCGCTGCCATCGAGGCATTCTGCATGACGCCGCGGGCGACCAGGCCAAAGTCGGTCCTGGTCAACAAAAAGTACAGGCCAACTAATACGGTGATAGCCACAGTGATCACAAAAATCGTGTACAGGCTGACCTGATAATTGCCGACAGCCATAGACCCAAGTGGGGAGGAAAGACCGATGGTGGTATTGCCGTAGATGGCGGTCACCAGACCGATGAGCAGCAGCGATAAACCCCAGGTAGCCAGCATCGTATCGACCATGCGGCCGTAGAGATAGCGCATCACGCAACGCTCCACGACAAAGCCGAGCAAGCCCACCGCAATGGGCGATACGAACAACATGGCAATCCAGATATTGACGCCGAATTTCGACGCCGTAATCGCAGCATAACCACCGATCATGATGAATTCGCCATGTGCCAGATTGATCACTTTCATCATACCGAACACAATCGCCAAACCAATACTGGCGAGCACCAGCGTGGCGACGGCATTGAGCACCTCAAGACAAATTACGGCAAAGTAATCCATCGGTCCCTCCTCAAAAAACGTTAACGGTTCAGACCTTGATCACGTACTGCTTGTTTTCGTTTGGTGACTTGATCAAGTTGCAGACAGCAGCCGTGTCAACCGGCTTTTGCTGTTTGAAGGTTTCCAGAATTTTCCATTTCTTGTCCTTGCACTCAGCAATCTGGATATCCAGCGTGCAGTGATGCGTGGCCGCATCGATGGTGACCTTGCCGCTAGGACCGTCGAAGGAAATGCCCGATTCCAGTGCCTGAATCATCTTCATACGATCGACCGAGCCAGCCTTCTTCACGCCCAGCGCCCACAGATGCACGCCCTGATAGGTTGCCGCAGCGAGTTCGCCGATATACGGATAGTCGGCACCATACTTCTTATGCCAACGATCGACGAAGGCCTTGTTGGTCGGCGTATCGATTGATTCAAAATAGCTGAAGGCAGTGACGATGCCATTCGACTCTGCTGTCGACAGCACGATGTGTTCGTTGCCGTTGTTGAACGTAGTCGACGCCATCGGGATCTTGGTGTTCATGCCAGCCGCCGCCCATTGGCGATAGAAGGCCATGTGGGCACCGCCGACCAGTACCGAAATCACCATGTCCGGCTTGGCTGCCTGGATCTTTTGGATGGTCGGGCCGAACTGGTTGACGTCGAGCGGGAAGAAATCCGCACCGATCACGGTCGCGCCCGATTCAGCTGCGTACTTCTTGATCCAGTCGGTGGTGATCTGACCGTAGTTGTAGTCGGCCGCCAGGATGTAAATCTTCTTGCCCCAACGCTTGGTGACGTAAGGAATCAGCTTGTCAACGTTTTGCGCGGGAGTCTGACCGGTACAGAAGGTGTTGCGGTCGCAGACGCCGCCTTCATACTGGGTGTTGTAGAAGTACAGTGTATTGAAGCGCTTCATGACCGGACGGATCACTTCGCGCGAGGCCGAGGTGATGCCGCCGAACAGGGCCGAGACCTTGTCCTTGAGTGCCATCTGTTGCGCATATTGTGCATACAGTTGCATGTTCGACTGCGGGTCCATGGTGGCAACGCTGACCTGCTTGCCGAGCAAGCCGCCGCTGGCGTTGATTTCCTGCACAGCCAGCAGCAGCGCATCCTGCATCGGCTTGCCAAGGATGTCGAGGCCGCCGGATAAATCGTGCAAACTGCCGATGACGATATCGTCGGCGCCTTTGGCGAGGCTGGTAAGCGGGGTGGTTGCTGCAATGGCGGCGGCGCCTGCCATAGTTTTCAATGCCTGTCTGCGGCTAATCGTCACGTTCAATCTCCAGTACGGTTGGATGGATGAAAAAGTTCTCTATTGGGTGAAACAAGATTGCAGCGGTTTACAACGACATCATCACGACATGGTGCGGCAGTTTATGCCAGGCGCCAGTCAATTTCCTTTTCGTAGGCGCGCGCGACCTGATACAGCTTGGATTCGTCGAAATGGCGACCAATCAGCATCATGCCAATCGGCAAGCCGTCGCTGGTGCCGCAGGGCACCTGCAACGCCGGATGGCCGGTGACATCGAACGGCGAGGTGTTCGCCATCATTTCCCAGGCACGCTGCAGCACCAGCTCCAGTGGTGCGTCAGCCGGTGGCAGTGGGGTTGCTTTCATCGGCAGGGTTGGCATCAGCAATACATCGTAGTCGGCCAGCACATTGTCATAAGCCGCCTGCAACTGGCGCGCCAGGTTTTGTGCCTTGGCGTAGAAGGTGCCCTTGCCGGCGCGGATCATGAATTCGCCAGCGATCATGGTGAATTTCAGGGTATCCGACAATTCATTGGCACGGCGTCGCCAGTGGGCATGCGCTTCCATCATCGAGGGCATGTAGAGTCCCTTCCAGTTGAAACCAAAGCCGTTGCCCTTCATCATTTGCTGGGTCGACCCCTCATTGATGATCGGCATCCAGATCGCCGAGCCGAGCCGGTGCATGGGAATCGAAACCTCATCCACGGTGGCGCCGAGGTGGCGCAGCAGGGCAGAGGCGCTGCGCACTTTTTCGTCGACATCGATTTCTGAATTGGCCCAGCCAAATCCTTCGTTGACCACGGCCACGCGCAAGCCCTTGAGGCCAAGGTCGAGCGCCGCAGTGTAGTTGGCAGTTTTGCTGGTCAAGCCCTGGCGCGGATCGAGCCCATCGGCGCCAGCGATGACTTCCAATACCAGTGCGCTGTCGGAGACGTTGCGGGTAATCGGACCGACATGATCGACCGTCAGTTCGATCGGCATGATGCCGGTGTAGGGAACCAGGCCCCAGGTTGGTTTCATGCCGACCAGGCCACAGAACGAAGCCGGCGTGCGGATTGAGCCGCCCTGATCAGCGCCAATCGCGAAATCCACTTCGCCGCAGGCCACCAGTGCGGCCGAGCCCGATGAGGAGCCGCCGGCCGAGTAGCCGGGTTTGAGTGGATTGACCACGGCGCCCTTGGCGCCGGTATGCGAGCCGCCCGACACGCAATAGTATTCACAGTGCGCCTTGCCAGCGATGGTGGCGCCGGCATCAAGCAGACGTGTGACCACGGTGGCGTCAAGTTCCGGTACGTAACCTTCCAGTACCGACGAGCCATTCATCATGGCAACCCGGGCCACTGCAATATTGTCCTTGATGGCGGCACGCAGGCCCTTGAGCTTGCCGTGCGGTGCGCCCTGGATATCGGTCTTGACGTACCAGGCGTTGTATTGGTTTTCTTCTGCGGGCGGGTGATAACCGGGGCTGCGTGGATAGGCGAGTTGCGGCTGGTTCACCTTCAGGTCATCCACGACTTGGTAGGTCTCGACCAGAGCGGAGAATTGCGCCATATAAGTATCGAGTGTCTGGTCCGTCAACTGCAGGCCAAACTCGCTGGCGATATTGATGATTTCATCTTTGTGTGGCCGTGGTACTGGCATGACTATCCTCGCTGTAAAGAAATAACGGTGACCGGAATTGTATAGATTGGAATGCCAAGGAGGGCTTTGCCCTGACCTCATTCGTTCCGTCGAAAATGATCGACAAAGTTTTTATTGTGTCGAAGTTTCGATCCTACCTGTATCCGGATTCTCTTGCTTGGGTCGGTCGTTCTGGTTGTTGTATTTGCATAACGCCATACGATTTCCGCATGTTAGTTTTGCTTTTGTTTTGTGTCAATAAGTATCGACAATAATTTAAGTAAATTTATAAACAATTTATAACTGTATGAAATATAAGGATAAATAATTTATATGTACTGTCTGTAATTTGAAACTATATTGTTTTTTGTGCGAGTCGTTTTTGCTGCATCTGTGTGCGTTTTGAGGTAATGTTTGGTTTTGTCGGTTGTCGCGAGTGGATGTATTTTTGGTGTGGCTAGTATGTGTGTTCATTGGGTTTTTAATCGTCGATTGAATTCGACATTGTGCTGATGAGTGATACGTTTTATGTATCGTTTTGGTGATGTGCGATCTATTTTGATGCATGTGTTTGCTGGTATTTGACTTGGAGAGGGGTGTTTTTCATGTTTGAGCTTCAATATTCGCGCGTGGTGCCGGAGCGTAGGCCGGAGGGGCATCAGCCTGCGGCGCCGCGCTATTCCTTGCGTTGGGAGGCGCCGCACCTGACCCTGGTGGGGGTGTATTTCGGTATGCAGATGAAGGGTGTGACGCGTGAGCGTGAGAGTGCGTTTTATGCGCGCATTCGCGCCATGCTGGCGCACCAGGATGGAACATCGGTGCATGAAATTATGAAATGCCAGGATGAGGCAGGCTATGACAATGTCATCGTGGTTGCCTATTGGACTGATCCGACCTTGTACTCGCGCTGGTTGATCAATGCTGGATTCCGCGAGTGGTTTGAGGCGCAGGCGGTGGATTCGGATGGTGCTGGTTATTGGTTCGAACCAGTGGTGTCGCCATATGATCGGCACGAAACGATTTATTCTGCGCCGGGTTATCAAATTGGTTTTGGCCGTACCGAAGGTGCGGCGATTGTGCCAATTACCACCAATGGCTTCTTTGGTGCTGCGCGCGATCGCTTGCCGCTGTCGGCGGTGGATGAGTTGGAGAGTCCGCGGCGCGGTGTGATGCCGGCGTCGGCGACGCGCCAGTCGGCGGCTGGGCATTGGCTGGCCATGGTGCCGCACAATGCCACGATCCTGCGCTCGGGGCAGTTTTGGGAAGGTGCTGGCAAGGAGCAGTTGGCGGATTATCTGGAGCAGTTGCAGCCGAAGTTAATGCGTGGCATGCAGCATCTGGTTGGTCAGCGCGCGGAAACCGGCTGTCTGTCTCTGCGCATCATGACCAATCTCAATGACGATGGTAGTCCGCGCGCTGAGACTTCAGTCTATGCCACCTTCCTGTCGCTGACGCAATTGGAGACCTGGGCGGCTTCGCACGAAACGCACCTGGATATCTATCGTCATGCAATCGCCATGAACCGCCTGCACAAGGAAAAGCGCGAAGTGGTGACTTGGCATGAGCTGTTCGTTGTCCAGTTGGGCAATGTCTTTGAGTATGTCAATTGTCATCCGGCGACCGGCATCCTGCCTTATGTCAATGCAATGAAGCTCGACGCTGCCGGCTAAGGCGGGTGGCGATGGTGAGATGCGCGGGCTGGCGGCAGCTTGCTGGCAGTGATGGGCATCTCGCTATTTGTATTTCTTTGATAGTCGCCACAGCGATTGAAACAGGCTTTTTTGCAGTGACGCCAGTTCTCGACTCTCAATGGTCAGGGCATAATTTTCATTCTTCGACGAAATGTAGATGACGGTGTCATCGCAAATGTAGGCGGTCATGCCCAGATCCAGTTCGGATGGCGCCAGTCGCAGTTGGCGCAGATCATTGTGTGCGGCCGGCCAGATTGGTTCTGTTTCGCGCGAGTAGGAGCGCACCACGTCGAGTTGAATGCCGCGGTTGATGCGCTCCTCAATGTAGCTGTCCATCCAGGTCGGGCCGGGGACTTCCAATAATTCGTGCATCGACAGGATGCCGTAGAGATGTTTGGACTGACATTCGAGTGTGGTCCACAGGGCGCGTTGTATGCCTTCCTCACCTTCGTGGAATTTGATGCGCGGTTTGCGCGGCGTGCTGTTGAACATCGAGCGCAGCTCGGGAACCAGTTCGTCGAGCATGATGCGGGTCTGTTCCCATTCGCGAATCAATACATTGGGGTCGGCCGGAATCACCTGCCGTATGCCTTCCTCGCCGTGGACCTGTGTCAGTAGGCCACGGCGTTCCAGTCGGGCCAGTAAATCATAGCCGTTGGTTCTCGTCACCCCTGCGCGCATCGCCACGACGGTGACGGGGGCGCCTCCTAGTTCCAGTGCGGCGAGATAGAAGCGCTGTTCTTTCTCGTCGAGTCCTACTGCGGCCAGTTTTTCATTCATCATCTCTCCATGTCGATAATCTTCGACAATAAAATATACCGAAATATCTGATTGTTTGCAAAGGAATGCTCTTTTTATTTGAATTATCTTAGTATTTATGTCGAAATACTTTGACATGAATGTTTTGGCGATCTATATTTTTATCGCCGACTAATTTTTGGATAAACAATCATGAAAAATGTATTTGTTGTATCTGCCATTGCGATGGCATTCGTGACCGCTTCGGCGTTCGCCGAGCCGCTCAAAATTGGTGCACTCTTTCCATTCAGCGGTGCCAACGCCCAGTTTGGTGCGAATGCGCGCAACGGCATGGAGTTGGCGCTGGAAGACATCAACGCCCAACGTCCCGCCGCCGATAAGGTGGAGTTGGTGTTTGCCGATGTACCTGCACCGGCTGGTGCGGCGGCAGCGGTGCAACGCTTGGTCAGCCAGGATCACGTGGTCGGCATCATCGGTTCGTTTGTCAGCTCGATTACGCTGGCCGCATCGGAGGCGACCGAACGTCTTGGTGTGCCGATGATCACGCACTCGTTCGCCGATCAAATCACCGGTCGTGGTTATAAATTCATTTTTCAGGTAGCACCGAAAGCATCGACCTTTGGCGAAAAGCAGTTCGGCTATGCCGTCGATCTGGCCAAGCAGGCCGGTACCAAGATCGAGAAGATTGCCATCTTCTATGAGGACACCGCCTATGGCACTGCACAGGCCGAAGGTATCCGCAAGGCGGCCGCCAAGGCCGGCGTTGAAGTGGTGATCGATGATGCCTATCCGCTGGGTATCACCGACGTGGCGCCGCTGATCAACAAATTGCGGCGCTCCAAGGCGCAGGTGGTTTTCCCGGTGTCGTATTTCAATGACGGCATCCTGATCATCCGCACCATGAAGCAGCAAAAAGTCGATCTGCCGATCGTCGGTGGCGCCGCCGGTTACATCATCCCGGATTTCCAGAAAGCACTTGGTAGCTATGCCGAAGACGTGTTCTCGATTGCACCCGCCAACTATGACAACGTACCAGAACTAGCGGCCCGCTATAAGGCCAAGTTCGGCATGTTCATGGCGCACGAGTCGATCATGTATGGCGCTGCCTTGCAACACATGGTGGCAGCGGCCGACCAGGCCAAGTCGCACGATCCGGCCAAGATTCGCGATGCCATCGCCACACTTAAGTACTGCAAAGGACTGGCCACCGGCATTCCCGGCGGTTGCACCGCATTCGATGCGACCGGCCTGACCTCGACCGCCTACCCTCTGTTTGTGCAATGGCGCGGTGCCGATCTGGTCACGGTGTTCCCGAAAGCCTCGGCCAAGCAGCCGGCGCATTGGGGCGGCAAGGAAATCAAGTAAGTACAACTTTCGATTGAGAAAATGATGAACGGATTAATTCAGTCTTTGATAGATGGGGTGCTGATCGGCGGGGTCTATGGCGTGATCTCGGTCGGCTTGTCCCTGGTCTTCGGGGTCTTGCGCATCGTCAATTTTGCGCAAGCCGAATTTCTGATGATCGGCATGTATTCAGCTTGGTTCGCCTCCCGCTATCTGGGACTGGATCCGGTGTTCGGCGCCTTTATCGCACTCGCGGTCGGGTTTGTGCTGGGCTTCGTGTGCCATTGGCTTTTCATCCGGCGCATCATCAACGCGTCGCCGGTGGCGCAGATCTTTCTCACCGTCGGTTTGCTGGCGGTGTTGGAGAACGGTGCTTTGATGATCTTCGGCTCCGACTTCCGCACCGTTACCACGCCGTATCAAACCTCGTCGTTTGAATTTGGCGACCTGTTTGTGTCGGTGCCTTATCTGATTGCCTTTTGCATGGGCACGGTCGTTTGCGTGCTGCTCTGGCTATTTCTTACCCGTACCTGGATCGGCAAAGCGATCCGCGCTACGGCACAAAATGCCACGGCGGCGCGGCTGTTCGGTATCGATACCCAGGTGATGTATGGCATCGCCTTTGGCCTCGGTACCGGTCTCACGGCATTCGGTGGCGGCGTCATCCTGTCGTACTCCTCGGTTAGTCCGACCGTCGGTCAGCAGTTCGTCACGCTCATGTTTACCGTGGTGGTACTGGGCGGCCTGGGCAGTGTCATGGGGGCGCTGCTGGGCGGTGTGGTGGTCGGTGTGGTGCAGGCATTGTCGGCACTGGTCATGCCGATTCAAATGCAGAACCTGACCTTGTTTGTCTTCTTTATTGCACTGCTGGCGTTCAAGCCGCAAGGCTTGCTGGGAGCACGGCGATGAAAAAATCACTATTAGCCATTGGCATCGTGGCGATCCTATGCCTGGCGCTGAACACCTATCTCAATCCTGCCGGCTACGCCGTGCGCATCCTCTGCCTGATACTACTGGCGGCATCGCTGGGGCAATGCTGGAATATCGTCGGCGGACTGGCCAACCAGATTTCTCTGGGGCATGCGGCGTTCTTCGGTATCGGCGCGTATGCCTCCACCATCTTGCAACTACGCTGGGGCATCAGCCCCTGGTTCGGGATTCCCTTCGGCATGCTGCTGGCGACCTTGGCAGCGCTGTTGATTTCCTTGCCCACCATGCGTCTGAAAGGACCGTACTTTGCCCTGGCGACGCTGGCGTTCGGTGAAGCCTGTCACATCATCGCGGTATCGTTTCCAAAACTGACCGGCGGCCCGCAAGGGGTGTCGATCCCGTTTATCGGCGATTCCTGGAAGATGCTGCAATTCCGCAGCGCTGGTGGCTATGTGCCGGTGTTCGTCGGTTTTCTGGTGGTGGTCTGTGTGGTCTATCTGCTGATGTCGAGTGGTCGCATCGGCTTCTATTTGCGCGCCATTCGGGAGAATGAGGAAGCCGCCGAGATGTCTGGAGTCAACACGCTCAAGGTCAAATTGATCGGCAGCGTGGTCTCGGCGTCGCTGATGGCGGTCGCCGGTTCACTGTTTGCGCAGTTCACCTCGTTCTTCGATCCAGACGGTGTCTTCAGTGTCACCGGCATCTCCATCCGTGCCGCGCTAATCGCCATCGTCGGCGGCGTTGGTAGTTTGTCCGGGCCACTGCTGGGCGCGATCTTCGTGGTCCTGATCGAAGAGCTGCTCAACTCCTACTTTTCCAACCAGGCCGCCGGTGTCGCGCCGTTCATCTTTGGCGTGGTGTTGATTCTGGTGGTGTTGATTCGTCCCCAGGGCTTGTCGTCGCTGACGACGCTTTCCTTCCGAGGCGGTGTACAGAAATGAGCGAACAACTAAAAGCATCCGGCCTGACGGTGCGCTTCGGCGGCTTGACGGCGGTTTCCGAGGTCAGCTTTTCCTTGCGCCAGGGCGAAATCATCGGTCTGATCGGCCCCAACGGCGCTGGCAAAACCACCTTGTTCAGTTCCCTGGTCGGTTTGCAGAAACTCTCTGCTGGCCAAATCTATCTGGAAGGCAAGCGCATCGATGGCCGTCGTCCACACGTCGTGGCACAGGCTGGCATGACCAAGACCTTCCAGAACACGGCCTTGTTTCCCGGCATGAGTCTGCTCGACAACGTGATGACCGCAGGTCTGCTCAACAACACGATAGCCGGTGCGCGCACGCTGGCCTTGGAATGCCTGGAGCGAGTCGGTCTGGGTAGCGCTGCCGAGTTAATGGTGGATGATCTGACCTTTCCACAAAAAGCCTTGGGCGAAGTGGCGCGAGCGCTGGCGATCAGGCCAAAAATCCTCTTGCTCGACGAAGTCATGGCGGCGCTGACTCCGCTGGAAATGGACAACGTCATGGCGACCCTGCGCGATCTGCGCGAACGCACCGGCCTGACCATGATCGTGGTCGAACACCATATGCGGGCCATCATGAATCTCAGTGACCGCTTGCTGGTACTCAATTTCGGCAAGCTCATTGCTGATGGCCTGCCGCAGGAAGTCTCCAGAAACCCTCGTGTCATTGAAGCCTATTTGGGGAGTGAACATGCTCAACCTGCATAACGTCTCGGGCGGCTATGGACGCCGTACCGTGGTCAACGATATCTCGATCAAGGTCGAGCGCGGTGAAACGGTCGCCATCCTGGGCGCCAACACCGCCGGCAAAACCTCGCTCATCCGCGCCATTCTCGGCCTGCTGCCGCGTTGTTCCGGCCGCATCGAATTTGACGATGCGGATATCTCTTCTGTACCGGCGCACAAACGGGTCGACTTCGGCCTGGCCTGCGTGCCAGAAGGCCGCCATGTGTTTTCCGAAATGTCGGTACTGGACAACCTGCTATTGGGCGCCTATCACCGGCGTCGGCAGTTGAGCGAACAAATCCGACAGTCGGATCTGGAAGATTGCTTCCGCTTGTTTCCCCGTCTGGCCGAACGCCAGCATCAGAAAGCCGGCACCTTGTCTGGCGGTGAACAGCAGATGGTGGCGATCGGTCGCGCGTTGATGGCCAAGCCGTCCATGTTGCTGCTGGACGAACCTAGCCATGGTCTGGCGCCGCTGATGGTGGCCGAAGTGCATGCCGCGATTGCCGAGGTCAACCGCAAAGGCATCAGTGTCTTACTGGTGGAGCAAAACGTCTCAAGTGCTTTGAAGATCGTCAGTCGCGGATATGTGCTGGAGAGTGGCAGGGTGGCCGTCAGCGGCACCACATCGGAATTGTCCAGTAATGATGAGGTTCGCCGAACCTATCTGGGAATTTAACAGGAGAAAATAGATGAAAAAAATAACGGCAAGTGTGGTGCAGGCGTCATCCGTCGGTGGCGATACCGCCGCCACGGTGGCCAAGACCGTGAAACTGATCGCCGAGTGTGCACACAAGGGAGCGCAACTGGCGGTATTTCCGGAAGCCTTCATTGGTGGTTATCCCAAGGGTGCCAATTTTGATATCCGTATCGGCATGCGTACTCCGGAAGGACGTGACGAGTTTGCCGCCTATTTCAACAGCGCAATCGATGTACCAGGTCCCGAAACTGCCACGATCGGTGAAGCTGCGCGCGAAGCCAAGTTGTTCGTCACCATCGGTGTGATCGAACGCGCCGGTGGTACCTTGTATTGCACGGTATTGTTCTTTGGTCCTGACGGCAGCTTGCTGGGCAAGCATCGCAAGCTCATGCCGACCGCCGCCGAGCGGCTGTGTTGGGGCTTCGGCGATGGCTCCACGCTGACGTCGGTGGACACCCCATGGGGCAAGATGGGGGCGGTCATCTGCTGGGAAAACTATATGCCATTGCTGCGCATGGCCATGTACGACAAAGGCATCTCGTTGTATTGCGCACCGACCGCCGATGACCGCGATAGCTGGGCCTCGACCATGCAGCATATTGCGCTGGAAGGCCGCTGCTTTGTCCTGTCGGCATGCCAGTATCTGACCGGTGCCGATTTTCCAGCCAGCATGAAAAATCGCATCTCGGATGATCCTGATCATGTACTCATGCGTGGCGGCAGCGTCATCATCAGCCCGCTCGGAGAGATCCTTGCTGGCCCCGATTTTTCCGGCGAGACGATACTGACCGCCACGCTCGATCTGGATGATGTAGTGCGCGGCAAATTCGACTTCGATGTGGCCGGCCACTACGCGCGCGCCGACGTATTCAAGTTGCAAGTAGATGAGCGGCCGCAACTGCCGGTGTCCACCACCAGCGCTTGATGCATCAGCAGGGTGCTGCTTGCAGCACCGATTTTGTCATTGAACCAAGTTTTCGAGACGCCCATGAAATTGCTTGTCCTTGATATACGGATGCGCCTGTTGTTGAGTTATGCCATTTTGTTGTGCGGGATTGCCTTGCTTGGCGGGATGGTCATCGCCAATGCCGCGCAAGGCACTTCCAGCGTGCTCATGAGCGGCATTGGCGTGGCCTTGATGTTGGTGCTTGGCTTGATAATTGCTTGGCGTAATTATCGCGGCATCGTCGCGCCGTTCAGGTTGGCGCTGTCAAATGCGGCCAACCTGGCAGCGGGCGATGTCAGTCGGCAAATTCAAGCAGTGTCGGTCGGTGACCTGGGACAGCTTGAGCGTTTTCTGGAGGCTATCAATGCTCAAATGTTCAAGATCGTCTCTGAAGTGCGGCTGGGTACCACCGCAGTGGCCAGTACTTCCGACATGATTGTGGCCGATAACGTCGCCTTGTCGGGTCGCACCGAGTCGCAGGCCAGTTCCCTGGAACAGACTGCAGCCTCGTTAGAGCAACTCACCGCCAATGTGCGTCAGAACGCCGACAATGCGGCGCAGGCCAATACCCTGGTGGCTTCGGCCAGCCGGTATGCCAGCGAAGGCGGCAGTGTGATGCAGCAACTGGTCGAGGTGATGAGCGTGATCAAGTCCAGCTCGCAGCGCATTGTCGACATTATTTCGGTGATCGATGGCATTGCGTTCCAGACCAATATTCTGGCGCTCAATGCCGCTGTCGAAGCAGCGCGCGCCGGCGAGCAGGGACGCGGTTTTGCCGTGGTGGCATCGGAGGTGCGCTCGCTGGCACAGCACTCCGCCACGGCGGCCAGAGAAATCAAGAAACTGATTGCCGACTCGGTCGGCAAGATCGACCGCGGTAATGATCTGGTCAGCGTCACCGGCAGTGCCATGCAGGAAATTTCTGTCAGCGTCACCCAGGTAGCCGAGTTGATTGCCGGTATTGCCGCGGCCAGCGCAGAGCAGAGCGTGGGGATTGCAGAAGTGAACCAGGCCGTGATGCAGCTCGATGGTAGTACGCAGAAAAATGCCTTATTGGTGGTGGAAGCTACCAAGGTGGCAGACGGGTTGAAGGAGCAGGCAGTGTCGCTGTCGCAGTCGGTGAGCAGCTTCAGTCTGGGCGCGCGCGAATTTGGCAATGCCGAGCAGGCGCGCGAGATGGTGCGTGACGCCATCGAATACGCCCGCAACCATGGTGTAGACGCCACGGTGGGTGAAGTCCGCAAGCTCAACAAAAGCATGTTCATCGACCGCGACCTGTATCTGATCGTCTATTCGTTTGCCGGTGAAATCCTGGCGCATGGTGCCAACCGCCGTTTGTGGGGGGCCGACTGGACCAAGATCACCGATGCCGACGGCAAGCACTTCAACAAGGAAATGACCGATAAGCTCAAGACTGCCGCCTCTGGCTGGACCGACTATCGCTGGGTCCATCCGCTGTCGCGCAAGGTCTTGGTCAAATCGGGTTATTTCGAAAAAATCGGCAACGCATTTTTTGTCTGCGGTTACTACAAAGCATAAAGGCGGCTGCGTGGCAGTGACGTCGTCGGTGTTGGGTTGATGTGCTGCAATTGAGTGTAATCCGGTGCTTGCTATGGCCGCCTGACAGGGAGGGATGAAACATGATGCTAAGCACGGAAGGTGCCGTATTGCTGGCGTATGCCGATGCCGTCGCGGCAACGCGCTCACGGACCCCACAATTGCCGCCGCAGCCGGGTCATCCGCACGGTGTTCTGCGTATCGGCAGCCCGGCCACTCTGCTGTCAACCCGTTTGCCAACGCCGCTACGACGGTTTCACCAGCGCTGGCCGCAAGTCAGTCTGGAGATCGCCAGCGTCAGCATGGGCGACTTGCCGCAAGCGGTGGCTTGCGGCGAGATTGACTGTGGGGTGCTGCCCGGTGGCGCAACCGGAGCTGAATTTGCCGCACTCGGCTTGGGCTATGACCGGCTCTGGAGCGAGTCGCTGGTGCTGATCGAATCAGCCTGCCAGGCGCCGTCGGTGACCATTTTGGGAAAAGTGCAGGGCTGTGGTTATCAAGCTTTGCTGCCGATGGCACAGATCGAATGCGCGCTTGGTGGCAACAGCGAGGTGATGGAAATGTCGTCGTCTGAATTACTGCTGGCCAATGTAGTCAGTGGCCGTTGCCGGGCGATCGTCCCCAAGTCGCTATTGCGTTCGCAACGCGGTCTGAATGGCGTGCGCACCACGCCGCTGGGCAGCGTCGCGGTCTGGCTGATCTGGCGCGAGAATTTTTCACCGTCGACACGGCAGGTATTGCGCGAAGTGTTAATCCGGCATGGCGAGGTGTGGCACTAAGCGCAATCGCCCTCAGTGCCGGGAAAGCAGGGTGACTGTTCCGCCTGTTGCCGGTTCGGTCACCCCATCGGTCTTGATTACGCCGCTGGCAATTGTGGCTGTGCTGCTTGCTGTTGTGGCGCTGGTCGCCGTGGAATCAAGGAAATGACGGCATCAAGCGCCTGCTTGGCCTTTTGATCCAATTGTGGGCCTAGCGCAATCAGGCTGGTCCACGCCGCTGTGGTTGGTACCAGTGCAATGGCAAACATGGCGCTTTGTGCCGTGAATATTTCCGCGTCGTTAAAGCCGTGGCTCTTCATCAATTGTGTCACCTGTGCCGACGCCCACGAATTGAGCGCCATACCGCCAGTCCAGATCGCTGCCTTGGTAAGGGTAGACGGCAGCACTGCTTGTGCGGCAGCCTGTTGCAGGCCCGCAAGGAACTTCTGACGGGTAGCGGTGGAGAGTTGCTTGCCACCGTTGCGCATCGATTTCATATAGGTGGTGTTTTTCAGGGTATCGAGATGTTCTTCCCAGTTGTCACTCATCAGGATCAGGGCACTACCGACGCGATGATGGCGCAGGTCTGCATTGCGTCCGAGCTGTGCAACTATGCCGCCGCCGACCAGGCTGGAGAGAGGGCCAATGGCATTCTTTGCCATCATGGCGGTCTTCAGGCTGGCGAAGGTCAGTGCTGAATTAAGCAGGCCGGTGAGCATAAAGGTAGCGGGAAACGCCTGATAGTTGATACCCAGTTCCTTGAATTTCTGCATGGTGCCGGCGGCGTTGCGTTCTACCACGGCGGCCACCTCGGGGTCGAGATCGTCGAGGCTTGGTTTGCCCCAGGCCGAATGGGCGGTCATCTTTTCATTGATGTTGCCGACCGTATGCAACAAGGCATAGGTGACCACTCCTGAAACGGCGCCTTGGTGAGCTGCGCCATCGACCAGCAGAGGCGTGACATGGCCGCCGAAGACATTGGCCAGCAGAAAGCCGATCGAGCCGGACGCGCCCGCTGCATCATGGGCCGACGCATCGACAGCGTCGGCAAAAGAAAACAAGGTCTTCAGATCGTCGGCATTTTCGCCGCGTTCCAGCAAGCGTTGCGCACGTTGCTCTGCCAGCGCATCGAGTGCATGATCGTTTTCGCCGTTTTTAAATGGTGCTGCCTGTTCTTGTGCAAAGTGCCGAAGGCTGGTCAATTGCGCTTGCCTGGCCGCATCGGCGGCAGGTGCCAGCACGACGCTGCCGGTTTCACTAATGGAAGTTTGTTCAGGCGTTACCAGTTGGCTGCGCAGCGCCAGTTCCTGAGAACCGCGGCGGATTGAAACTTGATCGTGCTGCGTCGTTGCAATGGGCGGCGTCGACTGGCGATCAAGCTGTTGGGGCGGATCTTGGGGCGAGTTGAGGTCGAGCGAGCGCAGCGATACAGAATCGGCGTGCGACGATGAAGTGGAGGCGATGGGCATGGTGAAATCCTATGTAGTCTGTGGCATTGCCAGGCGCTGTTGCGGATGCATTGTCGGCTCCGTCGTACGTGTTGCCTACCGCCTTGGCATTGCTGGTGTTGGTGGATGAAGCCAGGCGTCGGCATGGACTGCCGCGCCTGTGGGAATATGTGCATACGTGGCATTGCGCCAGGAAAACGTTCCGTCTCTTTTGCA
>JAMFSU010000140.1 GCA_026225475.1 Duganella sp.
CCGCAGGGGCGACGTAGTAGCGGTCGCCTTTCTTTGCTTACTTATCTTTGGGCGAGACCAAAGAAAGTGAGCGGCTGCCGGGCCGCCCCCGGCTAGGTTGTCCGAAGAGAACAAAGATTCAACTACGCACTGAGGTAAGAGGCTGCCGAGCCGCCCCCGGCTAGCGCGTCCGAAGAAAACACAGCATCAGCAGCCAAGAAAGCCAAGAAAGCACGCCGGCCTTTTCTTTAAAAGAACGGCATTACAAGCACTAGGCTGCTTTCTGCTATATTTCTTCGATCCAACCGCAATAAGCTTTGAACGAAAACCATGATAGATAGCAAGCGCGTCAATACCCTCCTGATGGCAATATGTCTGGTCGGCTGCTCCACCAGCAACAGCGGCGGTTATGCCTATAAAGCGGCTGGTGGCACCAATGCCAGTCAGCAGCAAAACGGTGCGCAGAGCAGCGCCAGCAGCCAGGTGAACCAGGCGCAAATCAGTACCACCAGCAGTTGGTCTTCCAAGAGCAGCATCAGCGTCGGTAAATAATCACCCCCAGACTGGCGCAGTTCAATGCGCCAGGAGCGCCAACACGCGACCATGACTGAAATCGCCCGCCAGGCGCAGGCGTCGATCGGCACTGTGTACCACTATTTTCCCAACAAGGAAGCCATCGCGGTGGCCTTGCGCAACAGATGGATGATGCCTGGTCGGCATTGGCGCCAGTTCAGGAGCCGTTCACGCTCAAGCAACTGGTCGATGAGCTGTTTGATCTGATGATTGGTTTTATCGATGCGCATCCGGCTTATTTGTTGCTGCTGGAGGCGCCGATCGGTTATGCGCGTGACCGCAAGGCCAAAGAACAGTTACGCGAGCGCGTGGGAGCGCGGCTGGTGACGCAGCAGTTAGCCAGTGATGCCGAACAGGACTTGCTCAAGGTCAATGTGGTGTTGCAGATTGTGAAGGGATTGATTCCCTTGTATGCCGCTAGCAAGGCAGCCGAAAGAGTGAAGTTGATTGCCGAGTTCGAGCTGGCAGTGCGGCGCTATCTGTCGCCAGCGTAGCGCCGCGCCGGGACTTCAGTGCAAGGCTTGCTTGGCGGCTTCCTCAGGTGTCAGACCGTCGTAGAACAGGTCGGTAAACCATTCCACCTGTTCCTCGATATGCTCCTGGGCCTGGTCGAGCGTGGCACCACCTTTGACCAGAAACTTCTCGACTTCGGTACACCATTGGATTAAGGCTTCAGTTTCCGGGTCCAGTTTTTCTTTCTTTGGCATAGCGACTCCTTTGGGTTGCAGATAAATATTCCGGGAGCATAAGCCAAATGCGGCTACTGTGCTTGGATAGCTGAGGCCGGTCAGTGAATGCGTTTTTGAGTTTGGGAATGCATGACTGTCAGATTTTTGTCAGATCAATGTGACACGCTAGCTCCGCACTGCTTAGCTTGCTCAAGTGCCTTTTTGCAAAATCCGCCGCATTCAAATAAAACCGCATGCAGGAACGCAATGTTCCTGCTGACTCGGAGGGGAGTAATTTATGCCGACAGCACCAGATCAACTCAAATTTTTGGCCTCAACCTTTGCAGTGCTAACGCTGCTGGGTTGCGCACCGATGGATGTTAAAGACATCGTCGAGGATACGCCAAACTATCTGGACAAAACCTTCACCGCGGCGCAACTGCCCACCGAGGTAAGAAAGCAGGCGTCTTCATCACATGCGGCACCACGATTTCGGACCATAAAAATCAAGTTCAATTATCAAGTTGAAAACAGTGTGGGAGAAAAAATACTGAGCACGACCAGCAATAATCTCTACAAGGACCTTGGCAACGGCTTAATACAACTGTTTGGACAAGACGCCAACAATGACTTGGTTTTTAGCCGCTATTACGGCTTGACCTATGCTGGCGCCATTGAGTTGCGGGCACAGATGGTGCTCAGTAACAAAAAGACGGCCAATTTCATTACTGAGGTCAAGAGCTACAAGACCTTTGCCAGCGATATTGCCACGGCACAGGAAAATTCGATTTACGACTACGATTGGAATTCGGGTACCGCGATACAGATAGCTGGTTACATCGAAAGGAAAAAGCATTGCGTCACTGGCAAGGCGTTTCCCGCTAGCCAACTGTATGCGAGCTTGCCCGGCACTGCGTTCGACATGGATTGCGAACTGATCAGCAATGGCAGCGCCAGCTACCGGCAGCATTATGTCTTCTTGCAGCAATATGGTCTTGCGGTGTTGATGGGCAGCACTTACGCAAACCGGAAAATTACCGACACGATCACCTCGGTGGAAATACAGTAGCCGCCCCTTTGCCTGGTCAGGTCGGGGCCGTGGATAGGTGCACTAGCGCCACCGTGCACCTGCGGTGGAATTGACCGATCTTCAGCGGCTACAGTTGGTCGTTTCGTCCTTGCGTGACTACGCGATCTACATGCTCGATCCGGCTGGTTGTGTAACCAGTTGGAACAAGGGCGCCGAATGCCTCAAGGGATATGCCACCGGTGAGATCATCGGTCGCCACTTTTCATGTTCTTTCACGCTGCCGGATCAAGACACCGGCTTGCCGGGAAACGCCCTAGCTGCAGCGCGGCAACACGGTATCTTCGAGGATGAAGGATGGCCGCCGTTTCTGGGCGACCTTGGTGAGCTGCTGGGCTTTACCAAGGTAACGCGCGATATTCATTGACGAAAATCATCCTGACGTCAGGCTACGCGCTGCCAGCGCTGGTTGGTGGCAACACCGATATGGCGGCGTTTGCATTCTTCAATAAACCTTATCAACTAGCCGATTTGGCCAAGGCATTGCGCAGCAAAGTATAACGGCGGCAGGCCACGCCGAGGCCCATTCAATGCAGCGCCGCCCACAGCAGCGAGATACCGGAACCCAGCAACAGCAAATCCAGCAATCGCTGAAAATTAGCCTCGCTCAATTTCATTACAAATACCTTGCCCACGAAGGTGCCCGCCATCAACGAAGAGCCTACCAGCAAACCTTGCAGAAAAATCGACAGCGGCATCGCGCCCAGTTCGCGGAAGGTCAGTACCTTGCTGATGTAGAGCGTCACCGCAGTGGCCGCTTCGGTGGCCAGAAATCCGCCTTTGCTCAGGCCATAGGCAAGAAACACCGGCACACTCAACGGCCCGGTCGACAGCACGATGCCGGTCAGGAAGCCGATCAAGGCACCTGCCACTGACAATTGCCATAGTCGTAAAGTGAACTGGTGTTGCTTGAGCCAATGGCGCAGCGGAATCATCGCCAGGAAGAACAGCCCCAGGCTGATGTCGATCAAATGCGGCGGCAATTCCAGCAAGGTGCGCGCACCCAGTGCTGCGGCCGGAACACCCGGCAGCGCATAGGCCACAAAGGCGCGCCAGTCGACCACCCGCCACCAGGCCAACACGCGCGCCAGATTGGACATGACCGCGGCCACCGCCATAATCGGCATGGCCTGTTTGGGACCGAAGCTATACACCAGCACCGGCAACAGCATGATGGAGGAGCCGGTACCGATGATGCCGCTGATCATGCCGGCAAACAGACCGACGGATAACACAAAGATGTAGGCGGCCATGTACTGTTTTATGCTGTGCTGGAGATGGGGTCGAAGGAGCGCGTGAAGCGTCTGCCGTATTCTACCCGGCGGCTGGATTACTTGCCGCCGGTATTGTGGCGACTATGGCCGTTCGCCCGCCTGCAAACGCGCTTCGATCAGTGTCAGCACGGCTGGCAAATCAGCCACCGATTCAATCACGTAATGGGCACCGGCGTCACGCAGCCGGATTTCGGCCAAACTCTTGAGTGCAATGACTTCCTGCGCCGATAGTTGCGCCAGTTCAGCGCGCGTGCAACCGACTTCATTGCCCGACAGCGAGACGCCCACCGTCCACATGCCGGCATTGATCCCTTCCTCGATGCCAGGCACGGTATCGTCGACCTTGACGCAAGCGGCAACATGGCCGATTTTCAGTGCCAGCATATTGGCCAGCGCCATGTACGGGCCGGGGCGGCCTCCGGCCTCCAGTTCATCGCCGGCAACCACATGGTCGGGCGCAATGCCAGCGGCAGCGGCCAGCGGCAGCAAGACATCCAGTACCTGGCGCGGATAGCCGGAACAGGAGCCGATTTTCAGGCCGCGTTGACGCAAGTCGACCAGCATGGCGGCAGCGCCGTCGATGGCTTGCGAATAAGCGCCGACCTTGGCGATCTGCATCGGCATGAAGCGTGCATACAGCGCATCGACATCGGCGTCGCTGGGGGCCCGGCCGTGCACCTGCTGCCATTGGCGGGCAATCTCGGGATGATCGAGCAAGGTACGAATGTGTTGCCACTTGGACAGACCCATCGGGCCGCGCGCTTGCGCCAGTGTAATGGGCATGTCGAAACTCTTGAAGGCATCGACGAAGATCTGGGTCGGTGCCAGTGAACCGAAATCGACCAGCGTTCCGGCCCAGTCGAAAATGACGGCTTGCAGGCTGAGGGCTGGGTGGTGGGAGTGTTGGTTTGGCATGGGCATCTCTTTCATGGTCAAGGATTCAGACGGGAACAGCGGGTGCTGCTGCTGCGGCGATGAAATTGCGGCCGCGCGGGCCTTGCAGTGCGCGCTGCACCAAGTCGTCCCAACTATCGGCGATACCGTAATCGGCGGGATTGGTGCTTACGTCCAGTTGCTGCAGGAAGGCGCTGAGCCTGGCGACGGCTTGATCCTGGTCGTCGGCATGGAAGATCGCCAGCAGGAGTTGATCCACCTGCGCATCGTGGCCGAACGCTAGCGTCATCACCTGTGGCAGCGAGAACGAGCAGGCAATGCCATGGGCGATGCCATGCTGCAGCGTGATGTCATAGGACAGCGAATGTGCCAGCGCTGTTTTGGTGTTGGAAAATGCCAGACCCGCCTGCAGTGCGGCAATCGCCATCTGCTCGCGCAGGGCTGGATTGTGCGGTTGTTGCAGCAGTGCCGGCAGGGTGTCGATAATGCTGCGGGCAGCAGCGGCAGCGAGCGTTGCCGAGACTGGATTGCGGTTGACGTTCCAGATTGACTCCAATGCATGCGACAAGGCATCGAGACCGCTGGCCAAGGTGCTGGCTACTGGCAGGCTGCGCATCAAGTGAGCGTCGATGATGGCCGCTTGCGGCCAGGTCCAGTCGCGATGCAGTGAGTATTTGCTGCCAGCGTCGGCATCCCAGACCGTGGCCCAGGGGGTGACTTCGCTGCCGGTGCCGGCAGTGGTCGGGATGGCGATCAAGGTTTTGGCGCCGCTGCCGGACAAGCTGGCATTGTGTCCTTGCAGATGCGCCAGCAGTTCAGTGAACTGGCCCGAGGGCGTGCGCGTGAGCATGACCTTGGCGCAGTCGATGACGCTGCCGCCACCGCAGGCAATGATGCAGTCGACGTCGGCATAGCGCTGCCAGATGCGTTCATACATGGCGGCCAGCCAACTGACGTCGGGATTGGGCAGGACGGCGTTTTCAATGCCGGCCAACTGTGTGCCGAGCAGGGCGCGCAGTTGTTGTTCCAGACCCAGCGCGGCGGCTTCGGGAAACGTAATCAACAACGCACGGCGGCCATTGAGCAGCGCGGGCAATTGCGCCAGACTGCCGTTGCCGGCATGGATGGCGACTGGATTGTGAAAGGTCCACATAAACGATTCGTTAAAAGGTGAGGGAATGAATAAGTGCTGAGGTCAATGACTGCGGCCATCCTGAATCAAGCGGCGCAAGCGGCTCGACAGCGTGTCGGCGGCGACGACCATGAGCGTGACGACGACGATGCAGGTGGCGGTATCCTGATATTTGAATAATTTCAAGCTGTTGATCAGCTCGAAACCGAGTCCGCCAGCACCTACCATGCCCAGCACGGTAGCCTGCCGCAGGTTGACTTCGAAGCGATACAGCACGGTCGCAATCCAGGCCGTAATAACCTGCGGCAGCACGCCGAAAACAATCACCTGCAAGGGCCGCGCTCCGGTGGCGCGCAAGGCTTCGAGCGGACCGTCGTCGATTTCTTCGATGCTTTCGGCGAAGAACTTGCCGACCATGCCGATGCCATGCAGTGCCAGCGCCAGCACGCCGGGAAACGGTCCGAGCCCGACTGCCGAGACGAACACCAGCGCCAGAATCAGTTCATTGATACTGCGCGTGACGTTGAGTAACTGCCGCACCGTTTGATAGACGATGCGATTGTGGTTCAAATTGCGTGCCGCCAGGAACGACACCGGAATCGCCACCAGCACGCCCAGTAACGTGCCCCAAATCGCAATCTGGATGGTTTCGATGGCTGGTGCGATCAGTCTGTTGAGGATGGACCAGTTGGGCGGAAATGAGCGCCCGAGAAAGTCGCCGATTTGCGGCAGGCCGCTGCTCAACTCAGACCAGCTCAATTCGGTGCCACGGGCGCTCCAGGCCAGCAGCCAGGCCACTGCAACGACTGCCGCCAGACAACCGACCCAGGCGCGCATGGTCAGTGGGCGGGCGCCGGTCCAGACATAATCGTGATAGCTGCTGTGCGGCCCATTGGCGGCAGCGGCAGCGCCAGGTGTTGGGCCGCTCATGACAGCGCTCCTTGCAGTTGTGGCGCCGCCGCGGTGTTGGTAGCTTGGTTGTGTAGTACCGATTTGGGCTGCTCAACGCCGCCATAAATCAGATTCAGATGGGCGTCGCACAATTCGTCACCGCGGCCATCGAAGACCAGCTTGCCGCCGGCCAGGCCGACAATACGGTCGCCGAATTCTCGGGCGTAATCGACCTGATGCAGATTGCACACCACGGTAATACCTAGTTCGCGACAGGCGGCGCGCAGGTAGTGCAGCACCAGCCGTGAGGTTTTAGGGTCGAGGCTGGCGACCGGTTCGTCAGCCAGGATCACCTGTGGCTGCTGTGCCAGCGCGCGGGCAATGCCGACGCGTTGGCGCTGACCACCTGACAAGGCATCAGTGCGCTGCCCGGCCTTGTGGTCCAGCTCGACACGGCGCAGGCAATCCATGGCCAGGGCAATATCCTGGCGACTGAACAGTTGCAGTATCGAGGCCAGCGTCGAGACCTGGCCAAGCCGGCCGGTCAGGACGTTCTTCAGTACCGACAGGCGCGGCACGACATTGTGATGCTGGAAGATCATCGCCACCTGACGGCGCAGCTGGCGCACATTGCGCCTGCGCGCGTCGGTGGCATCGTATCCGGCCGCGACCAGTTGTCCGGAAGTTGGCGTTACCAGGCCATTGATACAGCGCAGCAAGGTCGACTTGCCGGCGCCGGATGGTCCCAGTACCACCAGGAACTCACCGGCGGCGATATCGAGGTCGATGCCGCTGAGCACGGCATTGCTGCCGTAGTGCTTGGTCAGCGAACGGATGGCGATCATTTCATGGCCTTGAGGTCAAGCTTGAGGATCTTGGCGGTGTCGCGCACGACGTTGTAGGCAGCGTCATTGGTTGGCACGAAACCGTTGAGCACGCCCTGGTCGCCCCATTCGACATTCTTGATATTGGCAAAGGCGGCGGCGATCTTCTTTTTCAGCGCAGGATCGAGATCCTTGCGCCACACCATCGGCGACTCAGGAATGTCCGGCGAAGTCCAGACGATGTTGAAGTCAGCCTGCTTGACGACACCCTTGGCGATGGCCGCGGCGAAGATGCGATCGGCCACGGCAGCGGCATCGACCTTCTTGTTGGCGACGGCGAGGATGCTGGCATCATGCGAACCGGAAAAGATCACGCGGGAAAAATACTTGTCGGGATCAATGCCAAGTTGTTGCAGCCCGGCGCTGGGAAACAGGTGACCGGATGCCGAGGTCGGATCGACGAAGGCCATGGTGTGGCTCTTGAGCTGCGCCACGCTGTCGATACCGCTATCCTTGCGCACGATGATCAGACTCTTGTAGGCGCTCTTGCCGGTCTTCTTGGTTTCCGCCACCGAAAATGCTTCAACGTTGGCAATCGAGCTGGCCAGCACATAGGAGAACGGGCCAAGATAGGCGACGTCGAGTTTCTTTGACCGCAGTGCTTCGATGATGCCGTTATAGTCGGTCGCGATGAAGGGTTTGACTGGCATGCCGAGTTGTTGTTGCAGGCTGTCCAGCACTTGCTTGCTGTTTTCCAGCATGGCTTGCGAATCTTCGGCCGGGATCAGACCGATGGTCAGTGGCTGAGCGGCGAATACGGTAGCAGCCGTGGTCATCAAGCCCAGGCTGAGGACCAGTGAACGCATTAGTGGGGTGAGGAATTTCATGATGCCTCCTGTCAGTAGCACTTGGCTACAAAGTGGGTAATTGGTTAATCAGTCAGGTGAGGGTGGTCTGTGCACAAGCGCAAGAATAAGCAATGAATGTGACCGCTTTATTATCGATATAATCAAAAGATTCTCAATTTGCTATTGAAGGAATCTATAGATGACGCCAACGCAACTGCGCGCCTTTCTGGCCGTGGCCCGCAACCGCGGTTTCAGCGCCGCTGCGCGCACCTTGGGCGTCAGTCAGCCGACCCTGACCTCGCAGGTGCAGACGCTGGAGCGGCAACACAATGTGGAACTGTTTTACCGGCGCGGCAGGCGGCTCGACCTGACCGACACCGGCCAGCGCCTGTTGCCGATTGCACAAAAAATTGCTGAACTGGAACTAGATGCCTACAACTTGCTGTACAACTCCGGTGCCCTCAATATTGGTCATCTCAAAATTGGTGCGGTCGGGCCGTTTCATGTCATCGAAATGGTCGATGCGTTTCGCCGTCGCTATCCCAATGTGGAGTTATCGATACGCATGGGCAACTCGGCCGAAACGCTGGCCGATCTTGAAAATTACGTCACCGATGTGGCCGTGCTGGCCAGTTTTTCTGACGATCCGCGCTTTGTGACGGTGCCGTATGCCGACCATGCGGTAGTGCTGTTTGCCCATGTCGATCATCCGTTTGCCCAGCGCGAATCGATACGCTTGCAAGACTTGCACGGTCAGCCGATGGTCATGCGCGAGCAAGGTTCGACCACCCGGCTGGCGCTGGAAAAGGTGTTGAAGCAGGCGGAGGTGATGCCGCGCGTGGTGATGGAAATCGGCAGCCGCGAAGCGCTGCGCGAAGCAGTGGCACGCGGTATCGGGTTGGGAACGGTGTCAGAGGCTGAGTTTGTCGCTGATCCACGTTTTCGGCTGGTACGCATCGAAGGTAATCCGGTGTCCACCCATACTTATCTGTATTGCCTCGCTGATCGCCAGGATAGCCGGTTGGTGGCGGCCTTCCTGCAACAAGTCGCGGCACTTTAGTCAGGCTGGTCGCGATGCTGCAAGGCAGCATAAAGAAACGCCTGAATGGACGGGCAAACGGGCGTAAATCTGCTATCGTACATACGGTACTTTCTTGAACGGGACAAGGAGACAGGTATGGATTTGGTAGAGAAATTCGACGCAAAGGGCAAGACTGGCGGCGCCTATCATGTGGAGGTGTACCAAACGCCAATTGATGAGGCAGACAAAAGCGCCCCGGAAGGACTGAGGACGTACAAACTGGCCGACGGTCGTGCGCTTGATCCATTATCCGACGCGAAATTCAAAATCGTCCAGACTGGTGAAAAGATCTACCGGCTGTAGACCTTGCATTGACTTCTGGCGCAGTGACGACAGTACGACCGCGGCAGACCATGTGTCTGCCGTTATTCATTGGGCGCGCCAGCAAGCAGACATTGTTTGCGCGTAGCCTATTGCATCGCGCTTACCAGCCGATACAAGGTGTCTGCTTGAGCACATCCAACGTCCCTAGATAAGCCCAGTTAGCATCACTCTTTGTGCCTTCTGGGAAACTGCTACGATAAGCATCGCTGGTTAACGCCTTGAAAAACCTGCTGTTATCAGGTCGCGAGTGATTCCAGCCATGCACGAATTGCCAGACTTTGCTAAGGTTAAATGTCTCATAACCGAAGTCGGTGAAAAGAAGGGCGTCACTACCCTGCAAAAACCTTCCGGTCAATCTGTTTCGCAACTGTATTTCACCGTGCTCGGTCTTGATTGGCCACCATTGCTGATAACCATTGCCTGGCGTGGGGTAATTGGTATAGACCTCGCCCTTGGCATTGCTGTCTAGCACGCGGCCAGTGGCACTTTGCTTGATGATGTACCAAGAATTAAATTCCGGCCAGCCGGCATAGGCTTTTTCGAACGTCCAGAGTTGGTAGGGGTTGCCATCAGTCCAGGATCTCAGATAACCCTCGCCGTTAGCGCTTGCATCCAGGTTCTTTTGCGATGTGCGTACTTGCCGTAAATTCCAGTGACTTTCGGGGATGAGCGGCGTGACATAGAGACTGCCGACAATGCCGAACGACCCAGGGGTCAGACAGATCGGCAATGCTTCCACGGCGGGAGATTCGTGCCGGACCGTTTCTTTGAGCGTGCCAGAGGCGCTATCATTGTTTGTCACGATCAACTTGCCATTGTCATAAGTGACTATGCTCACTTCTCCATTCAAAGCAGCACCGGAGCGAAAAACAGTGACATTGCCGAACAGTGCATGGTCAATGTATTGCACCTTGGTAAATACATGTCTGTGAGCGGTAAAGATCGCCAACGGTTTGAAGGTGTCGATGATCGCTCTAAATTGACGGGTGTTGTAATCGTCTGTCCAAGGGGGGAAGTTGTGGTCATCCTGATGAAAATTGATAATAATGTCTTTCTTGCCGCGCAAGCGTGCCAGCCGCAGATCTTCGCGTAACCATGAGATGGAACTGCTGACCCACGCATAACGCTCAGTCCACGCCGTCAGCGCTACGTGATAGCTTGGGAAGTTTTGTAATTGCACAAAATGGACGTCTTTGTAATCCCAGGAATAGGACATGCTGCCAGTCCAGTGGCTCGGTGACGTTGTAATCCAGTCCGTTGAGAATTGTGCAAGTGTTGATGAATAGTTGTGGAGCGCATTATTCATGCGATTGAGGGAGTTAAATGCACAAGAATCTGCGCTCGGGAAAACAATGCCCTCAGTACAGTTATCCACATTGTTTTGATAATCGTGATTTCCCAAGCCAATGTAATAGGGGAAATAAAGTCGATTGTAGGTCGAAGCGAAGTTATTCCAGGAGTTGTTACGACCGAATTCCGTGATGTCACCGTTGACGATACCGAATTCTATTCCGCCAACCTTGTTGATTGCCGTCACTAACCTGTCATTGATGATTCGCCAAGCGTCACCATTCTTCGATTCGTCGTTGGGGTCGCCGACATCATTGGGTAAACGAAAAGCCTGGGGGTCCGAAAGCACGGCAAATTTAAAGACGTTATCGGCGGCAGGTGCCATGCCGGTTGCATCCCGCGACTGCATCTCCAGCGGCTTTCGCACCGAAGATTCGTCAGCACCATCACCAGCAGCAGTGGTTTGCGCATAGCCGGTGGCGGTCAACAGCAAGCCAACCAGCACGGCAAAACCCAACTGCAAAAATGGCTTTTTGTTAGCTATGGGGCTCTGCATATCAAACTCCTGTCTAGTAAATTAGCACCATGCCCGCTGGTACTTTGCACGACAAGGCAAGCTTACGATGCGCCATAGCGGATGGCCCCCCCCAACGAGAGGGGGGAGCAAAGTACATCAGTGCGGGGAAGTTCGTCGGTCGACTCGGTGGCCTGTCACGGCGCAGCATGATCACGGCAGACCAGGCGTCTGCGGTTTTTTATGGTGATGCAAGCGTGCACCGTTAACATTTAAAATCCAGTATACAAGAATAATAAATCCCATATAATGGATTTATGGATATCACCCACAAATTGGCTGTGCGATTGCGCGACTTGCGCAATGAACGCGGCTTGTCATTGGAAGTACTGGCCGAGCGCAGCCAGGTCAGCCGCTCGAATATTTCATTGATCGAGCGTGGCGAGAGCAGTCCCACTGCGGTGGTACTCGATAAGCTGGCCAGTGCGCTGGGTGTGAGCCTGGCAACCTTATTTGAAAACCGGGCGGCACCTGCAGAGGCGCCGTCACCATTGGCACGGGGCGCTAAGCAATCGGTCTGGACTGACCCCGCCTCGGGTTATACGCGGCGCCAATTGTCGCCACCACTGCCATCGCCGATCCAGTTGGTGGAGGTGCACTTTCCCGCAGGCCAGCGCGTCGCCTATGAATCCCCCCAGCGCGACAGTAACTGGTACCAGCAGATCTGGATGATCGAAGGCGCAATGCAAATCACGGTTGGCGACGACTGCTGGTCACTCTGCGCCGGGGATTGCCTGGCGATGCAGCTGGATCGACCGATCATCTACGTCAATTCGACTGCGCAAGCAGCGCGTTATCTGGTGTCGCTGGCGACGCTGGTATTTGTCGCACCCAAGGAGAACCGATGAGTAATACCTTCAGCGTCTGTTGTGTCAATGCCGATGACGCGCAGGCACAAGTGGAAGCACTGGCAGAGATATTGATCGATTGCGTGGCGCACGGCGCTTCGGTGAGCTTCATGCATCCACTGGCGAAAGATAAAGCCATCGCCTTCTGGCGCGACGTGGTAGATGCCGTAGCACGCGGCGAACGCAGCTTGTTGCTGGCGCAGCAAGCCGATGGTCGGCTACTCGGTACGGTGCAATTGATCCTGCATCAGCCTGAAAATCAGCCGCATCGTGCCGATGTGGCAAAGATGCTGGTGCGCAGTGACGCCCGCCGTCGTGGGGTCGGCCAGCGCCTGCTGCAAGCCGTCGATGCGGTCGCGTTGCAAGCAGCAAAGACGGTGCTGGTGCTCGATACGGTCACCGGTGGCGCGGGTGATCACCTGTACACGCAGTGCGGCTGGCAGCGCGTCGGTGATGTGCCGAACTATGCCTTGATGCCAGATGGCGCTTTTTGCTCGACCACGTACTTCTACAAGCATTTGTGATGTTCAGCCGATTTTTCCTGCATATCGACTCACTTTCTGGTTGTCCTTGATGAATCCAATTCCTGTCAGTATTGCCGCCTTCACCGCCAACGATGCCGAGGGCGTGGTGTCCCTGATCCTGCCGATCCAGCAACAGGAATTCGGCATCCCGGTGACGCTGGAAGAGCAAGCCGATCTGCTCGATATTGCGGGTTTCTACCAACACGGTTGCGGCAATTTCTGGGTCGCGGTGGCCGCTGGCCAGGTGGTAGGCAGTATCGCCTTGCGCGATATTGGCAATGGCTGCGCGGCCTTGCGCAAGATGTTTGTCGATCGCGCTTATCGCGGCGCCAGCCATGACGTGGCAGGCCGCTTACTTGCCACTGCGTTGCAATGCAGCCGGGAGCAGGGCGTGCGCGAGATCTATCTGGGCACCACGGCGCAGTTCCTGGCAGCACACAGGTTTTATGAAAAGAACGGCTTTGTGCAACTCGATAAAGTCAGCTTGCCCTCAGCGTTCCCGCTCATGAAAGTCGATAGCCGGTTTTATGTGTACCGCTTCGAATCGGCTTTGTCAGCCTGATCATGCGGCTTACCTGGGCTTGCCGTAACCGCCTTCGATCCAGCGTTGGGCGTTTTCCGGATTGAGCTTGAAGGTGGCAGCTACCTGCACCTTGGCGATCAGCTCCTTGTTGTCATCCCAGGCTTTCAGGTCGGCATAAGGAAAATCGTCGTCAGGGATGATATCCAGTGTGACCTTGATGGTGCCGTTGGCACCGTCTATCCAGAGTGCCTTATGCAACTGCGCCTGCAACTGCTGCTCGCTGCGGCGGCGGAATTCGTTGGCGGTCTTGACCAGGGTGTAGAAGGCCGGCTTGTCCATCGGCTTGGGATTCTTCTTGTCGCGACCCATGGTCCAGGGGCCGATCAAGGTTGGTTCGCGTTCGCCGTCGCGCGTCATTTCCACCGCCCAGCCATCATCGTCGTCATTGCTGATCACGCGCGCGGTCCAGCCATCGTCACGCCAGAGGCGGGGCTCGTTGATGATCTCGACAGCGTTGCCATCATTGCTGGCAGGCTCTGCTTCGTCTTGCGCCTGAATAATCGCAGCGTCACCGTCATCGTCGGCAGGATGGTCGGCAGGAAACAGCAGGGGGATATCGGCTTGCATGGCGGTAGAATTGGACATGGTTAGCTGTGTTTATGTACAGTAGTTTTGGTGATGTTCGCCATCATAAAGCAATATTCGACACCGTGGTGCAACAACGTAAAAAATCATGCCGCGCAGGCAAGAACTGTTGCTCTTAGTGACTGGCAGATTGATTTCCATGCAGGTCGATGCGACTGGGTAACATCTGCGCATGGGCGTGCGTTCTCACACAGGTCAACACACGGCAGTGGAATTGTAAGGATTCTCGCTTACAATCTCGGCACGCTGATTGAAGCAGCACAGGTCACCGAAAAAACTAATGATAACGACGGGGCAAACTTGAATGCATTCTTGGCCGACCTTTCGTGTAATGACACTTCTATGATGATCAAACGAATGTTTCCACGCTCACTGATATCGCGCAGCACCACAATGATGCTGGTGGCGCTGTTGTTTGCCGGTTGTGCGGCGCCTACGGTCAAGTTGGAAGCAGAACGGCGCGAAACAATCAAGACCATTGCGATTCTGCAAATCAACCAACCGGCAACCGTCCGAATTTTTTCGCAATCAGGCGCGACTGCGATTGCTGGCGCCATTCCTGGTTTAGGTGTGCTCGGCGCGGCAATTGCAGGTGGCGTCTCTGGTGCAATTGCGGGCACCACTGGCAAATCAGATGAAGGTGACTTCAACCGGCTGATTCCAGAATCCGACCGCCAGTATGCCGATGCCTTGACAACACACCTTGCAGCAGATCTGACTGCAAATGGATATACCGTCCTGGTGCAGCCAGGTGTGAAGCTGCCTTTGCTGCCAAATTCAAAAGAAGTCGACTATAAGGTGGTCGAAACGACAGCCGATGCGTTCGTCTATGTCACTTATCAGTATTTCGGTTACTTCTCGCCGCAGTTCAAGGATGAGTTTCGACCCAGAATCGACTTCACGGTGAAAGTCATTGACGCCAAAAGTAAGGAAGTAATTTTCAGCGACCGTTATTCATTGAGTGAAGTGAATAACGAAGCCAACGGGATTTCGTCGGTCGGTGCAGGAAAACTAGCCATTTATCCAAACTCGGCCGAGTTAAAAAATCGTTCCGCCGCCGCTTATCAAGCCTTGCTCAAGTATCAGGCTTTCATCGCATCCCGCTTTGCCGGCAATTTCATCGGTAAATGGGATGAAGCAACCGTGAAGACTCCGCTTATCCCTGGTGTTGCAGACGCGGCGCAAGCTCGCCCGGCTGTGGCAAAGGCGGCCCGCGTCGCAACTGTGCCAGTACCGACCGGCGCAGTTGCCAATGTCGACGCTGTGCCTTATCTCAACGAGCGTGGCCGCAACGACTACCGCACCTGGCTGACGCGTCCAGATCCCAAAGCCTTCGTGGTATCGTCGAACGGCCATCATGCCTATGCATTCAGCATTCATCCAAGGGATCCGGCACAACCAACAGACCCTACCGAGCGAGCATTAAAGCTGTGCGCGGAGACTGCCAGGCAGCCATGTCAGGTTTATGCCGTCAATGAAGAGGTTGTTTGGGCCGGAGCGCTCGCTGTCACCGTGAAAACGCCAGTACCAGCATCGGTTGCGCCAGATTCGCCGTTGTTGAGTAATGTAAGCGCAGTGCCGTATCTGAGCGATGCTGGCCGCGAAGATTACCGGGCATGGTTGCGGCTGGCGAAGCCGAGAGCATTCGCACTGTCTGCCTCCGGTCATTATGCGCTTACCTCGGGCACCAAGCCCAAGGACCCCATGTTGCCCACGGATCCAGGCAAGCGGGCGCTCATGCTGTGTACCGCCGCTGCCAAGGAAGCTTGTCGGCTGTATGCAGTCAATGGTGAAGTCGTCTGGGATAAACTGATGGATGGCGCCAGCGCTACCGATGCTGCCGAGGCCGCCAGCGTTGCTCCATTGTTGCCGCCCGACGCCAGCGCTGCGCACTGATAGCCGACTTTTTCTGTGTCAGATAACGCATCAAATAGACCAGGACATTTTGCGATTGCAGGTAAACTTGCGCCCATGGAAATCGAACTCAAACTACTGATCGGCGCCGACGATGTTGCGCGTCTGCGTAACTTGCCTTTGCTGGCGCAATTGGCCACAGGTCCGGCCCACACCGAAACCTTGCTCAATACTTATTTTGATACGCCCGCATTGCATCTGAAGCAACACCGCAGTGCCTTGCGCGTGCGCAAGGCTGGCAGCAAGTGGCTGCAAACCTTCAAGGGCGGCGGCCGCGTCGATGGCGGCTTGCATCAGCGTCATGAATGGGAAGGCGAAGTCGCCGGGGCGCAACTGGAATTGCCCAGCCTGTTGGCGCAAATCGACAATCCAGCCGCGCTAGCCATCCTGGCCGAGCCGGGCTTGTTGCAACAATTGCAGCCGGTATTCACCACCGATTTTGAACGCACCACCTGGCTGCTGCATCTGGCGCCGGCAACGGTGGTCGAACTGGCACTGGATCAGGGTGCGGTGCGCGCTGGCAGCGCCAGCCTGCCTATTTGTGAAATTGAACTGGAGTTGAAGTCGGGTGAGTTACAGGTCTTGCTGGATTTTGCAGAGCAACTGAAGCAGTTGGTTCCATTGCAAGCCAGCGATATCAGCAAGGCGCAACGTGGTTTCGCCTTGCGTGATCCGAGCCGCGATCCTTCTTTGTAAGCTGCCGTTGCGGCAGCTTACAAGTCCGCTGGTGGTGGTGCCAGCACGTCGCGCGCGCCGCCTCTGGACATGGCCGACAGGATGCCGGCAGCTTCCATTTGTTCCACCAGCCGCGCAGCGCGGTTGTAACCGATGCGGAATTGCCGTTGCACCGACGAGATCGATGCTCGGCGGCTACGTGTGACGTAGGCCACTGCTTCGTCATAGAGCGGGTCTGCTTCATCGCTGGACTCGCCGAACATATCGCCTTGTTGTTGCTCTTCACTGGCCGGTCCGGCCAAAATCGCTTCTTCGTATTGCGGCTCGCCATGCGCCTTGAGATGTTCCACCACGCGATGCACTTCTTCATCGGAGACGAATGCACCATGCACCCGCTGCGGATAACCGGAACCGGGCGGCAGGAACAGCATGTCGCCATGGCCGAGCAGGGTTTCTGCACCCATTTGGTCGAGCACCGTGCGTGAGTCGATCTTCGAAGACACCTGGAAGGCCACCCGGGTCGGGATATTGGCCTTGATCAGCCCGGTGATGACATCCACGGATGGCCGTTGGGTGGCCAGGATCAAGTGGATGCCGGCGGCACGCGCCTTTTGTGCCAGCCGTGCAATCAATTCCTCGATTTTCTTGCCAGCCACCATCATCAAGTCGGCCAATTCGTCGATCACCACCACAATCATGGGCAGGCGGTCGAGCGGCTCGGGCGCATCTGGCGTGAGCGAAAATGGATTCTTGACCAGTTTCTCGGCGGCGATGCCATCGCTGATCTTTTGGTTGTAACCAGCCAGATTGCGTACGCCGAGCGCTGACATCAGCCGATAACGCTTGTCCATTTCGGCGACACACCACGACAAGGCATGCGCTGCCAGTTTCATGTCGATCACCACTGGCGCCAGCAAATGCGGAATGCCATCGTAGACCGACAATTCCAGCATCTTGGGATCGATCATGATCAGGCGCACATCGTCTGGCGTGGCTTTGTACAGCAGCGACAGGATCATCGCATTGATCGCCACGGATTTGCCCGAGCCGGTGGTGCCGGCGACCAGCATGTGCGGCGCGCGCGCCAGATCGGTGGCGATTGGAATGCCGGTGATGTCCTTGCCCATGGCCAGTGTCAGGTGCGAAGCCGACCTGGTATAGGCATCGGAGCGGATGATTTCGGCCAGGCGGATCATTTGCCGTTTGGGATTGGGCAATTCCAGTCCCATGCAGGTCTTGCCGGGAATGGTTTCGACCACGCGGATCGAGGTCAGGCCGAGTGCGCGCGCCAGGTCTTTCATCAGATTGACGATCTGGGCACCACGCACGCCGAGCGCCGGTTCGATCTCGAAACGGGTAATCACGGGTCCAGCGTAGGCACCCAGCACAGTGACCGGGACCTTGAATTCCCTGAGCCGTTGTTCGATCAACTGGCCGATTTCGAGCAACTGATTGGCATCCATTTCTACCGGCGCGTCGCTGCCCTGGTCCAGCAAGTCGAGGCCGGGCAGGGGAATCGCGCCGGCACGGTAGGCCGGTACCGGTGCTGGCGCAGACACTGTTGAGGGCGGCGCAGTCCAGGTGCGAATCTGCATTGGCACCGGCGCGGCTGGCGGTAGCAGAAGCGCTGCTGTTTGCTCGGCTGGCGGTGGCGGCATCGTGGCAAACAAGGGCGGCGTGACAGGTTCTTGCCGGTCGATGATGCGAAACGGCTCCGGTTCAATAGCGATGCTGGCCACAGGCGAAACTTCAGGTTCGGGCAACCGGCTGCTTGACGGCGCTTCGTCAATGAGCAGCGCCGCGATCTGCGTGGGTGATACTGCTGCGGCGACCGGCGCAACAGCGGCAACTGGTATTGGTAGCGGTGCCTGCGGCAGGCGGGCGTTGAGCGCACTGCTGAGCGAGGTCGGAATGGCTTCGTTGCGATTGCTGGCGGTGCTGATGCGCACTTTGGTGCCGACACTTGGCGGCATGGTCGCAATTGGCTGCGGCTTGCTCAGGATGCTGCTGGCCAGGTTCGGTTTGGGACTGGCCACAGGCGCGTTTTGGCGGACTTGATGGGTTTGTTCAGCGCTGGCGCGTGCCAGCATGGCGTTGGTCGGACGCAGGCGTTCAAAGGCAGCCCATTCCGAGGCGGGGCGGGCCGGCCGGTTTTCCGTGGGCGTTGTTGGGCTGTTGGCTTGCGGCCATTTGCCTGCTGGTTTGTGCATGGCGTTGCCGGTTTGCGCCATCTCATTGGGCAAGGGCCAGGGATCGCGTTTGCGCGGCGGCGTGGCGCTCTTACCGGCAACTGCGGGCAGATTTTTGATGATCGGCGGCAAGTTGACCTGGGTACGGCGCGGCACTGACGCATGCGCCGGTAAGCCGTTATCGTCTTCCTCGACGGCTTGACGGCTGCGCCCGAACAACCAGAAACCGCCCAACACCGCCGTTGCCAACATGGCAAGTACCGTCATTAGTTTACCGGCGACGCCACTGAGACCGCGCGCCAGGGCCTGGCCGAACAGGTCGGTTTCTAGCACTGCATTGCCCTGGCTGCGCAACAGTGCTTCGATCACGCTGCTGCCGCACAACAGCATTAACGTGCCCAGCCAGAGCCGGATAGAGCCGCGTCCACGCAGCCCGCGTCCCGCCAGCAGAGAGATCAGGAGCCGGCCAGCCAGTGGCAATATCCACAACAAGGACCAACCAAACCAGTCAAATAGAAATAAGCGCATCCCCGAAGTTTACAGGAAGCCGCGACCAGGAACTAATTTTCCTTGTCACGGCAGCTGCAAGTCACTACCGCGATCAGGCAGTCGGCATCTTGCGGAAGCCGATGGCCAAGCGGTTCCAGCTATTGATGGCGTTGATGGCCAGGGACAGATTGACCATTTCAGCATCATTGAACTGGCTGCGGACCAGCGCATAGTCGGCGTCCGGTGCCTGGGTCTGGGCGATCAGCGTGAGCGCTTCGGTCCAGGCCAGTGCAGCGCGTTCGCGGTCGGTGAAGAACGGCGTTTCGCGCCAGACTGGTACCGCATACAAACGCCGCTCGGTTTCACCGCCTTTGCGGGCATCGGCAGTATGCATGTCGACGCAGAAGGCGCAACCGTTGATCAACGACGCGCGCAGCCGGACCAGTTCCAGCAGCGAGGTTTCCAGGCCGGACTTGATGACGGCGTTTTCCAGCGCGAGCATGGCTTTGAGGGCGTCAGGCGAGGCTTTGTAAAAATCGATACGTGCTTCCATGGTAAGGCTCCTAGTTTCAAGTGAATCCATCTTTGGGGGGCGTGACGCCTGCTCTGCAAGCGATGTCGCTATCTTAAGGAGACCACTGCTGCTCATCGATAACCAATTTGCGGAAAAAACGGGAGACCACTTGGACTGGCGTGGTTACAATCGCCGCAGCACAGCCAATACCAAGAACAACCAACCACAACCAACCGCAGGAGCAGCGATGGAATTGCACATCGTCATTGAAGGTAGTCGCGATCTGTCGGGACAGGTCTACCGACAATTGCGCGAGGCCATCGTTTCGGGGCGCCTGGCGCCGGGCGAGCAGGTGCCGCCGTCGCGCCTGCTGGCCACGCAGTTGGGCTTGTCGCGCAAGACCGTGTCCGAGGCCTATGCCCGGTTGACGCTGGAGCAATTGCTGGTGGGGCGCGCCGGCAGCGGTACTTTTGTGCATCAGCCGCAGCATCCGCGCGCGCCTTCGCGTGTGCTGGAGGCCGATGATCTGGCCGCCGCCGCGACCATTGCGCGTTGGCACGCGCAGTCCTTTCCTGCGGTGATGTCGCAGTCCAGCCCGGCAGTGCGTTGTCAGTACGAATTTCAGGGCGGCATGCCAACGCGCCGGCAATTTCCCGATGACGCCTGGCGCCAGTGCGTGCTGTACGGTTTGCGTCAGAGCAGCAATTCTCGTGGCTTTTATGCCGAGACCGAAGGTTTGCCGATCCTGCGCGAAGCGATTGCCCGGCATGTGGCGTTTTCACGCGGGGTGCGCGCCAGTGCGGCTGAGGTGCTGGTGACCAACGGCGCCCAGCAGGCGCTTGACCTGATGGCGCGGGTGTTGATCGAGCCGGGCTGTATCGTGGCCATGGAAGATCCCGGTTATCCACCGGCACGCATGCTGTTCGCCAGCCAGGGTGCGCAGGTGGTCGGTATTGCGGTCGATCAGGAGGGCATCTTGGTGGAGCAGATTCCAGCGGGCACGCGACTCATCTATGTCACGCCGGCGCATCAGTTTCCGCTCGGCATGGTCATGAGCGTGGCGCGCCGCGTGGCCTTGCTCGAGCGTGCGCGCCTGCTCGGGGCCATCATCATCGAAGACGACTACGACAGCGAATTTCGCTACCAGGGCCGTCCTGCCGATTCGCTGCAGAGCATGGATCAGGTCGGGCTGGTGGCATTTCTGGGCACCTTTTCCAAGGTCATTCAGCCCGAGCTGCGGGTCGGTTATGTGATCGCGCCGCCAGCGATCCGGCGCGCGCTGACGTTGGCCAAGAAACTGTCGGACCGGCATACTCCGACCATGACGCAATGGGCGCTGGCGCGCTTTATCGATGATGGTCATCTACAAAAGCATATCCGCCGTTGCTACGGCATTTATGCGGCGCGCCGCGAAAAACTGCTGGCCGGACTCAACGGCCCGCTGGCGCCTTGGCTGCGCGCAGTGCCGACGACGGCCGGCTTTCATCTCACGGCGCTACTGCACCGTCAGCTCGATCTGAGCTTGCTGATCAAGTTGGCACGGCGCGCCGATGTCGCCTTGTACACGCTGGATGACTTCTACTATCAAGTGCCGCCGCAGACGGGGCTGTTGTTTGGCTTTGGTGCCATCGAATCGCTCGATATCGAAGAAGCCTTGTCGCGTGTGGCGGCGATTTTGCAAGAGCTGGATCCTCAAGCGCTCTCAATGACGGGATAAAAATCCCTATCTTCGCGCTTCATGCGTTCAAACAAGATCTTCAGCACCTGATTGGCAGAGGATCGGAAGCCTTCTGGATCGGCGGCCACGTGACCGGCATCATTCCAGCGCCTGGCAAATGCGCCATAAGCTTCGGCAATATGCGTCATCTCATGTTGATATTGCTGGCCCAGTTGCGCTAGTTGGCGGTTATTGGCGGCTTGTAGCGCGGGATACAGGAAGCGGTCTTCAATCGATAGATGCAGTTTGACGATGGAACTCATCTTGATCACCTGTGCTGCAATGGCGGCAGCGTTGGCGGTGATGCCGGCCTGTGTCAGTTGCTTGAGTTGCCCGATGCTGGAGAGGATGGCGCTATGTTGATGTTTGTATTTATCGATGTTCATGCTGTTTTCCCTGGGTTAAAAAGGACCGATGGTGCTGCCGCTCGGGGCAGCACCCGTGAGGATCAATCCAGCGCGCACGCCGGGCCGAAGAACTCGTAGCGGCTTTGCTGTGGTGGCACGCCGAGCGCATGCAGATGGCGTTTGATGGCCTGCATGAAGGCCTTGGGACCGACGAAGTAAGCATCCAGGTCGGTGGTCTGCGGTAACCAGTCGGCCAGGCGCTCGCGGTCCAGAATGCCATGGGCCTGCGGCACCGGGTCTTGCTGGCGTTGCTGTGCATAGCAAAAGAAGCGTTGCAGCTGCGGATGCTGCTGCGCCAGTTCGTCTATCTTCTGGCGGAAGGCATGCACGCCGCCATGCCGTGCCGCATGGATGAAGTAGATCGGCCGGCCGCTCGGCAATGCCGCCTCCAGCATGGCCAGCATTGGCGTGATGCCGACTCCGCCGCTGATCAGTACCAGCGGTTTGTTGCTGGCAATGAGGGTGAATTCTCCCGAGGGTGGGTAGAGATCGATCGACTTACCGATAAGCATCTGGTCATGCAGGTAGTTCGACACCTTGCCGCCGGCTTCGCGCTTGACGCTGATCCGGTACATGCGCGGATTGGGCAACGCCGAGAGCGAATACTGGCGGCGCATTTCGCTACCATCGAGGTCGACCCGCAGGCCAATGTACTGGCCCGGTTGGTAGGGCAAGATGGCTTTGCCGTCTTCCGGGGCAAAATAGAACGAGGTGATTTCCTCGCTTTCCTCGACCCGGCGCACCACCACGAACTTGCGTGCCCCGCGCCAGCCGCCTTCGGCCTTGGCTTTGGCATCGTAGATGCCAGCTTCGGCACCAATCAGGATATCGGCCAGTTGCCCATAGGCGGCGGCCCAAGCCTCAATGACTTGCTCTGTCGCAATTTCAGCGCCGAGCACTTCGCGCATGGCGCGCAACAAACTGTCGCCCACCATCGGATAATGTTCCGGCAGGATTTGCAAGGCGACATGCTTGTTGACGATGGTGCCGACCAGATCACCGAGCTGTTCCAGTTGATCGATATGGCGCGCATACATCAGCACGCCATTGGCCAATGCTCGTGGTTGCGCGCCACTGTCTTGATGCGCCGGATTGAATAGGGGGATCACTTGCGGATAGTCGCGCAACAGCATTTTGTAGAAATGCGTGGTCAGCGCTTCGCCGCCACTTTCGAGCAAAGGGACGGTGGACTTGACGATTGCGCGGTGGGCATCGGATAGCATGGAGGGCCTTTTCATGAGAATTAATCGAGAAAACAACAGCAGCGAGGGCAAAAGCACTGCTTCCTGGTCTTTCTCTATACAAATCTCATGCCAGCACAAAAAACCTTTACAATCAAAAACTTATAAAATTGATGAGTCAAATAGACCTGAGTCATATTGACACTAAAGAGTAAAAATGACTCCAAAACTCTTGCTCGATGCCATGATTCCGCTGATGGCCGATCTATCGCGTGATTTGCATGACAGCGAACGCTACCGGCGTCTGCTCGATACCTTGCGCATGCTGTTTCCCTGCGATGCGGCGGCCTTGTTGCGGCTTGATGGTGACGTGCTGGTGCCGTTGGCGATCAATGGATTGTCCAGCGATACCCTGGGGCGGCGTTTTCGCATCAGTGAACATCCGCGTTTTCGTGCGCTGTTGTCGAGTGTGCCGCCGACGCGTTTTCCCGCCAACTCGTCATTGCCCGATCCCTACGATGGATTGGTGCAGGCGCATTCGGGCGAGTTGCATGTGCATGACTGCATGGGCTGCCAGATCACCATGAATGGTCGGCCCTGGGGCTTGCTTACGCTCGATGCGCTGGCCCCGGACCGTTTTGATGGGGTCGATAGCGCCGCCTTGCAAGCATTCGCCAGTTTGGCGGCAGCCACCGTCAATGCGGCTGAGCGCATTCATACACTGGCCGAGAGCGGCGAGCAGGAACGCCAGCGTGCCGAAGCCTACCGCCTGGCCGCCAACCAGAGCCAACGTGAACTGATCGGCCAAAGCCCGGCGCACAAGCGCATGCTCAAGGAAGTGCGGCTGGCAGGTCCCAGCAATATGACCGTGCTGATCACCGGCGAAACCGGGGTCGGCAAGGAGTTGGTCGCCAATGCCATTCACGCTGCCTCGACGCGTGCCAAGAAGGCCATCATCAGCATCAACTGCGCGGCTTTGCCTGAGACGCTGGTCGAAAGCGAGTTATTTGGCCATGTGCGCGGGGCATTCTCGGGCGCCATCAGCGACCGGCGCGGCAAATTCGAGCTGGCTGAAGGCGGCACTTTGTTTCTCGATGAAGTGGGCGAGTTGTCCTTGCTGGTGCAGGCCAAGCTGCTGCGTGTGCTGCAGAGCGGTCAGATTCAGCGGGTTGGCTCTGACGTTGAGCACAAGGTCGACGTGCGTGTGATTGCCGCAACCAATCGCGACCTGGCCGAGGAAGTGCGGCAGGGCCGTTACCGGACTGATTTCTATCACCGCTTGAGCGTCTATCCGCTGGACGTGCCGCCGCTGCGAGAGCGCGGTCACGATACCTTGCTCATCAGCGGTTATTTTCTGGAAGAAAACCGTTTCCGTCTCGGCTTGCTGAGCATCCGGCTGGCGCCAGAGGCGCAAGAAGCCTTGCTCAATTATCGCTGGCCCGGCAATGTGCGCGAACTGGAGCATCTGATCGCCCGCAGCGCGCTCAAAGCCCTGGGCCGGCATCCGGAACGACCGCGCATGCTGACGCTGAGCGCGGAAGATCTTGATCTGGCAGCTGCGCCAGCGGCCTTGCCGGAGGCGCAACCGATGGTCGAACAAGCGGAATTGGCGCTGCACAACGGCAGCAGTTTGCGCGATGCCGTCAGTGCTTATGAGCGTCGGCTGATCAGCGCCAGTCTCACGCGCAATGGCGGCAATGTTGCCTCCACCGCGCGCGAACTGGGTCTAGACCGGGCCAATCTGAATCGCCTGACCAAGCGGCTGGGATTGAAGTAAGGACGCCGCCCTGTCTGAACAGATCGTGAACAGCTTCTTAAAACTCTTCCCAGGAACCGCCGTCATCTTGCGCCTTGGCGGTGGTGGCAGTGCGCTTGGCTGGCAGCGCAGGAGCAGGCGCGGTGCGCTGGGCGATTGCCTTGACAGGTTTACTGACCAGCGTGGCCGGTTTGGGGGGGATGTTGCTGGGCTTGGCCGCACCCGCACGCACGGGCCGCGTTGAGGCGCTGGCCATGACCCGCCCATCCAGCTTGAACACGCTGACCGTTTGCGACAGATGGCCGGCTTGTTCCTGCAGCGATTGCGCGGCTGCCGCGGCTTCTTCGACCAGGGCGGCATTCTGTTGCGTCACCTCATCCATTTGCACAATGGCGCGATTGATTTCTTCCAGGCCGACGCTTTGTTCCTGTGTGGCGGCGCTGATTTCGCCGACGATATCGGTGACCCGCTTGACGCTGGCGACCACTTCGCCCATGGTCGAACCGGCTTGTTCCACCAGCTTGCTGCCGATATCGACCTTGGTCACTGAGTCATCGATGAGGAGTTTGATTTCCTTGGCGGCGGCCGAGGAGCGTTGCGCCAGGCTGCGCACTTCTGACGCCACCACCGCAAAACCACGTCCTTGTTCACCGGCGCGGGCGGCTTCGACGGCGGCATTCAAGGCCAGGATATTGGTCTGGAAAGCAATGCCGTCGATCACGCTGATGATGTCGACAATCTTCTTCGAGGATTCATTGATCGAGCCCATAGTATTGACCACCTGACCCACCACATCGCCGCCCTGAACCGCTACGCTCGACGCCGATACGGCCAGTTGATTGGCCTGGCGCGCATTATCGGCATTCTGTTTGACGGTCGAGGTCAATTGTTCCATGGCCGAGGCGGTCTCTTCCAGCGAACCTGCTTGCTGCTCGGTGCGCGAGGAAAGATCCATATTGCCGGTGGCGATTTCATTAGAAGCAGTGGCGATGGTGTCGGTGCCTTGGCGCACGTCCGTGACAATTTGCAGCAGATTGTCATTCATGGTCTTGAGCGCATCGAGCAGTTGCCCGGTCTCATCCTTGCCACGCGGATGGATGGTGGCAGTGAGGTCGCCGTCGGCGACCTGGCGTGCCACTTTGACCGCTTCCACCAGCGGCCGCGCAATCAGCCGCGCCACCCAGATTGCCAGCATCAGTGCGGTGGCTACGCACACCACCATGATGCAGAGTATCCAGATAAGCGATGAGCCATAGGTGCTCTTGGCCAGTTCATTGGAGGTATCCGATCCAGCATCATTGATTTCGACCAGTTTTTCTGCCAGGTTGATCATTTGCAGATACTGCTTGGTGGCATCGCCTTTGAGCAAGGCATTGGCTTGGTCTTTTTGATTCTGACGCAGTAGTTCCATGAATTTTTGATGGCCAGCCAGGTACAGGTCGATGTTTTTGCTCAATTCGGGATAGATCGCCCGTTCTTCCGGTGCACTGATCAAACCCTCGTATTGCTTGCGGCGTTTGAGCAGGTTTTCAACCTGCTGGTTACTGCTTTGAACAAAGCTGTCGGCCTCTTGCGGCGAGTCCGTCAGCAGTAGGGACTGTTCCAGACTGCGCAGGCGAGCCGCTGCCAACTTGAGTTCAGCCAGCGTGCGGATGGTCGGCAGCCAGTTGGTGGCGATTTCGTTGGAGGCTGCGCTGACCTTACTGAGCTGGGCCATGGAGAACAGGCCAAGTACCACCACCAGGGCGATGACCGCCAAAAACGTAGAAATGAGCTTGGTCGCAATCTTCAAGTCATAGAACCATTTCATTATTCTCTCCTCGCTGTGGAATCGGCCGCAAGCCAGCCTAGCGATGCGACGCAATCAAATCAGATACGCAAACGGAATGTCCCGCGTACAGAATTGCATAAGCGCTAATTGTTTTCAAATACTTACAGTTTTAAATGCTTGTTTGTATGTTATTTGCCTCGAAATTAATCGATTGTTTTCCTGGGGTAATAACGCGACGTTTTTTTTGCATACGAAATAGCCATGCAGAAACAAAAAAGACTGCACGGGTTGCGACGTGGTCTGTTTTCCGACACGCCCCTTTCCTTTTATTTATACCGTCGTGATGATACGAATGTGGGCGTATGAATCCCTAACAGACGATGGAGAGACATATGTACGCAATGAAGAAAGGCAAGCAGGAATTGGCGCAAGTACATATAAATCCGGTGCGCAAGCATGAAGCTGAGTCTGACGAAGCCGAGCAATCAAGTGGTCAGGCAATGATGATAAACGACGTCCTTGACAGGTTCGTAGCGGGTGTCAGAAAAAAGAGAGCCAACGACTCCTTTCTCAGGATGCAGAAAAATGGCGCGTTGCTAAGAGATAACTTTTTTACCAGCACTGAATTCAAATCAACGCTGTTAGCCATGGTTCTGATCAGCTATGGGGCAGAGCGGGATCTGAAAAAACAGGCCGACGATAACTTTACCTCGTCAACGCTTGCCCTTAACCTCAAAGAGCGACGTTTCTTTCAACGCTTTCTCAAGCAAGACTTTTACTTGACCCATGCCACCAATGCCAATTTATTAAGCGCATCTGGAGATTTGAATATTTATTCGAGAAAACGCTTGATGGAAAAACGTGTCCTCTTTCCTGCGGACAACTCCAGCGATATGGATGTAAGGGGCTTGGGTAACGATGACTATGTCTTTTTTTCGTTGGAGGTTGGTGTTCCACTGTCTAAAACCGATAGCCGATTTGGAACAACGTTGCACAAGATTAATTTTTCCCAGGAAAACTTCAGACACGCTTCTCTATGTCTGTTCGATCAACTCGAGCTAACTGTGCCTCAGCCAAAAATAGACAAATTAAGTAACGAGGGAAAATCAATTTTAAGTAAGCGCCCCGAACCTGAGCGGCTGTCTATTTTTTTCAATGGACGAGATGAGTCGCTGAAGGGACTTGCCTACAACATCATCAAGCTAGCCAGAATGCTCCCAGAACAAGATCAGGATGTGCTCTTGTCAGCAGACCAACCGGCCCAGATGAATAAGCTGATCAATTATTTATTCAGACCGGAAGTCCGAGTTCCACGTATGGTCGGGATAAAGAGTGGGGACTTCTACACCTTCAAACTGTCCCCCGCTGGAAACGGTGGAGGCTGGTTGGGGGGTATATACAAAATGCTAACCGGTCTAGGCAGCACACCGCCACCATAGAGGGAAAATGACCTAGGTTAAACGCAGCACGCAAAACAGGCTCGATCCTGAGATCGGTCTAGCTGGCCGATAGCTAGCTTGCCAATGACAAGAAGCCGGAAGATTGGCGAAAATGGTTTGCTCAAACGCAATGCGAAGACCCTTGATGCGGTAGCGACAAGGGTCAAGCTAGCGTAATGGCAATTCCCTGGCTGGCATAGGGTGCGATCAAGTCCGGTGCGATATCACGATTGAGAACCAGTCGTCCGACCTGATTCAAAGGCACGATTTCAAACGGTGAGGTGGTATCGAGCTTGTCAGGCGAAGCCAGTACGACGGTTTCTGCCGCAGCACGGCAAAAGGCGCGTTTGATGCCGGCTTCGTCGAAGTCGAGTGAGGTAATACCGGTACTGGGATGCAGGCTGCACACGCCCATGAAATACTGATCTGCACGAATCGCACCAATCTGTTCGATGGTGCTGCTGCCCATGGCCACCACGGAATGTTTGAACAGCTTGCCGCCAATGATGATCACCTCGATATGGGCATGCGCGGCCAATTCCACGGCAATCGACGGGCTATGGGTCACCACCGTGGCCTTCAGATCGGCAGCAAAATGCCGCACCATTTGCACGCAGGTGGTACCGCCATCAATGCAGACCACTTGACCCGGCAGCACCAGGTTTGCGGCGGCGCGACCGATGTCGGCCTTTGCGCCCGGTTCAATTTGCTGACGGTCGGCAAACATGACCAGCGGCGGTGTCAGCGGCAGGGCGCCGCCATGCACGCGGCGCAGCAAACCTTCTTTCGCCAGTTCGCGCAAATCGCGCCGGATAGTGTCTTCCGACACTTGCAATTGTTCACTGACGGTCTTGGCAATCACCCGGCCATCGCGGCTGAGCAGATCGAGCAGGTGTTTTTTGCGTTGGCTGGTGAGCATGGTGCAGAGGTCGGTGATGAAATAGGAGAGTGCGTGTTTTTGCACGAATATACGTGCTTTCTTCTTTTTCTGCACAATTATTCTTGATATTGCACGAAATTGCGTGATACTTTGAAAAAGGCAAACGAACTTGCCGATATCGTCATCACCACCCCTTTATTGCTCAGGAGCACAGGCATGGATCAGGAACGCGTCCGTATTCGTCACGTCGAGGTTCTCTCGGACGATTGGTATTTGCTGAAAAAAACCACCTTCGACTTTCGCCGTGCCGATGGTGTCTGGCAAACCCTGGATCGGGAAACCTATGATCGCGGCAACGGTGCCACCATCTTGCTTTACAACCTGGAGCGCCGCAGTGTGATTTTGATCCGCCAATTCCGTTTCCCCGTGTTTGGCGGCGATCACGATGGTTTTTTGGTCGAGACACCTGCTGGCCTGCTGGACAATGCCAGCCCGGAACAGCGCATCCGCGCCGAGGTGGAAGAAGAAACTGGTTACCGGGTGGAGGCGGTGCGCAAGGTGTTTGAGGTGTTCATGAGTCCCGGCTCGGTCACCGAGAAATTGCATTTTTTTATCGGTCAATACCATGACGACGCACGCACCGGTAACGGTGGCGGCAATGTCGCCGAGGGCGAGGATATTGAAGTCATGGAAGTGCCGATTCAGCAAGCGCTGCTGATGATTGCAGAAGGGGAAATTGCCGACGGCAAGACCATCATGCTGTTGCAGTATGCACAACTACATTTGTTCGGCGCGGTTACCTGAGTTGGCTTAGCGGCAATCTCATGTCGACGGACGCAGCCGCCACTGGCGCCAGATATGGTAAGCGGCCACGACCATTGGCAGGCCCAGGCCAAACCAGGAAAACCAGTCCCATACACCATCACCAAAAATACCGCTGGCCAGCCCGGCCAGCGTCAATAATGCCAGCAAAGCGGCATGCTCCAGGTTCCCTTCATGTTTGTGTTCCCCATTTGTTGATTGTTGTCGCGCCGCGCCATGATTTACAACTGTGAAGTCTTACGTGACAATCGAGTTTACACTAAAATGAGAACAATTCTTATTTCTCAATGCCGCCGCGATGGCCGAAACACTGCCTCAGTCCAACTTGCACCTGCTCTACAGCAACCACCATGGTTGGTTGTTCGGCTGGCTGCGCAAGAAACTGGGCTGTGCGCATCAGGCTGCCGATGTCGCGCAAGACACCTTCGTGCGCATCATCGCTTCGCGCGATGCTTTGCTCGGTGTGCAGGAACCACGCGCCTATCTGACGACAACGGCCAAACGCCTGATGCTCGATCAGGCGCGCCGCCAAACCATAGAACAAGCCTATCTGGCACAACTGGCATTGACGGTTGAACAATCTGCGGCCTATCCGAGTCCGGAAGAGATCGCGCTGGCCGTCGAAGCGCTCGACCAGATCAGCGCTGCGCTGGAGCAGCTGGCACCCAAGCCGCGCCAGGCCTTTGTGCTGCATTACCTGGAGGGTCACAGCCATGCCGACATCGCCGCTGCGCTTGGTGTGTCGGACCGGATGGTTCGCAAATATCTGGTGCAGGCGCTGGTCAGTTGCCAATTGGATTTCGGATGAATGACTCGGCAGAAGAACGCGCCCTGGCTGCTCACGCCGACCACAGTGCCAATGCTAGTCTGAGTCTGGCCGAGCAGGCAGCGCACTGGGTGGTGCAATTGAGCGGTGACGATCCAGCCGCATGTGCCGTCGCTCAGCAAGGCTTCGACGCCTGGAAGAATGCCGATCCGCGCCATGCTGCAGCGGCTGCGCGGTTGCAGGGATTAATCAGTCGCATGCAGCAGATGCGCCAGAGTGAAACTTCCCAACGTCCGGCACGGGCGGCTTTGGACGCCGCCATGGCGCACGCCAGGCCGCGTTCGCGCAAGGGTAAGCGCGTGGCCGTAACTGCAGTCTTGCTGCTGCTGGCGCTGCCGGTGTGGCTCGGTTTGCGGGTATTCCCGCTGGATTATTTGCTGGCCGATATGCATACCGGTACCGGTCAGTGGCAAACACGTGTGCTCGACGACGGCACCCGTATCACGCTCAACAGCAACAGCGCCGTCAATTTGCGCTTCGATCGTCAACGCCGCCTGTTGCAACTGGTGCAGGGAGAGATCTTGGTACAGGTTGCCAAGGATGCGCAACGACCGTTTGTTGTGCAAACCGCGCAAGGCAGCATACGCGCATTGGGTACCCGTTTTGTGGTGAGCCGTGAGGCTGATGTCACGCTACTCAATATGCTGGAATCGCGCGTCAGTGTTCGCACTGCGCAGCAGTTGGCATTGCGTGACGACAACGATGCGGCCGCTGCCGTGGTCAGTGCCGGTCAGCGCTTGCGTATCACCGCAGAGGCGCTGGGTGTGCTGGAGTCGATTGACGTGCGCAGCGTCGACGATGCCTGGAAATACCATCAGTTAGTGGTGCAGGGGCAGTCCTTGGCCGAGGTGCTTGATACGTTGAACCGCTATCGTCCCGGTTTGATCAGCTATGACCGCAGCCAGATTGCCAACATCCATGTGGCCGCAGTGTTGCCATTGGATGATATTGATCGGGCGCTCAATTTGCTCGGTCACAGCTTCCCGCAATTGCGCATGCGCCGTTTGTCGCCGTATCTAGTGCGGGTGGATGCACCGGCTTCACCTTGAGTCGTACAATTATTTTTTGTTTTTTGTTTTTTGGTTCCGTTTTGGACTTTTCGTGCGTCAAGCAGATATGACCAACGAAAAGAGATCTCTACCCATGTCGTCGTCCCGTATATGTTCGCATCGCCAAGCCAAACTGAAACCATTGACGCCGTTGGCGTTTGCCGTGCGCATGGCGCTCTCTGCCAGTCTGCTGAGTGGCATCACCGTGCCCGTCCAGGCCCAGACGGCCGCAACCAAAGCTGTGGTGAGCTACGACGTGCCGGCCGGTCCCTTGCTCGATGCCCTCAATCATTATGCGCAGCAAGCCGGCATCGCCATTGCCATCGACGCCGACAAGGTGCAGGGCAAGAGCAGCGCTGGGGTCAAGGGCAGCTATGACATCGATGACGGTTTCCGCGTGTTGTTGCGCGGTAGCGGCCTGGATATGCGCAAGACCGACGCCGGCTACGTGCTGGTCACGCCTGCGGCCGACCAGCACAGCGATGCAACTGCCTTGCCGGTCGTGAGCGTGAAGGCGGCGGCCGACAATGTGCTGCACTTGAGCGATCGCGTCGCCAGCGGTGCACTTGGCACCCGCTCGCAACTCGATACGCCGTTTTCGATGGCGGTGGTCAAAGCCGACGATCTGGCTGAACGTCAGGTCAGCAAGATTGGCGATGTATTCGCGCTCGATGCGTCGGTTACTGACAACAGTGGCGGTTACAGTAGCTGGGCCAGTTACGTCACCGTGCGCGGTTTGGCGCTGGATTGGCAAAATGCTTATCGGATTGATGGTAAACCGTTCTTGAGCTATGCGATTACCTTGCCTTATGAACACTTTGATGCGATTGAATTGCTCAAGGGAGCATCCGGTTATATGTATGGCTTCGGCGCACCCGGCGGCGTGATCAACTATGTCACCAAGCGTCCCACCGAGACACCGCTGCGCAGCGTCGACGTTGGCTTCAAATCCAACAATATCTGGAGCGAGCACGTCGATCTCGGTGGCCGCTTTGGCAACGACAACATGTTCGGCTACCGTGTCAACGCCACCCATGAGCAAGGCAAGACCTTCAACGATGGTCAAATCCGTCGCGACTCAGTCTCGCTGGCACTCGATGCACGCCTGACCCGCGACCTGACCTGGGAATTTGAATCGATCTACCAGAACCGCAATGCCACCGGCCAGACGCCGTCGATCAACACCAGCAGCTATGTCGGCACACAGTTGCCAGGCGTACCTAGCAGCAATGACCAAAGCCTGGTCGGTCAAGGCCAGCATCTCAATACCAATTTTCAACAATATTCGACCGGCCTGAAATATGCCATCAACGACGATTGGAAACTGAGCGCCGACTACAGCCACAGCACCTCGCGTCGTAGCCGCAACGAATCCTCGCTGGCACTCACCGATCTGGCCGGTAATTATTCTGATGCCCGTTCCGATACGCGCGAAGGTCATACCTTCGACCAATGGCAAGCCATGTTGCAGGGCAAGGCCCATACCGGCAGCTTGCAACATGATTTGGTGTTCGGGACTTCCTGGCAAAAACAGGTCAATGATTATTCGATCAGCAGTTTTTACAGCACGATCGGTAGCGGCAATCTGTATCAGCAGAACACCAACAATTATGACAGTGCCACTTATCTGAGCACCTATCACAACAGCGACATCACACAGCAGGCATTGTTTGCCAGCGATACGCTGATGTTGTCGCAACAGTGGTCTGTACTGGGCGGCTTGCGCTATACCAATTTCGAGCAAAACACTTACGGTATTACCGGTGCGCGCACGGCCCAATACAAGAAAGATGGCGTCGTCACACCCACGTTGGCGCTGATGTTCAAACCGGAACCGAACACCACGATTTACACCAGCTATGTCGAATCGCTGGAGCAGGGCGGTGTGCCAACGGTGATCAATTCCAACTATGGTCAGACGCTCAATCCCTTGACCAGCAAGCAATATGAAGTTGGTGTCAAAACCGATCAAGACCGCTGGAGCGCCACGGCTGCATTGTTTCGCATTGAACGCGCAGCCGAATACACCAATACCGCGACCCAGGCATTGGTACAGGATGGACAATCGACTTACCAGGGACTGGAGTTGGGTGCGGCAGGCAAACTTGGCAAAGATTGGCAAGTGTCGAGTAATCTGATGGTGTTGCGCAGCGAATACAGCAAGGGCACTCTATATAATGGCAATCGTGTCGCTGGCGCACCTAATTTTGTGGTCGCCGGTCAGCTTGCTTATCTGGTGCCGCAAGTACCAGGATTGAAACTGTCGGCCGACAGCAAATATACGGGCAGCACGATGTTGCGTGCGGCCAACGACCTCAATTTGTCAGGCTATACCTTGTTCAATCTGGGGGCCAGTTACAGCACGCGTATCGGCCAGGTTGATACGACGTTCCGGGCGGCGGTCAATAATTTGCTCGACAAGCGCTATTGGGAATATCAGTATGAAAACTACATCAAACCGGGTGATCCGCGTACTTTAAGCCTGAACGTGAAGATGGATTTCTGATCGGGCGGGTACGCTGGCACAGGCTTGGTGTCGGATTGAAGTATTAACGCTACGGCGGTCTTGCATGCGACAACGCGGGCAAGACCGTCGTAGCATTTTTTGAAGCGATCTTATGCGTGCAGTGTTAGTCCTCCTCCATCGTTGGTTCGGCCTCGGCGTGGCAGTATTCCTGTTCATTGCCGGCGCCACCGGTGCCATCATTTCCTGGGATCATGAACTGGATGCCTGGCTTAATCCAGCGCTGTTTCATGCCCATAGCGCAGCGCCTGGCAGTACCGCGACTGGCCAGCCCAAGAATGGTCTGGAACTGGCCAACCTGGTGGAAGCGCAAGAGCCGAAAATGCGCGTGACCTATGTGCTGACCGAGGAAGAACCGGGACATGCGAGCCAGATGATGGTGGAGCCGCGCATCGATCCGGCCACCAAGGCACCGTATGTACTGGACTACAACCAGATCGCGGTTGATCCGGTCACTGCTCAAATCCAGGGGCGACGCATGTGGGGGACCATTTCGCTGAGCCGCGAAAACCTGCTGCCATTTCTCTACAAACTGCACTACACCATGCATTTGCCTGACGTCGGCGGCATTGAACTGGGCATCTGGCTGATGGGCATCATCGGCATCGTCTGGATGCTGGACTGCTTTATCGCTTTGTGGCTGTCGTTTCCCAACTGGAAGAGCTGGCGCAAGTCGTTTGCATTCCGCTGGCGCGATGGCGGCCACAAGCTCAACTTCGACCTGCATCGTTCCGGCGCGGTCTGGGTCTGGGTGTTGTTGCTGGTGCTGGCCGTGACCTCGGTTTCGATGAATCTGAATAATCAGGTCATGCAGCCGATCATCAAGGTGTTTTCATCGGTTACGCCGACCGCGTTTGATACCCGCACGCCGGTCGCGCCCGACAAGGTGCCGGAACCGGCCATGTCGCGTGAACAGGTGGTACAACTGGCGCGCATCGAAGCGGACAAGCTCGGCCTGACCGACCCGGCTGGCGGCATATTCTATTCAGGGATGTTTGGATTGTATGGCGTGGGCTTTTTCCAACCCGGTAATGATCACGGTGACGTTGGCCTGGGCAATGCCTGGTTGTACTTTGATGCCACTACCGGAGCACCATCGGGCAATCGTATTCCCGGTACAGGCACTGCTGGAGACTTGTTCATCCAGGCCCAGTTCCCGTTGCATTCGGGCCGTATCCTGGGCTTGCCGGGGCGCATCATGATTTCCTTCATGGGCGCGCTGGTGGCCATGTTGAGTGTGACCGGGGTGATTATCTGGCTGCGCAAGCGGCAGGCGCGGGTACGCCATAAAATCAAGAGCCGCGAACTGGCAATGGCTAAAATGCAGGAAGACATGTTGTCGCCATCGGCCCAGCCAAGTACCCAACACTCGCGGCCGTCGGCGCAGAATTAATCCGAGCTGTTAGCGCACCGGCAGGTTGCGCTTGGTCCAATATGACACCGCGTCGGCCACGGTATCCATCATGGTGCGGGCGTCGACTGCCTTGACCAGATAACCGTTGGCACCCAATTCATAACTGCGACGAATGTCTTCGCGGTCGGTCGAGGTGGAAAACATCACCACCGGGATATGTGCCGTCGATTTGTTGCCCTTGAGCATGCGCAGAACGTCATGACCGCTTAGTCTCGGCATGTGCAAATCGAGCAGGATCAGATACGGATGCAGGTCGCGCCGCTCGGTATAGTCTTCGCGAAACAGAAAGTCGCAGGCGTTCTCCGCGTCGTCAAACCATTTCCACTTCTCCGTCAGTTTCTTGCGCAAGATCGCGAACTTGGTCAGTTCTGCGATTTCCGAGCTGTCGTCTACCAGCAAGATGTCGGATTGTTGCATGGTATTGCCTTCACAAAATTGAAACCACCATATGTGCACTCGCGTCGGAAAGTGAGTGCTTGGACACTCGCCAGACGGCCCGCTGTGGTTATACGGCGCGTCGCACTGTGAGTGTTGATGGCTTCATTTTGGCAGGCTCTTGCAAAACTGTTATCGGGCAATTCCTTACCACGTACCGCCGGGTATATTTGGCCGATGTTGTGCACCGAAGAATGCTGCTATCAGTCGCGGTGGCGCGGCACTATTCCAGCATTGCCTCCAGGCCGCTAGTCAATTCCTTGAGCGGCGGCATGGCTGCGTCGGCGCTGTCGGCTGCGTGCGCCACCAGTGCTGGTATCCATTTGGCATCGCGTTGCAGACGTTTGGCCAGCACCGCGGGATAACTTTCCTGCATGGCATGGTCGTCCAGTTCCAGCACTTCGGCACGGGCGCGCCAGGCACCCAGATGGACCCAGCCGGCAAAACGGTCGAGTGGGCTGGTCGCTAGCGGATCGGTCACTTGCTGTAGCGCCGTCACCAAGACGTCGGGGAAATTCCAGATCTTGGCCAGTTCTGCCGACACCTGGGCGAAATCAAAGCCTAGGCTTTGCTGTTCCAGTGCGGCACGGCCAGCGTCAAGCACCGGCAGGCGTTGATCCAAGGCCACCATCTCGTTGGGTGCGACTGCATGCATCTGCAATTGGCCGATGCCGTGCATCATGCCCAGCATGAAGGCCATGTCGCCGTTGTCGCCGCCTTGATGCGCCAGCCAGCGCGCGCTGCAGGCGGTGTAGAGGTTGTAGCGCCAGAACTGTTGCAGATCCAGACCTTTGGTGCTGCGAAACGCCGCCACCATGCCATTGCCGAGGACCAGATTGCGAACCATCACGAAACCCAGCATCCGCAAAGCATCGTCGACCGTGCCGACCGTGCGCGAGACATGGAAATACGCCGAATTTGCCAGCCGCAGCAACTTGGCGCTGAGGGCCGCATCACTTGCGATCAGGTGGGCAATTTCATTGGCGGAGATATCTTCAGCATTGAAGCTGTCGATCAGTTTCTGGACCACCTTGGGCACGGTGGGCAATTTATTCGGTTGATCGACCAGACTTTGCAGTTCCATACGGGAATATCCTTGTGTCTTTTTTGCATCAATGTCAAGAATTACGGTTTTATTGTCGCAGAGATCAGGCAATAGGATCAGGTCTTTGTCGGTATGATGATCCATATTGTTCCTTTCGTGACATCAGTGATACGTTCTTCAAGGGAGTGGATTCATGGCAACGCGCAAGAAAGCCGCCACAAGCGGCACAACCGAGGCCAGTCAAGAGCATGCTGCGCCGGTCACGGCCAGTATTGCCGCACTACCGCAGTTAGGCGACGTCAATGCCTACCTGACCGACGCAATGCAGCGCACTTATTTATTTCTCGATACCCTGCTTGATCGCGGTAACAACTATCTGGAGCACCTGGAGCAGGGCACCCCGCCGTTATTGAAGTTCGCGCATGATGTCGTGCTCGACGGGCATGATCTGACACCCCCATGCAACTACGCACTGTTGCGTTTGCAGCCGCCGGCAAGCATGCCGGTTAAGCCCGATGCACGTCCGGTGATCGTGGTCGATCCGCGTGCTGGACATGGTCCCGGCATCGGCGGTTTCAAGTTCGATTCAGAAGTCGGCATGGCCATGCGCGCTGGCCACACTGTCTATTTCGTGACCTTCCGGCCGGAACCGGAAGACGGGCAGACCTTGCTCACGGTGATGGATACCGAAGCCTTGTTCATCGAAGAAGTGATCCGCTGTCATCCGCAATGCAAGGCCAAACCAGTGGTGATCGGCAACTGCCAGGCCGGCTGGGCGATGATGGCACTCAATGCGCGGCGTCCCGAGCTGTTCGGACCGCTCATGATGGTCGGTGCGCCGGTCTCTTACTGGGCCGGCAGTTCGACGCTCAATCCAATGCGCTATAGCGGCGCGCAACTGGGCGGTTCTTGGCTGGCGTCCTTTACCAGCGACCTCGGTGCCGACCGTTTCGATGGCGCTCATCTGGTCGAGAATTTTGAAAAACTCAATCCCGCCAATACCTTGTGGAACAAGTATTACAACCTATGGTCGTCGGTGGATACCGAATCTGAGCGCTTTCTCGAGTTCGAGCGTTGGTGGGGCGGTTATTTCCGCATGACGGGCAGTGAAATCGAATCGATCGTCGAAAACCTGTTCGTCGGCAATCGTCTGGCGCGTGGCACCATGATGGCCGGCGATCAAGCGATTGATTTGCGCAATGTGACCGCGCCGATCGTGGTGTTCGCCTCCTGGGGCGACAACATCACGCCGCCGCCGCAAGCCTTGAACTGGATCATCGATACCTGGGGTGACGAACGCGCCATTACGGCTGCCGGGCGCACCATCATTTATGTGTTGCACGAAAGCGTCGGCCATTTGGGCATTTTTGTCGGTGGTGCGATTGCATTGAAGGAACACGACCAACTGGTGACGTCGCTGGATGTGATTGAAAGCCTGCCGCCGGGGCTGTATGAAATGAAGCTCGAAGCCAAGGCCGGCAAACAGGAGCAGCGCTGGGAACAACTGGAGCCGGGCGATTACACCGTGCATTATGAGCACCGCACCATGGATGATCTGCGCAAGCTCAATCCCGAAGGCCGGGACGAGGAAGAGATGTTTTCCACCATCAGCCAATGGTCGGAATTCAATGCCAATCTGTACAAGACGTATATCCGTCCATGGGTGCGCATGACGGCCACGCGAGAAATCGCCGACGCTATGGTCAAGATCAATCCCTTGCGCATGCAGCGCCAATTGTTCTCCGACAGTTTTTCGCTGGCGCCATTCATTCGCCAGCAAGCCGCGGCTGCCCGTGCCGATCGCAAACAAGTCGCGGCCGATCATCCGCTCAAACAGATCGAACAAAAGGTCGCCGAAAAAATCAGCGAAGAACTTGAGCAATATCGTCTGCGCCGCGATGCACAGATGGTCAAGATGACGCGCCAGGTATTCGGTGAAAAAGGTATTGGCGCCTGGCTCAAGCCACACGTGCCAGATGCTGTGATTGCCCAGGAACGGGCCTTGCAGGAATTGGCCGATTATCGTGAAATTGCCTTGGCCAGCATCGATGACGGTGGCTTTGCCGAGGCCGTTTGCCGCATTGTCGTGGCCGGGATGATTTCCATCGGCGCGTTTGAGCGACGCAGCCTGCGCCTGGCGCGTTTGTTGGCGCAATTGCCGAACATGCATGCCAGTGTCACCAGCAAGACCAATTGGGTGCAATTGCTCAAAGAGCAGGCGCGTATTGTGGCCGTAGCACCAGTCGAAGCACTCAATGCGCTCGAACAAATGCTGCCCGACAGCGGCACCCGCGAGCGCGCTTTGGCAGTGGCGGCAGCGGTGATGATGATCGAGCCGACCTTGGCCAATCCACGTTCAGAAATCATCGAATTCCTGATTGGTACGCTCAATGTCGATCCGCAACGGGTGATCGCACTGGCCCGTAAATTGACCGATGCGCTGGAGACGCCTCCGGCGGCCAAGGTGGCAACGGCCAAGCCAAAGGCGCGCACAGCGGTCAAGCCGGTCGTCAAGGTGGCAGCGGCCAAGAAAAAAGCAGTTGAACCCGCCCCAAAAAGGCGTCGTTCAACTGCTTCAGCAAAAACCTAGTCTAGGAGACGTCGCGCCGTTCAAGCTGCCTTATTCATCTCTGGCATCTTGAGCGGTTCGCTGGTCGGACGGCCTTTGAAGTCAGTCCAGCACAGACGCTCGAAGTCATACAGCTTGCAGCGGCGTGCCGTATCGAAATACCAACGCCAGGAAAAGCGCTGAATGATGATGCGGCCGGGCAGCATAGTTTCCAGCATCTTTTGTGCTTTCTTGAGGCGATACAGCGGCACACTCATATCAACGTGATGGGCGGTGTGTTCCATGATGTGATGCAAAGCCGCGCCGATACCGTAACGGAAGGTCAGATGCACGGTGGTCGAGACAAACGGCTGGGCGGCTGACCAGGTCGATTTGTCGGTGTACCACGCCACTTCCGGATGGGTGTGGTGGACATAGACAACAAAACCCATCATGGCCTTCCAGAACAGGATAGGCACCACAAATGCCGTCAGCAGCAACAGCCAGAACGATTGACCTCCCGTAGCAGAAACCACACCCAGCAGACCGATCCAGAGCGCCGCGACGGCGGTCACCAGGACGCCATCCCAAACGAATTCGGCACGGCGTGTCGGCATTTGCTTGCGCGAAGGGAAGTACATGCGCTTCCACCACATATCCACCATGTAATACAGCCACGGAGCCCAACCGCTGCGATAGAGCCGTTCCAGCCGTTGCCGCCAGCGCGGCAGGGACTGAAAGTCCTTGAGTGAACGCGGCTGCCAGACGAAGTCGAAGGCTTGCAGATTGGTGTAACCATGGTGCACCACGTTATGGCCGACCGCCCACAAGCTGTAAGGAGTCAGCGAAAACATGAACACGAACCGGCCCAGCCAAGTATTGAGGCGGCGGTTTTCGGTAAAGCTTTGATGGCAGGCATCATGGCCGAGGATGAAAAGGCGTCCGATGATGAAGCCGGTGACCATGCCCAGCAATATTTTGCCGATGATGTTCGACACCCAGACGGTCGCCGTCAGCGTGATCCCGAACAGGCATAAGTCGAGCAATACCAGCGCGATGGCCAGAGGTGTGCTGCGCTTGACGATGGGCTCCAGCCAGGAGCGGATGATCTTGCGATGCGGCATCGGCGCATGCGGATCGACAGGTGTCGCAGGGGTAGGAAGAGACATTGCGTTAAACCTTACTCATAACGGGGTTGCGCCAAGATGATAATAGCAATCATTTGTATTATACGTTACTCGGCCCGGCAACTTATCGGGGACAGTCAGATAGCGTTGCGATAGCAGTAGAAAGCCGTGACCAATGGTCACGGCTTGGCCGCCTGCAGCAATGCTTGGCAGTGCTTGATTGCCTTAGAAGCGGTAACCGACACCGACGCCGATCAACCAGGGATCGATGCGCACGGTACTCAGCTTGCTGCCATCCGTGGTGCTGTAGACATCGCTGCGAATCTGCACTTTCTTGATATCGAAGTTGACCAGCCAGTGTTGGTCGATCTTGATATCGACGCCAGCTTGCACGGCGCCGCCGATGCTATGGCTTTCCAGACGGGCACCGCCATTGAGCAAGTTGACATCAGAAATGCGCGTGTAGTTGATACCGGCACCGACATACGGACTGATGGTAGCGCTCGGCATGAAGTGATATTGCGCCAGCAAGGTCGGTGGCAAGTGCTTGAAGCTACCGATGCTGGTGCCATCGAGTTTGACATCCTGCTTTTGTGGATAGGTCAGGATCAGTTCGGTCGACCAATGTGGGGTGAAAAAGTAGCTGATGTCGACTTCAGGAATAGTCTTGGAATTGATGCTCAGACGGTCCGATGCACCAGTACCGGCAATGGGATCAGACTTGTTTTCCGGGCTCAGTTGTACGGCGCGCAGGCGCACCAGCCATGGGCTTTCCTGCGCAGAGACAAAGGGCGAGGTAGACAGGGTGCTGGCTATAGCCAATAACATAAAGATCTTTTTCATAGTGAATTTCCAGCGCTATCGAGGCGTTTTTGTGAACAAAGGTGAGATGTCCGCAATGTACGTGGGATGCGAGTAGGGTGATTTGATGTCGATCAAGAAAAGCGACTTCGCCTCGCGTGAGCTGAGTTGTTCATACCGTCAGGCGAAGCAACGTCACTTGGCCCAGTAACCAGCGCCACCTTTGATCCAGGTCAAGGTAATTCCCGCCTGCCGTCCCTACACTTGCTGCGATCGGGCCGCCGTGCGCACTGGCTTTGTCGTTTTGACAGAACTACGCCGTGCGGCCGCATCTGGAGTAAAACAACATGGTGGTTTCCGCAATGCCGATGGTCGCTGAGCCATCTGTCGAATTCGACGCCCAACTGGTGCGCAAGCTGAGCCGCTCCGGCCCACGGTATACCTCGTATCCGACCGCCGACCGCTTCAGCGACAGCTTCGGTTACCGCGATTACCTGCAGGCAGTGGCCGGGCTGCGCACACGTGGCAGCCGCAATCCCTTGTCGCTATACGTGCATATTCCATTTTGCGAAAACATTTGCTACTACTGCGCCTGTAACAAGATCATCACCAAGAACCGCGATAAGGCGACGATTTATCTAAGCTACCTGAAGCACGAGATCGAAATGCAGGGCAAGCTGTTCGATGGCATGAACCAGATCGAGCAATTGCATCTGGGCGGCGGCACGCCAACCTATATTTCGGACGCGCAAATGGGCGACCTGATGGCGCATCTGCAACGCTGGTTCCGTTTTGCCTCCGATGAAACCGGTGAATATTCAATCGAGGTCGATCCGCGCACGGTGTCAGCAGAGCGCGTGGTCAGTCTGCGTCGGCAAGGTTTCAACCGGCTCAGTCTGGGCGTGCAGGATTTTGATGCGCTGGTGCAAAGGGCGGTCAATCGGGTCCAGCCCGAGCATTTGACGCTCGACATCATCAAGGCCGCGCGCGCGGCGCAATTTCGTTCGGTCAGCATCGATCTGATCTACGGCTTGCCGCAGCAGAACGTGATCAGCATGGCGCAAACGCTGGCGCAAGTTATTCGCGCAGCGCCCGACCGGATTTCGCTGTACAACTATGCCCATCTACCGCATCTGTTCAAGCCGCAACGGCGCATTGCCGATGCTGCGCTGCCCAGCGCCGAGGCCAAGCTTGACATGTTGGCGCTGGGTATCCGCCGCCTGACCGACGCCGGTTATGTCTATATCGGCATGGATCATTTCGCCTTGCCGACCGATGACCTTGCCGTGGCGCAGCAGCAAGGGCGGCTGCATCGCAATTTTCAGGGTTATTCGACACATGCCGAATCGGACATGGTGTCGTGCGGTGTGTCGGCCATCAGCGCGGTAGCGTCGACGTATAGTCAGAACGTCAAGACACTGGATGCCTACTACGATGCGATCGACAAAAATGAGTTGCCGATCGAACGCGGCATCCGGCTGACCATGGATGATGTGCTGCGGCGCCTGATCATCCAGCGGCTGATGTGCAATTTCGAGCTGTCCATTGCTTCGATTGAAACCGCCTATCCAATTACATTTTCACATTATTTCGAGAAAGAAATAGACGATCTGCATTTGCTGGAACAGGATGGCTTGATACAACTTGACGATGATTGGCTCAACGTGACGCCCAAAGGCCGCTTGTTAATCCGCAATGTGTGCATGGTGTTCGATCGCTATTTGCGCACTTCACCGACGTTAGCTTCTATCCCAGCGGCAACAGTAGCGCGCTATTCCAAAACCATTTGATCGATGATTGCGATCGCTTTCCTCCAGCAACGGCAGCGGCTAGCGCTCATACCGATCAAGCGCGCAACGGCGCGATGGCTGCGAATGGATCTGCTCGGCATGCAAATTTTATGCTCAAAAGAAAATGGGCTGATCGATCCGCTGTCATGCGGGCATCTGTCCCGCCGACAATCCCGGCTTAAGATTTTTTGAGTGCCCCCGGCGCTGGAATCCTTGCGCCCTTGCCGAACGCATGAATCCAGGTATCACAGAAACAGACATTTTTTCAAAGTTGAACTATGGAAATATATTCGATGTCAGTAACAATACATAAGAATTGGCACTGATTTTCACTACGGATTTTGTTAGGCACTTTTAGTGCAATTCTTCCGCATGTGCCTGACGGATCTGCGATCAAGGCTGGCACATTTTTTAGAGTAAGGAGAATTTTATACCTATAGACACTGCTAAATATTGGACCACTGTGGGGCGCCACCAAGCGCGTCATGCCAACTGTCATTCATCGACAGCGTTGCAGGATCAACTCAACGCCATTGCTGGCGCACAAGCACACAAACCACCTGCACGCTGCCATCCGCTTACGACATTGTATGCGTCCGCGCTATTGCTGCCGCATCTGCTTTTTATCAACAACAGTACTGCCCGCATTCGTACCAGCACGAGCAAGCAAACGCCACAGAGATCTGAGCGTGAGACGGGTGTATCCCTGCGTCAATCGCTTGCTACCGCCGCCAATCTGACACCGCAATCATCATGCCAGAATCCGCCGCCACGACATTGGCATTCGTCTGCCATTGGCGCTGTTGCAGCTGTGGTCGGCACAGAGCATGCTGCGCCTGCTAGTAAGCCGATGTCGACCTATGCCGAATCCGGCTCTGCTAGCTTCTTCGGTTTGCCGTTAGCCTCCGCAGCGCCCGCTAATCTGCCGACAGGGGCGGTGCAATGGGATCAGAATAAGCGGCTGTTTACCGTGAACGATGACGCCATTAAAGCGCTGGCGCTATGCAACCTCAAAGATTTTTTTGTAAAAAATAAAATATTATCTTTAGACGATGCTGAAAAATTCGAATTTTATCTGCGCGATAAAGGCCTTGGCGCAGCATTAATTATTGCTGCAAAAGATGAAGGACTCCTGTTGCGACAAAAACGGGTCAATCGAGAAAATTCGTGAGGGATCACATCGAAAGAAATTGTGCTTTCGAATCTGAAATTTACGACACTGTCGGTAATAATCAAGGGAATGTATTGCTTTTCAAGGCACAGCGGGCAGAAAACCCGTTTCGTATGCTCTTTGACAATCGACCTCATTCCAGTCCGAGTATTGACGAGCGAGGCATCGCCGACGGATTGAATCTGGCGGCAGATATCTGGACGGTCGGCATCAAGCCGTTGATTGGCAATTTGGTTGCGCAAAGTTTTAGAAGGGAGCACTACAAAAACCAAGGTGACAAAATCTGTGCGGACAGACAGAATCATCTTAGCCTGGCGGAGATATCCGGCTTTCTCGATGTGAGTGGACTGCAGTTCCAGCATCGTAACGTCAGGCTCCAGCCTAGGCCGCAAGAACTGCTGGCAACAAGACCGCTGACGAACAGAGCCAGTTATTTTGCGCGCAATAGAAAAACGGGCGTGCAGCGTGAATTACTGCTCCAGGTGGTCGGTTCGGGGACGCGTGCTGATCATGGCAGCGAGATATTGATCAGGAAAAATGCCAATGGCGAGTTCATGACCCATCATCCAAATGCGCATAAGCCAGAGTTGCTGAAAAGGCGGGTGATTGTCGATGAAACAGCAGGGAGTTGGCGCTACGCGGATAGTTTCGATCAGAGCGCGTTGAATGTGGAAATGCAGCAAGGGAAGAATTTCATTGATCTCTACGGAAATAAATACGAATTGCAGATGCGCGCCAAGCAGCAGTACGAAATCGTCGTCGAAAGTGGTACTGGGATCAAGCAATATCATCCAGTCTACATGGAGCCTTTGTCGCAAACCTGGCATCTCAAAACGCAAAACCATAAAGAGGTTTTCAATCAGAAACACAATCGCATCATAGACCGCCTCAAGCTTGTCGTAGATCCCAATAACAATTACTACGCAACCGACAATCTGTCTTCGGCCTATTACGGCGAGGGGAAGATATTTGAAGTGAGGCCGCGTGGACAAGATATTCGGACCAGCCCGCCGTTGTACACGGCAGTAGAAATCCGTGGAGAACTGGTGCCGGTAAAGACGTCGGTGGTTCCCGGTCATGGCGTGCGCTACGATGCGTATCGTCTCAACGCTGCAAGTAAGACAACCCATCCCATAGAATGGGACGGCAATCGCTGGATTTTCGAGAGCCCCACATCTGCGCATGTTTCCCAACGCTTGGGCAAGGCAATTACGCCCGATAGGTATTCCAGTCAGCTCAATGTCATGCAGCTATCCGCGCCTGACCATCAGGGTGTGCGCTGGACCGCGCATGGCGATGGCTTTTTAAAGATCAAAAAACATTACGTCAACATAAAAAAATTAAATGCGAACCGATTTTTGGTCCCTTCAAAAACAGGGAAGTCGACTCTGTATTTGCGTTACAAGGGTAATCAGTTTGAACTTGAAAATTTTTCTGAGAGAATGTCAAATCTCTTGTCTGTGGGGTTGAGCGGAGTAACAAAAAAAGAGACGGCGCAACAATATCTATCACGCTTGCCAGGGTACGGTAATGACCGTGCGCGTCTATTGCTGGAGCAATATCGTTTTCCAACCGACGACTTGACCCGTATATTTGTCAGGAATATCGAACTCAAGAACGAAGTTCCGATGTGGGCAAATAAGTACAAAAAAGAAAATGTCTTGGGAGAAAGTTCGGCCGCCGGGCGTCAAGGCAGCGCGGCCAGTTCAAGGCAGTCGTTTACGGTTCTTTCACCAGATAACCCGGTCGACAAAATCGCGCTCAGATTGGGGACGAAAATTGGCGAAGGAGAGTTTGCCACGGTGTTTCTCGATGACGGGAACCCTTCTTACGTCATTAAAAAATACAAAACGAACCGGCCCGATCAAAAAAGATTGGCCGATAAAGAAGCGGATGCATTTCGCAAATACTACGGTGACGATTCGGCCAAAGTCTATGTCGATGAGAAAGGCGTTGTTTATGTCCAAATGTTTAAGGTGCCCGGTAAACCATTGACGGCAGTGCCAGAGAATTCGCTTCCCCCTGACGCGCCAGAAAGGTTTGTTGATATGCTGGAGAGACTCAATACAGCGGGCATCATTCATAGTGACATCCATGCTGACAATATCATGTGGGATGCATCGACAAACGCGTTCTATCCTATCGATATATCTGGCACAAAAGAGGCTTATTTTAAAAACAACCGTGACGGTAAAGCTTCGCACAATCGAAGAGGCGAGGAACAGTGGGACGCCATCCTCGATGAAATCTATCAAAAAATGCCTACGGAAACGGAGCTAGAGGTTGATCGTGCGGGACTTCATCGCAACCCGAAATCTGGTGCCGCGCCAGGTTCGTCTGGCCAGCGCGTGAGTTAATCGAGCGGGCAAGTTTCGGTGCCGGCGGCCAGCGCCTTGAGCCGCGCCGGCTCGATCAGCCGAATTTCGCGCTTGTCGACTTGCATCCAGCCGAGCTTTTTGAAGCGCGATACCAGCCGGCTGATACTTTCGATGGTCAGGCCCAGATAATTACCAATATCTTCGCGCGACATGCGCAACTGAAAACTGGTCGATGAATAGCCGCGCACGGCATAGCGCGATGATAAATTGACCAGGAAGGCAGCAAAACGCTGTTCAGCGCGCATATTGCCGAGCAACAGCATGGCATTTTGCTCGCGCGTGATTTCCTGGCTCATCATGCGATGGAAGTGGCGCAACAGCATGGGGATGACACCGAACAGTTCTTCCAGCCGTTGAAATGGAATTTCGCAGACTTCGCTGTCTTCCAGTGCCGCTACGTCGCAGTGATGGCGGTCGGTGCTGATGGCGTCCATGCCCATCAACTCGCCGGCCATCTGGAAGCCGGTAATCTGTTGTTCGCCGCCTGGATTGAGCTGGTAAGTCTTGAAATGCCCGAGCCGGATTGCATACAGATTGCGGAAGGGATCGTCCATCCGATACAGGCTTTCGCCGCGGGCAATACGACGCCGACGGCCGATGATCTCGTCAAGCCGGCTCATGTCATTGTCATTTAGCCCCATCGGCAGACATAACTGGTGCATGCTGCAATTGACACAACTGGTTTTCATCGCCTGCAAATCGGTGGTTCGCGGTATTAGGTGCAGCTCGCTCATGACAGTAGAGCGCGCAAACGCCCGCCCGGAAGGTTGTTTGCGCCAATATAGCGCAGCCGCTGTGCAGATAGGCGCCGCAGTTGCCGGTTTCGCGGGTTTTCTGCGCCATCCTTGATCTGGATCAATTGCACGATGATTGCAGCAAGAAAACTTGGTCAATTGCGCGATGAAATCTTTTGTTTCTAGCGCAGTTGTTGCAATTCCGGGAAACACACCATCAACAGAATTTTTTTATATTCGACTGGACTTCCTTGTCCCGGCCAGGAAGCTGCGCGTCATCGCCAATGTTGCCAGCGATGACGTGTCGAAACCAGAATGCGCAGTATCAGCCCGGCGTGGCGAAACGTACTGCCTGGCGCGCCAGCAGGCGCCATTGACCAGCATTCTTCTGCCATACCATCAATATTCTCAATGGCACCTCACAGGCTGATCCAGTTTTTACGTAACATCATTTATCTCCTTGTAATGATCGGTTTGGGTCGGATCGCAATTATTGCGGGCCGAGTTTATCGATCAACACGCGCAGCGCTTCGCATTCGGCCTCATTGAGGTCGGTCAGCGGTGCACGCACCGGACCGGCATCATGACCGACCAGGCGAGCGCCGGCCTTGACGATACTGACGGCGTAACCTTGCATGCGATTGCGGATTTCCAGATAAGGCATGAAGAATTCGCGCAACAAATGATGCTGAGTGGCCAGATCGTCGGCCACCACGGCATGGTAGAAGTCCATTGCAGTCTTGGGGATGAAATTGAATACCGCCGATGAATATACCGGTGTGCCCAGCGCCTTGTAGGCGGCGGCATACACTTCCGCGGTCGGCAAGCCGCCTAGATAAGCAAAACGGTCGCCCATCTTCATATAAATCGACGACATCAGTTCGATATCGCCAATGCCGTCCTTGAAGCCGACCAGGTTAGGGCAGCGCTCGGCCAGTTTGGCCAGGGTCGCCGGTAGCAACCGGCATTGCCCACGGTTATAAACGATGACGCCGAACTTGACGCTCTTACAGACCGCTTCGATATGTGCCGCCAAACCATCCTGGCTCGCTTCGGTGAGGTAATGCGGCAGCAGCAGAATACCGTGCGCGCCAGCCTTTTCAGCCGCTTGTGCGCAATCGATGGCGAAACGGGTAGGGCCACCGGCGCCGGCAATGATGGGCACCTTGCCGCGGCAGGTATCGACTGCGGTTTGAATGATGCCGGGGTACTCCTGGCCGCTCAGCGAAAAGAACTCACCCGTGCCGCCGGCGGCGAACAGGGCGCTGGCACCATAAGGCGCGAGCCACTCCAGACGCGCGATGTAGCCGCGCCGATCGAAGTCGCCGTTGCTGTCGAAATCGGTTAAGGGAAACGAAAGCAGGCCGGAGCCCATGATGGATTTAAGTTCTTGTGGCGTCATGATGGCAGTAGGTGGGTGAAGAAAGGGTCTCGTGCTTATTTTGAATTAATTGTTGTCGGTCATCATACAATGCGTTTTTTTGATTTACCAGTCACGAAACCAATTTCAGACTATTGAATTCGTGTTTCGGCGGTTGTGCATGGCGTAATGATGCACTGCGATTCTGGTTGTGTTGCGCAGTGATATTTCTGTATATTTCACATTAAATTAATTCTTTAATTAATTGATTATCATCAAGTTATAATTATTTTTCTTGTGAAATAATTTTTTTGGTCGCTTCTTTGTTGGGGCCTTGACGGTACTTGCTTTGATGCAATGCAATGAAAAATATTTAGCATCCTGCTCGCACTTCGTTTGACAATTAATTAGAGCGGAGTCGATAATCGTCGCCACGTTATAAGACAACGTAACACCTCTATTACGCGGGAGACATGCATAGGCATGCTCCTGCATCCTCACTGGAAAATGTTCAGTCATGGTCGATCAAGCCCCGCAGGCAATACCTTCGCACTCCTTTCAAAAATTTGGCCGACTGTTGCTCACCGGTGCTGCCGGTGGCCTGGGCAAGGTCTTGCGTCCGCGCATGGCAGCATTTGCCGAGATTGTGCGGGTGTCCGACCTGGCCCGTGCCTTGCCTGCCGACGGTGCGCCACATGAAGAAGTCCAAGCTTGCGACCTGGCTGATCGCGCCGCTATGGACGCATTGATTCAAGGTTGCGATGCCATTGTGCATCTGGGTGGGGTTTCGGTGGAGCGGCCGTTCGAGGAAATACTGGAAGCCAATATCAAAGGTATTTTCAATGTCTATGAAGCGGCGCGCCGGCACGCTGTCAAGCGCGTTGTGTTCGCCAGTTCCAACCATGTGACCGGTTTTTATCGGCAGGATGAAAAAATCGATGCCCGTGATTTGCGCCGTCCCGATGGTTACTACGGCTTGTCCAAGTCCTACGGCGAAGACATGGCGCAATTCCATTATGACCGCTATGGCATCGAAACCGTCAGCATCCGTATCGGCGGCGCGCTGCCGGAACCCGCCAACCGGCGCCTGCTGGCCAGCTGGCTCAGCCATGACGATCTGACTGAACTAATCCGCTGCAGTTTGTTTACCCCTAATGTCGGTCATACCGTGGTGTTTGGCATGTCCGATAATCCCGCTGCCTGGTGGAATAATCGCTATGCCGCCCATCTGGGCTACCAGCCGCGCGACAGTGCCGAAACCTATCGCACCAAAGTTGAACAGCAGCCGATGCCGGCCGCCGACGATCCGATTTTGGTCTATCAAGGTGGCGTCTTCACGGCAACCGGACCATTCGATCCTCAATAAGTACTAACCACAGACCTGACCGTAAAAATACCTTAGCGTAGTATCTGTCAGTAAATTGTATGTTATCGTACATCCGTGCGTGTGAGACCTGCCCAAGGCAGGTAAACCGCAGCAAGAAATGCAAAAAAGTAGAACAAGCGGAGCAAGCAAGGGCTGGTAGTTGTACAGCCAACTTCAATCACAATGGCGGCAGGAGACAAGCAATGCCGCCGGTGGTGAAGGAGCACGGAGACGGTAGTCATGAGGGTGAACGCACAGTAAGCAAAAACAATAAGCACCGCAGGCACATGTTGTACTGACTGATGCCAGCAGGCGCGCGCAGGGGCTGATAGCCTCACGCCAGGCAGCGTTGGACGGGCGGGCCAGATGGCGCGCCGCTGAACGCTCGGGACGGTTGCGTTGCCCGTATTCTTCATTGACATTACCTCGCCGAACAGAATGAATCGCCATTTATAAAGGCATCAATCGGCATGGATTTCTCACTTAATTTTGCGCCTCTCGTCCCATACTGGCCGGTGTTTCTGACCGGTGCCTGGTTGACGCTGAAAATGACCACGGTGGCCATCGTGATCGGCGTGTCGATCGGCATATTGATCGCGTTTCTCAAGCGCGGCAGCAACCGTTTCGTCGCCAAAGCCTGTACGGCTTACATTGAAGGCGTGCGCAATACGCCGTTCCTAGTGCAGATTTTTTTGCTGTATTTCGGTCTGGCGAGCCTGGGTATTCACATGGCGACGTTTGTGGCAGCCGTGCTGGCGATGATCATCAATATTGCAGCCTATGCCGCTGAAATTATTCGAGCCGGTTTGGAATCGGTACCACGCGGTCAGATCGAGGCGGCTGAGTGCCTTGGCCTGTCGCGCTGGCGCATTTCGTGGCATGTGATGCTACAACCTTCTATCGAACGCGTGTATCCGGCGCTGACCAGTCAGTTTCTGCTGATGATGCAGGCGTCGGCGATGGCTTCGCAGATTTCGGCCGAGGAATTGACGGCAATTGCCAATACCGTGCAGTCCGATACGTTCCGCTCGCTGGAAACCTATATCGTGGTCGCGGGCTTGTATCTGGCGCTGTCGATTCTGGTCAAACTGCTGGCCTGGGGCTTCGGTGAGTATTTGTTCAAACGCCGCCGCGTCATTCGGCGCGCAGTGGCCGAAGCGGCCCGGCGTCGACCTGCAACGGTCATGCCTGGAGTCAAACCGCCTATCACCAGTATCAAGATCGAGCAAGGGAGCGCATCATGATGGGCAGCTTTTCGTGGGCGCATTTCTTTTATCTGGTGCAATCGATCTGGTGGACCTTGGTCTTGTCGGGGCTGGCTTTCGTGCTGGGCAGCATTGGCGGTTTCGCCGTGTTGCTGGGGCGGATTTCACCGCGTGCTTGGTTGCGGATTCCGACGCTGATTTATATCGAATGCATACAGGGCATTCCTCTGCTGATTCTGTTGTTCATTGTCTATTTTGGCCTGTCGGTGTATGGCTTTGCCTTGCCAGCACTGGTGGCAGCCGGTTTGGCAATGATGGTCTATACCAGCGCTTACCTTGGGGATATCTGGCGCGGCTGCGTCGAGGCCATGCCCAAGCCGCAATGGGAAGCCGCCGAGTGCCTGTCGCTGACGCGCTGGCAGACGCTGCGTCTGGTGATCATTCCGCAAGCGTTCCGTTTATCGTTGCCACCGACCGTCGGGTTCATGGTGCAGGTCATCAAAATGACTTCGCTGGCCTCAGTGATCGGCTTCATTGAGCTGACCCGCGCCGGCCAGATCATCAACAACTCAATTTTTCAGCCGTTCCTGATCTTCAGTCTGGTCGGGGTGTTCTATTTCTTGCTGTGTTACCCGCTCTCGCGCTGGAGTGAATCGATGGAGAATAAGCTCAATGTCAGCAATCGTTAAACTGGATCAAATCTACAAAAGCTTCGGCGCCAACCAGGTTCTGAAGGGCGTTTCATTTGAAGTCGAGAAGGGCGAGATGATCGCCATCATCGGTGCCAGCGGCTCCGGCAAGAGCACTGCCTTGCGCTGTATCGACCGGCTGGAAAAAGTGGATGCCGGCACCATCGAAGTGTGTGGCATGCGTGTTGACGACCCGCAGGTCGATCTACACCGGCTGCGCCAGGAAGTGGGCATCGTGTTTCAGAGCTATAACCTGTTCCCGCACCTGACCGTACAGGAAAACATCATGCTGGCTTTGCGCCATGTCAAGCAGCAGCCGCGTGCGCAAGCACTGAGCGTGTCGATGGCGGCGCTGCAACAGGTCGGTCTGGGCGACAAGGCCGGCGCTTATCCGGAACAATTGTCCGGCGGCCAACAGCAGCGCGTGGCAATTGCCCGTTCGCTGGCGATGGCGCCCAAAGTGATGCTGTTCGATGAAGTGACGTCAGCGCTTGATCCACAACTGACCGGCGAAGTGCTGCGCGTAATGGAAGACCTCGCCGCCGCCGGCATGACCATGCTGCTGGTGACGCACGAAATGGCATTCGCCAAGCGCGTCGCCGATCGCATCATCTACATGCATCAAGGGACAGTCTGGGAAGTCGGCCCCGGCAGCATGCTGGACAATCCGCAAACGCCCGAATTGCGGACCTTCCTCAACAACGGCTTATAGCATCGCGTTTTCATTCGTTTCAACCTTGTAATAACAATCACCACATAAGGAGACTTGCATGACATTGAAACCACTTTTTGCACGCACCTGCCTGGCAGCCCTGCTCAGCGTCGGTCTGGCCCATGCTGCGATGGCTGATCAATTGGACGATATCAAGAAAGCCGGCAAAGTCCGGGTCGCCATCGCCATGGGTTCCCCCTTGTTCAGCTTTGTCGACGCCAATATGAAATCGACCGGTTCCGACGTCGAAACTGCCGAACTGTTTGCCAAGGATCTTGGTGTCAAGCTGGAAATCGTACCGGTGACCAATGCCGCGCGCATACCGACACTGCAGGCCAATCGTGCCGATGTCGTGATTGCCGATCTGTCGATCACGCCAGAACGCGCCAAAGTGATCGATTTTTCGATTCCCTATGCCGTGATCACCATCATCGTCGGTGGTCCCAAGAACATCCAGATCAAGGATTACAGCGACCTCAACGGCAAACGCATCGGACTCACGCGCGCCACCGTCAACGACACGATTACGACACAATTGGGCAAAGGCGCAGAAATTGTGCGCTATGAAGATGACGCCACCCTGATTACCTCCATGGTGACTGGTCAGATCGAGATTTTCTCGAGCACTCCATCGAACCTGGGTGAAATGATCAAGCGTGCACCGGAAAAGAATCTTGAATTGAAATTCGCGCAAAAGGATTTTGATCTTGGTATTGCTCTCAACCAAAATCAACCACGGCTCAAGGAATGGATCAATAGCTGGGTCCTGGCCAACCATCGCAATGGCAAGCTCGATGCGATCTACATGAAGTTCCATGGACGCCATTTGCCAGCGGCTGTCGCCAAGCAATAAACGATAAGTAGCAGGGGAAGACAAGCAGGGCCGCTGACAACAGCGGCCCTTTTTTATTGAAGGTGCTGCGGCAGCCGGCATGCGCCATAAAAGCGCGGCTGCCAGTAACTAGACGTCAGCGATGCTTGCTTGATCACGCCATATTTGTGCGAGGCGTGGATGAATTGCTGGTTGCCGATGTAGATACCGACATGGCTGACCTTACGGCGGCCTTCGCGGAACAGCACCAGGTCGCCAGGCATCATCTGGTTACGCGGTATCGCTTCGCTGACTGCCTGGATGTCCGTGACGGTACGCGGCAACTGATCACCGGTGGTGCGCTGGTACAGGTAACCGATGAAGGCGCCGCCATCCAGGCCGGTATAAGGATCCGTCCCGCCGTAGCGATAGTTGATACCGTTGGATAAACTTTCCTGCGCATGCGCCACCAGCAATAGATTGGCCGGCAAGGGCATGTAATGCGGAAGCGAAGCAGGGAAATGTGGCCGATTCTGCTCGCTGGCGACGGCACAAGCACTCAGCGCAATGAGAACCAATGGCAGCAATGGCTTAACGGCAGAATTTACAAAGAAGCAAAGAGGCAATGGCATGTCTATGGGTTGGCTCAGAAGTAGCACGCCTGCGCAGTTACGCACGACAGCTTCCTGTAATGACGAAGCCTGAAATTTTAATCGAAGCAGCGTGACTGCTACATAGGACTGGCACCAATGCCTTGTCGGAAAATCAATCAGCGCTGGCCTGCACCTTAGACGACGCGGCCATGGTCGACCGAATCAATTCATCGACCACGTCGATGTCGACCGGTTTGACCAAATGATGGTCGAAGCCGGCTTGGGCCGAGCGCAATTTGTCGCTGGCCTGGCCGTAACCGGTCAACGCAATCAGGCTGATGCCTTGCAAATGCGGCATGCTGCGCATGTGTTCTGCCACTTCATAGCCATCCATGATCGGCAAACCGATGTCTAGCAGCGCAATCTGTGGCGTGAAATGGCTGACCATTTCCAGCGCCGATGGACCATCGAACGCAATCTGCACTTGATGCCCCTGCATCGACAGTAATTCCGCCAGAATCTGTGCGGCATCCTGGTTGTCATCGACCACCAGCACATTGCAGGTCAATGCTTGCGTGGCCGGTTTGCTGCTGTCATCGACACGTAGTGGCGGCGATATCGTGTCGTAGTCGCCCAAGATGGCCGGCAATTTAAGCGTAAATACAGTGCCACGGCCGGCACCTTCACTAAAGACATGTACTGAGCCGCCGTGCAGTTCGGTCAAACTGCGCACGATCGCCAACCCCAGGCCGAGGCCACCGCCGGCACGGTCAAGCGCCTGGCTCTCCTGCGCGAACATGTCGAAGACATGTGGCAGCATGTTGGCTTTAATGCCGATACCGTTGTCGCGCACATCGATGACCACATGATTATTGTCCAGATAGGCATCAATCTGGATTTCTCCGCGATTCTCCGTGTATTTACAGGCATTGGTCAGCAGGTTGGCCAGCACCTGCGTCAGCCGTTCCGGATCGGCATGGATCAGCAAGCCTTGCGAGGGCACATTCAGGCTCAGATGATGCTGCCGTTCTTCCAGCAAGGGGCTGACGGTTTCGATTGCCTTGCTGATGATATCGGTGACGTTCAACTTTTTCTTTTGCAGGTTGACCTTGCCCTGCGTCACTCGTGACACATCCAGCAAATCGTCGACCAGTCTGACCAAATGGCGCGCCTGCCGCTCAATGACGCTGCATTCCTTTTCGGCACCGCTGCCGCGCAGACGCATCAGATGTACGGCAGTGAGGATTGGCGTGAGGGGATTGCGCAATTCATGGCCGAGCATGGCCAGGAACTCATCCTTGGTGCGATTGGCGATTTCGGCCGCCTGGCGTGCCCGCGTCAGTTCGGTCACTTCGAATGCCACCATGGCAATGCCTTCGATACTGCCATCGGGCGTGAACATGGGTTGGTACACAAAATCGAAGAAACGTTTTTCCAGCGGACTCTGATTGCCACGGCGCAAGTTAATGCCCAGGGACCGTCCGGTATAAGGTTCAGCGCGACGATAGACGTCATCGAGCAACTCCAGAATCTCCTGGCCCTCCAGTTCGGGCAGTGATTCGCGCACGCTGCGGCCAATAATGGGGCGATTGCCGATCAATTCCCGATACAGCGGATTGGCCAGTTCAAACACATGCAGTGGCCCGCGCGTGATGGCAATGGCCACCGGTGCCTGGGCGAAGATGGTGGTCATGCGGTCGGCGTGGCGCTTTTCGAGTGCGCGAATCTGGGCGCGCAACAATAGCGACTCAATCCGCACCACCAATTCGCGGCTGGAAAAAGGCTTGACCATATAGTCGTCGGCGCCGGCGGCGAGACCTTCGAGCCGCGCTTCTTCACCGGAACGGGCCGATAACATTAGCATCGGAATATGACGGGTGGCTTCTTCAGCGCGTAGTTGCGCCAGCAAGCCGAAACCATCCAGTTGCGGCATCATCACGTCGCTGACGATCAGATCGGGCAGTTCATGCCTGGCCGCTGCCAAAGCGGTCTGGCCATCGCCGACTGCACTGACGTGCCAGTGTGGCTTGAGCAGATGGGTGAGATAGTCGCGTATATCCGCATTGTCATCTGCGATCAGGATGCGCGCACCCTTGCTGGTGGCAACGCTTGGCACCCCTGGCTGGCGCTCTTCAGGTCGGCTGAGCAGCCAACGCTCAGCTTCGGCGGCGTAGGTATTGATGGGCACGCTGTTGCCTATTGGCGGCAGCAACGCCGCGGTACCGACCTGTTTGGTCGGCAAATGGGCGCGGCCGCTAGGTAACGTCAGCGTAAATGAAGAACCTATATCGACAGTGCTGTCGATATGGATCTGACCGCCATGCAGCGTCACCAGATCATGCACCAGCGCCAGACCAATACCTGAGCCTTCGTGGGTCCGTGCCTGACTGCCTTCGATGCGGTGGAAACGTTTGAACACCAACGGCAACTGGTCTGCCGCAATGCCAACACCGGTATCGCTGACCGTCAAACTAACCTGTTCGCCATGACCGGCCAATACCAGACTGATCTTGCCCTCAAACGTGAATTTGTAGGCATTCGACAAGAGATTGAGAACGATCTTTTCCCACATCTCTACATCAACAAAGACATCTTCCTGCAACGGCGGGCAATCAACCTCGAACTGCAGGCCGGCCGCTTCGATGGTGGAGCGAAAGGTACTGGCCAGATCCGCGGTCAGGCTGGCCAGGTCAACGCGCTGATAGGCCGCCTGGATATTGCCCGCCTGGGCGCGGGAAAAATCCAGCAAAGCATTGACCAAGCGCTGCAGGCGCATGGCATTGCGCTGCATCATATCGGCACGCTGGCGTTGCATCGGCAGCAGTGGCTGGTTAGTGTCGGCCAGCATTTCTTCCAGCGGACCCAGCATCAAGGTCAACGGGGTGCGGAACTCATGACTGACGTTGCTGAAGAAGGTTGTCTTGGCTTGGTCTAGTTCCAACAGCAGATCGGCACGCCGTTTGTCGGCTTCGACGGCGCGCGCATTGAGGATTGCGGCGTTGACCTGGGCCGCCAGCAAACTGAAAAAGCTATGGTAATCGTGGTCCAGTGGGCGAGTCGGATTGATGCCACAAATCAGCACGCCCAACGGATAGTCCTGACCAGGAGCAATCAGTGGCAGCAGCAGCGCCTGTTTGACCGCCTGCTGCGCCAGGCCGGTTGGTAACGCCGCCAGATCGGCAGCGGCCAATTGCGCCATGAGCGTGATCAGCACCGGTTTTGCCTCGGCCAGCACGCGGGCAACAGGCCATGCGCTACCGGGTTCGGATGCGGTATTGTCCAAATCGATCAGCGCAGGCGCAACTGTGTGCCCAGACGACAGCTGGATGCTTTGCTCCAGACGTGCCTGATGGCGGTCGCCATCACTCAGGTAGAGCAGGGCGAAAGGAATATCGTCGCCGTTGCCGGCGATGATATTGGCGGCAGTGGCGCAAGCAGCGGCGACGGTCTTTTCCATCAGCGCGCCGGAAGCAAGTTGGGACAAGGTATGCAAGCGCCGGGTATTGAGATGCTTGGCGGTCATTTCGGCATTGGTGCAGAACAGTCCGCCGACTTCACCCGATTCATCGCGAATCGGGCTGTAGGAAAACGAATAATAGTTTTCTTCCAGACCGTGTTCACGATTCATGAACAAGCGCATATCGTCCGCCAGGGTTGCCTCGCCATGGCTGAACACGCGCGCTGCCATGGGCCCACAGATATCCCAGATTTCGGCCCATACCTCGGCCGCCGGCCGTCCCAGCGCCCATGGATGTTTGGATTGCGTCAATACCTCGATGTATGCATCGTTGTAGAGAAAAATCGCCTGCTCGCCCCAGCCCAGCCACATCGGCTGGCGTGAGTTAATCATCAGGCTGACCACGGTTTTGAGACTTTGCGGCCAATCGCTGAGCGGTCCGAGTGCCGTATTGGCCCAATCGTGCGCGAGAATATGCTGGCCAAGTGTTCCTGGCCCATCGAGGAAGCGGTATTGCAATGATGCGTCGTTCAGATTCATGGTGCTGCCTCAGCGTTCAACCAGGTGAACAGTTTTATTGTCGTGACGAGTGAATCTTCCAGACCGGACGCAGCGCGCCACCGTGCAAGCCACCAAGTATGATGGATCGGGACGCACATGAACAGTGCGAACATGCCACGCATGACTTCGCCTGCTATGTTACGAAGAATTTGGGAAAAATACTGGCGCTTGAACGAATGCCGCGACTCGTCCTACTGGGGAATCAGTGTTTGTCCTACGGCCAATGTTGCTTTATAGGCAAAAGCAATGCCTGCTGGCGCCAGGGGATCGGGCGTAGTCGCGTCAATCGTCCCATTGCGGGCAGACCCAGCGTGGTTGACTACACCAGTTGGCGACCCAGTCCGGCAACTCGGCCGCCGGCATGGGGCGCGAAATACCGTAGCCTTGCGCCAGTTCGCAACCCATTTGCAGCAGTTTTTCGCCGTGTTCCATGGTTTCGACACCTTCCGCGATGACCTTGCGTTGAAACGCAGCGGCCAAGCCGATCACACCGCGCACGATCGCCATGTCTTCTTGGTCGCACAGCATGTCGCGGACAAAACTCTGATCAACCTTGAGCAATTTGGCAGGCAGGCGTTTGAGGTAGGTCAGCGAAGAATAACCAGTGCCGAAATCGTCGATCGAGAATTGCACACCGATCTTGCTGCACGCCTGCATGACACGCGAAATCGCATCGATGTCACGCGCGGCACTGGTTTCGAGAATTTCCAGTTCCAGATCACCGGGATCGATTTGCGGATACCGCGCCAGCAAGCCGGCCAACACCTGCGGGAAGTGGTCATCCTGCAATTGGTTGGGCGCCAGGTTCAAACTGACCGGCATAGGCAAGCCTTGCTGACGCCAACTGCTCATTTGCGCCAAGACCTCGCCAATCACCCACAGTCCGATTTCTTCGTTGAGCGCATGGCCTTCAATCATCGGCAGGAACAGACCCGGCGGCAACAGGCCGCGATCCGGGTGCTGCCAGCGTATCAGCGCTTCCACGCCGACCACGGCACCGCTGCGCATATTGACTTTGGGCTGATAGTGCAACACCAGTTCGTTGTCTTGCAAGGCCTGCGCCAGCCGCCGCACGTATTGATGGCGTGACTTGCCTTCGGCATCGCGAAACGCATCAAACGTGGTGTAACGGTTCTTGCCCGATTGCTTGGCTTCATACATGGCCAGATCGGCATGGCGCAGCAATTGGTCTTCATCGACATCGTCGTGCGGATAGGTCGTCACGCCGATGCTGGCCGAGACCTCCATGCACTTGCCATCAATGACTACTGGCTCTGCGCAGGCGCGCAGGATACGGTTGATGACACGTTTGAGCTTGTCGCCCTGACGTACATCCACCAGCACCGCGACGAACTCGTCGCCGCCGATGCGCGCCAGTGTGTCGGCATCACGCAGTTTGCCTGCAATACGTTTCGACAGTGCCACCAGCAAAGCGTCACCGACGGCGTGGCCGTGGGTGTCGTTGATAAATTTAAAGCCATCCAGATCGAGGTACAACACGGCAAGTTCCTGGTTGGTGCGCTTGGTCAGCGCCATGGCCTGGCGCAATCGATCGCTCATCAGCAGCCGATTGGGCAGGTCGGTGAGGCCGTCGAAATGGGCAAGGTGTTCCAGTTGTTCCTGTTGCCGCCGCACTTGAGTGATGTCGCGGGCGATTGTGGAGGCGCCGATGATACGGCCCTGACGGTCGCGGATCGGTGAAATGCTGGCCGAAATATGAATTTGCGCGCCATCCTTGCAGTTGCGCACGGTTTCAAAATGATCTACCTTTTCGCCACGCAAAATCTTGCCAAGAATGAAATTCTCTTCTTCGATACATTCCTTCGGAAACAATCGCAGCATCGGCTGCCCGATCATTTCCTCGGCGCTATAGCCAAACATGGTTTGGGCGGCCTTGTTCCAACTGTTGACGCGGCCATTCAGGGTCTTGGTGATGATGGCATCGTCGGACGAATTGACCAGTGAACGGAATTGTTCGGCAGCGGCTTCCAGCCGATTGCTTTCAGTGATGTCACGGGCGATCTTGGCGGCACCGATAATACGGCCAGTGACATCGCGCACGGGCGAGATACTGACCGACACCATAATCAGCGTGCCATCCTTACAAATGCGCTCGGTTTCGAAATGCTCCACTTTTTCACCCGCCATGATCCGATCGAGGATCTGATATTCCTCCTCTTGTCGCTCAATCGGAAACAGGCGCAACATCGACTGGCCGATCATTTCCTTGGCGGTATAGCCAAAAATTGTTTCGGCGCCGGAATTCCAGCTAGTGATGATGCCGTTGAGGGTCTTGCTGATAATGGCATCGTCGGAGTTTTCCACGATCGCTGCGAAGCGGCTTTCGTTGTCCACGCTCAACAGTGGTAGTGGTTTCACCACATGCCTGACCGGCCGCCGGTGCTGAATGCTGCCGAAGCGCCGCGCTGTCGCGATGCTTTCACAATGGTTGATTTTCATGCTGCATCCTTGGGCGCGCGCGCGTTGTTGGGTACATCACCTCGACAATGGCCGCTGCCAGCAACGATGCGCCAGGCGGCTCTTAACGGCATTCAACATGCCATGGAGGAAGAGTAAGCGCTGAAAGCGAAATTCGGTATCGGGGAATTCCTTACTTTCACAACAAACAGGGCATGAATTAGCAATTCACACTGTATTGCCGTTTGCACCAAATCTGTATCTATCCGGGCACCGGCGCGGCTGTTATCGTCGACGTATCTTTTGATCATCAACGGAGCACACATGGATGCACAGACCTCATTGCCGAATTTGCCGACCTATGCCGATGTGCTTGCTGCCGCCGAGCGCATCCGCCCGTATGCCTTGCAGACACCGGTACTGACTTCGCGTACGGCCGATGCTGAGAGCGGTGCGCAACTGTTCTTCAAATGCGAAAATTTTCAACGCATGGGCGCATTCAAGTTTCGTGGCGCAATGAATACACTGGCGCAATTCTCTGCCATACAACGGCAGGCCGGTGTGGTTGCTTTTTCGTCGGGCAACCACGGCCAGGCGATTGCCCTGGCAGCAAGTATTCTTGGCATTCCTGCCACGATCGTGATGCCGCACGATGCCCCTGCCAGTAAAATCGCAGCGACCGCCGGTTATGGCGGCAAGATCGTGCACTTTGATCGTTACACCGAAGACCGCGAACAAATCTGCGCTGCTTTTGTTGAACAGCACGGCATGACGCTGGTGCCGCCCTTCGATCATCCTGATGAAATCAGCGGGCAGGGCACCGCCGCGTTGGAACTGCTGCAACAAACGGGGCCTCTGGATGCCTTGTTCGTGAGCCTCGGAGGCGGTGGTTTATTGGCGGGCAGCTTGCTGGCGGCCAAGGCACTGGCACCGGCCTGCAAGACTTACGGGGTTGAGCCGGAAGCGGCCAACGACGCCCAGCAATCGCTGCGCGCCGGCAAGATCGTCCTCATCGCACCGCCACGCACAATCGCTGACGGCGCCCAGACCCAGCATGTCGGTCATTACACATTTGCCATCATGCGCCGCGATGTCGAAGACATTCTTACCGTCAGCGATCCTGAGTTAATCGACTGCATGCGGTTTTATGCCGAGCGCATGAAGATGATCGTAGAACCCACCGGCTGCCTGAGCCTGGCCGCCGTGCGCAAGCACAAGCAGCAATTGCGCGGCCTGCGTGTGGGCATCATCGTCAGCGGTGGCAATGTCGACCTGAGCCGATTGGGCCAGTATTTCGCGTGAGCCGATCGCAAGATTGTGGGTGCACATGGCGGTGCTTTGGCGCATGATTGCGGTTTGACAACGGCAGATAGCGTATCGATGGCAGACATGGACAAGCTAAGCACTCCGGGCCTGATCGCGGCCGATGACGGCACTCGCCATTGCGCCTGGCGCGCTGCCATGCCAGATTACCATGATGAAGAATGGGGGCGGCCGGTGACCGACGACAGCCGCCTGTTTGAAAAGATCTGCCTGGAAGGTTTTCAATCCGGGCTGGCCTGGATCACCATTCTGCGCAAGCGCGAACAATTTCGCGCCGCCTTTGATGGTTTCGACTTCCACCGCGTGGCGCGCTATGGCGACGCTGATATTGCCAGGTTGCTGGCAGATGTCGGCATCGTACGCAACCGCGCCAAGATCGTCTCGACCATCAACAATGCCCGCCGCGCCTGCGAACTGGTCGATGAAACCGGTTCGCTGGCGCGCTGGTTGTGGCAGTTTGAGCCGGCTGCCGACACGCGTCCTGCGTTAATCACGTTCGACTATTTGCAGGCCAATACTATCTCGCCGGCGTCCGAGGCCTTGTCCAAATCGCTCAAGAAGCGCGGCTGGAGCTTTGTCGGTCCAACCACCATGTATGCTCTCATGCAGGCGGTGGGCATGGTCAATGATCACGTCAGTGGCTGCGTCTGCCGGAGCGCGGTACAACAGGCGCGTGAACAACTCGAACGCCATTGCATCGATTAATGCGATAGCAATATCGGTAGCGTCATGCATTGCAAGATCGTGCGGGTGACGCCACCGATCAGGATTTCACGAAAGCGGCTATGGCCGTAGCCGCCCATGACCAGCAGATCGGCATTGATATCGGCAGCTTGCGACAACAGGGCATTGCCGATATCGACTTCGGTAGCGCTGCTGACCACCTCCACCTTGACGCCGTGGCGCGCCAGATACAGTGCCACATCGGCCCCCGGTTGCTGGCCGTGCGTGCCGGTCAGGGGCGAAACATTGAACAGCGCCACCGTGACCTGCTCTGCGCGTTTGAGCAATGGCAACGCGTTGCTGACGGCGCGCGTGGCTTCCTGACTGCCGTCCCAGGCAATCAGCACGCGTCGCCCGAGCTGTTCGAAGTGGCCGGCATAAGGCACCGCCAATACCGGCCGTGCCGAATTGAGCAAGACATATTGCAGAATGTCGGCGGCGCCATCATCGGTGCGGTCGTCTGGGTCACTTTGGCTGAGCACCACCAGGTCGGCATAGCGCGATTGCAGGCTCAAGCCACCGGCTGCGTCATCTTCGGTCAGACGGCGTTCATAACTGGTCACGCCCAGGCGTTTAATGGTCTGTTCAAACTGATCGAGATCATAGTTGGCCGCAATGCGCAAATCGTTGATCACCGTTTCGATGAAGACTGCGCCGTCCGGATAGATGAAGCGAGAAATTCCCGTCATGGCTGCGCCCACCAGATGCGCGTCGTGCGCAATGGCAAGCTCAGCGGCCAATCGGACGCGCTCGGCGCAGCGGCGCGATGAATCCACATGGACCACAATCGTCTTGTATGTCATGATTTTTCCTCAGTGATGTCAGGGTTGCTTAGCGGGACTACCTGTCACCAACCATAGCACCAACCAAGCCCCAACCCTTTGCGCTAGATCAAGCATATTGCCAATTTAGCCAGTGTTTGACCTGGATCAACGC
>JAMFSU010000141.1 GCA_026225475.1 Duganella sp.
GCAGTTTCACGATTCGCGCCAACGATGGTTTTGTCGAAGCTTTTGGTGCTGCGCTGATTGCCGCCGTGACGGCCGTGGCACCGCAGGTGTGCTTGCGCTTCGCGCCCAAGCTTGAAAAATCGGACGTCTATTTGCGCGACGGTAGCGCGGATCTGGAAATCGGCGTACTGGCCAACATGGGGCCTGAAGTGCGCGTGCAGGCCTTGTTTCGCGATCGCTTTGTCGGCGCCGTACGCAAGGGGCATCCGCTCGCAGCCATGCGTAAGGTCAGCGCCAGGCGTTATGTTGCGTTCGGTCATGTCGTCACCTCGCGCAGCGGCAACAGCGGCGGCCCGGTTGATACTGCTTTGGCAGCGTTAGGCTTGCAGAGAACGGTCGTGGCGATGGTGCCTAGCTTTCCGGCTGCACTGGCGGTGGCGCGTGCGTCGGATCTGGTCGCGCTGGTGCCGGCGTCCTATCTGGGTGAACAAATGTCATCACAGGGATCGATCAATGCCGCCACCATTCACATTTTTACGCTGCCGGTGGTGACCGAAAAAATTACGATATCGCAGATGTGGCATCCGCGTATGGAAGTCGACCCAGTGCATCGCTGGTTGCGGCAACTGGTGTTGACGCTATGCCGACAACGGTTACCGTGACGGCGGCGGCCTTGATAGACCCGTAGTTCAGCGCTGCAACTCATGGGCATATGCACTCAGCAAGGCAACAAACTTATCCACTGCCGGCGACAGCGAGCCATGCATCATGCTCAAGCCCAATTTGCGCTGCATGGTGGTCGCGTCGATCTTCAACTCTTCCAGGCGCGGTGTGTGCAATTGATATGCCAGTGTGTGGCGTGACACAAAGCAGAGCAATACGCTCTTGGCGATCATCGTCAACAACAGTGGAATCGTATTGGCTTCAATTTGTGCTTGCGGCAGGCCGAGGCCGCGCGAGCGGAACGCCTCATCGAGCCACAAGCGGCTGGCTACCGCATGAATCGGCAGCACCCATTGATACGCGAGCAGATCGGCAATCTCCAGCTTGCGCTTGTTAAACAGCGGATGTGCGCGGCTCGCCGCCACGACGACGGTATCGTCCATCAAGGGATGCATGACAAATTCATCGTCGGCTTCCGGCACCAGACCGAAGATCACGTCGAGATTACCCTGCCGCAGTTCATCGCGCAGATAGTAATTCATGCCCAGCGTGATTTGCAGCCGCACATGCGGCATATGCCGGATCGCCAGTTCACAAATGCTGGGCATCAGCGACTCCGCCATCACCGGGCCGCAACCGATGCGTACCAAGCCAGTTTCGCCCTGGGCAAATTCACTGACCTCGCGCAAGGCATTCTGCGTGATGTTGTTGAGCTTGCGCGCCTGTTGCAGCAACACCTGCCCCACCGCAGTCAATTGGATGCCGCGTCCGACGCGTTCAAACAAGGGCGCACCGAGGATGTCCTCAAGTCGGCGTATGCACTTGCTCAGTGCCGGCTGGCTCAGGTGCAATTGCTCAGCGGCTTTGCGTACATGGCCTAGCTCGGCGATCGTTTCAAAGTAGCGCAGGTCGCGTAAGTCGATTTGCATTTGATATCTGTGGGTTATCAGTTGGAAACTATTAGTCAATAGACGTTCATCAATCGAGATTGTAATCTCGACCTCCAAATTGTGTTTCCACTCCCATTTTTGAGGTCAAGCATGCGCGAAGTCGAACAACCCGGCCAGTGGCCGCCAGGCTGGCGTATCGAGCCACGCGGCGCTTCGCTGCCAGCGGCAGTGTTGCAGGCCTGGCGCAGCGTGCCGGTGGCGGTGGTCGGTGACTGCCTCGGGCGCCTGATCGGCACCATGGGTTTGCGCGCCTATCACCCGGATCTGCACACCGTGCTGTGCGGCCAGGCCATTACCGTGCGCACCCGGCCCGGCGACAATCTGATCATTCACAAAGCCATGTTGATGGCACAGGCCGGCGACGTCATCGTCATTGATGGCGGCGGCGATCTGACCCAGGCGCTGGTCGGTGGCTTGATGCGCACCACGGCGGTGGCCAAGCAGTTGGGTGGTTTCGTGATCGATGGCGCCGTGCGCGATCTGGTGGAGTGGGATGAAGGCGGCATGCCCGTCTATGCGCGCGGCCATACCCATCGCGGACCCAGCAAGGAAGGACCGGGCGAGGTTAATGTGCCGGTCTGTTGCGCCGGTCTGGTGGTACAGCCGGGCGATCTGGTGCTGGGCGACGCCGATGGCGTGATCGCCATTCCGGTGGTGCAGCTCGACGCGCTGTGGCCCAAGGTACAGGCCCATCTGGCAATGGAGGCAGAAAGCCGCGCCATCAATGCCAGCGGTGTCGGCGACCCCGAGCGCTTCGATGCCTTGTTGCGCGCCAAGGGCGTGCCGGTGTAACCGACGTCGGCCGCTATACCCCGATCGCAGTTCTGAATGTTGCGCCATTGCGCGCGCCCATATCCAATAATAATGGCGGAAGACATGAGTCCGTACGCCGACAACAGGGAGATCCCCATGCAAGACCACGCAAGCACCGCAACTCCGCCAGCGGCGGCAACGCCTGCCGTTTCACCCTCCGCCACGTCGCTGTTGCAACGTATCGCCGGCTACCATATCGGCATCTTGCCACTGCCCTTGTATCTGGTCGGTCTGGCCTGTGTGGTGGCATTTGTGGCCCGTGGCAAAGTACCGACCGATCTGTGCATCATGGCAGTGCTGCTTTCGGTATGCGCCTTCACGCTGGCAGAAATCGGCTACCGCATTCCGCTGTTGCGTTCGGTTGGCGGACCGGTGATTCTCAATACCTTTCTGCCGTCGGCGCTGGTGTTCTACGGCATCATGCCTACGGTCATGGTCAGTTCCATCACCACGTTCTACAAGCAGAGCAATTTTCTGTATCTGTTCGTCGCTGCGGTGGTGGTGGGCAGCATCTTTGCGATGGATCGCAAGACCCTGCTGGCTAATATCCTGAAAATCGTCTCGCCGCTGGTGATCAGTTCGCTGGCCGCGACCGTGGTCGGTCTGGCAGTCGGCGCAGCGTTTGGCATGGAGTGGAAATACACGCTGTTCTTCATCCTGGTGCCGATCATGGCCGGTGGTGTTGGTGAAGGCGCGGTGCCGCTGGCCATCGGCTATGCCGCCATCATGCACAATTCGCAGGCCGAAATGATGGGCCATATCTTGCCGATCGTCGCCATGGCCAACGTCTGCGCGGTGGTGATTGCCGGTGCGCTCAACGCGCTGGGCAAGCGCAAGCCCGGTCTGAGCGGCGATGGCGCCTTGCTGATCGATAGCAAGGACAACACGCTCAATGCTGCCGACACCGGCGCACCGCTGCTGGCCGATGTCTTGAGCCCGGCGATTGCCGGCCTGAGTTTGCTGACGCTGTATGCGGTCTCGGTGGCGATTGAACATCTGGTCGACTTGCCGGCACCACTGATCATGCTGATGCTGGCCGTATTGATGAAAATGGCCAAGCTGGTGCCGCCGACCATGGAGCATGGCGCGCGCTGGGTTTATCGTTTCTTTGCGGCGGCCTGTACCTATCCGCTGATCTTCACCGTCGGCGTCGTGCTGACGCCGTGGAAGCCGCTGGTGGCGGCATTTTCGCCGGCGATCTGCATCACCATCCTGGCGACCGTATTGACACTGGCGATTGCTGGCTTTCTGGTGGCGCGCCGCTCGCGCATGTTTCCGATCGAAACCGCCATCATCGCGGTGTGCCACGCCGGCTCCGGTGGCACGGGCGATGTTGCGATTCTGACCGCCGGCCGGCGCCTGAACCTGATGGCGACGGCGCAGGTATCGACCAAGATCGGCGGTTTTGTTACCGTCACGCTGGCCTTGCTCAGTTTTTCGCATTTTTATTGATTGAACGCAATTTTGGCGCAGGCACAGTGTTTTCGCTGTACTTGCGCAGTAATCTCCTTCGTAAAAACGGCCTGCAGCGGAATTATCTTTTAAAATGCAGGCATGCAAACTATTCCAAGCGATCAATCCGCAGATCAACCTGTATTGCCGGACGAAGAACGCGCTGCCGCCCTGCAAAGCTTTTTCCAAGCCAGTGTCGCGGCCGATGATATCGAGCAGGTATTTGTCTTAAAAAAAGCACAACCTTTGTTGCAGGCATTCACGGCCTTGTTTCATGGCGGCTTCAATGGCGTGCTGGTGCGCCTGCTGGTCTTGCGCGAACTGGTGGCAGATGCCTCGTCGTCCAGTCTGACACGCGCCGACATCAATCTCAAATTGGCCTATCTGGACCAGGACAGCCTGGAAACCGTGCTGCTGCGCTTGCGCACCTATCAGTTGCTGGCCTGGGATGCGGCGCAAAGTGTCTACCGCATCACGCCGCTGGCGCGTAATATTCTGTCCGCCGTTGACAGCCTGTTACTGGCCGCCAATGCCGACGGCGAGGATGCCGACACCGCGTATCTGTTGTCGCAGGTGGCAGGCGCGCATGCGGTCGGTGGCGTGTCGGTCGATCAACTGCACCATTTGCTGGGACGTTTGATCGAGTTGACCGATGAATTCCGCGACGCCATTGCCTCGGGGTCGGAATTCCGCCTGCGCATCGCCCAGGAAAAATGGCATGCCGCCTGCGACTGGGTCGAAAAAGGCTCGACCATCATCCACGCGATCACCACCGACACCCGTGCCGACGCCGCCACTCATCGCGCGGCACAAGCAATCGGCCGGGCCCAGAGCGCTTTGCTGAATATGCAGGGCATGTTTTCGCGCGCCCTCAATCAGATCGAGCGCCAACGTGTGCACCTCGGGCAATCGGGTCTGTCGACCACCGATATCAAATCCTGGCTGCTGGCGCATGACGATCTGGCAGCGCTGGCCAATGACGCAATTGCCGAGCCGCTCAATCTGCTCTTCATCACACCAGCCGAAATGGTCGATGTGGCCGAAGCCGAGTTGCTGGCTGATCGCGTCACCGCGACGGTATCGCGCTTGCCGCCAGGTGAAGATGCACCGGTTACCATACATGAAGAAAAACTGAATTCACAACAGCTCGACGACTGGATTGCCCGGCTCGACCAGATCGTCGCGGCGCCCGCTGCCACGGCAGTGGCGCAAGCGCTGCTGCCGGCCAGCTTCGCGATTGCCTCGTATCGTGCTTCGTTGCTGCCATTGCTGGGCGACGAAAGCGAGGCGGTGCTGCAAGGCGGTACCGCTGCGATGGCGCGCCTGCCCTTGACCTTCACCCCGCAGGATATCTTGCTGGCGGTAGACGATCCCCATGTTGCAGCGATGTCGGCCGCCACGCTGACACCTGCAGCAACCAACCAATAAACGTCTGACCACAATGGATGATGCACAAATACTGATTGCCAGATTGCTGGCGCAACAAACGCTGCTGCGCAAAGACAAGCTGGTCACGCGCGCGCTGTCGGACGACATGTTCCGGCAGGAAATCGACCAGCGCCTGGCCGCCTGCGGCATGAAAATGCTCGACAACGTCTATGCCGATCACGTCACCGTAGCGCTGGTGCGTGAAGTCGAACCCAAGGTATTCGGCGCGCGCGACGTCTGGCAAAACAATAATATCGGCCTGGCGCGCGATGGCGTTGCCTTGCTGGTGGTGTTGTGGGCCATGATCATTTTGCCCAAGCGCGAACGCCAGGCCGCGCACCAGCACGCCACCGAAGAACAGAACGACATGTTCGGCGCCGAAAAGCCCCTGCCAAGCGCCGAAGACACCTCCATCGGCGTGTCCTATCGCGCCTTGCTGGCCGATTTTGGCGACAAGTTGGGCAAAAAGACCCGCATCGACATGAACCTCGGTTTGCTAAACCGCCTGAAGTTCATTGACCGGCGCGTCGATCTGATCGCCGAAGGGCCGATGCTCGATCTGCTGATGGATACCGACGTGTTGAAGGAGCGCATCGTCAACGGCGCCCTGCACGATATCCTGCGCCAGGAACGCGCCGCCGCTGCGCTGCTTGATGTAGCGCAAACCGCTCAAGAAGAATAAGGTCAGCATGTTTCATATCAAATCGCTGGAAATGGTCCACTGGGACTACTGGCAACGCGTCAAGAACATCCCGCTCAACGCCAAGATCATCACCATTGCCGGCCAAAATGGTTCGGGCAAGACCACCCTGCTCGATGCCTTGCGCACCCTGTTTGGTCTCGAATGCTCGATGAAGCGTTCCTACAAGGATTACGCGCGCCACTCGGGCGAGCAAACCGTTTGGCTGCGCGCCGTGGTCGATAACCGCGCCAGCGGCAAGCAATTGTCGCAGCGCCCATTCCGCAGTTCCGGTTTCTTCAGCGACGATGACGTCACGCTGTTTTGCCAGATTCAAAAGAATGGCGGTGATTGGAAACGTCAATATCTGATGCGCCCCGGTGTCGTCGAGATTGAGGATATCGGTGAAGCCAACGACTGGCTCGGCATCGAGAATTATCGCAAGCGACTCGCCAATGCCGGACTGTCCTCGGCAATGTCCAAGGTGCTGGCGCTGGAACAGGGGGAGACCGACAAGCTGTGCGAATACTCGCCACGGCAACTGCTCGATCTGGTGTTTCAGGTCTTTGGCGACAAGGAAGTGCTCGATGCCTACGACGAAGCCAAGCGTCACCAACGCGATACCGAGCAGGAACTGCAGCGTTTCGAAACCGAGTTGCAGGCCTCGGAGACGAACCTTGAAGGCCTCAAGCTGCGCGTCAACAATTATCATCAATGGCAACATCTGAGCAAGCAACGGCGTGATTTGCGCGAAGAAATCTTGCCGACGCTGCAATTCCACGAAGCGCGCAGCAAGGCCGCTGCTGTCAGTACGCGGCTGGCCGATGAGCGCACGCGCATTGCTGACGCCGACGCCCAATTGTCCGGAAAGCGGCGCCATCTGGCTGCATTGGCAGAGCAATTGAGCGACGCCAAAGCCCATGAACAAACGCAGGAAACGCAGCAAAGCGAGCTGGGCACGCAACTCAGCGGCGTCAATGTCTTGCTCAAACCACTGGAAGCCGCGCTGGTGCAAAAGCAGCGTCTTCAGGATCTGGCCGGCAAGGCCGGTGCTGATATCAGCGAAGTGACCATTGCGCTGGAGCAGAAGGAACAAGCGTTGGCGCGTGAGCGGCAAACGCGCGAAACGCTCAAAGTGCGTCTGGCCGAAGACCGCGCCACCATCGCGGCACTGGAAAGCAAAAAGCCGCTGCCGGAGCCCGACAATGTGATCGCCATGCGGCGCGCCTTGCGCGAAGCCGGCATTGCTCATGCCATGCTCAGTGATGTGGTGGAAGTCAAGGATGCGCAATGGCAGGCAGCCGTGGAAGGTGTCTTGCGCGGCTATACGGCAGTGGTGTTGCTGGATGATCCGGCCCAGGCCGGTGCTGCATTCCGGCTCGGCGAAAAACTGCGCTACGGCCATTTCATCGTCCCGGAGCTGGTCACTGCACCGGCAGTCAAGGACCAGAGCCTGCTGTCGGTACTCGACTTCAGCGGCCCGGTGCCAACCTGGTTGATTGAGCAATTACGACGCATCACGCGGGTGGCATCGATTGATGCCGGCATGGCCTTGTCTGGTCATGACGAATGGATTACGCCCGAAGCCTATCACCGCGAACGCCGCGGCGGCCGCTCGCTGCATGTCGACATCGCCCGTTACCGTTTCGGCCAGGCCGGACGCACGCAGCGGTTGGCGGCCTTGCAGCGCAATCTGCCCGCGCTGGAAACCCAGGAAGACCAGTTGGCGCTGCGCATCAACTCGCTGGCCAAGGAAATCGGCCAACTCAATATCCTCATCGCCGGCGTCGATGCAGCCAAGGAATTGGTGGCGCGCCAGGCCGAATTTGATGAAGCCGAACGCCAGGCGGCACCGTTGCTGGCAACGCGTCAGCAAGTCGGCGCGCGGCTCGGTGAAGTGATGGCGCAGATCAAGCCGGCCATCGAAGCCAGAACCCTGGCCGAGACGCGCTGGGACCACGCCAAGCAAGCCTTGTCAGGTGCCGAATCGGAATTGCGCCTGGCCAAGACCAGAATCAAGGGAGATCGTCAGGAGCAAGTGACCAACGTGCTGGCAATGCGCAAGCAATGGCATCATCTGCCGTTTGGCTGGCGCCGGCCGCAGCGCCAGCAAGAACTTGCCGAGCATTATCAGAATGCCCATCAGGTCAGCCTGCGCATCGAGACCTTGAATGAAGATCTGGAGCGCGACGGTTGGGAAATCGACGACACCGTGGTGGAGCAGCATCAGCGCCTGAGCGTGCAATTGCAAGGGCGGCAGGCAGAAACCGCCGAGCGCCGCTATCAAAACAACCGTGCAGTCGAAGCCACCACCAATGCGCGCGGTGCCTATATTGAACGGTTGCGCTACACCATCAAGACCTACGGCCGCAACATCAAGGAACTCGGTGAACTGGCTGGCATCGATGTGCATGCCGATCCGGTACGGCTGGAAAACGATGATGTGCAATTGTCCCAGGCCGGTTTGCATGTGCGCTTCAAGTTCGACGGCAAAATTGCCATCGGCATGAACGACGGCGAAGCCTCGGGTGGCCAGCAGGTGATGAAGTCGCTGATCCTGTTGATCGGCTTGTTGAAGTCGGATGATGGCGCGGGTGGTTTTGTGTTCATCGACGAACCGTTTGCCCATCTGGATATTCGCAATATCCAATTGGTTGGCGAATTCCTCAAGAATACCGATGCCCAGTACTTGATGACCACGCCGCTGACCCACAACACCGATGTCTACGATCCTTCGGAATTGACACTGATCACCAGCAAGAAGAAACGCGATACGCCGTGGGCACCGCCGATCTTTGTGTTGCAGCGTCAGCCGCAGGCCAGCCAGAAGCCGCCGCGCCGTTAGTTGTCGCGCTGCGAGTTCGGTGAGATACCGATCTCGCAGCGCGATGACCGTTGCTTGGGATTACTGCGCCTTGTCGGTGGCTTCATCTGCACCGGCATCAATCGGTGCGATATCGGTACGGATCAGCATCAGCGTGCATGAACGCACCGACTTGTTTCTGGACAACATATCACCGTTGGCTGAATAGACGCTGGAATTGCCGGCGAACGGACCAGAGAACTTGTACTGCCATACATTGTTGGGATTGTCGATGCGTGATCCCATGCCGGTCAGCACCAGCATATTGCCATCGATAGCTCCGGACAACGCTTCTACGGCAACTTTGTTTTGGCGGTGCAGTGTCACCATGTTGCCGTTGACTTCGACCAGGAATCTGGCCTGATAGGGACCCCGGGCCGGATTGACCTTGTTTGCATCGCATGACATCAAGGCTTTCCACGGTCCGTCCGTCAAGGGTACTGCGGCACCATTCATCGCCACCGCGGCATTGCCGACGCCGCCCTTAAACAAGGCCACCGTGACCGATGGCGGATAGTCGAATCCGGCGCCGCTGGTGCGGTCAATTGCATAGCCGATGACGCCACCGATCAGAATATTGCCCCATACATTGGTATTGGCTTTGGAGACCACGGTTTCATGTCCGCTCACTTCTTTCCTGGCGCATTCAACGGTCAAATCGCCGGTACTTTTTTGTACAGTGACGCTACCTGGTGTTTGCAGAAACCACTTGCCGGCATCGTTGGTCAGCACACAACTGGCGCCAGAGACGATCGCTGAGCCCTCTGTGGTTTGTATCGAGATGGGTTGCATTTTCGAACCCGTGATGGACGCGCATCCGCTGAGCAAGATGACCAGAGCCAAGCCAATAATCTTCATGACGACTTCCCCGCTATTTTTGTTTGTTGGCAGCAAGAATAGACGAGAAGTGTCAGCAATGCCTGACGAAAACCTGACGCACAGCAAATCATTCTCACTGGTATGTCAGATTGGTTTCAGAAATCCACCTGCGCCGACAACAGCAAGGTGCGGCCGGCAGCCACAGTGACATAGCTTGCGCTGTCGAGCCAGTAGTCGCGGTTGAACAGGTTCTCGACATTGGCGCGCAACACCACCGGTTTGCCGGCGATGCGGGTGCGGTATCGCGCGCCGATATCGACACGGGTCCAGCCAGGGATGCTCAGTGTGTTACTGGCATTGAAATATTCCGATGACGTGTAGATCACGCGGGTATTGATGCTCATGCCGCCGACCCAGGGCAATTCCCAGTCGCCGCCCAGATTGAACGTTTGCTTGGGCACGCCGGTGGGCGTATTGCCATCGTAGGTACCGCCGTCGGTGTGGGTCAGCCTGGCCTGGTAGAAGGTGGCACTGGCCATCAGGCGCAGACCGGGGATGAGCTCGCCATAGGCGGACAATTCCAGGCCACGATTGCGCTGCTGGCCGTTGTATCCATACGATAGCGTGGTCGCATCGAGCTGCGTGCTGATCGCGCTGGCGCGGTTGATCTGAAACAGCGCAGCGCTGGTCATCACACGGCCCCAGTCAAACTTGACGCCGGTCTCGTATTGCGTGGCCTGGTAGGGTGCCAGTACCTGCCCGAAATTGACATATTGGGTGCCGCTGACCACGCCACCGGGCGTTAGACCTGTAGTGTAATTAGCGTAGAGCGACAGGCGCTCGCTCGGTTTGAGTACAACGCCCAGCAGTGGCGAGAGGATGTTGGCGCTCATGGTCGCGGTTTGCAGGCCGGTACTGATGCTGTAGGCGTCGGTGATGGCACTCTGACGACGTACGCCGCCGGTGACCAAGAGTTTGCCATCGGCGAAGGACAGCGTATCGATCAGCGTCAGGCTGCTCAGGCGCGTATTCGACTCGCGTGCGGGGGTGCTGCGGCTGGTGCTGATGGTCGGCAGCGCGGTCTGATTGTAGATGCTGAAACTACTGGAATAATCGCCGGTGACATAGGCATAGCCGGTTTCCTGATTCAACTGTGTCAGGCCCAGCACCACGGTGTGACCGACACCAGCGGTGCGCAGGTGCACACGCATGCCAACGTCGGCGCTGGCGGTCTTGCTGTAGGCATCGTAGTAGGCATTGCCAACGGTGCCGTTACCGTCGCTGTCGACCGCTCCATAGGGCAAGGTCTGCTGGAAATTGCCATAGCGATAACCGGCCGCGCCATAGAGGGTGAGGTCCGCGTTGAGGTCGACGTCGAGACGCTGCGCCAGCACCGAATCGGCATACTTCATGCGGGTGCCGGGAAACCAGTTGGCGTTGGCCGCCGGTGCCGCCGGCAGCGCGCTCACATCGGTATTGAAGCCGATCTGCGGGCGTAGATTGAGGTTGTCTTCATACAGGCTGTAGGTGTCCAGTGACCAGCGCAGGCCAGCGCTTTTGTAATCCAGCGCCAGCGCACCCAGGCCTTGCTGCTGGCGACCATCCTTGATACTGGTGGCGCCATCCATCACCATGCCGTTGACGCGGATGCCCCAGGCATTGTCGGTGCCAAAGCGACGCCCGACATCGGCCTGCATGCCAATCTGACCGGCACTGACGAAGCTGGTGGTCAGGCGCGTAAGGGGCTCGTCGCCGGCGCGTTTGGTGACGATGTTGATGCCGCCGCCGACACTGCCATTGGGGCTCATGCCATTGAGCAGGGTATTGGGGCCCTTGAGCACTTCCACCCGTTCCATGAGGGCCGCAGGCATATGGCTCGATGGCGTCAGACCATACAAACCATTGAGACCGGCATCGCCACTGGCGACGGTATAGCCGCGGATCTGGAAGTCTTCGCCGAAGCCATTGGTGGACGTCAGCGTGCGTACCGATGCTTCATTGATCACGACATCGGCCAGCGTGCGCACTTGTTGGTCGGCCAGCAGCTCGGCGGTGTAGTTCATGGTGCTCAATGGCGTATCCATCACATTGGCCGTGCCGAGTGCGCCGAGACTGCCGCCGTTGGCCAATTGACCGCCGGCATAGGCCGCGTTGGGGGCGGCCAGGTCGTTGACGGTGACGGCAGGCAAGCTGTTGTCGGCCCCGGCATGACGGCGCAGCAAATAGCTGCCATTGTCTTGCTGGCTGGCGTGGATGCCAGTATCGGCCAGCAGTAACGCCAGCCCATCGTCGATGCTATAGCTACCGTGCAAACCGGTGCTGTGCAGGCCAGCCGTGAGTTCGGGCCGGAATGACAACAGAATGCCTGCAGCGCGACCGAAGCTGCCGAGCACTTGTTCCAATGTGTCGGCGGCAATGTCATAGCGGTGACTGGCAGCCTGGGCCTGGGCCGTGATCGGCCATGTCAGCAGCGGCGTGATCGTCGCTGCTGACAGCACAATGCGCCCGCCAACATAGGCCATAGCGGTGTGTCGCGCTAGCGTCCTCGCTAGTTGCCGCAATACCTGGCCCTGCCCGATCATCAACTGGCTTGGCTGGCGCGCCATGCTGGCGCTGGCAACAGGCGCAGGCGCTTGCTGCCCCAGAAATGCTGGGCGCTGTCGACTTGCAAGTCCAACGTCGCGGCCAGGGTATCGACCACCTTGTCGACATCGTCGAGCGGAAACGAGCCCGACACGCGCAGACTGCTCACGCGCGGATCGCAAGAGATGGTGGCCTTGCTATAGCGGCCCAGTTCGGCAATGAAGTCGTCGAGTCGCATGCTGCGCGCGACGATGAAGCCATCGCTCCAATCGACGCTGGCAGTGTCGACCGGCGCGGTCATCTCGATGCCATGCGCACGGAATCGCGCCTGCTGGCCGGCCTGCAATACCAGTGTCTGCCCATCGGCCTGATTGGGGCGAATGCGCACGGCACCCTGATAGACGCTCACGGCAGTGCTTTGCGCCAATTGCCGCACGACATAGCGGGTACCGAGCGCTTGCGCCGTGCCATGCGCAGTTTCGATCAGGAACGGCCGCGCCAGCGCATCCTTGGCCGTGGTGGCGAGGATTTCGCCCTTGAGCAGGCGAATGCGCCGTTCCTGCGCGCTGAACTGGACGTTGACGGCGCTATTGGTATTGAGGACCAGTTGCGTGCCATCGGCCAACACCAGCGTACGCCGTTGGCCGACATCGGTATGCTGATCGGCGCCCCACTCGCGCCAAGGGGTGTATTCGACCGCGCCCCAGACGCTGCTGCCGACCAGCAGCGGCAACAGCAAGGCCTTGGCGAGTTGACGCCGGCGCGCCGGATTGGGCGCTGTCAGCACGGCCTGCGCCATGGCGGCATGGGCCGGCACCGTCAGCGGTTGCAAGCGGTTGTTGATGGCTTCAATGCGTTGCCAGGCGCGCTCATGGTCGGGATGCGCACTGAGCCAGTGGCGCCATTGACTGACCAGCTCGGGCGGCACCGGTTGCTCCTGCAACTCCACCAGCCATTCCAGTGCGCGCTCGGCTACTTGCGGTGGAATGGCCGCGCTGGCCGTGCTGTTCTCATACCAGGAAGATGCCGACACAGCCCGCCTCAACCTGTGAACGACAGATCGGCAAAGTAGCAGCGCTGCAAGGCTTTGACCAGATATCGTTTGACAGTGGGAATCGAAATGGCGAGCGCCTGCGCGACCTGCGCATGGCTTTGGCCTTCCAGTTGCGACAGCAGAAAGGCGCGTTTGACGACGGCCGGCAAGCCATCAAGCAGCAGGTCTAGTTCCAGCAAGGTTTCCAGCAGGATCAATTGGTCTTCCGGCGATGGTGCCAGGGCTGCGGGCACCATCGCCAGTGCGGCCAGATAAGCCTGTTCCAGCTTCTCGCGGCGCCAGTGATTGGACACCAGATTTTGTGCCACCGTGGTCAGATAGGCACGCGGTGTCTCCAGCGTGGTTGGCACGCGCTCACTGCTGAGCAGGCGAATAAAGGTGTCGTGGGCCAGGTCGGCGGCCTGTTCGGCATTGCCCAGACGGCGCTGCAGCCAGCCCTTAAGCCAGCCATGGTGATCGCTGTACAGCGCCTCGATCGCCGTCGGGAAATAGCCTCTGGTGGTGCGCAACATCTGGCCTCTTGATCTAGCAACCGCTCAATTTTAAAAATCAGATTATAAATGATAGTGATTATTATTATTAAATAGCGAGCATGCCAGGTTGTGGATGAGAAGCGACAGTTTATTGTTTTTCAGACCAATATTGGCGCCGTCCAGCAGCGAAATGCCGCGCCGTTCAGAACACCCGGCATCAGCAAGCAAAAAAATGCGCCGGTGTTGATTGACCCAATGACATGGTGGCCACCTTACTGAATTTTCTCAAGTCCGCGCACATGCCAACCGTTATAGTAAGGACACGCATTGATCTGCCCCCTCTTTCGGCGAACGGCTACGAGCTTCCAGCACCAGCAACAAGGAAGGGGCACTGAAGGACTGCATCTAACCTCAAGGGACATAACAATGAAAAATATGAAAATAGGTATGCGTTTGGGTATCGGCTTCGCCACAGTTCTTATCTTGCTTAGCGTCATCACGGCCATTGGCGTCTGGCGTTTGCAATCGGTTGGCAAACTGACGGACTTCATCGTCAACGATGCACTGGTCAAGGAACGGCTGGTCAATGCGTTCTACAAATCCATCGAGCTTAACGTCGGCCGCATTGTTGCAGCCGCCAAAAATACCGATCCGGTACAGCAAAAGTTCTACAAGGACCAGGTAGTCGCGACCATCGCCAAGAACAACGAATACGTCAAGCAGATGGAAGCCATGATCCAGGACGAGCAGGGCAAGGCCTTGCTCAATGAAATCAATGAGCGCCGCAAGGTGGTCATCGACAACAACAATGCGGTGTTCAAAGAGAAAGCCGCTGGCAACGAAGACGCTGCCAAGAAAATCGTCGATGAGCAGTTGCTGCCCAATAGTCAGCGCTACCTGGCGGCGATCGACAAGCTTTCCAACGTCCAGAGCGACGCCATCACCACGCTGACGGCAGAAGTGGACCACCTGTTCAGGACCGCGCGCTTATTGATGATCGTGCTGGGCAGCATCGCGCTGCTGGCCGGTATTGCGCTGGCCATCTACATCACGCGCTCGATCACGCGACCGTTGGTGACAGCGGTCGGCCTCGCCAGTCGTGTTGCCCAGGGAGATCTGTCCACCCACATCAAGGTCGAATCGCGCGACGAAACCGGTCAGTTGATGGCCGCGCTCAAAGACATGAACGACAACCTGGTCAATCTGGTCGGCCAGGTCCGTAGCGGTACCGACACGATCGCCACCGCCTCGACCGAGATTGCCACCGGCAACCTTGACCTGTCGGCACGCACCGAACAGCAGGCCGGCGCACTGGAAGAAACCGCTGCCGCCATGGAAGAACTGACCTCCACGGTCAAACAGAACGCCGAGAATGCACGCCAGGCCAACCAGCTTGCCGTGTCGGCATCGGCAGTGGCAACCCAGGGCGGTACCGTGGTCGGCCAGGTGATCGACACCATGAGCGCCATCAACGACTCGTCGAGAAAAATTGTCGACATCATCAGCGTGATCGATGGCATCGCCTTCCAGACCAATATCCTGGCACTGAACGCCGCAGTGGAAGCAGCGCGGGCCGGAGAACAAGGCCGCGGCTTTGCCGTGGTGGCGTCGGAGGTGCGTAATCTGGCGCAACGCTCGGCCTCGGCTGCCAAGGAAATCAAGGAACTGATCACCGCTTCGGTCGACAAGGTCGATAGCGGTAGCAAGCTAGTCGAAAACGCCGGCGCCACAATGTCGGAAGTCGTCGCCAGCGTGCGCCGCGTGACCGACATCGTGGCCGAAATCAGCGCCGCCAGTACCGAGCAAAGTACCGGCATCGAAGAAGTCAACCGCGCCATCGTGCTCATGGATGAAAACACCCAGCAGAATGCGGCACTGGTCGAGCAGGCCGCCGCCGCCGCACGCGCCATGCAGGATCAGGCTGCCAATCTGACGCGCATTGTCGGCATTTTCAAAATGTAGCGATACCGCAAGGGGTGGCCGGAGGAGAAAGAGATTTTCCACAGTTGTGTGCTCTCTCACTACAATGGCTGCTCCCTGTTCTGGACAAATTGAGCCAATTGCATGACCACTATCGAAGATATCCAGGCCGCGGCCCAGCGGTTGCAAGGCAAGATTCTCAATACCCCCTGCGTGGAATCGCGCACGCTGTCCGATATTGTCGGCGCCCAGGTATTTCTGAAATTCGAAAACCTGCAATTTACCGCGTCCTTCAAGGAACGCGGTGCCTGCAACAAACTCACCGATCTGGCCGCCAGCGGCGTGCAGGGTGTGATTGCCATGTCCGCCGGCAACCACGCCCAAGGCGTGGCCTACCATGCGCAACGGCTCGGCTTGCACGCCCTGATCGTCATGCCACGCTTCACACCGGGCGTAAAGATCGAACGCACGCGCAGCTTCGGCGCGGAAGTGGTGTTGCATGGCGACACGCTGGAAGAAGCGCGCACGCATGCCTTCGCGCTGGCCGCCGAACGTGGCTTGAGCTTCGTCCATCCCTATGACGATGAAGCCATCATCGCCGGGCAGGGTACCGTGGCGTTGGAAATGCTCGACGCCGTACCCGATCTCGACACGCTGGTGGTGGCCATTGGTGGCGGCGGTTTGTTGGCCGGCATGGCCATTGCAGCACGCGCACGCAATCCGGCCATCGACATCGTGGGCGTACAGGCGCAGCGTTTTCCGTCGATGATCAATGCCATTGAAGGCACCCAACATCCACTCGGTACCAGCACGATTGCCGAGGGCATCGCCGTCGCCACGGCCGGCACATTGACACGCGCCATCATCGCGCGCGAGGTCAACGACCTGTTGCTAGTCGATGAAGGCGATATTGAACAAGCCGTGCTGATGCTGCTGGAAATCGAAAAGACACTGGTCGAAGGCGCTGGTGCGGCCGGGATGGCGGCGATGATCCGCCATCCCGAACGCTTTCGTGGCAAACGGGTCGGGCTGGTGCTATCCGGCGGCAATATCGATCCCCTGCTGCTGGCGGCCATCATCGAACGCGGCATGGTGCGCGCAGGCCGCCTGGCGCGCCTGCGCGTGTCGGCGCGCGATGTGCCGGGCGTGCTGGCGCACATCACCGCCACCGTCGCTGCGGCCGGCGCCAATATCGACGAAGTGCATCATCAGCGCGCGTTCACCATGCTGGCGGCGCAAAATGTCGATATCGAGCTGGTATTGCAAACACGCAGCCGCACCCATCTGGCGCAGGTGCTGGACGCGTTGCATCAGGCCGGTTTCAGCGCCGAAGAACAGCACTAACCACAACCAATAACGATCACAAGCCGGTCAAGCGGCACAGCAAGGGCAAGGGATGGGATTTTCTTTAGAGAACTTCGAGCATCTGGCGTATTCGCGCCAGCACGAACCGGCTGCGCGCGAGTTGATGGAACTGCTCAATGGCCTCGACCGCAACTACGGCATGCCGGGTGACGGCTTCAGTGCCAAACCGCTCGGCAGCGTCTTGCCGCGCGAACTCAACGAGCATGTGGTCACCCGTATTGCGGCGGCCATCTCTTGCCTGTTTGCCGATCCCCAATTCCAGTTGTCGGCACCGGGCTTTGGCCAGTTGCTGTTGATGCATCGCTGGCTATCGAGCCTGTTTGGCGCCAGCCCCCTGCGCAATGCCGACCATGTAATCCGGGCCTGGAATATCCGCGGCAAGGGCAATCTGCGCGAGGTTGAAATCAGTGACCGCGATCTGGTCAAATTTTGCCTGTTGTATACCCCCGAATCGGAAGTGCCGATCAATCTGGATGCCTTGTGGAGCCACAACAAAGTCTTGGCTGCCGGGCTCTGCCTGGCCTTGCTGTCGCCCCGCTTGCTGGCCACTTCAGTGGCCTACGAAAAGCGCGAGCAAATCCTGCCCTGGCTGGCTGCGCGGCTGGAACAGATCGACGACCTGTCGCAGCTGCCGTCGGGCATCCTGCACGATGTCTACATGCATTGCAGCTATGCGCGCCGGGCTGACAAGCACGATATCAAAAAAGCCATCAATGGCATGATCCAGCGCAATATCGCTGGCGCCGGGCTGACTGCACTACCGCCGCCGCCGATGCCGGCAGTCGGCAAAAAGCCGGTCATGCTGGTGGTGGTGGAATGGTTTAGCGCCGCTCATTCAATCTATCGTACCCATTCGCGCACGCTGGAAGCCGCACGCGAACGTTTTCATCTGGTCGGCATGGGTTATGCACAAACCGTGGATGACGCTGGCCGCGCCGTATTCGATACCTTCATCGACATCGCATCTGGCAATATCCTCAAACAGATCGCACAAATACGCGAAGTCGCCGCTGCACAACAGGCGCAGGTGCTGTACATGCCCAGCGTTGGCATGTTCGCGCTGACCATGTTCTTGTGCAATCTGCGGCTGGCACCGTTGCAGGCAATGGCACTGGGCCATCCGGCCACGTCGCATTCGCCGCACATGGATCTGGTGGTGGTCGAAGAAGACTACGTCGGCGACCCTGCCTGCTTCAGTGAACAACTGTTGCGCCTGCCATCGGATGGCATGCCCTACCGCGCCTCGGCACTGGCAGCGCCGCTCGACCTGCCATTGCAGATCCGCCCGCAACCGGCAGTGGTGCAGATCGCGGTGGCGGCCACCACGATGAAGCTCAATCCCGATTTTCTGCTGGCCTGCCAGCGCATCCTGCGCGGTGCCAAGACCCGGCTGCATTTTCATTTCCTGATTGGTCAGGCGCAAGGCATGCTGATTTATCCGCAAGTCAGACGTGCGATTGTGCATTATCTTGGCGACGCCGCTACCGTCTATCCGCACCAACAATATGGTGCCTATATGAAGGTTGTGGCCAGCTGCGACATGTTCATCAATCCATTTCCTTTTGGCAACACCAACGGCATCATCGATACCGTCAGCGCCGGGTTGGTGGGCGTGTGCAAGACCGGGCCGGAAGTGCATGAGCATATCGATCAAGGCTTGTTTGCCCGGTTACATTTTCCTGACTGGCTGGTCACCGGCAGCATCGACGACTATGTCAGTGCAGCCGTGCGTCTGGCCGATGACCATGGCTTGCGCACGCAATTGCGCGAGCAACTGACCGGGGTCGACAAGGTCGAGACGATCTTCCAGGGCCGGCCTGACATCATGGGAAAAATGCTGCTGCAAGAATGGCAACTGCGGCAGCAACAACACCCGCAACAACCGCCCCAGGCAGACCGCGCTACCCGCCAGGAAAAATAATCCGCCGGCATCACAATATCGCTGCCTGTGCGCCGTCTTCACTGCATGGAACCGACGCTGCCCTCATTGCCGATGGCCAACACCAACCAACACATCACTGATACCGTGGTCCGCGAAAGTGCGCGCTTGCGCAATTTCATTCGGCGTCGCATCCCCGATCCGGGCGAGGCCGAGGACATCTTGCAAGATGTGTTTTATGAATTGGTGGAAGCCTGCCGACTGCCCGACCCGATCGAACAGGTCGGTGCCTGGCTGTATCGCGTAGCGCGCAATCGCATCATCGATCGTTTCCGCAAGAAACGCGAAGTGGCCTTGCCTGATCTGGTCAACGACAGCGAAGATGGCGACGACCACTGGCTGGAGCAATTATTGCCAGCCGAACAGGATGACGGTCCGGAAGCTGCCTATGCACGGTCGCTGCTGATGGCGGCGCTGCAGGATGCGCTGGAAGAATTGCCGGTGGCGCAACGTGACGTGTTCATCGCGCATGAACTGGAACGACGTAGCTTCAAGGAGCTGGCAGCCGAATCGGGCCTGAGCATCAACACGCTGCTGGCGCGCAAACGCTATGCAGTACTGCATCTGCGCGAACGCTTGCAGAGCTTGTATGACGAATTCAATTTGTAGGCTGGCAGCAGAACGCTTAAACCAGCCATTGACTGATCAACGTAGGAGAACCACCATGAACCGCAGCCGTCACATTTCTAAATTTTTGATTCTGGTCATCGCCGGCAGTGCCGCGCTGGGCTGGCTGGTCATGTTCTTGTGGAACTGGCTGTTGCCGTCGTTATTTGCCAGCGCGCATGCAATCAGCTACGTACAGGCGCTCGGGCTGTTTGTGCTGTGTCGGGTACTGTTTGGCGGCTTGCGTGGCCACGGTGGCTGGCGTCATGGTCCGGGCCATTTCGGCCAGCGCTGGGAACAGATGAGCGATGAAGAACGCACCAAATGCCGTGAAGCGATGCGGGCATTTCGTGGCAGTGGCAACCGCAAACGCGGTGCCGACAAAGACAATGCGCCGTTGGCCGACTGAGCAAGTCAGCCTTTACCGATGGAAATCTGCGGCGCATCGGGATGTTTCTTGTCAGCCGCTGGCGGCTGCGACGGCTGCGACGGCGAGCCGGGCATGCTGTGGTCCAGCTTACCTTCGGTCGATTCGGCATATTCCTGAGTGGGATCAAGCGGCTTGTCAGGCACGCTTGTAGATGGTCGGTTCGGCATGGCAGCTCCTGATCCGGTAACAAGAAGTACCTACTGTAAGCAGAAATGCTGCAGCCGCCCATCGGACAGCGCCGCAAATGTCTGTAGGAAGAGCACGCCGCCGCTACCTTGGTTATTACCAGCCGTACTGTGCCGCTGCCTTGCGATACGCCAACCCCGCCAGCGCCACATCTTCCAGGCCGATGCCAATGGCCTTGTAGATGATGATGTCATCCGGCTGGCGTTGATAGGTCATGCTGCCATCGACGGCCTGTGCCAGTTCCCACACCTGATCCCAGGAAAACGTTCCTGGCGCGCATTGCACCAGATCACCAGCCTCGGTCTGCGCCTGCGGTTTCCATTCCACTACCAGCGCAGCGGCGCGCGCAATGGCGCGATCATCGAGCTCGCGCACGCTGGCCTTGCTGGCGCCCACGGCTGCCACGAACGCGCCCGGTTTGATCAGGTCACCCGAAAACAGCGGTTCCGACGCACGCGTTACCGTCACCAGCACATCGGCCTGACGTGCTGCTTCCTCGATAGTCACGACCCGCGCCGGCACGCCGTAAGTGGCAGTGACTTCGTCCGCCAGCGCCTGTTGACCGGAACGGCCTGCAATGAGGATTTCCTTGAAGCTACGCACCTGCAGCAGCGCCGGTATATGCGAACGCGCCTGGACGCCAGTACCGATCACCGCCAGCACCTCCACCTCTTTGCGCGCCAATGCATCACAGGCGACCGCAGTTGCCGCAGCAGTGCGCAGGCCGGTCATGGTGTCGCCTTCGATCGTGGCCAAAGGCGCACCCGTTTCGCTGGAGAACAAGGTAATGACGAATTTGAACGCGCCCTTGATGGTGGTGTAGACCTTGGCACCGGCGATACCGGCGTCGGGAATGACGGCACCCATCATCGACAACATCACGCCATTGGCGGCGCTGGTGCGCACACGCGCCTGCTGGGCACCGCTGCCGGCGCCGGCGAAGGCCTCCCGCATCGCTTGCACGGCGTCGGCGGTGGTGACGAGTTCACTGACTTGCTGGTTGGTAATGAGTTTCACGGTAGTCCTCTTTCTCGATGAGTTAATGCTCGTTGATGCAATTGCTTTTGATTGTCACTGTGCAGCATGCAGCGTACCGAGGCAAGACCAGATACGGTCCAGCGCGGGCCGGTTGTCTTCGCGTCGACGGTACACCCGGATATCCATTGCGTCGCTCCACCAGTCGTTGTCCAACGCTTCCCGATCGTCCGGTGCGATCGCCAGCGTCAGCTTGCCTTCGGCCACTTCACGCGTGACCGCACTGGCCGGTAACCATGCCACGCCGTGGCCTTCCAGCACCATGCTCTTCAAGCCTTCGGCCAGGTCCGACTCGAAGCGGCGCACCACGTACACCGGCCGGGCGCTGCCGCTAAGCTGCTTTTCGACGATACGGCTCAGGGAAGAATACGACGAATAACTGAGAAACGGCACCGGTGCCATTGGCGTACCGGGCAGCGTGTATTTGGGCAACCCCTGGTCCACCACTTTGACATAGGGCCGCAATGGCTCCTTGCCCAGCGACAGCATAGCGTAACGCGCATTGTCGAGATCGATGCCTTGTTGCGGATGGTGATAGCAGATCAGCAAATCGCAATGGCGTTCCACCAGGGCCATCACGGCATCATGCACATTGGTGGCTTGTACCGTGCTGGCCATGGTGCCGTTGCGGTTTTCCAATTGCGTCAACAAACGTGGAAACAAGGTCAGCAACAGCGTATGCGGCATGGCGAACTTGACCGGAGTCTGTTTGCCGGTCAATTGACCGCGCAGGATCAGGCGCGCCTGGGTCGATTGATTGAACATGTCGCGCGCAATTGGCACGAACGATTCACCGGCCACCGTCAGTACACAGGGATAGGTCGAGCGATCAAACAGTTCAGCGCCGAGCCAGGCTTCGAGCGAACGGATGCGACGGCCAAAGGCGGGCTGGGTGACGTTGCGCAACTTGGCCGAACGACTGAAGTTGAGCGTCTCCACGACCGAGAGAAAGTCTTCTACCCATTTGATTTCCATGATGATTCGTTGATTGTGGATCGTATTGATCGTTGCGGTTCACGGGATGGCGCGATGCTTCGGTGCGTCACTATACAAATTTGACCTTGCGCTGTCCCATGCCGATTCGGCATGATCTGTGTCTGAACCATTTTTTGCACCCGTCATGGAGTCCCGATGCCACACCTGAACGACCTGATTCTCGCCAGCGACCAATTGAGCCCGTTGACCATGGCGCTGCGTGCGCTGATCGTCTTCTTTTGCACGTTGATTTTTTTACGCATCGCCGGACGCCGCTCGTTCGGCCAGCGTAGCGCTTTCGACTTGTGCATCACGGTGTTGCTGGGGGCAATCCTGAGCCGGGCCATTGTCGGCGCGTCACCACTGCTGCCGACGCTGGCGGCCGGTGCCGTATTGGTGTTGTCACATCGCTTGCTGGGCATCCTGATCACACGTAACAACTGGCTCGATGATCTGGTCAGTGGACCCGAGCGGTTGTTGGTCGAAGACGGCCGTATCAATACCCACCAAATGCGCGCCGGTCTGATCAGCGAGCGCGACCTTGTCGTGGCGCTGCGCAAGAAGGGCGACGGTGCCACCTTGGCCAGAGTGGCCCGTGCGGTGCTGGAACGCAATGGCGAAATCACCATCACCCTGCAGGCAGAGGCTGTCTCTTGAGGCGGGCGTACAATCGCTGCGCCACTGTTACCACCAACCTTTTCCAATGACGACTCCCGCGATGCTCCAACTCCATGGCTTGCGCTTCCATCATCCAGAGGGCGTACTGTTCGACCAGCTATCGATCGATCTGGCTGCTGGCCTGACCATCGTTCGTGGTGGCGAAGGCCGCGGCAAGACCACGCTGCTGCGCCTGCTTGCTGGCGCTGAGCAAGCGCATGGGGGCACGCTGACGCTGCATGGCCAGCCTTGTGACACCCGCTCGGCGGCCTATCAGGCGCAGTGTTATTACGTCGATCCGCGCACGGAGGCATTCGACCAGTTGCGCGTGCCCGACTATTTCGCGGCCGTGCGGGCACGGTTTGCCGGATTCGATGATGCCGCATTGCCAGCCCTGATCGATGGCCTGGCATTGACGCCGCACTATGACAAACAGTTATTTATGCTATCGACGGGCAGCAAGCGCAAGGTTTATCTGGCCGCGGCATTTGCTGCCGGTGCCGCGATCAATCTGCTCGATGATCCGTTTGCGGGTTTGGATAAGGGGTCAATCAACTTCGTCTGCGACACGCTCAATGGCTTGCCTACCCGCGTGGCAATACCGCAAGTGTGGCTAGCCAGCTTTTATGCCGTGCCAGCAGCGCTCAATGCCGTCGCTGTGCTCGATCTCGGCGATTGAAGCGTGACCCGGCTTGGCCCGCATCATTCAGCCGAAATGCGGCAATCCTGCAAGGTCGGGCCACTGGCTTGCTCGATGCTGATGCATTCAAGCGTACTGCGCAATGGTTCACGCGGCGGCGTTTCACGGGCGCGTGCAAAATTTTCTGCATTCAGGGCCGCTTGCACTTTGGCGTGTTCAAATACTTGTTGCTCGTAGGGTGAGCGATTGCAGCCGCTTAACACCAACAGCAACAGACTCAGATTACATAGTGTTCGCATAGTAGTCTCCGCTCCCGACAAACTGCGCCAGATCGGGGAGAGGCTGCGGCTTGTCATCATTGCACTGGATTCGGCTGGTGCCGTGTGGCGGATGCTTTTAGTTGCTATTGGTTACCGCCTGCGCAAATGGTAACGATTTCTGGCGGGCAACGATGTAGGGAAAGCTGGACAATTTGAGCGGCCGCGCCTGATAGTTGCAGTAGGCGTTCGCGCCGATGTTGTTGATTGGTTAATGAATTTATCGATTGATATCCCTGTTGACGGCAAGTTTAAATAACAATGGTTCTCATCTATAATTCCTCCCATGTCGTAAGAATCGCTTCGACATCGCTGGTATGGGAGTCCATCATGAATCAACAAACGCCTCACGCCCCCTGGTCATTACAGGAGCCAGCCCCGCAAGAATTTGCCACGCTGGCACGGCATCTGGCCAAAGCGCAACGGCGCTGCAGCGACCAGTTGGTCGAACAGGCCAGGGAAATTGCCGAGCTCAAAGCGCAGGCCATGCGTTTGCGCGCGCAGATTGTGGTGCGTGACAGCGAACTGGCCTGGGCGGCGCAAGATCGCACCGCGCTTGCGCTGACGCTCAAGGATTTGCCCGAGCGTGTAACGCTGTTGCGCGAGGTGATGGCCTTGCGTGAACGTGTGCAAACGTTGGTGCGCGATGCCTTGCGGCCAACCATTTCAGCGCCACTGCCGCGGCCAGCTGCGCCTGACCGGGTATTGGATCAGGCAGCCGATCTGGAGGCCAGTATTGTGGCCGCTGATCTGGTGATCTGCCAGACCGGCTGCTTGAGCCATGGTGCCTATTGGCGGGTTCAGGATCACTGCAAGCGAACCGGAAAAACTTGCATGCTGGTGGCGCAACCGGCGACCTTCCGGGTGGTGCGGATTCATCAGCAAAGCGTCCTGCAACAGGATGTGCTGGTACCGCTTCTGAATATCGATAATCATCTTGCCTAAACACGGGGCCATGCCTGAGCTGGTGTGGCGGGCAACTTTCTTACTTCTATTTACCGATCAAAAACTGTCGGCTTCTTTTCTTGGTTGCTGATGTTGTGTTTTCTTCGGACGAGCTAGCCGGGTACCTCAGTGTGTAGTTGAGTCTTTGTTTTCTTCGGACGACCTTGCCGGGTACCTCAGTGCGTAGTTGAATCTTTGTTTTCTTCGGACGAGCTAGCCGGGGGCGGCCCGGCAGCCGCTCACTTTCTTTGGTCTCGCCCAAAGATAAGTAAGCAAAGAAAGGCGACCGCTACTACATCGCCCCTGCGGGGTTCCCGGCGCTGCGGCGTAACCATCGGGAGAGCCGCAAACTCGCTGCGCTCAAACATGC
>JAMFSU010000142.1 GCA_026225475.1 Duganella sp.
AAAACCCAGCATCAGCAACCAAGAAAACCAAAAAAACCAAAAAAACCAAAAAAACCAAAAAAACCAAAAAAACCAAAAAAAACTCAAAAGAACCCAAAAAACACGCCGGTCTTTTCTTAACTGAACGCCATTCCTTTTCTGCTCATCTCGCTCTAGAATTGCGCTTTAGCACCGCAACGGCGGGTGCCCCTATCGACAGCGCCGTGATCGGCTATAGTCTGTGTTTTGCTTATCCTCGCCTGCCATGACCAATCCCTCCCCGCCCGCATCCGATCTGCTTGAATTACGCGACATCGTGCGTCAGTTCGCCGAAGAACGCGATTGGCAGCAATTCCACACTCCCAAGAACCTGGCGATGGCCTTGTCAGTCGAGGTGGCCGAGCTGGTGGAGCACTTTCAATGGCTCAAAACCGGCGCCGATGCCGAACTCGACGACCGCCAGCGCCTTGGCATCCGTCACGAACTGGCAGACTCGCTGGTGTATCTGATCCGTCTGGCCGATTGCGTCAATGTCGATCTGCACAGCGCCGTCATCGAAAAGATGCAACTCAATCGGGAGAAATACCCGGTCGACAAGGTCAAGGGCCAGTCCCGCAAATACACCGATTATTAATTTTCCGTACACCCCAAATGAAACTCTCCTCCGCTAGCACCATCCTGGCACTCAGTCTTGCCGCAGCTTTTCCGCTGACTGCCCATGCCGACATCGACACCGCACTGCAAGCCTTCAGCGAGCAGAAATACGCAGCCGCCTTCAAGGAATTTTCGCAACTGTCCGCCCAGGGCGATAACCGCGCCAAATCCTATGAAGCCATGATGACCTTGCGCGGCCAGGGCACCACCGCCGACGTCAAGGCCGGCGCCAAACTGGCGCAGGAATGCGCCAATGGCGGCGAACCGACCTGTTATGCGATGTACGCACAACTCAATCTGCCCGGACACGGCTTGCCGGTCAATTTGTCACAGGCGCGCCTGTTTACCCGCAAGGCAATTGCCGGTGGTGATCTGCGTGCCGGCTTCCTGCTGTGGCAGGCTTACCAGCTTGATCCGGCCAATCAATATGTCATCAACGGCAAGGTCGATCAGCGCAAGTATCAGCAATTGGCACATCGCAGCGTGGCGCAACGGGCTGACCAAGCCGAAGCCATCGATGCGCTGGCCAACGCCGCTGCCATCGGTTATGAACCGGCGCGACTGTCGCTGGCCTCGCTGCTGATTGAACAAAACGGTTCCAGCAACATGCATCAGATCGGCCTGCTGCTGGCCGACTTGCCGGAACTGCCGGCCAATTTCCAGAAATACCAGGCACTGGCGCAACAGACCGAAGCCTTGGGTCCGACGCGTGCCTCACCAACCCTGATCGCCGACGCCATGCCGGCCGTGACCACTGCCGTGATTGCCAGCGCGACCCGTTCCGGCGTCGCCCAGGCCAGCCAGTGCAAGGATTTCCGCCTGATGGCGATACGCAATGTCAGCGAACTCAAGAACGCCACCTGGTTGCCGCTCCAGCAAGCCCTGGTGTCGGGCAGCTATCCGCTGACCGGCACGTGGCAAGAACAATGGCAAGTGCATTTCTGCGGCACCGACCACAATCTGCAACTGCGCTTCGATGCCGATGGCATGGGTGGCGCGTCTTACCACCTGCAATCCTGATGCCTGCAATATCATCGCCACCATGAGAATCAACCGCAACGAAGCGCGCCCTGCCGAGACCGTAGAAACCCTCGATCAGAGCGTCTACGAAGCCATCTTCAATGCCATCCTGCATGGTCGCTTGCCGCCCGGCACGCGTTTGCAGGAAGCCACACTGTGCGCACAATTCGGCGTCAGCCGCACCGTGGTGCGGCAGGCATTGCGCCGCTTGGCGGAATTGCAGATCGTCGACATCGTTGCCAACAAGGGTGCGGCAGTAGCTACTCCCAGCCCCAAAGAAACCCGTGATGTGTTCGCTGCACGGCGCGCCATCGAAGGTGCCATCGTGCGCGAAGTCGCGCTCCGTATCGACCATGGCGACATCGAACGGCTCAAGCAGCGGTTGCGCGCCGAACACGATGCCGTGCAAGAGCAGGACCATCCACGCTGGGTGGCCCTGGCTGGCGGTTTCCATCTGGCCTTGGCGGAGTTGTCGGGTAATCAAGTCTTGCAGCGCATGCTGACCGAGTTGATGACACGGTGCTCATTGGTGGTGGCCATGTATGAAGCTCCCGGCGAAGCACGTTGCCAGCACGATGAGCACACGCGCCTGGTGGAGTTGCTGTCCCTGCGCGACGGCGCTGCAGCTGCCGCCGAAATGGAAAGCCATCTGCAAACGCTGGAAGCACGGCTGCAACTCCCGCAGTAAATTGCTTGCCGGCTTCATCCTTCGGCACTTGCCACGCTGACAACAGCGCCTACCTGACTGCACCAATCTCTCACGCCACCAGCTTGTGCGCGGTGCATCATCACGCCTCACGCACCAAATTTTAATTATTGTATACAATATATTAATAAGTAATTAACCCATATAAATCAAATAGTTAAAGTTAAATATTGGCTGGCACTTAAATTGCATGTATACGATTTAGGGCAAATGCCCGACCCCTCTATTTCCTGACATGCAAGGAGCTTTACCATGATGAAACGCCGTCAATTCATGTTTGCCTCGGGCGTTGCCGCGCTCACCGCCACGCTGCCGCTAATCGCGGGCGCGGCCAATCCACCACGCCTGAAGATCGGCTTCATCTACTCCGGCCCGGTGGCCGATATCGGCTGGTCATTCCAGCACGATCTGGGACGACGCATGCTGGAGCGCGAATTCGGCGCACGCATCGAAACCGTGTTCGTCGAACGCGTGCCGGAAAGCCCGGAAGCTGAGCGTGTGATGCGACAGTTGATCGACGATGGTTGCAAGATGATTTTTGCCACCTCTTTCGGCTTCATGAATCCGGTCATCAAAGTGGCCGCCGAATATCCCGATGTGATTTTCGAGCACTGCTCCGGCTACAAGACGGCGCGCAATGTCGGCATTTATCAAACCCGATTCTACGAAGGCGCCTATCTGCTCGGCACCATCGCCGGCCGCATGACCAAGACCAATACCCTCGGCTATATCGCGCCGATTCCGATTCCGGAAGTGGTGCGCAACCTCGACGCCTTCGTACTGGGTGCGCGCAGCGTCAATCCCAAGGTCAGCGCCAAGGTGGTCTGGATCAATGCCTGGTATGACCCCGGCCTGGAACGCGATGCGGCACAAACCTTGATCGCACAAGGAGTCGACACGCTGTACCAGAACACCGATTCACCGGCCGCCGTACAGGTAGCGCAAAGCCGCAATCTGTACGCGTTTGGCCAGGATTCCGACATGAGCCGCTTCGGCCCCAATGCCCATCTGACTGGCAACGTACTCAACTGGGGGGTGTATTACGTGCACAAGGTACGCGAGGTACTTGATGGCAAATGGAAATCGGAAGATACCAAATGGGGCATGAAGGAAGGCATCGTGCAACTGGCACCGCTCAACCCAGCCCTGCCAAAGGATGTAGTGGCACTAGTCGAACAACGCCGCAAGGCCATCATCGACGGCACGCTGCAACCGTTCGCCGGCCCGATCATGAACCAGGCTGGCCAGGTGCAGGTCGCTGCCGGCAAACGCGTGCCCGAGTCGGAACTGTGGACCATGAAATGGTATGTCGAAGGCATCCAGGGCAAACAACCTTAAGCACAATGAACCATGAACCACGGGAGCGAGCATGACTGAAATCGATTTTTCCACACTGGGCACTTATCAGCGCTACAAGCTGATGGCCAGCCTGATCGTGCCGCGCCCGATTGCGCTGATCACTACGCTGGGCGCGGATGGCACCATCAATGCCGCGCCCTTCAGCATGTTCAACATGGTGGGTGAAGATCCGCCGATTGTCATGGTCAGCATCAACCGGCTGCACGACGGCGGCTTGAAGGATACCGCCGCCAACATCCTGCGCAGCGGCGAATTCGTGGTGCATCTGACCGATGAAGCGATGTGCGCGCAAATGCATGCCTGCGGTGATGCGCTGCCATCCAATGTCAGCGAACTGGCGCACGCCGGCTTGCATGCGGTGCCATCCCAAAGTGTGGCGCCGCCGCGCATTGCCGAGGCACCGGTGGCGTTTGAATGTGTGCTGCATGAGCAATTGGAAACGGCCAGCCGTTATGTCTTCATCGGCCGCGTCAAATGGCTGGCCGTACGCGACGGCCTGGTCGATACCGAGCTCTGGCGTGTGCGCTTGCAGGACTATCATCCGGTCGGTCGATTCGGCGCCAGTTTCTACGTCAAGACTGGCGAGCGTTTTTCGCTCGAAAAAAATAGCAGCGACAATCACAGCAGCAGCACCGCCATCGATGAACTATGAAGCGCAACAGGAGCAAGCCATGAACCAGCCGGCAACAAGGTATCAAGCACACGAACACGCTGCCATGCAACTAGCCATCGCTGCTTCGGCACAGGCGCTGGCGCGCGGTGACATGCCATTCGGCGCCACACTGATGGCGCCTGCCGGCGAGGTGCTATTGGTGGCGACCAACAATCAGAACAGCGAGGCCGATTGCACCGGCCATGCGGAAATGGTGCTGGTGCGCCAAGCCCAGCAGCAACTGGGCCTGGCCGCGCTACGCGGCGCAACCGTCTATGCCAGCGGCGAACCTTGCGCCATGTGCTGTGGCGCCATGTTCTGGGCCGGCATCGGGCGCGTGGTCTACGCTGCCTCGAGCGCGCAGATCGGCAACGCCTTGGGCGGCCCGTCGCTGCCCATTCGCAGCACAGCGGTGGTGGCTGGTGCTGCGCCGGCATTAACGGTCGAAGGACCGTTGTTGGGAGAACAAGCCGACCTTATTCTGCGGCAATTTAACGCTAGCCAATAAGGCAAGATGGCTTGTCGGCAAGGCTTTCCGTGCTGCAATGCGATATCGGATTGCAGCACGGAAACAGTGTAAATTTCCAGTTTTTCGCTTCAGAAAACGGTAGTCATGTCGTTACCGGAATTACCTCTGCCGCCGCGGTGATACAAGATTCCCGGGCAGCAAAGTTTTTCTCTGTTTGCCAGGATTGAGTACACCCCATGAAAATGCCCGATATGTCGCCGCATGATTTCTATCAAGTGAACGCGTTGAATGCATTCGGGGTGTTTGCGTCCTCGGCAGAAGTGCGCTTTGAACGACTCACACGGCTAGCCAAGCGGCTGTTCAATGTGCCGGTGGCATTTGTCAGCCTGGTCGATGCGCAACGCCAGCATCTGTTTGGCAAACCCGACGCGACCACTGCCAATCGTCAGGCGTTCTTCAACCAGGCCAGTGCTGGCGAAGATTTGCTGGTGGTACCGGACACCGTTCTCGATCAACGCTTCCGCAATAATCCCTTGGTCGCCGGCGATAGCGGCGTGCGCTTCTATGCTGGCTGTCCGATCTGCGTCGGCAACGGCGATCAGCTCGGCACCCTGTGCCTGATCGATAACCGCCCACGTGCATTCAACGACGATGACCAGGCGCTGCTGCGCGATCTAGCCAAGATGGCCGAGCAGGAATTGTTCGCCATGGAACTTGCCACCATTGACGAGCTGACCCGCATCGCCAACCGCCGCGGCTTTGAAGCCATGGCCGAACAAACACTGGGCCTGTGCCTGCGACTCGACAAACCGGTTTCCCTGTTTTATTTCGACCTTGATCTATTCAAACAGATCAATGATCAATATGGCCACGCCGAGGGTGATCGGGCACTGCAAGACTTCAGCGCGATCCTGGCCAGCAGCTTCCGCCAGTCGGACATTGTCGGCCGCCTCGGCGGTGACGAATTCGCTGTGCTGCTGCCCAACACCAATCGGCCACAAGCCGAAGTGGCACTGCGCTGTCTGGATAAAGCGGTCAAGCAACATAATCGTCTCAGCCAACGCGGCTATGCATTACGCTACAGTGTTGGTCAGGCCGACAGCAGCAACGCCACGGCATCGATTGCCGCACTGATGCAGGCAGCCGACAACGATATGTATCAACACAAGAAGCAGCGCACACGCCACAGTGGCACCACGTTGTCGACATGGCTCGATCTGTTGCTCAACTTGCATCGCAAATATCACCATTGAACTTGGGCTGCACAGGCTATTGCCGCGCAGTTAAGAAAAGACTGGCGTGGTTTTCTTGGATGCTGATGCTGAGTTTTCTTCGGACGAGCTAACCGGGGGCGGCCCGGCAGCCGCTCACTTTCTTTGGTCTCTCGCCCAAAGATAAGTAAGTAAAGAAAGGCGACCGCTACTGCATCGCCCCTGCGGGGTTCCCGGTGGTGCGGCGCAGAAGCGAATTTTTAAACTGCTCGCTGCGCATTGCGTGGTAGTTGCTCAAAGTCCTGCGGTTTTCATTTCTCTAACGATCAACGAGTCCCCCTAAATTGCGGTGTTGCTGATGCTTTTTTTCTTCGAACGAGCTAGCGGGGGCGGCTCGGCAGCCTCTTACCTCAGTGCGTAGTTGAATCTTTGTTTTCTTCGGACTACCTTGCCGGGTACCTCAGTGCGTAATTGAATCTTTGTTTTCTTCGGACGACCTAGCCGGGGGCGGCCCGGCAGCCGCTCACTTTCTTTGGTCTCGCCCAAAGATAAGTAAGCAAAGAAAGGCGACCGCTACTGCATCGCCCC